>NZ_BDQM01000001.1 GCF_002207865.1 Colwellia marinimaniae
GCCTTGTTCAATCATGCCGCCAAGACCTTGTAGTCCACCGGTATTTAATAAAGTTTAGTAACACGATGCGCTCATTTCGCTTCAGTCTAAGCTAGCAACTAATTACTCATCAACTTTAGTAAGAATCGGCCAATCCTCGGCCTTGAGTTTGCCTTGTTCCATCATGCCGCCAAGACCTTGTAGTCCACCGGTATTTAATAAAGTTTAGTAACACGATGGGCTCATTTCGCTTCAGTCTAAGCTAGCCTTGCGCTAATGAAGCAAGCTGACTACCAACTAATTACTCATCAACTTTAGTAAGAATCGGCCAATCCTCAGCCTTGAGTTTGCCTTGTTCAATCATGCCGCCAAGACCTTGTAGCCCACCTGTGTGTAGTAACACGATGCGCTCATTGACACTAAAGTAGCCTTGCGCTAATAAATCGAGCAAGGCCAATACCATCTTGCCGGAATAGATCGGCTCAAAGATCACGCCGGTTTGCTGGTTGAATGCTAATATCCGCTTGACATCATCAGGGCTAAATTTGCCATAACCGCCACGGTGGAAGTTGGTTAATAACTGCCAGTTATTATGTCGCTTACCTTGTGGGCTAAGTAAGCACTTAATTTCATCCACTAGGTATGCCGCTTGTTTTAATACCGCAATGCCTAAAATTCTATGTTGTTTACTATTGGCAACAGTGTCCCCTGATATAAGGCCAGCTAAAGTGCCGCCACTGCCAACGGGAGTGAGTAAAGTATCGAAATTTGTTTGTTGGTTTAATTCAGTTACTATCTCCGCTACGCCAGGTATTGCTAGGGTGTTACTACCACCTTCAGGGATAAAAAAATAATTTGGGTATAGCTCACTCAACTCAGTTAAGAACTCTGTGTCAAAACGGCGACGGTAAGTTTTTCTATCAACAAAATGACATTGCATGCCCCAGTGTCTGGCCCAAGCTAAGGTAAAATTACTTGCATAACGCGCTTCCCCACGTATAACACCAATACACGGGATTTTCTGTAACTTACAGGCATAGGCAAAAGCATGGATATGGTTTGAGTAACTACCGCCGAACGTTAGCGCGCCTTGGTAAACGCCCTCTTTTATTTGTCTAAGATTGTATTTTAATTTTCGCCATTTATTACCCGATATGATGTGATGTAATAAATCATCTCGCTTGACCTGGACAGTAACTTTGTATTTATCGAAGAGTGGATGATGTATATTTTGTAGTATTGACAAAGGCTTAGGCATGGATATCTAATGAAATATTAATAAACAACAGGTTTCGCGGTTATTATAAACGATATCGTTATTTTCTGAGGTTTTTCTTTGGACTAGTTCTGTGACTAACAAAATGTTTTAAATAGAAAATTAGCGCTAAAGCACGGTACTATTCGTAGCTAAATTACTAATATACTTAGCTAAAATATAGCAGTAAAGCTTGCTCTAAAGGTGTAACAAAGGGTAACATTAAAAATAATTTTAGCTATATGCGATATTGCCGATAAATGTCAATTTTAACGAAAATTAAACAATTTTTTTCAAAGAAAATTTCAAGTCAGCGTCTGGGTATTGCTTTTCAGCAGCAGGGTGTCTCCTTGTGCTCAATTCCTCAACAACATTCCGATAACGCTGACAACAATAATAAAACGGCTAAAGTACTTTTTCACCATGAAAAGGCCAGTTCAGCTAACTTTTCACAAGCCATTCAAACACTACATAAAAATTACGAACTTGAGGGCAGTGCCACCTTAGTGCTTAACGAAGCACAATCACAAGTAGTACAAGTGGATAAACCTAGCTTGTCTGCTAGCGAAATACACAGTGCATTAAAATGGCAAATTAAAGATTTAGTCAGTATTTCACCGGATAACATGGTGTTAGATTATTATGATGCACCACTGCTTGCCGGTGGCAAAGAAAAAATTAATGTTGTCTGTGCTCCGTTAGATGAACTGAAAAAATTACTGGCAGCAACTGAGCAAGGTAAGGTAAAGGTCACTGCTATTACTACCCAAGAATTTGCTTTTGCCAATTTATTAGCGTCACAAAATGAAGCGGTGTTATTAGTGTGCCAGCAGCCCAATGAAGAAATTGTTTTATTAATAGTTAAACAAAAACAAATCTTTTTTCAACGCCGTCTACGGGGCTTTGCTCAAATTGGCAGTAAAGCAGTGGATGAATTATCTTTTTCACTTATTGATGATATCAGCTTAGAGATTCAACGCTCGACAGATTATTTTGAGCGTCAGCTAAAACAAGCGCCTATCAAGGAAATTAAAGTGTTATTACCCATCGAGTTGGAGGCTGTCTTTGTTGAAAAGCTAGCAGAAAATTCTGCTGTACCGGTGAGTTTACTTGAATTACCCCAGCCATATCATCAGTATCGAGCTTTTGCCGCGGCAATAGGCGCTAGCCTAGAAAACATTACGGACACTAGCGAAACCATAGCCGAAACCGACGTTTTAGCGGGAGTGCGTCATGACAGCTAAACATAGTATTAATTTATTACAAGCTGAGCTGTTTCCAGAGCAACCCTTGTTGTCATTATCCAGAATGGCGGGTGCTTGGCTAGGCTTATTATTAATGATGGTTATTTGGGCCGTTGTTACTGAAATAAACTATAGTCAGTCGGCGGCAATATATGATGATTTATTAAAAGAGCAGCAACAACAAACGCAGCTTGCCAATAGCTTGGCTAAAGAAGTACAAAATAGGCAAGTCTCAGCCGCTTTAACACAAAATCTCAGCACAATAAAATTAGTGATGCAGCATAAAGGGGCACTGTTAGCCAAACTCACTGACTCAAATGAGACTTTTGCCGGTGGCTTTGTTATGGCAATGAATGATCTGTCAGCCATGCACCATAAAGATATTCGCTTACAAACTATTAGCATTAATGCTACCGATATGAGTTTTACTGGTCTAGCCCGAAACCCTCAAGCTGTGCCTGCCTGGTTGGCTGGCTTTAAACAATCGCGTTTATTATCTGGCAAGGCGTTTGTCCATTTTAAACTGACACAGAATGAGCAAAATATTACCGAGTTTGTGGTCAGCTCAATGGCGAAGAAGGGTAAAAGCTAATGCAGCAACAATGGCAAAATATGAGTGAAAAATTTCTGCAGCTAACCAGTCGAGAACAGTTTTTATTACTGTTAACTGGCCTTGTGGCGATATTCTTTATTATCTCATACTTATTTATTGATGATAAAAACGCTAGAATTATTACCTTTGATAAGCAAAGCCGAGTGATGAAGTCAGGTAATCAAAGTCTTAACTTTACTATCAAAGAATACCAAACCGCACTAAAACAAGATCCTGATAAAGATATTGCTAAACAAATCAGCAGACTTGAAGGTAAACTGGCCAAAATTGATAACCGCTTAGTGCATTTAACGACTGATTTAATTAGCCCAAGTGAAATGCGTGCCGCCCTGTTCAAATTGCTTAAGTTAGAGCCAGGGGTATCCTTGCTGTCTTTTGAATTGATTGGTGCGCAACCTTTATTAGATTTATCGAGCCAACAACAAAACGCTACTGCTGGCAGACAGTCACCAACAGCGGAACAACTGGGTTTAAATTTATATAAACATGCGATGAAAATTAAGTTGTCAGGTGAATATTTTCAGTTGCGCAATTATTTACGAAAATTAGAACAACTATCGTGGAAGTTTTTTTGGCAAGACTTTCAATTTGAAGTAAAAGAGTACCCACGCAGTGAAGTAGAGATAACCATTTATAGTTTGGGCTTAAATAAGGAGTTTATTGGTGTCTAAGCATTTAATATTAACCAGCGGCTTAATGGTCATGGTAATGACTGCTCCGATTAGCCTAGCTGCTGATATTGATCCTACTCGTCCATTTGGCGTAAGTGGCTCGGGTACTAATCATCAGTTAAAACGTGATGGTGGCTTTTTATTAAGTTCGATTATTCATGGTGATGGTATTCATACCGCCGTAATCAATGGCAAAATCTATAGCATGTTTGACTATGTTGGCGAGTATCGTATCACGGCAATTAATAGTCACAGTGTGATATTGCGCAGTAAAACTAAGCGATTAAAAATTAATATTTTTAAAAAAACCGGTTTTAAAAGTAAAGTCATAGAAAATACGGTAATTAACTAATGATAACTACAAGCCCCCCTATGAAAAAAACAACAACAAAAATAAAAATTGCCTTGTCAGCGTTATGCTTTGTGCTAGTGGGCTGTCAAACCGTGCCTAGAGATCCCATCGAGTTAAAAGAAGATCTTGATATAGCTATCAAACAAGCTAAAGCCTTTAATGCTCCTAAGCCATTAACGCTAGTGCCAAATTCTGTCCAGCAAGAGCTAATGTTTAATGATATAAACCAAGCTAAGCAAGGGATGTTGGCGGAAAAACGTTTGGAGATTACGGCCACTGAAGTTGATGCCAAAGATTTCTTTCAAGCGATAGTGAGAGGCTCGCGCTATAACATCGTTATTCATCCAGATGTGGTTGGCCAAATTTCACTCAGTTTGAATAATGTCACCTTAACTGAGGCATTAACCGTAGTTGAGGATGTCTATGGCTATGAAATCATTCGTACGGGCAACATAGTCAAGGTATTTCCGCCAGGAATACGCACCGAAACCATGGCCTTAAATTATTTATTTCTTAAACGTTTTGGTTCCTCTAGTACCACCATCAATTCCGGTGGCGTTTCTGAAAATGATCCTAACAGCGGCAATAACAGTAATAATAACAGCAATAATAGTAGTAGTAATAACCGCAATAGCAGCTCTAATAATCAAAGTAGTGGTGTCAATGTCTATACTGAAAATGAATCTGATTTTTGGGCTGAAATAAAAGAATCCCTCACTGCTTTTGTCGGCACCGGCAATGGTCGCTCAGTCATTATTTCTCCACAAGCAGGCCTAGTGACTGTCCGTGCTTTTCCAAAAGAAATCAAAGCGGTGAAGAAATTTATCAAAGCGACTGAAAGCCACTTACATCGCCAAGTGATCATTGAAGCGAAAATAATGGAAGTAACCCTTAATGATGAGTACCAACAGGGGATCAAGTGGGGGAAAATACTCGATCAAGTCGGCAGTGCTGAACTGATCTATTCAACCACGGGTAATATTATTGGTAATGTTATCTCTAATACTATTGGTGGTGTTAGTCGTCTGGCCTTTAGTAAGCACACCAATGGCAGTGATTTTTCCGGTGTGATCGAGCTTTTACAAACACAAGGTAATGTGCAAGTACTTTCAAGTCCACGGATCACGGTGACCAACAACCAAAAAGCAGTGATTAAAGTGGGTGAAGATGAATATTTCGTCACTGAAGTTTCCAGCACTATCACCACGGGTACCTCAACTACCACAACACCCGAAGTTGAGTTAACACCCTTTTTCTCGGGCATAGCCCTCGATGTAACACCACAAATTAGTGAAAATGGTAGCGTTATATTACATGTGCATTCTTCGGTAACTATTACTGAAGAGCAAAATAAAGTCATTCAAATTGGTAGTGAAGTACTAATCCTGCCCTTGGCGCGAAGTAGAGTTCGAGAGTCAGATACTATTATTCGCGCTCAATCGGGTGAAGTGGTGATTATTGGTGGTTTAATTGAAACCTATAAAGTTGATATCGAGTCAAAAACGCCTTTCTTAGGTGATATACCTTTCTTCGGTGAGCTATTTAAAAGTAAATCGCAAAAAATGCAAAAACGTGAATTAGTTATCATGTTGACAGCTACGGTAGTGGGCCAAGATACTTGGAAAAATCAACTGCAAGTTGCTCGGAACTTGCTAACAAAATGGTTTCCAGAAGAGCTTGAAACATGTGAGTTATCGGCTGAAGGTGAGTTAACACCAGTATGCCAAACACAATGTGCCGATGCGGAATATGCCAGAAGCCATGATGTTTGCCAACTAGCACAAAAAGATGCTACCAAGTTAAATAATTAAGCCTAAGTGCTTATTTGTTTAACTTGACTTAATTAGTAGAATTGCTATGTATTTATATCATTTTGGCTTAGGAGAGTTACCTTTTACTCTCACTCCTAATACAAATTTTTATTTACCATTGGCGCCACATAATGAAGCCCTAGCGGTGATTTTTACCGCGCTGAAGACCGGAGAAGGCTTTATAAAGGTGGTGGGCGAAGTTGGTACCGGCAAAACATTGTTATGCCGAAAGCTACTCAATGAAATACCTGAGCATTTCATCACGGCGTATATTCCTAATCCCTATTTGAATCCGGATGAATTAAGGCGAGCGGTTGCCGTTGAACTTGGCGTTAAACAAGCACAACGTATGTCACTGCAATTACTGACTCAGCGTATTCAAACGCGCTTATTAGAGTTACATAGCCAAGGGCATTCGGTTGTGCTGATACTCGATGAAGCACAAGCGCTACCGGAAGATAGCTTAGAAGCACTGAGACTATTTACCAATTTAGAGACAGAGACACGTAAATTATTACAGGTGGTTTTATTCGCGCAACCTGAGCTTGATCAGCGTTTAGCCAAAACCGAATTTAGACAATTAAGGCAACGCATTACCTTTTCTTATAAATTAAGGCCGATGAATGCTAATGAAGTACAGCAATATATTCAACACAGATTAGTGGTTGCGGGTTATAAAGGCGTAGAACTCTTTCCCGTGGCAATTTGCAAAAAAATTGCCCGCGTGAGTCAAGGCATACCACGCTTGGTTAATGTGTTATGCCATAAAATGTTAATGCTTGCTTATGGTCAAGGACACTACAAAATGACGGTGAAATTACTCCAAGCCGCAGTAAAAGATACTGAAAGTATCGACGTAAAATCAAAGAAAAACGTGTTGGCTTTTTCCTGTTTGGCTTTATCTGCAGCCTTGATAATGGCTTATTATACCTTGGTGGTTAAATCATGAGTGTTATTAATCAGATGTTAAACGATTTGCAGCAACGAAGTCCTGACTCAGGGGCACTTACTGCACCGCCTACTCAGCATACACAGGTCCAGTCACCGATAAAAATTGTTGTGCTAACCACGTTATGCGTGCTAATTATTTGCTGGGCCAGTTTTTATATTTGGCAACTGGTCGGTGAAAATAAAGCCTTAAAAGCTGAGCAATGGTCTAATAAAGTAAACGCGGCGCAAGTTATAGCGGTGGCAACGCTCTCTTCGCCGACCGTATCTTCGGCAACAACTACACCTGCGAACATACTTCCTGCAAAAGTAGCAGCTATAGAAAACAACGTGTTAAAAGTGCTGGCAGAAAAAATAACCCCAGCTAAACCAGTGACGGCAAATACCGTACCCGCTAGGGAGGTAAAGCAGCAAACCTTGCAAGGCACTCACGCTAGAACTAATGCCATTGTTGATAATGGTGCCAGCCAAGTTACACCGGCAAAGAGAGCAGAAATTATTGTTAGTAGCGACGCTAATGTCGAAAAAAATGCACATAGTCATCCACATACACCAGCAGAGCTAGAACACGCGAGTGCCGCTAAGGTGAAATCTAGCTTACAGGCTAAATCAAAACCCCAGGCAAATACCATGTCGGTGTCACGTAGGCAATTGTCGGCGGATGAATTGGCGCAACAAAAATTTGCCTTGGCTGAAAAAGCACTGGCGGAAAAGCATATAGCGAAAGCGGAGAACTTGCTTGAAGATGTGCTTATTATCAAGCCGAGTGATAGTCAAGCACGTAAAAAATTAGCGGCGTTATGGTTTGGTCGACAGGCCTATCAAGAGGCGATTAATTTACTGTCACAAGGTATTGCTCTAAATGGTAAAGACAGCAGTTTACGTGAGATACAAGCACGTATTTATTTAAAGCAGGGCCAGGCAATAGCCGCATTAAACACCTTAAAGCCGTTAGCGGACTTAAAAGATGAACAGTATCAAATTATGTTGGCCAATACCGCGCAGCATGCTCAGCAACATGAAGCGGGTATTGCAGCTTATAAAATGCTGATAACAATGTACCCTAATAAAGGGCGTTGGCAACTGGGTCTAGCGGTATTGTACGATAAAAACAGTCAATTTAGTTTAGCAAGTAAAGCTTATAAAGCAGCATTAAAAAACCATGATTTATCCATATCATCGGAGAATTTTGTTAAACAACGTATTCAGGTAATAGCACAGTAGCAAGCAAGCAAGCTTATATAGGCTGCGGGTAATTTGCTGCACCGGTACTGTAGGATAAGAATAGCCAAATGACGCGAGTGGTTAAAGACGCGTTAATAAAAAGTGATCTATCTATTTCAACAGAACAATTTGTTAAGCAAAGCATACAGGCAATAGGACAGTAGGACAAATTATGGCAGCTCCAAAATTAAAGATGCGCTTAGGTGATCTATTGGTTCATGAACGTATCATATCCAATGAGCAATTAATGCAAGCGTTATCGAGTCAAAAACAAACGGGTCGAAAGCTCGGTGATACCTTAATTGAGCTTAGCTACCTTTCTGAAAGACAACTATTACAATTTTTAGCGCAGCAACTTGATGTGCCATTTTTAGATATATCACAGCATAAGATATCTGCTAATGTTGCCAGCTTACTGCCTGAAGTTCATGCTAGACGCTTAAGGGCGTTGATAATTGAAGATAGAGGCGCTTCAGTATTACTCGGTATGAGTGACCCCGCAGATTTAAGTGGCTTAGATCAATTAGAGCGCATGTTATCCCCCAAACGGATTGAACTTGCGGTAGTGTTGGAGTCACAGATTTTTGATGCCTTTGACAGCTTATATCGTCGTACCGCTGAAATTGAATCTTTTGCCAGCCAGCTAGAAGAAGAATATGAAGAATCTTCCAGCTTTGATCTCGCTACTACTTTCCTTGATGAAGGCGGTGATGCTACGGTAGGAAAATTACTGCAATCAGTGTTTGAAGATGCCGTACAAATGCGTGCATCCGATATTCATATTGAGCCAGAAGAGCATCAATTGCGCATTCGTCAGCGAATTGATGGTGTCTTACAAGAAAAAATACTAAAAGAAAATAAAATTGCTTCGGCTATGGTATTACGACTTAAGTTGATGGCCGGCCTTGATATCTCAGAAAAGCGCTTACCCCAAGATGGTCGTTTTAATTTAGAGATTAGTGGCCATAACATTGATGTACGTATGTCTACCATGCCGGTGCAGTACGGCGAGTCGGTGGTCATGCGCTTATTAGATCAATCTGCCGGTTTATTATCACTGGATCAAACGGGTATGCCAGCAGAGATGGTCAAACGTGTCCGCCAACAAATCCATAGACCACACGGTATGGTGCTAGTGACTGGGCCAACGGGTAGTGGTAAAACAACGACCTTATATGCGGCGTTAAGTGAGCTCAATGATGCGAGCAAAAAAATTATCACGGTTGAAGACCCGGTTGAGTACCGTTTACCGAGAATAAATCAAGTACAAGTGAATACTAAAATTGATTTAACCTTTTCAAGAATCTTACGATCAGCCCTACGCCAAGATCCCGATATTATGATGGTGGGCGAAATGCGTGATCAGGAAACCGTTGAAATAGGCTTGCGTGGCGCGATAACGGGTCATTTAGTTTTATCAACCTTGCATACCAATGATGCCATAACCAGTGCGCTGCGTTTAATCGATATGGGCGCGGCAGGATTTTTAGTCGGTAGTGCCTTAAGGGCGGTTGTCGCGCAACGTTTGGTTCGCAGAGTATGTGACTCTTGTGCAACTGAATACCAAGCAGATGCACAAGAAATATTATGGCTAACAAATTTAGCCGGTGAACAGGCTAAAACTAGCCAGTTTATGCACGGTAAAGGTTGTCAGTCATGTCACTATACCGGTTATAAAGGTCGAATCGGTGTTTTTGAATTACTTGAAATGAATGAAGGCATGATGGCGGCGTTAAAACGCAATGATAGTGAAGCTTTTGGTAAGTTAGCCAAAGAAAGTCCCGGTTTTACTCCGCTAGCGCAAGCAGCTTTTGCCTATGCTGTGGATGGCATCACTACCGTAGAAGAAGTGTTACGTTTGGTAGAAACAATTGATATTAATTAATCACTACAATGATTAATTAGGCAATAACCTATATTAGAACATAGAGATATTAATGGCGTCATTTAATTATACAGGGCGAAATGCCAACGGTAGCCAAGTAAAAGACAGTATTGATGCTGTCAATTTAGCGGCGGCGGCTGATAAATTATTCAAAAAAGGTATAACGCCTATCTCTATTGTTGCTTCTGTGCAAGGTAGTAAGAGTGCTGGTAGTACCGATATATTTGAATTACTCAATAATGGTCGGGTTTCCTTAGAAGAATTGATTGTGTTTTGTCGGCAAATGTATGCCTTAATGCGCTCTGGTGTGCCTATTTTACGGGCAATTAATGGCATGGTTGAATCGGCAAATTCAATAACGCTTAAAAAAGCACTCACCGATATAGGTAAACAGCTTGAAGGTGGTTATAGCTTTTCTTCAGCACTTAATCATCATCCAAAAATTTTTGACCACCTCTTTGTTTCTTTGGTGCATGTTGGTGAAAATACCGGTCAATTAGATGGCTCTTTCTTAAAGTTAACCACCTACCTTGAACGAGAGTTAGATACGCGTAAACGCATTAAAGCTGCTTTACGTTATCCGAGTATGGTGCTTATGGCGCTAGCGGCAGCTGTGGTAATTTTAAATATTTTTGTTATTCCAACTTTTGCCAATATGTTTTCTCGATTAGGAGCCGACTTGCCACTGGCGACACAATTCATTATTGCTAGCTCTAACTTATTTATAAACTATTGGTTTTATATGTTCCTTGCCGCCATTTTGACTATTGGGATGATCAAGCAGTCACTAAAAACTAAGCAAGGACGCTATCAGTGGGATAGGCGTAAGATCAAAATTCCAATTATTGGCAGTATTATAGAACGCTCGATATTAGCGCGTTTTTCTCATAGTTTTGCCATTGTGCTAAAAGCGGGCGTACCCATGACCACAGCCTTAACCTTGGTTGCTGACGCGGTAGATAATAGCTATATGCAGGATAAAATCGCCTCCATGCGTCAGAGCATTGAAAGTGGTGAAAGCTTATTACGCTCGGCTGTGGCCAGTAATTTATTTACCCCCCTAGTATTACAAATGTTGGCAGTTGGTGAAGAAACGGGTCGGGTTGACGAATTATTGGCCGAAGTCGGCGATTATTACGAGCGAGAAGTTGACTATGATTTAGCCACCTTAACCGCACGAATTGAGCCGTTATTATTAGTGGTAGTTGCGGCAATGGTCTTAGTGTTAGCGCTGGGTATTTTTACGCCAATGTGGGATATGGCTTCGGCTATGCAAGGTTAGCAGTAAGCTTATGGAAAAAACACCTAACCATGCTGAAAAAAAGCAAGGCTCAACCATTGAGTTTGTGATTGTTATTGTCATTATTGCTGTATTGATGAAGTTATTATTAGATCTTTTTTTTAGCCAGCAAGAGAAAATAACTAATATTGCTTTTGTTGGCTTAGCGCAAAATTTCACCAGTAAAATCAATGTTATCCATGGGCAATGGTTAATGGATAAACAGCCTGATATTGTGGTGTTAAATCGTTTAAACAGTACAGAAAAACAATATGTTCAGGTGAATAAATCGGGTTGGGTTGATAGTGACCATACCAGCTTGGCTTGCCATAAAATTTGGCAGCAAACATTAGCCATGCCACTACAAGTGGTTAAATCACCAGTGGTAGCGATTGAAATTCATAATAAAACGATTAAAAACGGTCGCTTATGTCGATATAGTATTGCTAATGGGCAATCTTTTGATTATCGTAGTGATACAGGGAAAGTTAAGCAGGTACATTAATTATTCTACTGAATAATTAATGCGCATTAAAATGTTTATAGAGTAATTTATTGAGTACTCCAACTAATTACTTATATTCGACATTGAAAAGTGGTTTGCCGCTGATCATAATGTTAATATTATGTTTATAGGCAGCTGAAGATATAAATTTGCAGCTAAAGCTTATCGAGTAAAACTCAAAGCATTAGTTGATATAAAAGGTTATCTCAATGATAAAAAGCATTTCCCACCAAGGCATTGTCCAAAATAGTCATGATCAGATTGGCGTTCGCAAATCTAAGCAGGCGGGCTTTACCTTAATTGAATTAGTTATTGTTGTCGTAATTTTAGGTTTTTTGGCAGCAACCGCTATCCCTAAATTTATCGACTTAACTGAACAAGCTAAGCAGGCCAATATTGAAGCTATGGCCGGTGGTTTTGCTACAGGCGTGTCATTAGCCCGTTCGCAATGGGAAGCTGAGGCTCGTCCAAAAGATACTGACGGTGTCAATTTGGTTAATTATGATGGCACCATAGTTTACTTAACCAGTGAAGACAACAGCACATCACCAACGATTAGCCCAGGTTATATTGTTGGTACTGATAGTGGTAATGGTATAAACGGTAAAACCATGGCAGTAGTTGACTGTATTGCAGTATGGAATAGCTTATTACAACAGCCACCTTTATTGGCCAGTAGTGTTACCGAGATAAATGATGACGGTGGTTTTAGGTATTTAGCCAATGTCTCTGGGAGTGGCGCTTCGACTCTATGTCATTACCATTTGAAAGAGACGTTAACACGCGATAGTAATGGCGCTTACCTTGCACCATCACCGTTAACCGGTGTTGGCAATAGCTTTAGTTATCAACCAGCCAATAGCTCGGTAATCATATATATTAATAATAAACCGTAAAGGCTAAGAAAAATTATTGCCGCAGGCATCCACTGCGGTATAGATTTGATAAACCTTTTTTAAATTAAATTAAATTAATTTTGTTCGTAAATTGAGGAAAAAGCATGAAAAGTAATATGAATGTAAAAGCACATCAACAGGGTTTTACCTTAATTGAATTAGTGGTAGTCATTGTTATTTTGGGTATTTTAGCGGTAACAGCAGCACCTAAATTTATTGATTTAACTGGCGATGCTAAAGCCTCTACCATAGAAGCGGTAAAAGGTTCACTTAACTCAGCAGCAGATATGGCCCATGCTAAAGCCTTAGTTAAAGGTATTGCTCACAATGGCTCTTTAAGTATTGCTGGTGGAACTGTTACTTTTGAGCATTTTTACCCTACAGGTGCAACTATTGACGTATTGATGGAGATTGATACTACTACTGTTTTTGATTTTGTATCAGTAGCTGGCAGCGCAACTTATACGCATGCTAAGGCAACATCAGGGGCCGGTTGTGTAGTGAAATATACAGATGCGGCGGATGAATTTTCTAAGCCTGTTATTGCGAGCATTACTTCTGGTTGTTAATATCTCTGTGAGCTATTAAGTAGTATTTATAAAACCAAAGCCGAGCTAGCCTCGGCTTTTTTGTATTTGTTATTTGCTTGATTTTATATTGCAGCAATGAGCTGATATCAACTTGAGCAATGGGGGCGTGGCATGTGGATTGAAAATTTATATAGCCGCTTATTGATGATTATATTGTTTTGCCATCACATCACGAATCTTTGAAAAATAATATACACCAAAGTTTACCAGGCAATAATTGCTTGCTAGCCTTATTCTGAAAAGTAAATCACTTATCGATTTTATCTCTTGGTATTATACTCGTGTGCCAATTTGTTTTTTGTGGGTAGGTACGCTTAGCCTCAGTGAGTAATAATTGATAGGCTTCAGTTTGGTCTAATATTTTTAATACTAATAAGCTATTTAAATATAGGCCTTCTCTAGGGGTGTGCTTGATACGTTTTAGTGCCCAATACAAGTAGCGTTTAAGTTTGTTAGCATTCTTTTCATGTAAGCCCTCAATTAAAATATGCTCAAATACAATAGCACCTAAGTGACTTTGCCAAGCAATAGGGTTAATAATATCTTTTAGCCTTTCGAATGCTTGTGTGCTGTGAGGGTTCTTTTTATGTTCTACCAATATGTGAGCGGTATGTAATGTGGTTAGTAAAAACGGGATAAAAATACTGGGAATCAAAAGTGCAAAAAAACGTATTAGGAACGTTTTAGGGCAAGATATACTTCGATAGCTTTCATCGTCAGCAAGCGCAAAGCGATCTACCAGCCACAACATAATTAAAAACACCAACCAATGACTAATACTGCTATAAAAAGGAAATTCTAACTGTATATGTAACAGTAAAGGAAATATTAAAGCTAATACAGCTAAGCTTCTATGTAGTTGAATTTTTCGCCATGTAAAAATATAACCAATGGTGAAAAATACAAAGGCCATTAAGGCAATTAAGCCGCCTTCAACTACCCAAAAAAGCACTTCATTGTGTGGGTGAGATAAATTAGTAATAGTATTGCCTATCTCAGGATTCTCTATTGCATATTTATTGAAGTGATCAATAAAGCTACGTTCAAAACCACCATAACCGTACCCTAGTAGCGGCTTTGCTTTAATCATATCTACACTGATAATAAATATTTTATCTCGAGAACCAACATTTTCATATACTTGTTGGTCACGAATTGGCGTAGCAGAATTTTCAAGACATATTGTTGCGCTTAGTGCGGCAATAGCGATAACAGCAAAGTTAGTGACTAACTGCTTTTTGTTCTTTTGATATATATAAGGCGCAGTGAGTGCAAGCACCGCGATTGCCGCGACAAAACCGGTACGAGATTGCAGTAATATCAGCAGAAAACTGGTGATGAATAAGCTAAATATAATCAGACCTTTAAAAGCCCATACACTTTGAAAAATCTTGCTCTTCACCGAAAGGAACAGGGCAATGGCTAAACCGGTTGCCATAAAACTTGCCATAATGTTGGGTTGAATAAAAACCCCGTGTGGTCGGCTACTACCGACAATATAGCCAGCCCAGAATCCTTGTTCGAACAGAAAAAACTGCACAAGGCCAAAACAAGCTTCAATAATTACTGCCAGTAGAATTAGTGCAAGTAATTGCAGGGCTGCGAGCTTTGACAGCTGAAATTGATAAAGTGAAAACAAAAAAAGTAATCCGCCAACTAAAGCGAGAATGCGTGGGATGGCAAGATCGGTAAATTCGAATTGGTAAAATACCGGAACGATCAAACAAGCCACGCCTAAGCTAAGCCATAATAGCATCTTGCTATAGTATATTTTTCTATTTAGGGTGATTTGCCACAGGCCTAGTGAGATAAGGATTACGGTAATTAGCCAAGCAATTACATTATAGGAATAATATAAACCAACACCGCCTGGGGTATCTAAAATAACATGCATGCCGACAAGGAAATAAAGCACGAGGAAAAATTTATAGTAGGGTAATAGCGACAAAATAAGCTCGGCGTGGCAAATGCGATGGCTGAGTATACAATCTATAGCTAAAGTGTTGTAAGATAATAGTTATATTTTTGTTAGCAATATTCTTGGTAATATAGTTGGTAAAATGTTCATATTTAACTCGATACTTATTACTGATAAAAAATTTGAACTCAATGGAGATACAGAATGAATAATAAAGGCTTTACCTTAATTGAGTTAGTTGTGGTAATTGTTATTTTAGGTATTTTAGCTGTAACAGCTGTACCTAAATTCGTAAACTTAAGAGCAGATGCGCAAACTTCAACTCTGTATGGAGTGCAAGCTGCAATGCAAAGTGTTTCAGCGCTTATTTATGGGAAATCTATTGTTAAAGGAAATCAAAAGGTGTCATCGACAAATACCCCTAAGCCAACTATCACATTAACTGATGGAACTGAATTAGATATTAATTATGGCTACCCTCGTGCTATTATTCCTGATTGGCAGAGGTTATTGCATTTAGATAGCGAGGATTTTTTGATTACGGTTACACCTGATACTGTATTACTAATTCACCCAACAAGTATCGATCCTTTTGATGAAACAGAGGATTGCATTGTAACTTATAAGCAAGCGAAACAAACAAGTAAACCAATAATAACAGTTAACCCCTGTGTTTAATTAAACTTTCATGGGCACTTATTATTATCAATGAATATTTGTAAAATAAAGTATTTAAGCGACAATGGTTTCACTTTAATAGAACTCATTGTTGTTATTATTCTGATATCAATAATGGCAGTAACTGTGCTGCCAAAATTTTTTACCTCCAACGGCTTTGAAGAGTTCACTTATCGTGATGAGTTAATTACTAAGCTAAGAGCAATTCAGCTGCGGGCAATGCAGCAAACTACTGACGACATTTGTAAAAACATTCAAGTTGAAATAGCCCCTTCAGCTATTATCGGTTTACAAGCAACAGACCCAGATACAAATCTATGTACAACAGGTTATGCAGGTGATACCACTACCGTAACTGTTGATGCCAAACATAGTGTTAGTTTTACCCTTTCAGAAGGTCTAACTAGCTTCTCATTTTCTTCCTTAGGAAAACCTATAGGTTGTACACCCGTAAATTCCTGTGGAATGACGATAACCATCACAGGGGAAAACTCGCCAAAGATTCTTATTAATTCAGAAGGCTATATTTATGCAATTTAGTGATTCTCGTAATCTTTTACATCATAAAGGCTTCACTTTAATTGAAACGATCGTCGGTATGGTTGTTTTAGCGATATCTTTTTCTGTGTTAACCACACTGATTTTTCCCGTTGCACAACAAAGCGCTGAGCAATTACACCAGGTGAAAGCGGCAGAGTTAGCGCAATCTATGCTGAATGAAATTCAAAATAAAGCCTTTGATGAAAAATCAGATATGGCCGGTGGCCGACTTCGCTGTGGTGAGACTTCGGCACCTAGTTGTTCTACTGTTATGGGAGGGGAGACAGGAGAGACTAGAGCGACTTTTAATGATGTTGATGACTACAATGGCTTGGAGTATGGCGATGTGTATGGAAAGGGAGAAATTGAGAACTCACAAGGGCAGCCAATAGCTTTATATCTCGGCTATTCAATGAGTATTAGTGTCTGTAATGATGCTAATTATGATGGAAGTTGTCCAACTGATATATCAACAGCAGCAATATCAACAGCTAAGTTAATTACCGTAATAATTACTACGCCGACAGATTTTTCAATGAGTTTTTCAACCTATCGAGCTAATTTCTGATGAAGCAGCGAATGCGTAAAAAATCGCCTGGTTTTAGCCTTATTGAGCTGATAGTTGTTATTGTTATTCTTGGAGTGCTTGCGACAGCAATTAGTAGCTTTATAAAATTTGCTACACAAATTTATAGCGAAACAACCGCCAGAGATCAGTTGGTGTCATCAGCACGCTTTGCTATTGAGCGCTTAAATAGAGACATTAGAAACGCGCTACCTAATAGTTTAAGGCTAACAAATTCAGAGCAATGCTTAGAGTTCACACCTATTATTGAAAGTACTATTTATACCGACATACCGGTAGCACCTGAAGTTGCTAAGAATAAAATTAGCGTCATTCGGTTTGATAAAACCTTTAAAAGCACTTGGAGCGTAATTGTTTACCCGCTAACTCCTAATGATGTTTACCCTGTTGCTCCCAGTAATAGTGATAAAGTACATGCTGTTGCTAGTATCGACGAAACAGGGGATGAATGGGTTATTACTTTAGTGGCGGAGGTGTTATTTTCCGAAGACTCCCCAACACAAAGGCTTTATTTTATCAATGAAAGTGAAACTGTTGAGTATTGTTTGCAAAATAACTCCTTGTTAAGGAATGGGATTTTAATGGCAGAAGATATATATAACACTAGCCCATTTGAAATACTAGCCGCAACGTTACAACGTAATGCCATGGTGCAAATGCATTTTAGATTTGAAAAAAACAATGAAACAGTCACCTTTAATAATGAAATACAGGTGTTAAATGTTCCATAAGGTACCGATGAAAATGAGAAGATCAAATAAGCAAAAGGGCAGTGCATTAGTGCTGGCTCTTTTTATTATGGTTGTCATGTCTTTGTTGGGTTCAGCGCTTGTTAGAATGATTAGCTCAAATGCAGAAACTATTGTTTATGAAGTACTCGGAACTAGAGCTTATCAAGCGGCTCAAGCCGGAGCACAAAGGAAACTCAGTGAAGTGTTTCCTCTTTTACCCGATAGTAAAGTATGTTCAGCAAACAGCGTATATGATTTTTCTACTATTGCAGGATTAGAAAACTGTCAAGCTTCAGATGTGGACTGCATAGCAGGCCCTGTTGTTGATGGTGTCACCTATTATACTATTACGAGTACGGGTCAATGTACTGTAGCAGATGTCTTTACCTCAAGAACAATTGAAATTAAAGCTAGAAGTTTATAACAATTCCTTACTTGGTAATCCAGTGTCGGTTTTTTTTACATTATAATTTACCATTTTAATTGCATTTACCATAAGATATTGATATTTAATCGTAATTCTTACTTGGCTTGATTTGTGCTAATAGAGATAATAAGTGATTTTATTGTGCCCAATTTTATCGGAGTGTTAAATGCATAAATTTGCAGTAATGGTTATTTCTATAATTACCTTAGTTTTTTCTAATATTTCTCAAGCAACGATACTCCCTCTAAATGTTAATGATTTAACTGCCGATGATTATATAGTTTATAATTATGGTGGCGTTGATTACGATATTGTTTGGGCTTCAAAGGTAAACTCTGAAATATGGTATACAGATAAAACTTACAACTTTAATACTTTATTCGCACCATCGTTTTATGAAAATAGTGGGTGGGGTTATGCTGGAGAAGATGGAATACCTGATTTATTAACTATTTTTTCAGGTTTATTGGGATCAGAAGTAGAGTCACTATTTCTACTTAATAACAGTTATGTTCATGCTTTTTCTCATTGGAATAGTGTTTTCGATGAAGTCATCAATAATAATGATATATTAAATAAAGATATCAGAAGCACTTGGAGCTGGTTTGCCCCCGATTCAGATTTAACAGATATATCTGAAAAAAAGCTACAACATAAGAATATCATGTCAACTTCGGGTGCCACGTATGATACATTCTATGTAAGAAAAACCTTAACTTTTATTCCGGCACCAAAACCCATTCCTGAGCCGTTAACTATTACCCTTTTTGCAATTGCTCTCATTGCTTTACAAATCAAGATGAGCAAAAAATCAGCTTAATCTTTTTCTCTATTTTTATAAATGCTATAGCTTTAATCAAAGCCCCGTTTTACGGGGCTTTTTTTATGCTTTATATTGCAAAAATAAGTGCTTAACGTTATCTTTGTAGTAACTTTTTCATATGAATTGTAACCCTAACGCCAATATGTCTATTCGCTATCAGCATTTGCCTGAAATAAAAGCGTGCACTTACTTAGCTTATAGTTCTAAACAGCAAGGTAGCTCGCTAATACTAGCCTTGTTTGTCATCATTATATTGACCTTATTGGGCAGTGTTTTAATGCGCATGATCTCCACCAGTAGTGAAACAGTTTCTCAAGAGATATTAGGAACTCGCGCTTATATGGCGGCTAATTCGGCTATGCAAGCTGAGTTACAGTTATTATTCCCTTTCAGTGTAACTTCATCTGACACTTGTGATACAGCATTTACCGATAAACCATATGATTTACAAACTGCTTTCGGTGAAGATATCCCGGGTCTTTATGACTGTGAAGCCACAACAAGTTGTGAAAATTACCACACAGGACTCGATGGCACAAAATATTACCGCTTAACCAGCACCGGCGAATGTGGCAGTGGTGTTATGGATGCTAATAGCAAGGTTATCGTTAAAAGCAGTCGCACCATTCAAGTTGAAGCGAGGAGTTTGTAGATGGATAATTACATTAAAATACTCTGCTTTTCTTTACTGTTATTAAGCACACAAGTTTTTGCTATTTGTTCTCAATATATGGGGCTAGCAACCTTAAATGAAGCGGGCAGTGTAGGGTTTATTGAAATAAAGTTGCTAGATAGTTCTATTTCTGAAGGTACCTACACTACTTGGAAAGTGAAAATATGTAAGGAAAAGGGAAATAAAAACGAATGTACTAGTGAACTACCTTTAAGTGTATCAACAACCCTCCCGTATATTGTTGTAGCAACAAGCTTTATTCCAACGAATAAAGGTTTTGATGTTCTTCTAACAGATGCTCTTGGCGAAACAATCGATTATTTAAGTGTTGGCTATATGGCACAGCAAAGTTTGAATGATACTATATGCCTTACATATGATTGGGATGCAACAGAGTCAAACTCTCACGATTACCGTCGTATGCCTGATGGCACTGGATATTGGGGTAATTCGGGTAATGGCAACTCAGGAGGAAATACTGGCGGAGCTCCAAATGAAGATACACCACTAAGTTGTGATGTTGTATTTCCAGGAGGCCAACCATTCTCGGGCAGTGGCTCTATTGTCACTGGCTCAAATAGGCCTTTATGTTATGTTAATGGTAATTGGGTAAACTGTGCTTTTGAAGACTTTACCTCGGTTGGCTCGATAAACCTTGACTCAAACCTTGGTAGTTTTCCTGATTTATCTGATAGCTGGACATTTACTGATGCCGAATATAACTTTTATAACGCGGCTCCTGATAACGAAAACTATCGTTTAATAACCTCAGGCGGCACTAGCGCTATTTACATATCTGGTAATGCTGTTTTCAAAAAAGGCGTAGGTTTAAATGTGCCTTTCTTAGGTACAGGCAATCCGTCAGAATTATTGATAGTAGTTGATGGCAATTTAAAGATAGAAGAAAATGCAGTAGTTAATGGCTTTATTTACGTTAATGGTGATGTGGTCCTAGAAAAAGGTATTACCTTTAACGGTGCGGTTTCAGCATCAGGTAGCTTTGATGTAAAAGAAGGTGGCCGTTATACCTTTGATTCATCAATGTTAGATGACTTTGACCCTCATGGTTTTTGTGAGCCTGTTGTACCCACAGGAACTCTGCTGGCATTACATAGATTTGAACAAACTAATATTTCCACCCAAATAGATGATACCAGCGGCTTAGATAATCATGCTGAGAATATTTTTGGTGGTTTATCGACTGTAAACGGTAAGTATTGTCGTGGTTTTGAAAGTGAAAGCTGGAACGATTATAACGGCATAACGGATTCTTTTCGTTCTAGTTTAGATGTTAATGACCATATAGGGCTAAAAGGCACAATAAGCTTTTGGTTTAACAGTAGAATTGATTGGGACCAAGGGCAAGAGCGGGTATTGTTTGATGCTAGCTCAGGAAGTAATGTAACTGATAAATACTTTGTCTTTGAAATTCAGCAAGATGGCCGATTAAAGTTTGCCTTTGAAGACTCGGCTGATAGTGACTTTAGTTTAGTTGAGCCATCAATAACTAACAGAGCCGCTGATACTTGGTATTATTTGACGGTAACCTGGGATTATCTTGCCAATGATTTTGCCATTTATGTTGATGGAACACTACAAATTCAGCAAAGTAGAAATACCAATGGTGCTATGGGGGAACTCAAGCAAATAGTCTTTGGTGATAATGCTTCTAATTATACCCAAACAGGAAATTCAAATATAGCTTCACCGTATTCTTCACGTGGTAATTATGATGAAGTAAGAATTTATAATAAAGTGCTTACGTTGAGCGAAATTCAAACGGATATGAATGATGATAATGGCTGTGCGGCTGAACTTGTTGCTTACTATCAGATGGATGAACTCGCTTGGAACGGTACTGATGAAGTTGTAAGTGAACTTGGCACATTGCACGGCACGGCGGTTGGTGGCTTGAGTACCGATAGGGTTAACCCTGCAAGGGTCGGCAACCCAGGTACTTGTGGCTATGGATACTTTGATGGCGTTAATGATTTTGTACAAATAGCACACGATGATAGCTTAAGTTTCACTAACGAATTCACCATTTCAACTTGGATATATCCTACTAAGTTACCGTCATCAGGCTTGATGACTATTCTATCAAAAGATACAAACTATGAATTTCATGTTACGCCGGATGGTGAAATTTACTGGTGGTGGAATGATGCGACTGGCGCCGCACGTTCTTTTAACAGCTCAGGCGCAAATATTACTGCTAATAACTGGTACCACATAGCTATTACTTATAAAGATGGCGAGCAAGTTATCTATGTTAATGGTGTTAATAAAGGGCAGGATAATCAAGCGACTAATTTGTTCTCGAATACTGATCCACTGCAAATAGGGCAAGATCAGTACTTTTCAGGTCGATATTTCCAAGGCAGAATTGATGAAGTTAAATTATATAGTGGTGCATTATCTGCTACCGAAATTGATGCTATCTATCAAGAAGTTCACCTGTGTGATAGTTATATAGATCACTTCGAAGTTAGCACCCAAAACGGGCAAGGTCTGACTTGTGAGCAAGATATCATTACCATTAAAGCCTGTGCGGATGCTGCTTGTAGTCCTTACCTTGATGAAGCAAATGTAGTGCTATCAGTGACCGATAGCAGTAATAACGTGGTGTTAAATAAAAACGTTACATTTGTTGGGGGCGAAATTGATGTTAGTTATATTCATACCAAACAAGAAGATGTAACTTTAAGTCTAGATCAAGCGTATGAATGCACCTATGGTGCCCCGGCAACTTGTGAAGTGGTTTTTACTGATGCAGGCTTTAGGTTTGTCTCTGTTGCCTCAGGTAGTACCCTACTACCGCTACAGCTTTCAGGTAAACCATCAACTATTGGCTACAATGCCGATGTTTTAAAAGTTGAAGCGGTGAAAACGGATAACTCTGGCGCTTGTGCTCCTTTATTGATAACAGGCTCGGTTATAGATATGGCAGCCAGTTATCAAACCCCTAATACGGGCACCAAAGTAGTAAACATATCAGGAACTGATATTGGCACTGCCCCAGCGAGTACAGCTTTTAATAGCTTACCTTTTACGGACGTGGCTTTAGACTTTGGCGGTGTTAGCCAACATAGTGCCGAATTTGTTTTTACTTATGCTGATGCCGGCGCAATGCAATTACATGCCCGTTTCGAATTACCTGATGATGATGGTAATCCATCAGGTGAATTCATTACGGGTAGCTCTAACTCAATATACGTGCGGCCATTTGCCTTTGATATTTTTGTTGATAAAAACTTACCCACAAATGATATCGATTATAAAATTAATCCTGCAGCAACTGATGGTAACGGAAGCTCTGCAGATGTTTTTACCGTCGCAGGCGGTGAGATAAGAATTAGTACTCGAGCAATTGCTTGGCAAGCAGGTGATGATGCCAATAATAACGGTTTAGCCGATCAAGGTGAGGATTTAACCACAAACCCCACTACGGCAAACTTTACTGATGTGACCTTAACTAGTTTGACTCATGGATTGGTAGCGCCCTCAACAGGTGTATTGGGAGAATTAACTGTAACTGGAGCAGACTTTAGCTTGGGGATTAACGTTGATACTGGTACTTATGATGAAGTAGGTATTATTTCTTTAGCGGCTTTAAAAGAAAATTATTTAGCCGCAGATATTAATATTGACGGTTTTGTTCCTTATGTTGGCCGCTTTACCCCAGCTTATTTTACTCAAAATGTTAATGATCACGGTACTTTAAATGCCAATCATTATGATACTTGTCAGATGAATAGTTGGGTCTATGCAGGACAAACTCGGGATAGAAGTGGCAGTACTGTTGGTGCAATTTCATATGATGATTTTTCATCTCCAATCATAAATATAACTGCATTTAATCTTGATGGTGATATCACCCAGAATTATACAAAACCGGGCTTTATGAAGCTAACAGCGTCAGGGATCACAATTCCTGCGCCAATAGCAGATGATGCCATGTCTCGTCTTTATCCAGATGGAAACGATGAAAAAGTACACTTGAGTGCAAATATGAGTGCTGGTGATGCGCCAATGGCAAGTGGTACTAATGGCGTTGTCTCATACACATTTAATGAGCAAGATCATTTTATTTATGAACATAATAAGCATTCAAAGCTGCAAGCTTTCCCGGCCAATATCCCCTTCCTTGTTACAGGGGTGGAAGATACAGACGAGGTAAGACTCTATAGTGGCAGTGATACAAATATTATTGCTACAGAGAAAGTCATTACTTCCGGAGTTGAAATACGTTTTGGCCGTTGGTTACTTGCAAACAGTTATGGCCCTGAAACCTCAATTTTACCGGTAACTATGCGCACTCAACACTTTAATGGCACAACTTTTATCGATAATGAGCAAGAAAACTGTCTTGTTCCTGAAATCGGCGACATAGAGAATACTGGTAATATTGGTGATGGAGGCATGGAACTTTGGCATTATCGCTTAGCCGATATTGGCGGTCCTGATAATTTATTGCCAAGTCACACCACTCCGAGTGTAGAAGCTAGAAGTTTTGTCAGTGGTTTATATCAGTCGTTATTGTTTTCAGCGCCAGGCGATGGTCGTCAAGGAAGTTTATCATTTGAGTATCAAGTGCCAACTTGGCTGCAATATGATTGGAATAATGATGATAACTTTACCAATAACCCAACCACGACTCTTACCTTTGGTATTTTCCGCGGTAATGACCGTATTATTTATCAGCGTGAGATAGACAAAATAAACTAGTTTTATCTGTGGTATTAAAAATGAGACTAAGGTCTCATTTTTTTATACTTCTTTAGTGCTTTATTTCAAAAAAGCAACACATTAGCTTAATACTAAGGTATGATTATCTGATCTGTTATTCGTCTATTAACAGCGTCTACTTAATTCGCACTTTACAGGACATTTTGAGCTTATGTTTAAAAAAATACGC
Source organism: Colwellia marinimaniae (assembly GCF_002207865.1). Classification (GTDB taxonomy): domain Bacteria; phylum Pseudomonadota; class Gammaproteobacteria; order Enterobacterales; family Alteromonadaceae; genus Colwellia; species Colwellia marinimaniae. Next base: position 24,547 of record NZ_BDQM01000001.1, read on the forward strand.
GGCATGTTTTCTAACGATCTTTCCATCGATTTAGGTACCGCAAATACACTTATTTATGTAAAAGACCAAGGTATAGTGTTAAATGAGCCTTCTGTAGTTGCTATTCGTCAAGACCGTGCCGGTGGCACTAAAAGTGTTGCTGCCGTAGGTGCGGCCGCTAAAGCTATGTTAGGTAGAACCCCCGGGAATATTGAAGCGATTCGCCCGATGAAAGATGGTGTAATTGCTAACTTCTTCGTTACCGAAAAAATGTTACAACACTTTATTAAACAAGTGCATAGCAATAATTTTTTACGCCCTAGCCCTAGAGTATTAATTTGTGTTCCTTGTGGCTCTACCCAAGTTGAACGCCGTGCCATTCGAGAATCAGCCATGGGCGCTGGTGCTCGTGAGGTTTACTTAATTGATGAGGCAATGGCCGCAGCTATTGGTGCGGGCCTGCCTGTTTCAGAAGCAACGGGCTCTATGGTGGTCGATATCGGTGGTGGTACTACCGAAGTGGGTATTATATCCCTTAATGGCGTGGTTTATTCATCATCTGTCCGTATTGGTGGTGATAAATTTGATGAAGCCATTATTAACTATGTTCGCCGTAACTTTGGTAGCCTAATTGGTGAAGCAACGGCTGAGCGCATCAAGCATGAAATTGGTTCTGCTTACCCAAGTGAAGAACTTACTGAAATAGAAGTACGTGGCCGTAACCTTGCTGAAGGTGTACCACGTAGCTTTACCTTAAATAGCAATGAAATTTTAGAGGCAGTACAAGAGCCCTTAAGTGGTATTGTTAGTGCTATTATGGTGGCATTAGAGCAAGCTCCGCCAGAGTTAGCTTCGGATATTGCCGAGCGTGGTATGGTCTTAACTGGTGGCGGTGCTTTATTAAAAGGCATGGACCGTTTATTAATGGAAGAAACCGGCATTCCGGTCGTTGTGGCGGATGACCCATTAACCTGTGTTGCCAGAGGTGGTGGTAAAGCCCTTGAGATGATTGATATGCATGGTGGCGACCTTTTCTCATACGAATAAAATCAATTTTTCTTCTGTGTCATTTAGCGTAATTACAGCGTTAATAGTACTCATTGACTAGCGTCAACTCCGTGCTATTGCCTTGTACTTAAGCTAAATGCCTGTGAATAAACTATTGATAGAAAATACATATAATTCTTTTGATAGTTATGGTGCTCTATTGTTGAATGATAATCTCTGTATAGCGTTTAAGCCCTACACTTCTAGCCTGTAACTTTTTATGAACCCAATCTTTAATCAAGGCACATCACCAGCACACCGACTTATTTTGGTACTGTGTTGCTCGGCGGCCTTGATTTTTTTCGACCATAAAATGGCAAGTTTTGAAACCGCACGTGGTTATTTGCAGTCGTTAGTGAGTCCCTTGCAATATATGGCTAATGCGCCGAAACAAATGATGAATTGGGCGGCAGAGAATATCGTCATTCGCCAACAATTGATGAAAGAAAATCAAATTTTTCGTGAAAATGAGCTATTTTATCACGAACAAGCGATGCAGCTTAGTATGGTTCGACAAGAAAATGAAAGATTACGCTCATTACTTTCCTCTCCTGTTCGCGGTGAAATAAATAAAATGTTTGCCGAAATTATCTCGGTATATAGTGATCCCTATTCTCATCAGGTGGTTATTAACCGTGGCACCAATGATGGTGTTTACGAAGGTCAGGCGGTACTTGATGAAAAGGGTATTGTTGGGCAAATATTGCATGTGGGTGCCAGTAGCTCAAGAGTGATTTTGATCACTGATATATCTCATGCTATTCCTGTGCGTATTCAACGAAATGGCTTAAGGCTTATTGCTTCAGGTAGTGGCCAAATTGATCGCCTTATCCATAATTTTGTGCCGCACAGTGCCGATGTCAAAGTAGGTGATTTATTAGTTACCTCAGGTTTAGGTGGCAAGTACCCAGAAGGGTATCCGGTTGCCCGAGTAGTTCTTGTACGCGCCGATGAGTCACGAGAATTTGCCACTATTTATAGTAAACCGGTCGCGCAAATTGATAGGTTACGCTATATGTTATTACTTTCAAAAGAGCCGTCTAAAGAGCAGTCAGTTAAGGGTGCTAACTTGCCAAAAAGTAAGCAAGCAAGCGCAGGTAAGTCTTAATGTTTAGCAATAATGGCTTTATTATTTTGTTGACCTTACTTATTGCCTTGATGGCCAGTATTACGCCAATGCCGCTTAGTGTTGATGCGTTTCGCCCCGATTGGGTACTAATTGTTTTGGTCTACTGGTGTTTAGCTTTACCCAATAAAGTAAACATCATTACTGCTTGGGTGATGGGCTTTATTCTTGATGTCTTACTCGGCTCTGTGCTGGGTGTTCATGCCTGTGCTATGGCCTTATCAGTTTATATTGTCGTGGTTAATTTTCAAAAAATTAGAAATTTTTCAGTATGGCAACAAGCCTTAATAATTGGTGTACTTTCTGCACAATATCATTTGGTGGTTTTTTGGTTACAACGTTTTTTAAGTGATGTGGTCTTCCTGCCCAATTATTTATATCCAGTGATAACGACAATTGTCTTGTGGCCATGGGTGTTTTTATTGTTACGCCGTGTTCGTCGTCACTTTCGCATTAAATAATTAAACAATGGCTCAAGGTCTTGCTATAGCAGTAAATAATTTTATGACAGACAGTATCATTAACACCATAACTAGCGGTCAACAGCTTATTTTAGCCTCGCAATCTCCACGGCGCAGAGAGTTGTTAACACAATTAGGCTATCAATTTACTGTACGGGTAAGTGATATTGATGAGACAGTAGAGGCCACTGAAACCGCTCATGACTATGTTTTACGTTTAGCGAAGTTAAAAGCACAACATGTATTGAGGTTATTGCCTAAAGCTGAACAAGCCAACAGTCATGTTTTAGGCTCAGATACCTGTGTGGTATTAAATGGCCAAATATTAGGTAAGCCCGTTAACGAAGCCGATTGTCTTAAGACCTTATCGTTATTATCCAATAATCAGCACCAGGTATTAACGGCAATTACCTTGGCTAGCCAAACGAGTGTCCAGGGGCAAGTGATCAGTACACAAGTGACTTTTAAAGCTCTGAGCAAGGCAGAAATTCACGCTTACTGGTTAACAGGTGAACCGCAAGATAAAGCGGGCAGTTATGGCATTCAGGGAATTGCGGGACAATTTGTTAAATCTATCAACGGCAGCTATTCAGCTGTGGTGGGTTTACCGTTATATGAAACAGCCCAATTACTGGCTAAGGCCGGTTTTATTGGTGCCATCAATGCAAAATAATTTATTGAAGTAAGGGCTATATATGAGTGCCGAGTTATTAATTAATGTTACTCCTAGTGAAACACGTGTTGCTTTGGTGGAAAATGGTTCATTGCAAGAAGTGCATATTGAGCGACAAGGCAAGCGAGGCATTGTTGGCAATGTGTATTTAGGCAAGGTGATTCGTGTTTTACCCGGTATGCAAGCCGCTTTTATTGATATTAACTTAGAGAAAGCGGCTTTTTTGCACGCTTCTGATATTAAAAGCAAACTGATTTTAAAAGAAGAAAATGATCAAGCAGTAGACATTCGCTCTTTAGTGCATGAAGGGCAACAAATTATGGTGCAAGTTGTTAAAGATCCCCTTGGCTCTAAAGGCGCACGTTTAACGACAGATATCACCATAGCCTCACGTTATCTAGTGTTAATGCCTCACTCTCAACATGCCGGTGTATCGCTACGCATTGAAGGGGCCGATGAGCGCGAGCGTTTAAAAGACATTGTCAGTCCCTATTGTGATGAGCATCAAGGGTTTATTGTCAGAACTGCGGGTGAAGGTGCTGGTGAGCTTGAGCTACAGCATGATGCCGAGTTCTTACGTAGAGTATGGCAAAAAGTATTAACCCGTAAACAACGAAAACAAACCAAGTTACCCTTATATCAAGACTTATCATTGTCTTTTCGAGTACTGCGAGACTTTGTTGGCATTGATATAGAGCGTATCCGGGTTGATTCTAAGCTTACCTATCAAGATCTGGACGCTTTTACCCAAGAATTTGTCCCTGAATTGACACCGTTATTAGAATATTACCCAGGCGAGCTTCCTATTTTTGATTTGTTCTCGGTCGAGCGAGAAATTCAGCGGGCACTGCACCGGAAAATAGAGCTGAAGTCTGGTGGCTATTTGATCATAGATCAAACCGAAGCCATGACTACTATAGACATTAATACCGGCGCCTTTGTTGGCCATAGAAACCTTGCCGATACCATCTTTAGTACCAATATCGAGGCAACTCAGGTTATTGCTCGACAGCTGAGACTCAGAAACCTTGGTGGTATTATCATTGTCGATTTTATCGATATGCACAATGAAGATCATAAACGACGAGTATTGCACAGCCTAGATACGGCGATGAGCAAGGATAAGGTAAAATACAGCCTTCATGGTTTCTCAGCGCTTGGTTTAGTAGAAATGACACGACAACGAACACGTGAAAGTTTAGAGCATGTGTTGTGTGGCGAGTGCCCACTTTGTAGCGGTCGTGGGCATTTAAAAACGGTGGAAACTGTTTGTTTTGAAATACTTAGAGAGATAGTTCGAGTAAATCGTGCCCATGAAGCAGATAAGTTTACTGTTTATGCTGCTAGTGCCGTCAGTGAGTTTCTGCTTAATGATGAATACCATAATTTAGCTGAAGTTGAAGTTTTTATTGGTAAGTCGATTAAAGTACTGGCCGAACCCATGTATAATCAGGAACAATTTGACGTTGTTATGATGTAATAGCCATTCGGGTATTTTTAGCATAATAAATATAGGACTCGCTAAGTTTTAATGAGTATTGCAAGCACTGCTAACTGTTGGCTAAACCGCCTTTATAAATCTATTGCCATTTTATTGGTGCTGCTGGCGGTATTAATCAGTGCCTTTCGTTTATTTTTACCCTATGTTCACCATTATAAATTACCCCTGCAAAATTATTTAAACGACATCTCACAAACGAATATTTCCATTGGTGACTTAAGCATGACTTGGCAACGCTCTGGGCCGATTCTGGTCATTAGTGATGTGCAAGTGCTTGACACCGAAAGGGCTTCGATCTTTATTAAACAATTGGAATTACAAATTGATTTTTGGCGCAGCATAAGTGAACAAAGGCTTATTTCTAAAAATCTGGTTATTTTTGGCGCTCAAGTTGATATCTCACAGCGCTTGTGGCTATCACCAGAAGATGAAAATGCCCTTGCAATTACCGAAATAGACAATGACGCGAATGATATCGACGTTATCAGTAATATTTTTCTTCATCGTATAAAACGCTTTTCTATTCGTGATAGCCAACTGATAGTGCGAAATAAAACTATCACCCGTAGCATAGGGTTAAATCAATTAGATTGGTTAAATACGGGTGAGCGTCATCAAGCTCAAGGGAGTGTGGTACTAAACGGCTTAAGTTCTAATAATTTGCAGTTGAAAGTAGATTTACACGGGGAGCCGGGCAGTACTTTATCTGGACAAGTATATTTACAAGCCAACCATCTCGATATAACTCCCTGGTTAGATAGCATTTTAGTCATTGAAAATGATAAAACCAAAACTGATATTAATTTTTCCGCCTGGCTAGAAGTCAATAACAGTGAAGTTAATCGTTTACAAATAGATATCTCAGATAGCAGCATTAATTGGTTGTTTGACCAGCAAGAACAAAAGCTCACGTTAGAGCAGGGGCAAATATTACTGGTTAAAGGTAAAAAAGCGCAAGACTTTAAGCTTTATAGTACGCCGTTATCTCTGCAATTTAACCAACAAGCAACACAACAATTTACCGCTATGTTAATTAAGCAAGGCGATGATTTTTCAATACATCTTTCCGAAATAGATATTGCTATGTTAGCGCAATTAACGCCGTTAATTGTGGCAAAACAAGCAACACATAAAATACTTGCTGAGATGAGCTTAAGCGGAAAAATCGAAGACCTCTATATTCGTAACTATAACAACGAACTGCAGGTGGTGACTAACTTTTCAAAGTTTAATAATAACTATAGTCAAGGTATTCCAGGGTTAGAGAATGTTTATGGGCAACTGAGCTATGTAGACAATTATTTATCGGTGAATTTTAACGCCGAACAGGGCAGGTTAGACTTCGACCAGATGTTTGTGCAAGCTTTTCCCTATCAACGTTTATCAGGGCAGCTCAATGCTAAATTTGATGATGAAGGTTGGGCATTGACCGTTGAAAAATTTGAGTTTCTTTCTAAAGAAATTAACTTATCAGCACAAGTTAAAGTTGAGGTACCGCTTGATGGTGAAGTAAATTTAGCGCTACTGGCGAGTATTTCAAATGCTAATGCCGGCTTAGTGGGTCGTTACTTACCCTTAGCTATTATGAGTGATAACTTAGTGAGTTACCTCAATGCTGCTGTTGTCTCTGGTCGTGTTGAAAATGCCCAAATTTTGATAAATGGTCCTATTAGTCGCTTTCCTTTTTCCGATGGTAGTGGCATTTTTGTCGTTGATGCTGAGTTAAGTAAAGCTGAGTTTAAGTTTGTTGAAGGTTGGCCAGCCATTACTGACTTTGTTGCTAATTTAAACTTCACTAATAACGCTATGTTAATTACCGGTCGAGGGGGAAAATTAACAGGTTTAGATGTTACTGGGGTGCGGGCAGGAATTGCTGATTTAGCCCATGGTCAAATTTTGACGGTAGATGCTGAGATTAAACCAACAGAGCCGCGTTATATCGGTGACTTGCTCAATCAAAGCCCACTTAAAGATAGCGTTGGTAGTGTCTTGGCACAACTACAAATTACCGGTGAGGTGAGTGGTGAATTTCATTTAAACCTACCGCTTAATAATAATGAGCAAGCCTTGGCCAGTGGTACTATCAACTTTAATAATAATCAAGCTAGCTTGCAAACACCGCAGATGAATTTCAGTGAGGTTCAAGGGCAATTAAGCTTTAGTAATGATAAAATTAGCACTAAAAATTTACAGCTGGTTTGGCAAGGCTTACCTATTGCTCTTGATATCACTGGCATGGATAAAGCGGATTACTACCATACTGATATTAAACTTTCTGCCTTATGGCGAGAAGAGCAATGGTTGTCCTTTGTACCAGCACCATTACGACGATATACCCAAGGTGAACTGTCGTGGCAAGGCGAACTATCCCTACATCAGCACCATCAAGGTGGTTTTTCATATCAGGCTAATTTTGACTCTGCTTTAAACAATACTCAGTTATTGCTACCCCCTCCTTATGAACGTAGTGATAAACAAGAAAACCATTTATCGGTACAAATTAATGGCCAATTGGAACAATCAAAAATAGTGATGAACTATGGCGATAAAATGCACTTCTCTGGCTTATTAGATCACGATACTACTGCTTTTAGTCGTGCTAATTTAATGCTAGGGCAAGGCACTATGGCATTAGCTAGTGACGGCTTTCATATAACTACTCAGTTGCAGCAAGCAGATTTTTCCTTATGGCAACCACTGATCAGCGATATTCTCGATAGTATTAATCAACCCAGTAGCAGCATAAGCTCAAATTCTACGCCAACAAAGTCAACGCCGTTTTTAGCCAAACCCAAAAGAATTAGAGGCACCATTGCTCAGTTACAAATACTAGGTCAGCAACTTAATAATGTGTCTTTTAACTTGTTGGATAAACCGCAATGGTGGCTATTACAACTGAATGCCGAAGAAATCCGTAGCCAGATAAAAATTTATCCTGATTGGTTAGGCCAAGGTTTAGATATCAATGCCGAATTTTTAAAACTGAGACAAGCTGAAAAATCAGCAGTAGAGACAGAGTTATCACCGGCAAGGCAACCGCTAGATAAAGCTGAAAACGATATTATTTTTGCTAATATCCCGCCGATAAAATTTCATTGTGATAGCTGCACGATAGGTTTACTGACACTAGGGGAAGTTGATGTAAATATTAAGCGTATTGATCATCAAACCATAGAGTTTGCTAACTTTACCGCCAAGCGCGGGAAAACCCAATTAACCCTTGACGGTAGTTGGCTTCATAATGAACAACAATCAACCACCTCGTTAACGGGTCAGTTATCGGTGGACGATATAGAAAGCGAATTACAAGCAATGGGCTATGATTCGATCATTAAAGACAGTGGTGCCGAAGTTACTTTAAACTTGAACTGGCCTGGCGGTTTGCATAATTTTGATGTTAGTCACTTAAATGGTGATTTTAATGCTAGGTTAGATGATGGCTATTTAGCGGATATTGATGATAAGGCGCGCGCTCTGTCGGTGCTCAGTTTACAGTCATTGGTACGTAAGTTGACCCTTGATTTTCGTGATATATTTAGCGATGGTATGTTTTACAGTAATATCAAAGGTGATTATCAAATAAAACAGGGCTTGTTAACTACCGATAATACCGAAATGAAAGGCACAGCCGGTGATTTGTTTATGACTGGGCAGACCAATTTAGTCACAGGTGAGCTGGCTTATGATATGTCATATAAACCCAATTTAACCTCAAGTTTACCTGTACTTGCTTGGATAGTGACATCGTTGAATCCAGTGACTTTTCTTGCTGGTGTTGCCATAGATCAAGTGATCAAATCACAGGTGGTTTATCAGTTGAACTATAAATTAACCGGCAACATTGACAATCCAATTTTTGAGGAAGTAGATCGAAAAAGTAAGAATATTAATATCGAGGGCACAGTACCAACGGAAGAGGTACAACAAGAAGAGTCAGCAGTTGATAAGACTCTCCCTGTGACGTCGTCAAAAAAGTCCGAGGTAATTGATGATTAAACTGAGCGCAATACAATTATCCTCAACGGCTAATGTTGCCACCAACCTTGCTAAAATAGCTGAGTTGCTCGCCAAAATTACGGCAACCCCGACAGCGGTTTACAACGGCAGTGGTAGCATAGCTAAGCCAGAAGATGTTATAAAAGAGCCTATTCAGCATTTAGTGGTATTACCTGAATGTTGTTTATACTTTGGTGGTAAAGATAGTGAACAATTAACTTTGGCAAAAACATCGGCAGCAGCGAATGAGCTTCGTTTAGCCCTAGGCCGACTGGCCCAGCAGTTTAAGGTGTATTTAGTTGCCGGTACTGTGCCTATTTTAACGACTTCAGCCACTAAATTTACTAATAGTAGCTGTGTGTTTAGCCCCAGTGGTGATTTGCTAGGGCAATACGATAAAATGCATTTATTTGATGTCAATGTCAGCGATAATACCAAGAGTTATTGTGAGTCTCACTATACCCAAGCGGGCAAAGAGCTAATTGTAGTAAACACAGTATTTGCTAACATTGGCCTATCAGTGTGTTTCGATTTACGTTTTCCCAACTTATTTCAGCGGCTGACGCAAGCGGGTGCCGAGATCATTACCGTACCCAGTGCCTTTACTAAAGTAACCGGCAAAGCACACTGGCAAATATTATTGCAAGCAAGGGCGATAGAAAATCAAGTCTATATTATTGCTGCCGGACAAGAAGGGGTTCATGAAAATGGCCGCGAAACTTGGGGGCATTCAATGATTATTAACCCGTGGGGCGAAATTGAACAGAGCCTAGCCACAGGTGAAGGTTTTATTACCGTTGAATACCAAAAAAAATCAGTAACAGGCATACGTCAAAATATGCCGTTGAACTCGCCGCTGAATAATTAATTGCAGCGACTATAATTAAAGAACATAGCAGAAGAGCCCATACCTAATGAATAGTGTTGAAAAATCCTTATTAAGTGATAGTCATATTGATGATGAAGTATTAATCAAAACCTTGAAAAGTATGATGGGACGAAAAGTTGATTACGCTGATTTATATTTTCAAGCGAGTCAGCATGAATCCTGGGTGTTAGAAGATGGAATTATTAAAGAAGGCTCGTATAACATTGAACGTGGTGTTGGCGTAAGAGCCATTTCAGGCGAGAAAACAGGCTTTGCTTATTCTGATGAAATCTCCCCCGAAGCATTACAGCAGGCGGCAGATGCGGCCAAAGGTATTGCGGATAGTGGCAAAGGGGCAACCGTGAAAGCGTTTAACCGCACTACACCTATCAAGGTTTATCAATCAGTTGAGCCACTTGGCAGTTTAACCCAAGAGCAAAAGATTGATTTATTACATCAAGTTGAGGCACATGCGCGGCAAGTGGATAGCAGGGTTAAGCAGGTAATTGCCAGCTTATCAGCTGTCTATGAAACTATTTTAATCAGTGCTAGTGATGGTACTTACGCTACGGATATTCGGCCGTTAGTGCGATTAAATTGTTCAGTCTTAGTTGAAGACAATGGCAAGCGTGAGCGAGCGAGTGCCGGTGGTGGCGCACGTACTGATTATAGTTACTTCTTTGAAGTTGAGCCGGGTGATAACAAAGCACGTTACCTTGCGTATGCTGAAGAGTCAGTTAGACAAGCGTTAGTCAACTTAGTGGCCATTGAAGCCCCTGCAGGCACTTACCCTGTGGTATTGGGTGCCGGCTGGCCTGGCGTATTATTACATGAAGCGGTTGGCCATGGTTTAGAGGGCGATTTTAACCGTAAAGGCTCGTCAGCCTTTTCAGGTAAAATCGGTCAAAAAGTGACATCTGAACTTTGTACCATTGTTGATGATGGTACCTTAGTTAACCGCCGTGGCTCTATCACTATAGATGATGAAGGTACACCTGGGCAATATAACGTCTTAATTGAAAAGGGTATCTTAAAAGGTTACATGCAAGATAAGCATAATGCAGCCTTAATGGGCGTGCAGCCAACAGGTAATGGCCGACGTGAATCTTATGCCCATTTACCTATGCCACGCATGACAAATACTTATATGTTAGCAGGAGAGTCTAGCCCTGAAGATATTATTAAGTCGGTGAAAAAAGGTATTTTTGCACCAAACTTTGCCGGAGGTCAGGTTGATATCACGTCGGGTAAGTTCGTTTTTACCACCTCAGAAGCTTATTTAATTGAAGATGGTGAAATAACCTCACCGGTAAAAGGTGTTACTTTAATAGGCAATGGTCCCGATGCAATGAAACGGATCAGTATGGTTGGTAACGACTTAAAACTTGATGCCGGTGTTGGTATTTGTGGTAAAGATGGCCAAAGTATACCGGTTGGTGTCGGTCAACCGACCTTGAAAATTGATGAAATAACAATTGGTGGTACCCAGTAGTTAGCCCTTTCTATGCAGCAAGCACTGATTTTTCAATGAGTGCTTGCTGCATAGTGACTCGCGCTGAGCGTTTCAGGATTTTTATTAGGCGTTCGCTTTTAGGTAAATGAATAAGCTTTTATAATGCTTACCTTGTTTCTCGGCTTTTTTCTCTTTTACTGCGTTACGTACTAACTGCTTGATTTTTTGACGTTCAATTTGTGGGAATTCACTAATTAAAGCTTCAACAGCATCATTACCTTGGGCAATTAATTCATCTCTAATACTTTCTAAGCGATTAAATTTTGCTGTTTCTTGTTGATGTTTATTGGCCATCACTTCGATAGCATGGTGAATTGGCTCTAGGTCGGTTTCAAATAATATTTTACCAATATGACGAATGTGACGGCGTAAAGCTTCATGTTTATTGGCGATCTTGTCAGCTAAAACCATAGCATATTTTAGCTCTTCGGTTAAAGGCAAACGACTACGCTGATGCTTAGACATATCCACTAAGCTTTGGCCGAAATCTTGTAATTTATGCATTTCACGCTTAATTTCGGTTTTACTTTTAAATTCTTCTTCTATTTCTTCTGATGAATCGTCGATATCGTTGGCTGACTGGGGCATAATAATGTCTAATACCATGGTAAAATAAATAATAATTAGCCTTATTATATCATTAAATTTATCGGGGCTGTTGATCTTTCGCGGTCAAACCTTGTTCGAGATAAAGGGGTTTATTCGCGGCGAGTGCTGTCTAGCCCAGTCACGCTAAGAAATTAGGAAATTTAATCTCGATAGTGCCCAGTACTTAATAGGCTAAGTTGCTGTTTTAGCCTTGTTAATCCTTAAAAAGAAAAGAGAAAGTAGAAACCAATATGACCCCAGCCTCTAAATCCCATGATCCAATCAGACAACAACTTAGCGAAGTTAAAGCACGTGTTGCCACTGTTCTTGAACTCGCTAAATCTCTTGGCGCCGATGGTGCTGAAGTAGCGATGAGTCGCCAACAAGGTTTAAGTGTAAGTACCCGTATGGGTGAAGTGGAAAATGTTGAATTTACTAATGATGGCGCTTTAGGCATTACTGTTTATCGACAAGGGCGTAAAGGCAGTGCTTCAACGGCAGACTTGTCAGAGCAAGCATTGACTAAAACGGTTACTGCGGCAGTAAATATTGCCAAGTACACCTCGGTTGATGATTGTTCGGGTTTAGCAGATAAAGCACTGTTGGCAATGCAGCCACTGGACTTGGATTTATATCATCCACATGAAATAAGTACCGAAGAGGCGATTGATCTGGCCAAAGAGTGTGAGGAAAGCGCCTTAGCAGTAGATGCTCGTATTAGTAATTCAGACGGTGCCAGCTTTGATAGTTTTTCGGGTTTTAAAGTTTATGGTAATAGTCATGGCCAGTTGGTGGGCTACCCAAGTACTCGCCATAGTTTAAGCTGTGTGATGATTGCTAGTGACGGTGACGATATGGAGCGGGATTATGCGTACACGGTTAATCGTGATTTTGCTTTACTAGAAAGTGCCAAAAATATTGGTTTGCAAGCGTCACAAGAGGTGCTATCTCGTCTAAACCCACAAACAATAGCGACCAGTAAAGTTCCGGTATTATTTAGAGCGGATATTGCCAATACTATTTGGGGACACTTTATTGCCGCTATCAGTGGTGGCAACTTATATCGTAAATCCTCTTTTTTACTTGATGCCATTGGTAACGATGTTTTTCCTAAGTTTTTAAATATCAGTGAAAGACCTCACATTGCTAGGGCGTTAGCCAGTAGTGCTTTTGATAGTGAAGGCGTATTAACCCAAGATCGAGAAATTATTAGTCAGGGTGCCTTACAAACTTATTTATTGACTAGCTATTCCGCCCGTAAGCTTGGGCTAACTACCACAGGCCATGCTGGCGGTATTCATAATTGGCTGGTTGACGCCAAAGGTCATGATGGTAGTTTTGATGCTATGTTAAAAACCCTAGGAACAGGTTTACTGGTGACCGAACTAATGGGTCAAGGCGTTAATATTATCAATGGTGATTACTCTCGTGGTGCGGCTGGATTTTGGGTTGAAAATGGTGAAATTGCTTACCCAGTGAGTGAAATTACTATTGCCGGGAATTTAGCGCAGATGTTTAAAGGTATTGTTGCTGTTGGCTCTGATGTTGATTTACGCGGTAGTATCCACACCGGTTCAATTTTGATTGATGAGATGCAAGTCGCCGGACATTAGTAAGTAAACTTATTACTTCAGCAATAATAACAAAGCGTTATCTATTTGATTAGATAACGCTTTTTTTTGATTAATATTTAGCTAAGTCACTATTACTAGGTAAAACTTTTTATGTAAGAAACAGCGTTGCGGTGCCTAGGAAAGCAAAAATACCCAGGACATCGGTCACTGTGGTAAGAATAACGCCACCAGCCAGCGCAGGGTCAATCTTCATGCGTTTTAATATCAATGGAATACTGACACCAGCAAGTCCAGCGGCGGTCATATTCATCAACATGGCGAAAGCAATGACACCACCAAGCATTAAATCTTGTTTCCATATCGCTACGACCGTGGCAATTAATGTCGCCCAAATAATGCCATTTAAAAAGCCGATCGCTACTTCTTTACTCAGTAGTGCCCGGGCATTACTGTCACCGACATGACCTAATGCCATACCACGGATAACCAAGGTTAAGGTTTGATTACCAGCAACACCACCCATACTGGGCACCAAAGAGTTCAATACGGCTAAAATAGCCAATTGTTGAAAGACATCTTCAAACATACTGGTCACGGCAACAGCCATCAATGCGGTGATCAGGTTTACCCCCAGCCATAATGTGCGCTGCTTAGTACTTTTAATTACCGGGGCAAATGTATCTGCTTCATCGTCTAAACCCGCCATACTCATCATAGAGTGTTCGGCATTCTCACGGATGATATCAATTACGTCATCAATGGTTATCCGACCGAGTAAGTGACCTTGCTCATCAATTACGGGAGCAGAAAACCAATCGTGACGTTCAAACAGCTGGGCAACATCTTGCTCATCCATATTTGCTTGCACTGCTTCTACTTCCGCATTAATCAAACAAGAGACGATAGCTTCTGCCTTGGCTGTTACTATGGCAGCAAGAGATACCACACCAATAAAACGATTGTTACGGTCAACGACATAGAAGGAGTCAGTGGCATCTGGCAGGTTACCTTTGAGACGCAAGTAGCGTAATACTACCTTAACACTTACATCGGGACGCAAGGTGATAGTATCGGTATTCATTATGCCACCAGCAGTATCTTCTTCATAAGATAATGCGGTTTCGACCCGGCTACGGTCTTGTGAGTCCATCGACTCGAGGACTTTGTTATAAATATTGTCAGGTAATGTACGTAAAACTTCAGCTAAATCATCAATGTCCATGCCTTCGGCAACCGCTGCAAGCTTTTCAGGCGGCATGCTGGTAAGAATGCCTTTACGGACTTCCTCATTAAGTTCTTCGAGCACTTCACCATGAAAATCAGGATCAATAAGTTGCCAAAGTACCGGTCGATTTTTTGCTGTGGAAGACTCTAAAATAAGGGCTAGATCGAAGGCCGGCATATGTTGCAGCAGTTTTCGTACATAGACGAACATACCACTGCTAAGCGCTTCGTTAACTTGTTGTAACCTTTGTTGGTTAAATTCTTGTTCTGATACTTCTGGCATAGCCTACTCTGCCTCTTTGCTATTTAGTACACCGAAAACCCTGTAAGAATGTGTCGCTGTGAAAGTAGCGAAACTGAGGATTACTTAAGGATAAAAGAAAACAGCTTTCTTTGGGAAACAGCTGAAAATCAGCGTAAGTTTATCGTAACTTAGTGTTTTTATCAGCTTTTTAATCTTGAGATAGATACTTTTTTAGTCGGTTTATTTATTCAGCTTCATCAAATTTATCAGAAATAAGTTGGCATATTTCAGTTAACGCTAGTTGTGCATCTTCGCCTTGTGCGGTGATATTAACTGTTTTTCCTTGGCCACCAGCTAATAGCATCAGCGCCATAATACTCCCTGCATCGGCTTTTTTTCCCGCTAATTCTAGGGTGATTTGTGCGGAAAATTTTTGGCTTAATTGTGCAAGTTTAGTGGCTGCACGAGCGTGCAAACCCAACTTATTACAAATGGTCACTTGTTGGGATTTTTTTGGCAATACTATAGCACCCATTATTCTGCTCACTTATTAAGTTGATTTTATATGAATATCTCTATGGTGCGTTTGAATATCTTCGCGCTCTTTACGAAAATTCTTGGCTAGCATTTCTGCGATATAAACTGATCTATGTTTGCCACCGGTACAACCAATAGCTATGGTGACATAACTACGATTGTTGCGTTCTAAGTGTGGTAACCATGTCATCATAAAACTGTTAATTTGCCAAATAAACTTAGTGACTATCGCTTGGCTGGCAAGAAAATCTTTGACCTCGGCATCAACCCCTGTTTTGCCCTTCAGTGATTTCTCCCAAAAAGGATTAGGTAAAAACCTCGCGTCAAAAACATAATCGGCATCGATTGGAATACCGTGTTTAAAACCAAACGATTTAAAGACCAGTACCATGGAACCGGTCTTTTTGCCTAAAATCCTTTCCCTGACTAAATCAGCAAGTTGATGAGGGGTAAGTTGGCTAGTATTTATGTATAAGTCAGCATTCGTTGATATCGGCTCTAATAATGACTTTTCTCGGGTAATCGCTTGCTCAAGGGTCATATTCTCTTTTATAAGGGGGTGCAAACGACGTGTTTCACTAAAACGCCTGATTAAGTCTTTATCATCGGCATCAAGAAATAAGGTATTAACGTCTACTGCTCTAGGTAAGTAGGCAATGATTTCAGGAATATCTTCGGGATCTTTTGGTAAATTTCGTACATCTAAACTGACGGCAACGTTTTCATAGTCATTGATAACCGTATGGATTAATGCCGGTAAGAGGTTAATTGGAATGTTATCGACACAATAATAACCAAGATCTTCTAATACGCGTAGGGCAACTGATTTACCCGAGCCAGAGCGGCCACTAACTATGATTAGTTTCATTCTTATATCTTATATCCGTGTACTTTACTATATGGCATCTAGGGTATTACTAGCTTGTTGAATTAGGTTATAGAGTGCTTGATTATCATGGCATTTGCGAACTCGCTTAATCATCTTTTTATTACTAAATAATTTAGCGATACTTTGTAGGGTAATTAAGTGTTCTTTACAGCTATTTTCCGGCACAAATAAGGCAATAAAAACATCTACATTCCTATTATCTATGGCATCAAAATCAATAGCTTGTTCTGTTGTTATTAACACTGCGACAGCTTTATTGGCATTAGGTAATCGACCATGGGGTATGGCAATGCCGTTTCCTATGCCGGTACTACCCATTTTTTCTCTATTAAGTAAACTTTCTAGCAGATCATCTTGTTCTATATCACCGATTTGCTTGGCAGCGAGTTGACAAATTTTTTCTAAAATACGTTTTTTACTGGTGATTTCTACATCACAAGTGGTACAGCTTGTTGTTAATATTTCTGATAATTGCATAATGGTGTTAATTATTTTAGGCGCCCAACTGTGCTAATTCATTTAGCTTAGGGCGCCAGATTTATCGGCTTTAATTACTTTAAAGCGTATTCATGATTTAGCTAAGCTTAGTGCTGAGCTATCTTACCTTTATACTTAAGGATTTGTCGATCAAGTTTATCAACTAGAGTATCAATAGAAGCATACATGTCGCCGTTAACTGCTGAGGCAAACACTTCACCGCCATTAATATGGATATTGGCTTCTGCTTTTTGGTTAAGCTTTTCTACGGTAAGTACGACATGAATATTATTGATATGATCAAAATGTCGTTCTAGTTTTGAGAACTTGCTATCAACATATTTTCGTAATGAACTTGTTACTTCTACATGATGGCCAGAAAGATTAATTTGCATAAGCATGATCCTTTTATGGTAGTGTTTTAAAGTAAACTCTTACGTTGGTTTGATGGTGGTATCGCTAATGATTCTCGGTATTTAGCAATAGTCCGTCGCGCCACTTTTATTCCCTGCTCGGCCAGTATATCAGCCATTTTGCTGTCACTTAACGGTTTAGCAGGTGTTTCCGCTAAGATAAGTTTTTTAATTAAAGAACGAATTGCGGTCGATGAACATTCACCACCATTTTCGGTACTAACATGGCTGGAGAAGAAGTATTTTAACTCAAAAATCCCTCTTGGTGTGTGCATGTATTTTTGCGTGGTCACTCGAGATATGGTGGATTCGTGCATATCAACAGCTTCAGCAATATCATTGAGCACCATAGGAAGCATGGCTTCAGCACCATGCTCTAAAAATCCTTGCTGACGCTGAACTATGCAATTGGACACCTTGAGTAAGGTGTCATTACGAGATTCTAAGCTCTTAATAAACCATTTGGCTTCTTGCAAGTTTGATCTAATAAATTGACCATCATTAGTTGATGATTTCATTGTTTTAGACATGGCCGCATATTGCTTATTAATAGAGAGTTTTGGTGCCGTGTCCGAATTTAACTCAACCACCCAGCGACCATTTTTCTTTTCAACGGTAACATCAGGAATAACGTATTGGTTATTACCTTTAATTACCGCATCACCTGGACGAGGATTTAAGCTTTGAATTAAACGCATAACTTCACGCAGTTGATCTTCTTTTAATTTGGTTTTACGCATTAACTGACGGTAATCTCGGTTACCAAGTAAATCAATATGTTCATTGATAATGAGTTTACTTTCTTTCAGATAAGGGGTATCAGCACTAAATTGATTCAACTGAATAAGTAAACAATCAGCAATTGAGCGAGCAGCGACGCCAATAGGGTCAAACATATTAATACGTTTTAAGACCGCTTCAACTTCATCCTGCTCTAGCCCTTCTGTACCGACACTTTCTAGAATTTCTTCTGGTGATACGGTTAAATAACCGGCATCATCAACTGCTTCAATAATGGCAATAGCGATGGTTTTATCGGTATCAGTGAAAGGCGTTAATTCCATTTGCCACAATAGATGATCTTGAATGGAGTCCGTGGTTTCCCCTTGATAGGTATAATCATCGGCAGGGCTACTAACTGCGCCGGTATTTGAAACGCCAGCACTGTAACTTTCTTCCCAGGTGGTATCGATATTTAGTTCTTCGGGTATTTCCTTTTTTTCCATGGCCTCAGTGGTACTGATTTCGTCAATACTTGCTGGTTGCTCTTCACTCCCGTCACTTGTTGTCAGCTCAGTGTTAGTTTCAGAGACACTGGTTGTAAATGCTTCTTCAAGATTGTTTTCATCGCTAGTATTTTCATTTTCAACTTTTTCATCAAGCTCAAGTAATGGATTGCTCTCTAATACTTCTTGAATTTCTTGTTGTAATTCTAACGTTGACAGTTGCAACAGCTTGATTGCTTGTTGCAACTGCGGAGTCATGGTTAATTGTTGTCCAATACGGAGCTGTAGTGTAGGTCGCATCTAGGTTATATGATTTCCTATTTATTATTCTTAGTAGTTATAGTTTGCTAATCTATCACTACTTTGCTCTTAAATTGTTCTGCTTAAAGCTAGTCATTTTCGCTTTAGTATAGCCTTACTATAGCGTGAATTGTTCGCCAAGGTATACATCTCTCACTTTTTGATTAGCAAGAATTTGCTCGGCATTGCCTTGGGCAATTATTTCACCGTGGCTAACGATATAGGCATGCTCACAAACGTCTAAAGTTTCTCTAACATTATGGTCGGTGATTAATATACCTATGCCGCGCTCTTTTAATTGTAATATTATTTTTTTAATGTCGCCAACCGAAATAGGGTCAACACCAGCAAAGGGTTCATCTAATAAAATAAATTGTGGCTCAGCCGCTAATGCTCGGGCAATTTCAACGCGTCGTCTTTCACCACCTGACAAGCTCATGCCGGTATTATCTTTGATATGACAAATATGAAACTCTTCTAACAGGTGTTCAAGTTTTTCCGCGCGTTGTGTTTCAGTAAGCTCTTTACGTATTTGTAAGATAGCCATGATATTATCACTAACGGTGAGTTTTCTAAAAATTGATGCTTCTTGCGGTAAATAACCTATGCCCATGCGGGCTCTTTCATGCATAGGAATAAGTGTTAAGTCTTGGCCATTGAGTTTGATAGTGCCACCATCATTGGGGACTAAGCCAACAATCATATAAAAGGAGGTGGTTTTGCCAGCGCCATTGGGTCCTAATAAGCCAACTATTTGCCCAGCATTAACTTGTAAACTGACATTTTTAACAACCTGTCTATTTTTATAGGACTTAGATAAACCCTCGGCAATTAACGTGTTTACCGAGGGTTTACTATCGATATTAGTAGCCACTGCCATTACCTTTTTTATCTGCTTCTTGCTCAATTACGTTATCAGCGGATTGTTCCGCTTTAGACTTTTCGTGAGTTTCTTTTTGTTTCTTTAATATTGTTGGTTGCAGTATGGTGGTAACAGACTGGTTATCAGAGCCCTGTGCTTCTAGTTTTTCGCTTAAGGTATTATAAGTGATTATATCACCACTGACCTCACTACCCGCTTGCTTGACCAGCGCATTACCTGAAATCTTGATCATATGAGCGTTAGGGGTATAGGTTATTTCATCGGCTTGTAAGCTAATTAAGCTACCGTCTTCTAGTCGCTGCTCAAAGGTGGCAGGATTTCCTTTGGCTAAATAGGTATCATTTTTTTCACCGGTTTTTTTATCAATACGACTAAATACCTTAACTATATCTGCGGTAATGGAAATAGAGCCTTGTCTAATACTGACATTATCTAAATAACTGGCAATTTTGTTTTTAAGGTCGGCAGATTGTCGTTGTGATTTAATGGTAATTTCTTGCTCTAAATCTTTTTTAGCCGCGTGGGCATTAGTAAATAAGAATAGGCTGCAAGTTAGGGCTAGTACTTTCAAGGTACTTTGGTATAAATTAGCTATCATCATGTTTCTTATAAATTGTGCGTTCATGCTGGGTTAGGGTCATTTGTTTAGTGTTCAAATCGATAATTAATCCTGAGCCGTACATGGTGAAATCCCTGCCGACCACAATAACGGCTTGCTCTGAACTAATAATGTTGGTTTTTAAATCTAATACGATTTCTTTGCAGTGAATCTCTTTTATTAAGCTATCAATTTCAGTTGCTTGAATAAGCACCTGCCTTTTCAATTCAACACGATTATCTTTGTACAGTGTTGCTTCTTGGGCACTAATTTTCCACGGTTTACCTTGTTTTTGTGGATATAAAGTATAAAGTGGCGCTTCAAAGTAACTCACCTCCAAATCTGCATAATGTTCCATTCGTTCTGCTTCAATGGTGTGAGACAATTGTCCCGATTTACTATAAATTTTACTTTGTAGTTTCTCGGCGATAAAGTCAGGGCGCTGTTCATCAACGATTAAAGTATCTTGCTCTATTGATGCCGTGCGCCATTCAATAATGCCATAGATTAGTGCGCTAAGCAGTAAAACAAATAGCGCTAGGCTATTTAATCGGCTCATACACTAGCGCCTGTAGCGTGGTCCAAGTTACCTTGACTTTGCATAATTAAGTCACATATTTCCCGCACAGCGCCAAAACCGCCGCGAGTAAAAGTAGTGTAATCAGCGCCCCGTAATACTAGCGGATGAGCATCGAATACACTAATTCCTAAGCCAACAGTTTTAATACAAGATAAATCAGGGACATCATCACCTATGTAGGCTACCTCTGTAAGGTCAATATTTAATTGCTGAGCTAAGTCAATTAATGCCGGTAATTTATCTTCTTGACCTTGAATAATATGCGCTACCTGTAAAGCTTTCATACGATTGGCCACGATAGTAGAGTTTCTGCCAGTAATAATAGCAACAGCAACACCACTAGCACCTAAGGCTTTTATGCCAAAGCCATCTTTTGTGTGAAATGCTTTTAGCTCTTCACCATCGTTACCCAGATATATTCTACCGTCAGAAAATACGCCGTCAACATCACAAACGAGTAACTTTATTTTTTCAGCTTTAGCTAGAATGTTGCTTTGCACCTCTCCGTATAAGGTATTCATTAAAGTACTCCAGCACGTAATAGATCATGCATATTCATGGCACCAACGGGGATATTGTTGTTATCGACAATAATTAGTCCGTTAATTTTTTTATCTTCCATTATTTTTAAGGCCTGCGCAGCGAGCATGTCACTTTGCGCAACCTGCGGGTTGAGCGTCATTACCGTGCTGATACTATCACTGTGTATATCTATTCTATTATCTAATACCCGGCGAAGATCGCCATCAGTAAATAAGCCAACTAATTTTTGCTCATCATTCACTATCGCAGTCATGCCTAAACCCTTTAATGACATTTCCACCAAGGCATCTTTGATAAGAGCATGTTCAGTAACCACTGGCACACGTTCGTCTTGGTGCATAATATCATTTAAGCGTAATAATAAGCGCTTACCTAAACTACCACCAGGATGTGATAAGGCAAAATCCTCTGCGGTAAAGTCCCTAGCATTAAGTAAAGCGACAGCTAACGCGTCGCCCATCACTAAGGTTGCTGTAGTGCTTGATGTTGGGGCTAAACCAAGGGGACAAGCTTCAGCGGAGACCTTAATACAAATATGGGTATCGCCTAATTTAGCTAGGGTCGAATCAGTATTACCTGTCATTGAAATTAATTTCGCGCCAATGCGTTTAATAACCGGGATGATGGCGAGCACTTCACTGGTTTCGCCTGAATAGGAGATGGCCAAGACGACATCATTGCTGGTGATCATACCTAAATCGCCATGACTGGCTTCGCCAGGGTGGACAAAAAATGAGGGTGTACCGGTACTGGCGAGGGTCGCGGCTATTTTACCGCCAATATGACCTGACTTGCCCATACCAATAACGATCACTCGACCTTTACAATGGAACATGAGTTGGCAGGCAAGTTCAAAGCTATCATCAATATATTGCACTAATTCAGCAATGGCTTGCTGCTCAATCTCAATTACGTTTTTTGCTAACTGTTTGAAATTTTTCATAATGATTAATTTATATCAGCTCTTATGATGATAATTGGCCAAAAAGTAACACTTGATAAGCAATAAAGCTTAACAGTAATAATACGCCTTTTGCACGAGTAATTCTAAATGCACCCATACGGCGACTGAAACATAAGAAAAATAGCAATAAAGTAACACCTAACATATAGGGGGCGTCCCTACTGGCGGCTAAACTATCAATATCGCCTGGAGCAATAAGAGCCGCTATGGGTAATACCGCTAAAATATTAAAGATGTTTGAGCCAATGATATTGCCTAAGGCTAAATCGTCTTCCTTTTTGATAATACTCATAATACACGCCGCGAGCTCAGGTAGGCTAGTACCTATAGCAATAATGGTTAAGCCAATAACTAAGTCACTAATACCGTAAGCTTTAGCAATAAATACCGAAGAATCAACCAAAAAGCTCGCACTTAATGGTAATACAATGATACCAACTCCTAGCCAAAGTAAAGTTAATTTCATACTTACTGCCGGAGCAACATCATGTTCAGCTTCAATAATTAACGGATCATCACTGGGTTTACCTTGGGTTTTCTTTAGGGTAATTACCAGTAGGGCAATGATGTAAATAGCAAAACCAGTTATTAAAATAATGCCTTCATAAAAACTAAAGTGGTTATCAATGAGTAACCAATATCCTAATGCTGTGATGGCTAAAACAAGTGGAATTTCACGTTTTATTGTTTGTGATGAAACGGTTAAAGGTTTTAACAAGGCGGTAATACCAAGAACCAAAGCAATGTTGGTAATATTTGAGCCTATGGCGTTACCAATGGCGGTGTTGATATTACCTTGTAATGACGCCGTTGTAGCTACCATCATCTCAGGTGCTGAAGAGCCCATAGCGACGATGGTTAAACCAATTATCATTGGTGAAATGCCTAAATTTCTCGCTAATGATGATGCACCAAAAACGAATTTATCGGCGCTCCAAACTAATGCCACAAGGGCAATGAGTAATATAAAAATGTGTTCTAGCATTAATGACTCCAAGGTAGGGGGTAAATTGTCGCTGGTTGTAGCGCAAAAAAGAAGTAAATAATGCGACTAAAAGGAAAATAATATTCTTTTGTCTTACTTTTAAGCAAAAACGAACACTTTATTACAAATTAACCTAATTCTTTTACATTTATTACCCTGTTATTGGTTAATTGTTAATGAACAATTGTTCTTGCTCAGGTAAAATCATCGGCTATTAAATCAATTCTATGGCGGGCCTTGTCCATGTAGAATTAGGCAATACATAAACAGTGACGTTGAACAATGATAAACTCTGCATTTGAAGCAAACTTGGTGGAAATTGAAAACCTTACTTTTAAACGAGGTGAGCGAGTTATTTTTGACAATATCAGCCTGTCAATTCCCAAGGGAAAAGTTACCGCAATCATGGGTCCAAGTGGCATAGGTAAAACCACCTTGTTGCGTTTAATTGGCGGACAATTAAAACCAGAAAGTGGTAATATACTCTTTGCTGGAAAAAATATTCCCTTGTTATCTCGTGCAGATTTATATGAAGTACGTAAACAAATGAGCATGCTCTTTCAAAGTGGCGCCTTATTTACCGACATGAGTGTTTTTGACAATATCGCTTTTCCCATTCGTGAACACACCAAATTATCTGAAAATATCATTGAAAAAATCGTCTTAATGAAACTTGAAGCGGTTGGTTTACGTGGCGCAAGGCACTTACAGCCCAGCGAACTTTCTGGCGGCATGGCTCGTCGAGTGGCATTAGCACGCGCAATTGCTTTGGATCCAGAACTTATCTTGTATGATGAGCCTTTTGCTGGCCAAGATCCTATTTCTATGGGGGTTATTGTGCGGTTAATACGTTCATTAAGCGACGCGTTAGGATTAACTTCAGTGGTTGTTTCACATGACGTACCTGAAGTGATGAGTATTGCTGATTATATTTATATTGTTGCTGAAAAGAAGGTCATTGGCCATGGTACACCTGAGCAGATACGTCAAGATAGCTCGCCTTTGGTACAGCAGTTTATACAAGGTGACGCTGATGGCGCAGTACCCTTTCATTATGAAGCACCTGCTTATCGTGATGAACTTATTAGAAGAGTGAGTAAATGAAGCTTATTCGAGGCGAAAAATAGTGCAGCAGTTACATTATTTAGGTAAACAAACCCTTAGTATGATAAGTGGTTTAGGTCGAGCGGTAATCTTGTTGGTCTCTGCGATAGTGCATGTGCCTAATGTGCGTAAAGGTACTCCCTTACTTATCCAGCAACTTTATAGTGTTGGTGTCTTGTCTTTATTGATAATTATAGTGTCTGGCACCTTTATTGGTATGGTATTAGCTTTACAAGGTTATACTATTCTAGTGGGCTATGGCGCAGAAGCTAGCTTAGGCCCTATGGTGGCCTTGTCGTTATTACGAGAGCTTGGTCCTGTGGTTGCCGGTTTACTATTTGCTGGCCGTGCCGGCTCAGCATTAACAGCTGAAATAGGTTTAATGAAAGCCACTGAGCAATTATCAAGTTTAGAGATGATGGCCATTGATCCGTTAAGGCGAATTATTGCACCACGCTTTTGGGCAGGTTTTATCAGTTTACCTTTATTAACGGCAATTTTCTCTATGGTAGGCATACTCGGTGCTCATGTTGTTGGTGTTAATTGGTTGGGTGTTGATAGCGGAACTTTTTGGTCAGTGATGCAAGAACAAGTCGATTTTGAAAAAGATATCCTTAATAGCGTTATAAAAAGTATTGTTTTTGCTTTTGTAGTGATGTGGATAGCGGTATACAAAGGCTATGATTGTGAGCCCACGTCTGAGGGCATCAGTCGGGCAACAACCTCTACTGTGGTACAATCGTCATTATTGATTTTGTGTCTAGATTTTATTTTAACGGCGCTAATGTTCGTAAAGTAGTGAGCTAAAGAATTACTCCGTTAGATGTTTTTATTGAATTTTTTATTACAAGGCGTTGGTGAAAGACATGGTGTCTAAGAAAGTAGAATTATTGGTAGGTTTATTTGTTGCCTTAGGTCTGGCAGCCTTATTAATGTTATCGGTGAAGGTCGCTAATTCGGGCTTTGGTGCTGGTGGTGAAAGTTATCAGCTCTTCGCTAAGTTCGATAATATAGGTGGCTTAAAAGTGCGTTCGCCCATTAAAATTGGTGGTGTTGTTATTGGCCGTGTTAGCAATATTTCGTTAGATGACGAAGACTATACCCCAGTAGTGACCCTTGATATTAAAATTCAGTACAATCAGTTATCCGAGGCTACTTCTGTGGCAATCTTAACGGCCGGTTTATTAGGCGAACAATATCTGGGTCTGCAACCAGGCTTTGTTGATGACTCGGTTGATACTTTACAACCAGGTGATTATATTGAAGACACAAGGCCTGCCTTGGTGTTAGAAGAATTAATAGGACAGTTTTTATTTAGCCAAGGAAGTGGTGAGGAGTAAGTAAGTGAGTTTAAGTAAATTTTTTAATAATAAGGGTAAGGTTTTTTTTAGTCTACTCATCAGTTTTATACTCAGCCAGAATGTGATGGCTAATAGTGAAGTAGCGGCAACTAAACTACCTGCTCAGGCAACTAAGTTGTCGACAGAGCCTGCACGACGTCTGATTGACCAGAGTAATCCTTACAAACTGATACGAGGTGCTGCCGAACAGACCTTTAAGCGTTTTGCTAGCGAGCAGCAAGCCATTAGAGCAAACCCTAACTTGCTTAAGGATATTGTTCGAGAAGAACTTATGCCTTATATCAACCATCAATATGCCGCTTTCAAAGTCATTGGTAAACACTTAAAGAAAACGACTGATGCGGAACGTCGTGCATTTGTTCCTGTTTTTCGTGAATATTTAGTTAGCTCTTATGCACAAGTATTTACTTTATATGATAATCAGCCGGTAGAATTTTTTCCAGAAAAATCCTTTGCGGGTAAAAGAATAGTTGCGGTGAATACACGCATTATCATGTCTGGTAGAGCGAATATTAATGTCGCTTTCAAAGTAAGACTTAATAAAAAAACTAAGCAGTGGCAAGCCTTTGATATGGTAGCAGAAGGAATAAGTTTACTGGACTCAAAGCAAGTAGAGTTAAGTGGTCTGATCAGGCAAAAGGGCCTACCTTATGTGACTGAGTTATTAAAAAGAAAAAGCACTAAAGACATTGTCTTTAAAAGTCGTGCAGCCAAAGGCGGCACCACGGTAAAAAAAGCACAACAAGGGTAAATAGTGAGTAAAGCGAATATAGTTCTAAATCATGGTACTCTTACTATCTCTGGTGAGTTAACTCGCCATAGTGTTGCAGAAATCAAAAAAAGTGAATATGTTAATTGGTTTGCCCATGGTCCGGTGAACGTTGATTTAAGCCAAGTAAGTAAAGCTGATACTGCTGGCCTTGCTTGGTTGTTTTATCTTTTAGAGCAGGCTTATCGTTACACTTGCCAATTAAGTTTTAGTAATATTCCTGAGAAATTAACTAAACTGATTAGCTTAAGTGGCGTGAACGGTTTATTGCCGATAGCATGTGATTAGTAACCCTAATAATAACGAACAAAGGAGACTCCCTTGGAAGTTGGTGAAATTGAAGAATTAGTAAGTAAATTGATTAATGAGGCACTAGAGCTTGATGAAGTGCATGTGAAGTTTGATGGTTCACAATGTCGTATTAATGCGGTGAGTGATATGTTTGATGACTTAAGCCGTGTTAAACGTCAACAAGCGGTGCTTAAGCCTTTAGCTGATATTATAAAAGATGGCACAATACACGCGATAACCGTGAAAACCTTTAATAAAGCGCAATGGCAACGTGATAAATTATTCAATAGTTAAGTTAAGTTGTTACTAAATCGTATTTTTAATGCCTAGCTTTTTAATGCTAGGCATTTTTGTGTATACTGACTCGATATTTTTTCATCATTTTAAGTAAGTAGTAGTTATTTTGGACGCATTTAAAGTTATTGGTGGTAAACCACTACGCGGCGATGTCGTGATCTCTGGGGCAAAAAACGCTGCTCTTCCTATCTTAATGTCGGCATTGTTATCTAAAACACCAATCGTGTTTAGTAATGTACCTCAGCTTAATGATATTTTAACCACGGTTAAGTTATTAGGTCAGTTAGGTGCTAAAAGTGAGTGGCTTGGTGAAGACACCTTAATGATTGATGCCAGCACTATTGATACTTGTCGTGCGCCTTATGATTTAGTTAAAACAATGCGTGCCTCTATATTAGTGCTTGGTCCCTTACTTGCTCGTATGGGCCATGCCGAAGTTTCTTTGCCCGGTGGTTGTGCCATTGGCGCAAGACCAGTAAACCTGCATATTCAAGGGTTAAAACTGATGGGTGCTGATATTAGCGTTGAAGACGGTTATATTGTGGCTAAAAAAGAAGGCCGTTTAACGGGTGCCACTATTTTTATGGACACAGTCAGTGTTACCGGTACAGAAAACTTAATGATGGCAGCGGCGTTAGCCGAAGGTATTACCGTTATTGAAAATGCGGCGCGTGAGCCAGAAATTGTTGATCTTGCTAGTTGCTTGACCAGTATGGGCGCTAAAATTACCGGCGCTGGTACTGAGACCTTAACCATTGAAGGTGTCAGTGAACTGAGGGGGTCAGAGTACACAGTTATGCCTGATCGCATAGAAACAGGGACCTTCTTAGTGGCTGCTGCTGTTACTCAAGGCCATATTAGGTGTTTAAATACTGACCCCACTACTTTGGAAGCAGTATTAAGTAAATTACAAGAAGCGGGTGCTAAAATCACTACCGGAAAAGATTGGATTGAGCTAGAGATGACGGCTCCTGCCAAAGCAGTAAATATCACAACTGCTCCATACCCTGCCTTCCCGACCGATATGCAAGCACAGTTTATGACCATGAATGTCTTGGCTGAAGGCACGGCAACAGTTATTGAAACTATTTTTGAAAATCGTTTTATGCATGTACCAGAATTACAACGTATGGGCGCTGATATCACCTTAGAAGGTAATACCGCCATAGTTAAGGGCGTTAGTAGCCTAAATGGCGCACAAGTGATGGCGACGGATTTACGGGCCTCAGCCAGCCTGGTCATTGCTGGGTTAGTGGCTAAATCACCAACCCAGGTTGACCGTATTTATCATATCGACCGTGGCTACCTTTGTATCGAAGGTAAGTTACAAGGTTTAGGTGCAGATATTACCCGTATTAAAGCGGACTAAGCCATCATAGCTATGTAAGCGGTTCATCCGCTTCATTAAAATATAAGGCGAGTACTTATTTAAGTACTGGCCTTTTTTGTGTCTATTTAACGAGATAAAGCAAAGTTATCAGTAATACCATTTTCATTAAGTTTGTGATCTTGTTGTGCTTAGGGAAAATATTGCAGGACAGGCGCTCGATTGACCAATAGCTGGCTTATGTGGGATTGAGAGCAACATAGTCTTGGGCTATTTTACCCCCACAAGTGGGCAAGAGCTTAGTGGAATTGGTATAAATATTTAGCAACTATCTTTGGCATCTGCTAGCCTCATATGCGTTTAAAAGGGGAGAACGTAGTAAATGCTTGTTGAACGTACAATAAAGGTGTCTTATGCTGCTTGAGCAGATTAAGTTGTAGCAGATTAAGTTGTATCAAAAGCAGCTTGCATAGAAGTAAGTATATTACAGGCAACAAAAAAGGACATCCTTTACAGGTATGTCCCTTTTTTAACATCTTTATGTTAGTTAATGGTTAACTAACATAAACATTACAAATTAAAGTGCAACGATGTTTTCAGCTTGAGGGCCTTTTTGACCTTCAGTTACTGTGAATTCAACTTTTTGACCTTCAGCAAGAGTTTTGAAACCGTCACCAACGATAGCGTTGAAGTGAGCAAAAACGTCTGGACCATTTTCTTGCTCGATAAAACCAAAACCTTTAGCTTCGTTGAACCATTTTACTGTACCAGTTGTAGTAGACATATCTGTATCCTATATATATTTAAGAGTAATTGTGCTGCCATTATTGCGTTAAGACAAAGTAGGCAGCGGGTTTGCTGAAAAGAGTTGCTATTACTTATAAATCAGGACGTGTTACAGATATCTTATCTAAGTAAGCATGAGATAACATCGAAATGGTGTACAAAAAAATAAACTAACTTCAAGCTGGGGGCATTATATAGTTACCGCGCCACATGTCAACCATAAGTATGATTTAAGCTGCAAGTTAAAGTATAACTTCTACTTGCAACTTAAAATTATCATTATAATTTAAACTCTTGCACTGATTGTTGTAGTTCTTCTGCTAAACGAGCAACTTCACTACTTGATGCTGCTGTTTGTTGCGAGCCAGCAGTGGTTTGCTCGGCAATAGTTACAATAGACTCCAGGTTTTCACTAATTTCATGGGCGACCACACTTTGCTCTTCGGCAGCTGTTGCTATTTGTGAACTACGATCAAAGGCCTCATGTACTGCATGAGTTATGATTTCAAGTGCTTTGTCGGCTTCTTCACTTTGGCTCACACAATCAATGGCTTTCGCTTTGCCAGCATCCATTACGGTTACTGCTTTACCCGCACCCGATTGCAGGGCTTCTATCATGGTCTGAATTTCGGCGGTTGATTTCTGCGTCCTACTGGCTAACGTCCGTACTTCATCAGCAACAACGGCAAAACCTCTACCTTGCTCACCTGCCCGTGCGGCTTCAATAGCCGCATTCAATGCCAATAAATTAGTTTGTTCGGCAATACCACGAATTACATCTAATATTCCGCCGATTGAAGCGCTATCTTGTTGTAATTGATTGATAACCTGAGATGCGGATTCAACTTCGGTGGCTAGTTGCTCAATGGTCTGGCGGTTTCTCGCTGAAATAACTTTAACACGCTCAGCTTCGTCATCGGCATGCTTTATTTGTTTTAAGGCTTCAGTAGCACTTGCCAGTACGCTTTGCGCGGTACTACTCATTTCAGTGGTGGCAGAGGCTGCTTGTTCTACTTGATTGCGCTGCTCTTCAATTGCAGTGGTACTTTGCGCGGTAACAGCTGAGGTTTGCTCGGCCGCTGCAGCAAGTTGCGCTGAACGATTGACAATACCTTCAATCAGGTTACGTAAGCTATCAATTAATAAATTGCAGTTTCTTGATAGCTGAGAAAATTCATCATTGCCACTTTCATCGAGCTTCATCGATAGGTCACCAGAAGCGACAGTATTAAGCATTTCATTAACACGTGCTAGTGGCCGAGTAATACCAATAAGGGTAGCTCTAGCAATAATTAGTGCCACAATAATTGAAATAATCATGATAATTGTGGTTTGTGTACTACCACTACTGACTGAATTCTCTACCAATTGACTAGCTTGAATAGTCGTGCTATTGGCTAATTCAATTTGTTTCTCTAATATTTTGTTAACTTTCTTAGCAATTTTCTCTTCTTGCACTAACATTGTCGCGGCTCGTTTATTGGCTTCAAGTTGCCTGGTTTTATGAGCAAGGATACCGTTGTCATGAGATAACATGCTTTGCATGGCACGAAAGGCTGAGGCTATTTCTTGTGATACGTCATTAATACCATGGATATTTAATTCAGTGATAATATCATCAACTGATTTTTTTGCGGCACTGATGCTACGAGTCAGTTCACTCTCGATAAGTTGGGCAGTGCCAGGATCTAAGATATCACGATATTCGAAAGCAGAAGAGACAATGGAGTTAAATTGATTTTCTAAGTGTTCACTCAAGCTTATGGTCCGTTGAAGTTTGGTATCCGCCAATTCATGATCTGCTAAATCTAACAGCAGCATAACGGTATCATCAGCTATTTCTTCTAAGATATCTATTTTTTCAATTAATAACTGCTCTTGGACGATACTCGTTTTATGGTTACTAAATAAGCCAAGTCCGGCATTGTAAAAATTAGCATAAAGTTGGTCAACTTGATTTAAGTTGGCCAATAAGTCTTGCTCACTAGCAACTATTTGTTTCAAATCTGATATTTGTTGGCTGAATTGGCTGTTAATATTCTTGAAATGGCGCAACTCTTCGGCTAATAAGGTGAGATCCAATTGGTAGTAGCCTTTTAGCGATAAATTATTCATTTGGCTCAAATCAAGGGCTAGTTTATTACTGGCTTTGAGGGTTGGAATTGCCAGAGTATTTTGTCGTTGAGTTGACTCGCTGATGGTATTTAAATTAGATAACGATATGACACTAATTACTATCAGTAAAATTGAAATAATGGCGAAGCCACCAATAATTTTTACAGCTACAGTTAAATTCATAGAATCCACCCAATTGGTAGGCTACTTGCCTAGTTAATACGTTAATTTGTTTTGATATTTATCAAGCTTAGCTTGTATCGGCGCGGAATAGGAAATATTTAATTTAATTTCTATCGTCGGTTAATATTATAATGAGTGAAAAAATATCCGCTATGGATTCTTTGTTTTTATCTGCTCAGTATTGCTGCTTGTCTGAAGTGTTTTTTATCATGCCAGCGAAGCATGGTCAATTGATTCCCCCAAACACACCCCGTATCTAATGGATAAATATTAGCGTGTGAACAGCGACCCATTAATGAAGCCCAGTGACCAAAAACCCAAGCAGTATTATTGATAGTTTGTGATAACTCATACCAGGGCACTATATTATTGGACATATTATGATGTTCAGGAGATTCTTTCTGGCTAAATTCAAGTGAGCCGTCACTAAAGCAATAGCGCATGCGGGTAAAGGCATTAATGCTATAACGAAACTTATCAATGTCACTTTTTGCTTGCTGCCAATTATGAGGTTTTTCGCCATACATATGTGCTAACCAAGTATTGCGCTCTTTACTGGCAAGCTTAGTATGGACGAACTGTGCTTGCTCAATGGCATCTGCTAGTTGCCATTGCGGCGAGATCCCTGCATGGCTCATATAGGCATCGGTCGTTTTACTTTGCTGTTTTGTTTGAGAATGTATATTAGGAATTTTTTGTAATAATGGTTGTGCTGCTAACCAAGTCATTAACTCATCAACATCATCCGCAGCCAATAGAACCGATAAGTTGTCTGATTTTTTTGCTTTTTTAATGCCAGCATGAACTGCTAATAAATGTAAATCGTGATTGCCTAAGACAACTTTGGCACTTTCACCAAGAGATTTGACCAAGCGTAAGGTAGCAAGGGAATCAGGACCGCGAGCGACTAGGTCGCCCGCAAGATAGAGGATATCTTTGTTGTCATCAAAATTGACTTGCACTAGTAGGGCGGTTAATTCGTTAAAACAACCTTGTATATCGCCTACCAGATAAATTGCCATAAGCTACTCTACTTCTGAGGCTGAGTCCTCATTGCCATTGTTATTAGCACGTTGAGCCAATTTATTTCTTGCCATATGGCGCTTTTCTTTTACTGGCTCGACCTCAGGCGGGTGATCAACAATAAAGTTGGCCAGCTTGATATATTCATCAAGGCTTAAGTTTTCTGGGCGTAAATTGGCATCAATATTTAACTCAGCTAACTGCGCTACGCTAATTAACTTCTTAAAACTATTTCGTATAGTTTTTCTGCGTTGATTAAAGGCAGCTAAACAAATGGTATTCAATGCCTTGATATCTTTAACTGGATTGGCAATATGTGCGTGAGGGATTAACCGCACTATGGCAGAGTCTACTTTAGGTGCTGGTCTAAATGCCTCAGGGCCAATCTCCATCACAGGAAACACTTGGCATTGGTATTGAGTCATAATTGATAAGCGACCATAAGCTTTACAATGAGGTCCTGCGGCCATACGTTCAACGACTTCTTTTTGTAACATAAAGTGCATATCCTGCACTTGATCTTTAAAAGTAAGTAGATGAAAAATAAGCGGCGTGGAAATGTTATAAGGTAAATTACCAAAAATACGCAACGGCTTTTCTTTAGTGGCTAGTTGAGCAAAATCAAACTTGAGTGCATCTGTTTCATAGATGGTTAAGTCATCCGCGATAAAAGGATGATGGCGTAGTCTATGTGCTAGATCTCTATCTAATTCAACTACTGATATTTTACCTGCACGTTCGACTACTGGTTCGGTTAATGCACCTAATCCTGGGCCTATTTCTACCAGGTTTTCACCAGGTTCGGGATTAATGGCATCGACAATGTCACTGATCACAGCTTCATTGTGGAGGAAGTTTTGTCCAAAGCGTTTCTTTGCTTGGTGACCTAAATGTTTTTTGTCGTTCATAACTCTTTCTTCGTTAAACTATGTGTTATTAGCTAAGTTGATAGCATTGCGCATTGCTTCAATAAAGCTGCCCGAATCTGCGGTGCCTTTGCCAGCAAGATCTAGTGCTGTGCCATGGTCGACAGATGTGCGAATAAAAGGTAGACCCAAGGTGATATTTACCGAAGCGCCAAAGCCCTTATATTTTAGTACCGGCAGCCCTTGATCATGGTACATGGCTAAAATAGCATCCGCTTTAGCCAGGTATTTCTCTTGAAATATAGTATCAGCAGGTAAAGGACCAATGATATCAATACCTTCGGCGCGAAGCTCGGCAAATGCTGGTATCATTACGTCTATTTCTTCACGTCCCAAATGACCATCTTCTCCGGCATGAGGATTGAGACCACAGGCATAAATTTTTGGCGATTTGATGCCAAATTTTTCTTGTAAATCGTGATGTAAGATACGGGTTACTTTTTGTAGACGTTCAGTAGTGATTGCTTTCGCAACGTAGGCTAATGGTATATGTGTGGTGACTAGAGCTACCCTTAAGCCCTCAGTCGCCAGCATCATAACTACGTCGGTACAATTAGCTTGGTTGGCAAAATATTCAGTATGGCCACTAAAGGCAATACCGGCTTTGTTTATCAGACCCTTGTGTACTGGACCCGTAACTATGGCATCAAACTCGCCAGAGATGTTCTTTTCACTGGCAATTCGCAACGTTTCTATCACATAAGTACCGTTGGCAATGTTTAATGTACCGGCGATGCTAGGCTGTACAAGCTTAATATCAAGCACGGTTAGACTGCCTGCTTTTTGTGGGCTTGCGGGCACATGCTGTTGATAATCGATTATTGTCAATGGCAAAGAGAGTGCTTTTGCACGCTCTAACAGCAAATCTTTTGAAGCAAGTACCACCATTTCTACCGGCCAATCTTGCTGGGCAATACTAATAACTATATCTGGACCAATACCTGCCGGCTCGCCTGGGGTGATTGCAATGCGAAGAGTCATTACTTATTATCCTGTTCGAAAATTTCAATGTAGGCTTCATCTCTAGTTTCTTTCAACCAGCGAGCACTCTCCATACCATATTTACGGTTAAAGAGAATTTGATAAGCACGGGTTTCATTCATTTGTGAAGTGGCATCAATCATGCGACGTTCATTTAACTGAATTATATGCCAGCCAAAAGAGGAGCGAAAAGGTTTATGTAGATCACCTGCTTTCATTGTGGCTAAAGCGTTTTTAAAGGCAGGATCGTAGCTGGTTGGGTCTGCCCAACCTAGATCACCGCCACGTACTGACGTCGGCCCTTGGGAATGTTCTTTAGCTAACTCGGCAAAAGTGGCTTCACCGGCATTTATTTGCTTTAAGAAGCCTTGTAGTAATGCTTTTGCTTTGTCATCACTTAAAATAATTGAGGGTTTAATTAATATGTGTCGAGCTCTTACTTCTTCAATCTCAACAACTTTTAGGCCACGAATATCTAAAACTTTAACTATGCTATAACCTAACCCAGTACGGATGGGGCCGACCACAGTATCCTTAGGTTTTTCGTTAATTAACTCTGAAAATAGTGTCGGTATTTCATTAATATTTTTCCAACCCAAATCACCACCTTTTAAGGCATTAGCATCACCTGACGAGGTAATAGCTATTTTGGCAAAGTCTGAGCCATCATTGAGTAATTCCACCACCTTATTAGCGCGATTTTTTGCCGCCGCTAATTCCTCTTGATTAGCATTAGCCGGGAATTCAATTAAAATATGGCCTAGATGGTATTCTATATTATTAGTAGTTTGCTCCTTCATCACAGTAATTAAATTCGCTATTTCCTGTGTAGGGATAAAAATTCTGCGTCTGACACTATTACGGGTTACTTCACCAGAAATTAACTCGGTACGGACATTCTCTCGGTATTTCTCATAGCTACTGCCGTCACTAATCACCTTTTGGCGAAATTCAGCTAAGGTCATATTATCGTCTTTAGCCATATTGCTTATGGTTTGATCAAGCTGAGCATCACTAATCTGGATACCCATACGCTGGGCCATTTGAGTAAGCAGGCTGTCAGTAATTAACTTATCCATCACTTGGATACGTAAAGCTCTATCAGAAGGTAAGCTTTGGTTATTGCTTTTAGCTTGTCGCTTTATATTGGCAAGTAAATCATTCACTTCTGATTCAAGTACAACACCGCCATTAACAATGGCGGCTACTCTATCGAGTAACTCTTCATTGGCGTGAGCGGGTGTTATAGCGCTTATGATAAGGCTAGAGACTAACAGTATTGTTTTAATTGTATTTTTCATTATTTAGGTCTTGTTTTATATTTTATATTTTAAATTTTCGAATGGCGCTAATATTTCATGTTAATTTTGCAAACTAATTTTGTAAGTAATAAGGACGTTTATAACCAAATATGCTCTTATTAAACATCTCTTGCGTGCCAATCGCTGATTGCTTGCCATCTAAACCTTTAATGATGAACTTGATGCTAATGCCAGTATCAAACTCTTCTCGACCATCTGCAGCAAAGCTAGCTGGGTCTAAGTTAGAGTTAATGTGGCGATGATAGGCTATTCGTACGGCCCAACAACAGCTTTCATACTGAAAACCTGCGTATGATTCTAAACTTCGATTTTGTTGTAAATCTTGCGTTAAACGGCCAACAAATGCCCAGTTTTTGTTAATAGCGAAGCTAGTTAATAACGACACTTGTTCTAAGCTATCTCCTGAGACATTACGAGTATAGCGATGGTTCAATTGTACCAGGTTATATTTATCCAGTTGGTAATCTACCTTAACTTGCCCTTTGTTGGTAAAGTCCTCTAAGGTATTATATTGAATATCGCCACTTACTTGCCATTGATGATTTATCCGGTAAAACAAGTCAGCAGCTACCGATGATTGCTTATCGTTAATGGTGTCATTATCAGTTAACAGGGGGTCATTGGCAAGACCCGTATTGTTATCACCAAAATATTGAATACGACCAATACTAACTCGCACTATTTCCAAGTTTTCATCATCAAGTAATCGGCTGGTAATCCCCCAGGTATATTGGTTCGCTGCTGCGATTCTATCTAAACCACTATAACTGGTATCACGAAATATGCCGTGGAAATCATCTTGTAAGAGAGTGGTATCATATAAACCTATGTTAGATTGATCTTTTTCTGGCACGTACAGGTATTGTAATTGCGGTTCTAGGGTATGGCGATAGTTTTGCCCAAAAGCAACTAGCTCTCTATCGAAATTAATACCACCGTGGATACGTAACTTAGGTAAGGTTCTTGTGACAGTCTCATCCAAATTACTACCTTGAGCAATATTATCTTGCTGGTAATAGGTGTGCATTAATTTAACTTCGGAATTTAAAAACCAAGCAGGTCTAACTATTGGTAAGATAAAACCAGCCTCAATATGGTAACGCTTTGCTTCGACTTGATCTTTTTCTGATGACTGGAAATTGGTTATTTCAGAATAAAGCTCAAATTGACCCGAGACAAAGTTTAACGGTTGTTGGGCTGATAACTCGAAGTGCGGTAATGTTTTATAACTTGGTTGATGCTCACCTAATACTTCAAAATCTTGCAACTGTAACTTCGCTTGCCATTGCTTACCAAAGTAAGCCAACTCACCTGTTTGATAGAGGTAAGCATCATTTGAGTTATATTGCTTACTGCCAATATCGACTAAATAATTATCATCACTGATGGTGGTATAATCGACATAAGCACGGAAATTTTCAGAAAAAGTACCGACATGTTGAAAGCGAGCTAAATAACGTGGGTCGTTATTAGACTTTATCGCTTGGTCATTATCTAAATATTCAAGATCAATTTGACCCGATTGCATAGCCATCATATAACGGAATTCAGTTTGTAATTGCAGACCACGTTTAGACATATAGCGTGGCGTAATGGTGGCATCAAAATTTTCGGTAATATTGAGGTAAAACGGCACGGTAACTTCTAAGCCAGTATTGGTGGTTGTTTCTATTTGCGGGTAGAGAAAACCGGTCAAACGTTTTTTCGAAATCGGAAAAGAAAAATAGGGCACATAAAATATTGGTACATCTAAAATCCTAAATTGTGCATGATAAGCTTCACCAAAATCGCCACTAGCAGATAAATTAATTTCAGCGGCTTTTATTTGCCAGTCAGGCACTTCTTGCAAGCAGGTGGTGAAGGTAGAGTCGATTAAACTTAGTACCCCATCACCGTCTATGGATAAACTTGCTGCTGTGCCATGTCCAGGGTTGCCATGGAGTTGATATGAAGCGGAAGTCATGGTAGTGGCATTATCTATTTTACTGGCACTAAGGGTGTCAGCAAAGATGTTAATTTGTTTACCCTGGTAATGGATATTGCCAATGGCTTCTATTTGCATTTTCAAACGATTAAAGGCCAGTTGGTCGGCAAGTATTCTTTGGCTTTTATCGACCAAAATAACCGAGCCAGTGAATTGAGCTATTTGATCTTGTTTAATACTAGCATGTAATGATGAGATACGGATTTTGTCATCCAGAATCTCAGGTATGTCAGTGGCAATATCATCAAATTCAGCTACTGTGCAGAGCATTATTTGAGTTTCAGGCGCTGGGTTTTTTATATCGGCGTCAGCTTGCGCGAATTTTGGCAAACATGCTAACAGCACAACTAAGGTAAAATTTAATGTCCGGGGAAAAAGCATCTATGGTCCGATAAATGGTGAAAATGTTTATAAATTGATTTTCTAATGATGAATTCAAGTATTTTAACGGCTAATTGCTTTATGATATAGCAATTTTTTTAGTTGGACTAAATTCTTCTGCCATAGTTCAACGGCAAACTAGCCATTATTTTTAAGGAATGCGCAAGAATATGCATATTTGGGGTAAAGTTTTAGGTTTTTTGTTTGGCTTTATGCTGAGTAAAGCACTGTTTGGCGCTTTAATTGGTCTCTGGCTTGGTCATATTTTTGATCGCGGCCGTGGTTTTAATTTTAATGGTTTATCTGGCGGTAAAGAAGATGACGTTTCTAGGCAAGCAGCTTTCTTTTACACTACTTTTTCCGTTATGGGGCATGTAGCCAAAGCTAAAGGGCAGGTGACTAGCCATGAAATTGCTTTTGCTCGAGCTTATATGGATAAACTGGGGCTAAGTAATGAATTACGTCAGCAAGCTCAAGATGCCTTTCGTGAAGGTAAATCCGCTGGCTTTCCGCTTCAGGACCGTCTGGTAAAATTTAAACGTTTGATGGGTAATCGACATGATTTATTGTTGATGTTTTTAGAGATTCAAATTCAAGTGGCTTTTAGTGACGGTGAGTTAGATAGTGCCGAGCGTGCTGTTTTACATACCATAGCTAAATTTTTAGGTTACTCAGGCCGAGAGCTTGATAATTTACTGGAAATGATTGTTGCAGGTGCAAACTTTCAGCAGCAGTCAGGTCGAAGCTATCGTCAGCAAGGCACTGGCGCTGCTCCAGTCAGTGGTCAACAATTAGCCAATGCATATAAAGTATTGGGTATTGATAAAAATGCCGCCATGCCAGTGATCAAAAAGGCTTATAAAAAATTAATGTCTCAGCATCATCCCGATAAATTAATCGCCAAAGGTCTACCACCAGAAATGATGGAGAGTGCTAAACAAAAAACCCAAGACATTCAAGCTGCCTATGATGTCATTGTTAAGCAGAGTAAATAGCCTAGCTATAAACTTGATATAGGTAAAATCATTTTAATTGCGTGTTTCATTGCTGTTATCCCAGCTAGGATGATTTTTTGCTGAATAGTGTTAACCTTATTGAAATAATTAACTTTACCAGCCAATAGCTTTTAGCCAGCCATTAATTTGAATCAATAACTCCTTTTCTGGGTAATAACCGGTAATGTAGTTATTTAGCTGGCGCTGACGGTAATACACTTTCATCTCTTGTTTGGCAAAAGATTTTCTTTGTGCTGCTTTTGCCAATACCAGTGGGTTATCGTGTTTAAGGTACAGATCAAGTACCGGCAGTTCAGTAAACGCTAATTGACGGGCAAATTTTTCATTGACGCTGTTGGTAAGGCCTGGATTACTTTTTCTATAACTACTTAGTAATATCAGTGCATTCGGTAATTGGTTGCCTGCTTCACTATATAAATCTACTAATAAAGCCGCATTATTTCCCTGGGCAATCACCAGCACTATGCCTGGGTATTCTTTGGCCGTATTCATCACCGCATTAAGCATAGCCCCAAGTTTATTTTTATAATTTTTAAGGATTAATTTGTTTTCTTTTTTTTGCTCACTCAATGTTATCGCTGATGAGGGGTAATTCTCTGGTTTATTATTCGGTTGTATGGCAATAGTGCTCCAACCCTCAGCGGGCAGGGCATTACGTAAGTAATTAATGGCTTTGGGGTTGGTGGCCCCTTGCTGCCATTCAGGTAATAAAATCGCAACGCCTTTACTATTGGCACTGGTATACCTTTTTACTAGCGTTAAATAATCGTTTGGCCCAGCTAATAGTGGCTTTACCTGCTCAACTGACAAATAATGTTTAAGGTCTGCTTTATGTTGCGTTGTTAGCGCGATAGGTTTTTCTATCGTGTTGGCACTGTTGGCATTAGTAGCGGTCTTTGATGTTTTTTCTTGTGCAACATCAGCCTTTTTTTCTTCGGCAAAAATAGTGTTTGTTGAGCAGATAAAAGTAAGAGCGCCGATAAACAAGCCCCGTAGTTTGCGGCTGATTTTATTTGGACTTATGTTATCTATACTTGTCTTTTGCACAGTTGTTCCTCTACCGGGGTGTACTTGCACCTTATATCGACCAAATAATAAATAGTCTTAAATAAATGGGCACGGCGCGTTAAAAGTAATGGCTTGCTCAGTGCTTGGATGAAACAAACTTAACTTTAAAGCATGGAGCTGTAATCTGCTGCTCATGGTTAATGCTGGTTCAGCAGCATAAAGTCTATCGCCTAAAATAACATGACCTAAGGCTAACATATGCACCCTAAGTTGATGTGATCGGCCGGTAATGGGGGTCAATTCAAGCAAGGTGCTTGCGTGTTCATCGGCTGATTTACTCTGGCTAAGCACCCGATAATGCGTTAATGATTTTTTACCGTTTTCAAAGTCAACTTTTTGTTTGGGCCTATTGGGCCAATCACAGCTCAAGGGTAAATCAACACTGCCTTCAGCTTGCTCTACCAAACCAAAAACTCGAGCAAGGTAACTTTTTTTTGTTTTTCTTTGCTCAAATTGACGGCTGATGGCAACGTGTGCCGGCTTGTTTAATGCCATAATCATGATGCCAGAGGTTGCCATATCCAGCCGATGCACGATAGTTGCAGTAGGAAATACTCTTTGTACACGATTTTGTAAACAATCTTGGTGTTCAGGCAAACGCCCAGGCACACTTAAAATGCCACTGGCTTTATTGAGGACAACAATATCATCATCTTGGTAAATAATATCAAGGTAAGGTGACATAGGTGGTAAATAGATAAAATCTGGGTTTGCGCTCATTATTTTCTCATTAAGTCAGGGCAGGGTTATGTCCTAAACAACTTAGCCCTGCGCCATTAATCTAATACAATTATTAATGTGTAACCACTATCATGCGAATGGCTTCAAAGGTCAATTGTGCTTTATCAATATAGTGGCTTAATTCCTCTTGTTGTTGACTAATAAAATCAATCTCTTCTTGGCGTACACTTGGGTTAATTGCTTTTAACGCCGTCAACCTTTGTAGCTCTAAGGAAAGTTTGTTTTTCATCGCCGCTAAAGATTTTTCTTGAATCGCAACAATATGTTTAGCGCCATGC
This sequence comes from Colwellia marinimaniae, assembly GCF_002207865.1. Lineage (GTDB taxonomy): Bacteria > Pseudomonadota > Gammaproteobacteria > Enterobacterales > Alteromonadaceae > Colwellia > Colwellia marinimaniae. The sequence goes on from NZ_BDQM01000001.1 coordinate 65,689, forward strand.
GCTTCTGCTTTCGCTACCAAAGGACTTATTTGCGATTTAAGTGCTTTGATAAGCTGTAATGCCATTTGTTTTTTAACCGGTAATAATTGCTTATCAAGTACTTGCTCACTGACCTTATCGGCTAAATCATTACCATTCTTATCTACTAGAATACGAATAGGTGTAGTAGGTAAATAACGACCTAGCTGTAAATGAGCTGGTGCGGTTGCTTCCACGGTAAATATGCACTCTAGGAAAAATGTCCCTACAGCTAAGGCTTCATTTTTAAGTAAGCCAATACTGGCATTACCAATATCATCACTCAAAACTAAGTCCATAACCCCACGCACCATAGGGTGATCCCAAGTTAATAATTGGTAGTTTTCATTAACTAAGGCGGTATCTCTATCAAATGTTATGGTGGTACCGTCTTCCGGTAAACAGGGGAAGTTATTATTGAGCATGTGCTCGCTTTGATTTAAGGCAATGGCATTATCCGCTTTATCATCTTGCTGCACACCAAAAACATCGAATACTTGAAACATAAACTGCGGTAAGGCGATATCAACATCAGCTTGTTGAATTTTTTCCACCAGTTCATGAGCTCGCCCTTGACCCGAAGAGTTCAGCTCTAATAACTTGTCTCGGCCAGCCTCTAGCTCTGCTTTAATGGTTAAGTGCTTTTGCCAAGTATCACTAATCAGTGATTCGGCCTCAGTTGATTGTTGCTGGCAGCTTAGAGCTAACATAAATAACGGCTCGCCAAAGGCTTCAAAAATCACTCGGCCGGTAATGCAGGTGTGCTCAAATGCTTGCATGCCTTGATGGTACCAATCAAATAACAATTGTTGGGCAGAATCGGCAAAGTAAGGCACATGAATGCGAATTACCTCAGTTTGGCCAATACGGTCTAAGCGACCTATACGCTGCTCTAATAGGTCAGGATTACGGGGTAAATCAAAAAGTACTAGATGATGGGCGAATTGGAAGTTACGCCCTTCACTACCAATTTCAGAGCAAAGCAATAGTTGCGCACTATCTTCGTCTTGAGCAAAATAAGCGGCCGCTTTATCACGATCAAATATCGATAAACCTTCGTGGAAAACCGCGCTGCGAATACCTTCTTTAATACGAAGTACGGCTTCTAAATCAATGGCTGTTTGCGCGTGAGCACAGATGACTAATACTTTTTCTTTTTTAAGTGACTGTAATAGTTCAATTAAATAATTAACTCTAGGATCGAAATCAGTCCAATTGCCACTTTGTTGAGTTAAACCATGGAGCATTTCCGGGGTGAAAATATATTTAGCCTGTTTTGATTTAGCTAATGCTTCCGGGCAGTCACTCGTCATTAATTCATTGATGTTGTGGTGATATTGCTCCGGCATTTCCAGTGCCACGGGCACGACTTTTCGAGCGGGAAAACCTTTAATGGTATTGCGAGAGTTTCTAAATAAAATACGACCAGTACCATGTCGATCGAGTAACTGTTTTAATAAGTTTTGGCGTACTTTTGCTGATATTATCGGTTCGGCTTGATTTAACTCGCTTAGCTGGGTACTGATATCGCATTCTTTTAATAAATCAGTCAGTGTTGTTTCTTGCTCGACGGTAAGTTTTTCACCGTCGACTAGCGCATTAGCGGCATCAGCAACTTCGCTATAATGCGACTCTTCTTCAATAAATTTTTGATAATCATAAAATCGGTCGGCATCAAGTAAGCGTAAACGGGCAAAGTGACTCTCATGACCTAATTGATCAGGAGTGGCAGTTAACAATAAAACGCCAGGGATAACTTGGGCGAGTTGCTCTATACATTGGTATTCAATGCTTGGCTTATCTTGTTGCCAGTTTAAGTGGTGCGCTTCATCAACGACCATTAAGTCCCAGTCCTCACTGAGCAGTGCCTCATACCATTCTGGGTTATTAGTAATAAAACCTAGATTAACCAGTACTAGTTGCTCTGTACTAAAAGGGTTAGCCTTTTTGCCATCAATATAATTATCTTGGCTAGTTTCAACACAGCGTTCATTATCAAAAATACTAAAATTAAGGTTAAAACGGCGCTGCATTTCTACTAACCATTGATGCATTAAAGACTCTGGTACTATGATGAGAATTCTTTTAGCACGACCAGTGACTAATTGCTGATGAATAATTAAACCAGCTTCAATGGTTTTACCCAAGCCCACTTCATCGGCGAGTAACACTCGCGGAGCAAAACGATTACCTACTTCATCGGCAATGTAGAGTTGATGTGGTATCAAGCTAACACGACCGCCGGTTAGGCCGGTTAAGTCAGATTGTTGTTGTTGATATTGATGTTGTAAGCAGTCTTTACGTAAGCGAAACCAATCTAAACGGTCTACTTGGTTATTAAGTAAGCGGTCGTGAGGTTTATTGAATTTAATAAAGTGATCTATCATCACTTCCTTCAAGCTTACTTGCTCTTTGGTATCTTGACGTATGCCTTGATAAGTCAAAATGCCATGGGCTTCACTTTGTGATTCTACTTTTAATAACCAGCCTTCATGGCTGGGAACAAGATCTCCTTTATTAAAGATAACACGCGTTAACGGGGCATTCTCTTTTGCATATTGGCGAGACTCCCCCGTTGCAGTATAAATTATATTAACAAAGCGGTGTTCAACCCCGGTTACTGTACCCAATCCTTGATCTGATTCACTGTCACTGATCCAACGCTGACCTACCTGAAATGGCATAAACTTATTTCTCCGACGATTGCTTAGTACTTAGCTTATATTTACTTAAAAGCGAGACTAAGCCTTAAAAAATTGGGGTAAAAAAAGGGCGCTATAATACTCTTTATCATAGACGGAATCATTAAAAAATTTCACTTGCCTCAAGATAATTAAGAGATCACTGTGAATCAGCTATACTTTAAGTGCTGTATTGCTCTTTTATATTTGTTTTGTCAGTGACTCACGGAGATTGCCCATGACTAAAGAGAATATGAATAATGAGAATATGAATAATGAGAATATATTAAGTGAGAAATTAGCCCATCCGTCTTCAGCCGAAGATACCGCCGACCAAAAAATTATCTACATTCTAGATACCAATATCCTTTTGCACGAACCTTTCGCTTTTTTATCCTTTAAAGAACATGATGTGGTTGTACCCATGACCGTGCTGGAAGAACTCGACTCCATTAAAGATAGGCGCAAAGATGTCAGTCGTGATGCTAGGGTCGCTATTCGAGCGCTTGAAGATACTTTGCGCGATGCTACGCCAGAGCAAGTGCTCGCTGGGGTAAAACTACCACAAAATGATGAGCAGCATCCCAGTGGCTGTCTCGCCATTATTAATGATTATGCCTTAAAGCAAACAGCGAATATGCTATCTTTTAATGAAAATGATAATCGCATCATCAATGCTGCTTTGCATATTCAAAAGAAAACGCCAGATAAAAAAATTGTGTTAGTGACTAAAGATATTAATATGCGTTTGAAAGCTAAGGGCGCAGGGCTGGCGCATGTTGAAGATTATCGAACTGATCAACTCATTGATGATATCCAATTCCTCACCAAAGGCTATCATCACTTTGACGGGGATTTTTGGCAAAATATTCAATCGGTAGATACTGAGACAGAAGGGCGGAATACCACCCATTATGTGGCGCGCGATAGCGTGCCCTTAGCTTATATTAATGAGTATTTATTAGATGATGGTGACAGCTTTGCTGGCAAAGTGATTGGCTGGGATGACGATCGCCTTGCTATATTAGATCTTGGTCGAGAGCGGTTGTTGGCTAAAAATGCTTGGGGTATCCATCCTAAAAATATTTATCAAGGTATGGCGATGGACGCTTTACTCGACCCTAATATTGATTTAGTTATTCTTACTGGACCAGCAGGCTGTGGTAAAACCTTACTTGCCTTAGCAACTGCCCTAGAGCAAGTGATAGAAAGAGGCTTGTATGACAAAATTATTGTTACCCGCAGCACCCCTGAAATAGCTGAATCCATTGGTTTTTTACCAGGCACAGAAGAAGAAAAAATGGCGCCATGGCTCGCCGCGATAACTGATTCTCTGGAGGTCTTACATAAGCAAGATGAAAGTATGCATGGCAGCATGAATTACATTATGGATAAAGCCAATATTCAGTTTAAGTCGGTGAATTTCATGCGCGGCCGTAGTATTCAAAACTCGCTCGTGCTACTCGATGAGTGTCAGAACTTAACCGCGGCTCAGCTAAAAACTATTATCACCCGCTGTGGTGAAGGCACTAAAATAGTGTGTTCAGGGAATTTGGCACAAATTGATAGTAACTATTTAACCGCAGTAACCTCAGGGTTAACCTATATTGTCGAACGTTTTAAAAACTTTGAGGGCAGCGCCACCATTAATTTAAATGGTGTGGTGCGTAGTCGACTGGCTTCTTTTGCCGAGGAAAATTTATAACGGATGTGACCTTGGTACCCAGTTGAGTAAATAAACTACTTTTCCTTGTTTAACGCTTGTTTAAAATAGGTGACTGCTTTAACTTAGCAAGTTAACTCATGATTTAAACAAAAAATTAAGGCGTTTCAGTGTATTACCAAAAGGGCATAAATACAGTTTTTAGGCGTTATAACACCACCGTTGTCGTTGCCTTTATTGTCATTATTCTCGTGGCCTTTTCTGCTGCCTCTTTACGTTACTTCAATCAATTAGCCCAACATAAGCAGCAAAGTCTACTTGAGCTCAAACAAGAAGCTCAACAGCTAAATAATATGCTAGAACAAAGTGTTCAAGCTGTGGTAGGTATACACGAATTTGCCGAATATATTCTAAAACACCCCAATGAATTAAATATTCCCATGCCTGCTTTGTTACAACAAGGGCAGATGTTTTATTTAAATAAACCTCTACATGATGTTATTAAACAAGGTAAACGCTTAAGCAGTAATATTACCGGAATAGGGCAAGTGGCTGAGTTTAGTGAGGCTAAAAAACAAGAAATCGCCATGGCTAACGCCTTAACTCCGGCATTTATAGCGGCACAAAATATCATAGCGGAAGCAACGTGGTTTTATTATGTTTCCTTTAGTGGCTTTGTCAATATCTACCCTTGGGTTGATCGAGAAGTTTGGCAGTTTAATCATAAAACCTTAAATAGCTCACATAATCAAGCGATACAAACTCTCACCTCAAGTAATAATCGTGTACTTTGGTCTCCTCCTTATCTTGATGCCGCAGGTGGCGGTATGAATGCTTCATTGGGTACTGGCGTTTTTCATCATGATAAGTTGTTAGGTGCAGTCGTTATTGATGTCAATTTATCACGCTTGCATGCGGGGTTGACCGAGTTAGAATCAACAGACCAAGGGTTTATTCTATACAATCAAAATAATGATATTTTACTCGCTAAACGCTGGGGGAAAGAGTCTTTAAGTTATCGTGTCTCTTGGCAAGATTTACTGCCAAAATCATTGCAAGGCTTGAACGCTGAACGCTTAAGTAAACTAGGTGATGCCGAGCGTTTTGGCGATTGGTTTATAGAAAAACAAGTGCTTAGTGTTAACGGTTGGACTTTACTTAAATATCAAAATTATGATAGCTTTGCCGCCCCTCAATACAGTGATTTTGTTTTTGTTTTTGCCATGCTTTTTATCGGTTTGTTAGCATTTCTTATGTTAGTTAATACCATGACAAAGCGCACGTTTATCAAGCCCACTACTGAGTTTATTAGCCATATTCAATATTGCGCCGAAGGTGACCCAGGTAAAATCACCCCAGCAGCGGATTGGTTACATTGGTTTCAAGTGGTTGAAGATATTTTTGTACAAAATAGAAGCCTACTTTTGCAGCTTACGGAACAAAACGATGTATTAGATAGTCGTGTTATAGAAAAAACCAAAGCGTTACAAGAGACAAGTGCACAGCATCAACGTGATTATGCGTTATTACGCTCTGTGATGAATGCCATTCCCGAATTGATTGTCTTTAATGACCCTGACGGTTTATTAATGGGCTGTAATAAAGCCTTTGAGCGCTTGACAAATCACTCAGTTGAGCAAATGTTAGGCATTAAATCCTCGACTTTTATGCCGACAGCTTTAGCGCAAGAAGTTAATCGTTTAAACGCCAGGTGTAACGATATTTATCCGCAACAAGCACTCATTAAGGCTGGCGATTATATTTACCAAGGCTTTTGCAATCAATTTACCGATGAACAAGGTAATATTCTAGGCACTATCAGTATCTTTCATGATGTGACCTTACAGCAAGCAACACAATCAGCGCTGGAAAAAGCGAAAGACCAAGCTGAGTATGCTAATAAGGTAAAAATACAGTTTCTTGCCAATATGAGTCATGAAGTCAGAACGCCAATAAATGCCATGCAAGGTATGATGGATTTATTGGCGCACACCTCTTTAGATACTCGCCAACAGCATTATCTAGTTAATGCTCAGGGTGCTTCAGCAACCTTATTACATCTAGTTGATGAATTGTTAGACTTATCTAAGATTGAAGCCGGTAAAATGGTCGTCAGCCAAGATGTAGTCAATTTGCCGGTTATTATTGATAAAGCCTTAAAACTTAATCTGAGTAATGTTGACCATAAACGGGTCGAAGTATTGGTTGATATGAGTGCACAAGTGCCGAGTAATGTCATCAGTGATGAAATGCGTTTAGTACAAGTGCTCGCTAATTTATTTAATAATGCCATTAAATTTACCGAGCAAGGCGAAATTAAGTTAATTGTTGATCTCCTGTCGACAACTGATAGCGTGGCTCAGGTGCGCTTTCGTGTCATCGATACGGGTATCGGTATTGCCAGCGATAATCAAAGTCATTTATTTAAAGCCTTTAGTCAAGCTGATGAGTCAATGACACGCAAGTATGGTGGCTCAGGCTTAGGTTTATCTATCTGCCAGCAAATAATTAATCTGCTTGGCGGGGAAATTAGCCTTACTAGCCAATTAGGGCAAGGCTGTGAATTAAGCTTTGTTTTACCCTTGCAGCGAGCTCCGCTTGCATGCCTAAATAAAGTCAACTCTGAGCCATTATTTAAGTCCAATCATAAGGTGACAGAGGTGTCATTTTCCCTAGCCGCAGAATTATCTCAGCCGCTAATAGCTGGTATTAGCATTTATGCGATAAATCAAAAACTATCAACAAGTTTGGTGGAAAGTATTGCTCAGATGAGCTGGCTATTACATGAAGTGAGCTCTGTTGACGACTTACTTCAGTTAGATGTTGTAGACAACAGTGTCTTACTTATTTCTGAAGTGGATTTTATTGCTCAACAAAACCGTCCAGAGTCTATTTCGTCGCTAGCAGCGTTTCGATTACTTGGTCTATGTCAGCCGGCATTAACGCAATTGAGCAATGAAACTTGTAGTCACTTAGATAAACTATCTACAGCTTATTTATTAGTCGATAAACCACTATTTCGTTATTCCCTTGATCAAATATCACAGGCTTTAATTGCTCAAGCAGAGTCTTTCGCTGAGCAAGCCAAAAGTGATACTAGCCTGGTTTACCAACAACATTCAAACAAGAAAACCGTAAGGGTTACTGCGCAAAAACCGTCAATGCTAAAAGATGAACAAAGCTTGCAGGGTGTATCCGTTTTATTAGTAGAAGATAACTTAGTTAACCAACTAGTCGCTAAAGAGTTGCTGTTGAATATGCATGCTAAAGTCACTATTGCAGATAACGGTCAACGAGCTATAGATACCCTAGCAGAGCAGCATTTTGATGTGGTATTGATGGATATTCAAATGCCTATAATGGATGGTCTCACCGCAGCTAAACTTATTCGAGCGCAAAGTAAATATAAAAATTTACCTATTGTAGCCATGACAGCTCATGCTAGAGAAGAAGATAAACAACAGAGTTTAGCGGCAGGCATGAACTTGCATATGCCTAAACCCGTTACCGGACAAGCTTTGCTTACTTGCATCAAAAAAGTTCTCAGAGAGGTAGCAAGTTAACCCAGCGGCCTAAGTTTAGCTTAAGTTTTTAGAGAAAAGTTGCTCTAATTTTTTGATGGTATCATTGATTTTACTGACATCAGTAGGCGCAATGAAAATAGTATCATCGCCAGCAATAGTGCCAAGTACACCATCACTTTTACTTAAACTATCAAGTAGTCTAGCGATTAATTGGGCTGCACCAGGGCTAGTTTGCACAATGATCATTACTTCGTTGTGCTCTATTTCTAATACTAATTGTTTGAGCGGGCTTTGTGCGGTAGGTACGCCTAACTCAGCAGGCAAACAATAGACCATTTCTTGACGAGCATTACGGGTTCGTACAGCACCATATTTACTGAGCATACGAGAGATTTTTGATTGACTGATGTTTTCAAAGCCATTGGCTTTTAATGCCTCGACGATTTCGCCTTGAGAGCCAAATTGTTCTTGTTTTAATAAATCCTTAAATGCTTGTACTAGTGCTTCTTGTTTTTGTAAAGCGCTCATCATGCTTAATTAACCCTGTAATAGACTAAAGTGGCGTTTGTAATCAGTGTGATAAACGCTAGTATACGTTATCGTATCATCATACTCGACGTTAATATTCGAGTATAAAATTATATCAATTGTTTTTTACTTGCTTTTACTATATCTTTTGCTCTGCAAAAATTACGTATTTACTCAAATAATATTTTAATAATTTATTGTACAATAAATAAACCCCACATAATTTCGGAGAAAACACATGAAAGTAGCTGTTTTAGGCGCCGCAGGCGGTATTGGTCAAGCATTATCATTATTATTAAAAACTCAATTACCAGCTGGTTCTGAGTTGTCTTTATATGATGTTGCCCCTGTTGTTCCGGGTGTTGCCGTAGATTTATCACACATCCCAACTGACGTTAAAGTTGCTGGTTTTGGTCGTGACGACCTTAGTGGCGCATTAACAGGTGCTGATATTGTTTTGATCCCAGCAGGTATGCCACGTAAGCCGGGTATGGATCGTGCTGATTTATTTGCCGTTAATGCTGGTATTATTAAAGTATTGGCTGAAGGCATTGCCGCAAACTGTCCAAAAGCGTTAGTAGGTGTTATTACTAACCCAGTTAACGGCACTGTGCCTATTGTTGCTGAAGTATTCAAAAAGGCAGGTACTTATGATGCTGCTCGTCTTTTCGGTGTGACTACATTAGATGTTATTCGCTCTGAAGCTTTTGTTGCTGAACTTAAAGGCCTAGACGTTGCTACGGTTAAAGTAGCGGTTATCGGCGGTCACTCTGGTACTACTATTCTACCATTACTTTCTCAAGTTGAAGGTGTTACTTTTACTGATGAAGAAGTTGCCACGCTAACGTCTCGCATCCAAAATGCCGGTACTGAAGTTGTTGAAGCAAAAGCTGGTGGCGGTAGTGCGACACTTTCTATGGGCGCTGCAGCAGCACGTTTTTGTCTGTCTTTAGTTAAAGGCTTACAAGGTGAAGATGTTGTTGATTACGCCTATGTTGAAGGTAAGGGTGATGATGCCTTGTTTTTTGCACAACAAGTACGTCTTGGCGTAAACGGTGTGAGTGAAGTGTTATCTTACGGCGAGTTAAGTGCTTTTGAGCAAAAAGCAAAAGATGCTATGTTAGCGACATTAAAGCAAGACATCAAAGAAGGTGTTGATTTTATGGCTAGCTAATCAGCCATAAAACGCAGAGTAAGTTTATTCATTGACTTGCTCTCATATAAAAAGCGCTGTTATCGATTGGTTTTTATCCATTGCTAATAGCGTTTTTTTTATGGCTGAATTTCACCAGCTAATCATAGTAAGTAATCACAGTAAGTATTACTGTGATATATTTATGTGCTTACAGGGGGGAGGTTAATGACTGCGATTAGCGGCGATATGCGCTAAGGCAATAAGGGCCTGCTTGTGTTCACTGTCAGCAATGACATCTAGTGCCTTAATGGCTTTATCGGCTTCAATTTCAGCTTTTCGCTGGGTATAACGTAAAGCACCGGTATCTTCCATCGCTGCTAGTATTAAGTCTAAGCTATCCATGCCGTTGCCTAGTTCAATGGCTTCTTTAATGAGTGCTTTTTGTGCAGGATTGCCATGCGCCAAGGCATATATTAATGGCAGGGTGGGTTTACCTTCGGCAAGGTCATCACCGACATTTTTACCCATTTCTTTAGCATCGGCGGTGTAATCCATAATGTCATCAACTAACTGGAATGCGGTGCCGAGGAACTTGCCATAATCAGCCATGGCTTGCTCTATTTTGTCATCTTGCTTAGCTACTACAGCAGCAAGGCGGGTGGACGCTTCAAATAATTTAGCCGTTTTACAATAAATGACTTTCATATAGCTTGCTTCTGTGGTGCTGGCATCATTGCAGTTCATTAACTGCAATACTTCACCTTCGGCAACTATATTGGTGGCCTCAGATAGGATATCCATAATGCGCATATCACCCAATTTCGTCATCATTTGGAAAGAACGAGTATAGAGAAAATCACCGACCAGCACACTAGCACTGTTACCAAACAAAGCATTGGCCGTTTCTCTGCCGCGACGCATATTTGATTCATCAACAACATCATCATGTAATAAAGTCGCGGTATGAATAAATTCAATAATGGCGGCAATATTCCAGTGCTGTTCGCCTTGGTATGCTAACGCTCTGGCAGCAAGTACGGTTAACATAGGGCGCATACGTTTGCCGCCACTGTTAACAATATAGATACCGAGTTGATTGATTAAGGCGACATCAGAATGTAATTGCTCATAGATAAGGTCATTTACTGCTGTCATGTCGTTTTGTATTAATTTTTGTATTGTTTTAATATTTACTTTATTGCCCATGCTGCTTGTCTTTAGCTGTTTTGATGTGTTTTTTGATTAGATATTAATCAAAAATATTAAATTGGTTAAGATGGCAAAGTTTACACTAAATTTTAGGCAAAAGTAGCTTTCTAGTGGCTTTGTTCTAATTCTTAGGGTCAAAGCAATTAAAAAGCAGAAAAGGCTAATAAAGTTAATGAATGATCACATTTATACTTGCTCTCGTTATATTATTCGCGTAGAATTCGCGCCCTATATTTTAAAAATTAGCGTCACAAATATGATGGCGCAGTACGGAGTAGCTATGTACGCGGTATTCCAAAGCGGTGGTAAACAGCATCGTGTAACCGAAGGACAAACAGTTCGTCTAGAAAAGCTTGAGCTTGAAGTAGGCGCAACAGTAGAATTTGAAAACGTTTTAATGATCGCTGATGGCGATAACATCAATGTAGGCGCGCCTTACGTTGCTGGTGGTAAAGTAGTGGCTGAGGTTGTTAACCAAGGTCGTGCTGATAAAATTACCATAGTTAAATTCAAACGTCGTAAGCATTCACGTAAACAAGCGGGCCATCGTCAATGGTTCACTGAAGTGAAAATTACTGGTATTAACGGCTAATTAGGAGCATTTTGACATGGCACATAAGAAAGCTGCAGGTAGTACACGAAATGGTCGCGATTCGGAAGCAAAACGCCTAGGTGTTAAACGCTTTGGTGGTGAATCTGTTTTAGCTGGTAACATTATTGTTCGTCAACGTGGTACTCGTTTCCACGCTGGTAGTAACATGGGTATCGGTAAAGATCATACTTTATTTGCTTTATCTGACGGTAAAGTTCAATTTGAAGTGAAAGGTCCAAAGAGTCGCAAGTTCGTTAGCATTATCGCTGATTAATTAGAACTTGGATTCCTAAAAACCTCGCTTCATCGCGAGGTTTTTTTTTAGTTTTTTTTTGGCTCTATAGAGATTCATTTTTAGTCGGTCAAAAATAGTTTATACTAGCGGTAGATATAGCAAACGGATTAATTAGTCTGCTTGCTAATAAACAAGCATTACCACATTAGGGTTATTGAGATACCATGAAATTTGTTGATGAAGTTGAGATCAGAGTTGAAGCGGGTGATGGCGGCAACGGCTGTAGCAGTTTCCGTAGAGAAAAATACATTGAATTTGGCGGTCCTGATGGTGGTGATGGTGGTGATGGTGGTGACGTATATTTAGAGGCTTGCGAAAGCCTCAATACGTTAATTGATTATCGTTTTGAGCGTTTCCATCGTGCTAAACGTGGTCAAAATGGTCAAAGCCGTGATTGTACCGGTAAAGGCTCTGACGACTTAGTGCTAAAAGTACCCATTGGTACTCGTGTGATCGATGAAGATACCGGTGAGCAAATTGGTGATTTGACCCATAAAGGGCAAAAACTGCTGGTTGCTAAAGGCGGTTGGCATGGTTTAGGTAATACTCGCTTTAAAAGTAGTACCAACCGAGCGCCTCGTCAAAAATCAGATGGCACACCAGGTGAAATCCGTAACTTAAAATTAGAGTTACTATTGCTGGCTGATGTTGGCTTGCTTGGTTTACCTAATGCTGGTAAATCTACACTCATTCGTAGTGTTTCAGCAGCGACACCGAAAGTAGCTGATTATCCATTTACTACCTTAGTGCCTAATTTAGGTGTAGTACGTTTAGATACCCAGCGCAGCTTTGTTATTGCCGATATCCCAGGGATTATCGAAGGAGCGGCTGATGGTGCTGGTTTAGGCACACAGTTCCTCAAACATCTTGAGCGTTGTCGTATATTACTACACGTCATTGATATTATGCCTGTTGATGGCTCAAACCCATTAGAAAACGCTAAAGTCATTATCAGCGAGTTAGAGCAGCATAATGCAAAACTTGCGGGCAAGCCGCGCTGGATTGTCTTTAATAAGCTTGATTTAGTACTGGAAGAAGAGGCAAAAGAAATTACTGATGCTGTTTTAGCTGGCCTTGACTGGCAAGGTGAGGTGCACAGCATCTCGGCATCTAATCGCATGGGTACTAAAGAGTTATCACAAAAAGTGATGAGATTTATCGAAGCGTTACCTCCTGAAAAGGAAGAAGTCATTGATGGTAAAACTGTTGAGTTTAAATGGGATACTTATCATGAAGAAACTATCGCTGCTCATAGTTCAGATGATGACTTAGATGACGATGATTGGAATGAAGACGACTATGATGTTGAAGTAGAATATCGCCAATAAGTTTAATCATAATAATTAATATTATAAGCACTGCTTTTTTTAGTTAAAACAGTGCTTTTTTTTACCTTTCTTCTCGCGATAATACAGAAAAGAATGTTGAGAGTTTTATATGACCATTTTATCCATGATAGTTGCCACGGCTGATAACAATATTATTGGTAAAAATAATACTATGCCTTGGCACTTGCCGGCCGATTTAGCCTACTTTAAAAAAGTTACCTTAGGTAAACCTATTATTATGGGGCGAAAAACCTTTGAATCAATAGGGAGGGCTTTACCCGGGCGTCGGAATATAGTGATTTCTCGTGATGAAAGTTACCAGCCACAAGGAAAGGGCGCTGAAGCTGTCGATACCGTAACCTCAGTGGCAGAAGCAATGGCCTTAGTTGATGGCTCAAATGGTGGTGAGGGCGTTGACGAAATAATGGTTATTGGTGGCGGCGCTATCTATAAACATTGCCTACCTGCGGCACAAAGGCTGTATATAACCCATATAGATACAGATATTCAGGGCGATGTTGAATTCCCTGATTATGAGGATGGCAGCTGGAAGAAGGTATCAAGTGAAAAACGTCCTGCTGATGAAAAAAATATTTACGATTTAGATTTTTCTGTATACGAACGATGCAGTAAATAATAGCAAGCGGATTAATCACTCATAAAAGCAAAGTATAAAAAAAGCTGTACCTTATCAGGGAACAGCTTTTTTTATAGGTAAAATTATTTTAGTTACTGGCTAACAAAATCCAAAATTCCTATAGCCGCTTTTCGGCCTTGATCCACCGCAGTAACGACTAAATCAGAGCCTAAGACCATATCACCACCAGCAAATATATTGCTCTTAGTGGTTTGCAAAGCAAAGTCAGAGCTAGCGACTGCAACAACGCGGCCACGAGAGTCTAATTCCACTCCTGCATCTATCATCCACTGAGGTGGGCTTGGTAAGAAACCAAAGGCAATAACCACCGCATCGGCTGCCATAATAAACTCACTCCCTGCAATCGGCTCAGGGTTACGTCTGCCATTAGCGTCGGCTGCACCTAGTTGTGTTTTAACAAATTTAACACCGATAGTTTTACCTTGCTCATCTACTGCTATATCTAACGGCTGAATATTAAATTCAAAAATAACACCTTCCTCTTTAGCATTTTTTACTTCGCGTGGTGAGCCTGGCATATTGCTTTCGTCACGACGATAAGCACAAGTGACTTGTGTAGCTCCTTGACGAATCGATGTACGGACACAATCCATGGTAGTATCACCACCACCTAAAACAATCACTTTTTGATCGGTAAAATTGACATAAGGTTTTAGATTTTTCTTATCGTCAGCATTGTTTGAATCGGTAATGCCCATTGTTTTTTGGGTATTACCAATAAGGAAATCTAAGGCGCTGTATACACCTGGGGCCTTTTCGTTGGCAAAACCACCGGTCATATCGGTATAAGTACCTAATCCTAAGAAAACCGCATCGTATTCTTCGCTGAGTTCGGCAAAGCTAATGTCGACACCAATTTCGACATTTAAGCGAAAGTCGATGCCCATGCCTTCAAATATTTCTCGGCGAGTTTGAATAATATCTTTTTCTAATTTAAAGGATGGAATGCCAAAGGTTAATAAACCACCGATTTGTGGATTGCGATCGAATACTACTGCATCAATACCGTTTCGGGTTAAAACATCGGCACAGGATAAACCGGCTGGACCAGCGCCAATAATAGCAACCTTTTTTCCTATTTTAGTTACCCCTGATAGGTCGGGTTTCCAGCCTTGGGCAAAGGCGGTATCGGTGATGAATGATTCAATATTACCTATGGTTACTGCGCCAAAATCAGCATCTAGGGTGCATGAGCCTTCGCATAACTTGTCTTGTGGGCAAATTCGACCACACATTTCAGGTAAGCTATTGGTTTCATGACATAAATCTGCAGCTTCAAATATGCGGCCTTCGGTGACTAATTCTAACCATTGTGGAATATAGTTATGTACGGGGCATTTCCATTCACAATATGGGTTACCACAATCCAGACAACGATCCGCTTGACCAGCACTTTGATCTTGTCCAAGCGGTTGATATATTTCGACAAACTCTATTTTACGTTTCTCGATTGCCACTTTGGCTGGTTCAATACGTTCAACGTCCATAAATTGATAAACATTCTTACTCATAACTACTTCCTAATTTATCAGAACACGAAGTTCGGCTGTTGAACGACTACGATGACCTAATAGGGTTTTAACATCGGTAGCACTGGGTTTAATTAATTTAAATAAGGGCGAAAATTTATCAAAGTTTTGCAGGATTTCTTGCGCGCGTAAACTGCCTGTTTCATTAAAGTGTTTATCAATAATGCCGCGTAAATGTTCTTGATGAATAGCTAAGTTGTCCATCGCCAACATTTCAATGGATTCTTTATTGAGGCGAATATCTAAATCACCGCTTTCGTCTAGTACATAAGCGAAACCACCAGTCATGCCCGCGCCAAAATTAACACCGACATCACCGATAATGGTTACTATACCGCCGGTCATGTATTCACAAGCATGGTCACCCGTGCCTTCAATTACCGCATGACAACCAGAGTTGCGCACGGCAAAACGTTCTCCTGCACGTCCTGCGGCAAATAATTTACCGCCAGTGGCACCGTATAAACAGGTATTACCCATAATCGGTGTTTGATGGCTTATATAATCAACCCCTGCAGGTGCCTTGATGGTTAATTTACCACCGGCCATGCCTTTACCGACATAATCGTTGGCATCACCGGTTAAGATCATGTGCAAACCGCCGGCATTCCAGACACCAAAACTTTGTCCTGCGGTACCGGTTAAATGCAAGGTGATTGGTGCTGCAGCCATGCCTTGATCGCCATGTCGACGAGCAATTTCCCCTGACAGCATTGCGCCAACTGAGCGATCGATATTTTGAATGTTAAATCTATACTCGCCGCCCTTACTGTGGGCTACTGCATCAGCTGCCGCCGCTAGAATTTTCTTATTCAACTTACCTTCATCAAAGGCCTTATTCTCATGCGTTTTATAAAGCGCAGTATTATCACCGGCAACCACAGGGGCGATAATCGGTGATAAATCTAATTTTTGTTGTTTAGCTGTGACACCATCAATTTGTGATAATAAATCAACACGACCGATAATAGCCGTTAGGCTTTTAACCCCTAAGCGGGCTAAAATTTCACGCACATCACGGGCAATAAATTTAAAATAATTCATTACTTGCTCAGGCATACCTTTAAAGAATTTGTCACGCAATACTTTATCTTGAGTAGCAACACCGGTAGCACAGTTATTTAAGTGACAAATTCGCAGAAATTTACAACCTAAAGCCACCATAGGCGCGGTACCAAAACCAAAGCTCTCTGCGCCTAAAATGGCCGCTTTAACGACATCGGTACCTGTTTTTAAACCGCCATCAACTTGCAAGCGTACTTTATGGCGCAAGCCGTTAGTTACTAGTGCTTGTTGCGCTTCCGCTAAACCTAGCTCCCAAGGACACCCCGCATATTTTACTGACGTTAATGGGCTAGCGGCTGTGCCACCGTCATAACCTGATATGGTAATAAAATCAGCGTATGCTTTAGCAACCCCTGCGGCGATTGTACCAACACCTGGACCAGAGACTAACTTCACTGAAATAACCGCTTTGGGATTGACTTGTTTCAAATCGAAAATTAACTGAGCTAAATCTTCAATGGAATAAATATCGTGATGTGGTGGTGGTGAAATTAAGGTCACTCCAGGTACTGAGAAACGTAATTTGGCAATGAGTGGTGAGACTTTATCACCAGGTAATTGCCCACCTTCACCGGGTTTTGCTCCTTGCGCTATTTTGATTTGTAATACGTCTGCATTGACAAGGTAATGTGGGGTAACACCAAAACGACCGGAAGCAATCTGTTTAATGCGTGAGTTTTTCACCGTACCAAAACGGCGTTCATCTTCACCGCCTTCGCCTGAATTGGAACTGCCACCTAATCGATTCATAGCGATGGCGAGAGCTTCATGTGCTTCAGGGCTCAATGCGCCAATTGACATAGCGGCACTATCGAAGCGTTTAAACATTTCGCTTTCTGGCTCAACCTGATCAAGTGGTATAGGGGTACAATCATCTTTAAGCTTTAATAAGTCGCGCAAGGTTGCAATAGGGCGTTTATCTACTTCATCAGCAAACTTGCGGTAGTCGCTATATTTGCCACTATTTACTGCGCGTTGTAAATGGTTAACTACGTCAGGATTGTACGAGTGATACTCGCCATCATGCACGTATTTTAATAAACCACCATGAGACATCTTTTTATGAGCTAAAAATGCATTACGCGCTAACTTAATACTGTCTTGTTCGATATCGCTAAAGTCAGCGCCTTTAATACGACTGGGTAAGTCACTAAAACATAGTGCTTTAATGTCATCGTTAAGGCCGATAATTTCAAATAAACCGGCACAGCGATAACTGGCAATGGTGGAAATGCCCATTTTAGATAGAATTTTTAATAGACCTTTGTTAATGCCTTCACGGTAATTAACAATAGCATCACGGGCCGTCATTTTTATTTGGCCTTTTGCGACTAACTGCTCGATAGTTTCAAAGGCTAAATAGGGGTAAATAGCCGTTGCGCCTAACCCTAATAAGACCGCATATTGATGAGAGTCACGTACTGAACCCGTTTCAACAATAATGTTGGAGTCACAACGTAATTGCTCATCGACTAAACGTTTTTGTACCGCACCAACGATCATGGCAGCGGGGATCACTAATAAATCAGGCTGAATGTTTCTATCGGAAAATACTAAAATAACAGTATTTTTATTACGTACTAAATCAACTGCGTGATCACAAAGACGAATAATAGCGGCTTGTAAACCTTCTACGCGCTCATAATGCAATGATAAGGTATCAGAGCGATAATGTTCTGGATCTAATTCCCTTAGCTGTTTTAAACCGGTATACATAAGCACAGGGGTGGAAAATATTATCCGATCAGCATGGCCTGAGGTTTCGTTAAAAACATTATGCTCACGACCAATGCAGGTGCCAAGTGACATCACATAGCGCTCGCGTAGGGGATCGATTGGCGGGTTAGTCACTTGCGCAAATTGTTGACGGAAGTAGTCATACAAGGTGCGAGTTTGACTAGATAATACCGCCATGGGGGTATCATCACCCATAGAGCCAGTCGCTTCTTGACCATTTTCTGCCAAGGTACGAATAACCTGTTGGATCTCTTCATAACTGTAGTTAAACATTTTATGGTACTGACTCATTTCTTTATCAGTAAAAACGCAGCTGCCAATTAAATTGGCTTCAAGTTTATCAAAGGGTACTAAACGGCGAATGTTTTTATCTAACCATTCACGATAAGGATGACGCCCTTTTAAATCGTTATCAATATCGGTGCTGGTGTATATTTTGCCGGTGTAGGTATCAATGGCAAGCATCTCACCTGGCCCTACTCTGCCTTTTTCTACCACTTCATCTTCACTATAATCCCAGATACCTACTTCTGAGGCTAAGGTAATAAAGCCATTACGGGTAATAACATAACGAGCTGGGCGTAGGCCATTTCTATCCAGGTTACAAGCCACATGGCGACCATTGGTCATTACTACGCCAGCTGGGCCGTCCCACGGCTCCATGTGCATGGAGTTGAATTCATAGAATGCCCGTAAGTCATCGTCCATTAGTGGGCTGTTTTGCCATGCTGGCGGCATTAATAAACGCATAGCACGATATAAGTCCATACCACCGGCTAAAAATAGCTCAAGCATGTTATCTAAGGACGATGAATCTGAACCTGTCTGGCCAACAAAAGGAGCCGCATCTTGTAAATCAGGTAATAAGGGTGACTTAAAGCGGTACGTACGAGCGCGTGCCCATTGGCGATTACCATTAATGGTATTTATCTCACCATTATGTGCTAAATAGCGGAACGGCTGCGCTAGATGCCATTGTGGCGACGTATTGGTAGAAAAACGCTGATGGAAAATACAAATAGCGCTTTGCATGCGAATATCAGCTAGATCTAAGTAAAAATTTGCCAAATCTTTTGGCATCATTAGACCTTTATAAATAGTAACTAAGCAAGATAAGCTAGCCACATAAAATGTTTTATCAGTAATGCGTTTTTCTGCGCGACGACGGGCCATATATAAGCGGCGTTCTAAGTCACGATTACGCCATCCTGGCGGCGCATTGATAAATACTTGTTCAATATTGGGTCGATTGCCTTGGGCTATTTCTCCTAGCACCGAGCTATCGACAGGAACCGTACGCCAGCCAATTAAGGTTAAACTTTCATTAGCTAGCTCTTCTTCTAAAACTTTTTTACACAGTGCAGCTTCAATTGGATCAGTACTTAGGAAAATCATGCCGACAGCATATTTTTTACCAAGCTTCCAGTTATTGTCTGCGGCTACGGCACGAAAAAAAGTGTCCGGTTTTTGTAATAATAAGCCACAGCCATCACCTGTTTTACCATCACTGGCGATACCGCCACGATGTTGCATACGATCTAAAGCGGAAATAGCGGTCTTAATTAGTTTGTGACTGGTTTCACCATATTGATGGGCAATTAAACCAAAACCACAGTTGTCTTTTTGGATGCTATGATCATAAAGCTGCATATTTTTCTCCTAATAATAAGCCAACTTACTCACAGGGCAGATAAAAGAAGAATAAAGGCATGGAAAAAATGCATAAATACTCTTATTTTAAGTAAGTGGAACGTTCAACAGTACCCAGTTATTTGTTAAAGGTCAATTAAAATAGAGCTTTTACTCGTAATTCATTTACATTTCTGTGCTATTTTGTAATTGGATAATAAAATTAAATATAATTATCTAGTTGTTAAATAAGAGGTTATTGTATTCAATAGGTATTTTTTGTTTCATATAGTGAAAATTCATGAAATAAAATTACATTTTGATGGACTTTATACAGTGGGCGTATATTCAGTATTTATGCAGTTTATGGCTATTTTCTTATTAGCGTTAAGGAAAACAGACAAAAAAAAAGCCAATAGTGATACCACTATTGGCTTTTTGTATGTTAAAAGTTTGCTTATAGCCTAAGGCTGATAACCGCCCTCAATACCCTTAGTGGTGATACTGACAGCATCATGTGCATGCAGTGACTCTAGGTGATTGATGCGTAGCCAGAAGTCATCAAAATGATTCGCTTGATTCATGCTGTGTTGTAAACGACGGGCGGCGTCTTCACAAAACATCAGGTTTTGGCCATTAAGACGAGCAAACTCTTGTTCATCTTCGCGTTTTACCGCGGCTTGTACCGGTGTTTTTAGTGAGTATTCAATAAGGTCAACTAACTCAGTAATAGGAAAGTCATTGACAGTTGAATTAAGCTTTACCTTTACTTCAGCAATTGAACGCTGTGAGTGAGGTGTGGCCATTATCCCTTCAGTGGTGCCAAGCCAATCATGGATGTCGGTTAAAGCTAATTCATCTTGTTGAGCAAACTTATCCTGAAAGGCTTGTTGTATTAGTTGTCTAGCAAGAGCCGCAGAGCAGGGGCACGTTGAGGAATAAGGTACATTAACGGTTAACTCGATAGTGATCTTACCTTTATTTAGGTAACCAGTTAGTGTTACTGGGTAGGCCTTCCAGCCTTCTTTGCCGCTAATCAATGATTTTCTGCGTAAGTGATACTCAAAGCTAAATTCTACTTTAGCTTCATCACTTAACTCTTGGTGACTACTAATAAAGCCATCAAGTAAGCTGACTAAACTTTGATAGTTAAGCACATTACTGGTAGATAACTCATCGATAAGTAAGTAAAGGCGAGACATGTGTATGCCTTTAGCTTGAGCGTCTTTTAAATTAACAAAGGCATCTATATGAGCTGAGACCATACGATCGCTTTCGCCTTTTGAGGCGACCATAATAGGCATTTCAATGTTACTCATGCCGACCCAGTCAAGCGTACCTTCGGTTTGAGCTGTTGTATGGTTGGCGATATCTGGCATTGATGTCGTCATTTCGACTCCACGTTAAAACGATAGTTATTAACTACACTTCGAGACTTTTTGCAATCAATACGAAGAGTAGATCTAAGGGCGCATATTCTAGCTTATTTTTTAATGGTAATCATTATTGTTGTTGCTCTATAGCTAAAAAACATACAGTAACCTTATTTGTTTCTCTAATTTTCAATAAGTTTGTCTACGTTTTATTACTGCGTTAATATAGAGCTACTCGTTAGTATTTACCTCAAAAGGTGTGTCTGTGGAAACTGAACAAGCAAGTCATTACTTAGACCTAGAGTTATTGCAAGGTTATTTAGACAGTTTGGGTAAAGCTATTGTGGAACAAATGTTTTCTTTATATAGCCAACAGGTAGAAATTTATCTGCATGATATTGAACGTGCGCAAGTGAATGACTCACTTGCTGATTGGCAAGAGCATTGCCACAAAATGAAAGGCGCGGCAGCAAGTGTTGGTATGTGCAAGCTACATGGACAATTAAAGCTATTAGAAAAAACTGCTGCGAGCCAGCAACAAAAAGCTGTTTTATTAACAGAATTAAAATTGGCAAATGGACAGGCAATGCTTGCTTTTAAAGATTGGTTGGCAAGTCATTAGTTAAGCTGAACTTTGCCTAAGCGGTACTTGCTCAGCAGCCCTACTTTACTACTATTGAAATCATGGGCTGCTTAAATAGCTGAGTGATATGGGTATTAATCTAGCGTCCCGACAAAACGATAACCTTCACCATGAATGGTGTTAATCAGCTCAGGTGTTGCTGGATTCAATTCAAAGTGCTTACGTAATCGTCTTATGGTGACATCAACCGTACGGTCATTAGCGCGTAAATCTCTCCCGGTCATTTCTTTAATAAGTTCTTGGCGGGTAATTATTTTACCAGCATTTTTTATCAGTAAGCTTAATGCTCTATATTCACCACGAGGAATAGCAATAACTTCACCGGCTGGGCTAGTCATCTGCCTAGAGTTACCATCCAAAGTCCACTGATTGAAACTAACTACGCTTTGTACCGTTTCACTACTTGATTGACTAATACGACTTAAAATATTTCGAGCTCTAATGGTCAATTCACGTGGATTAAAGGGTTTAGTTAAATAATCATCAGCACCTATTTCTAAGCCCAGTATTTTATCAATATCGCTATCTCGACCCGTTAGGAAAATCAAGCCCAAGTCTTTATTGGCAGTTAATTCTCGTGCTAATAACAAACCATTTTTTCCGGGTAAATTAATATCCATAATGACAAGGTTGATGGTATTTAATTTGAGCTGCTCAGCCATGCTATCACCATCAACAGCTTCGAAAACAATGTATCCTTCGGCTTCAAATAAATTGCGCAAGTTAAAGCGAGTGACATCTTCATCTTCGACTACTAAGATTTGATAAGTTTGCATAGTGGAATTTACCTAATATTTTAAATGGCTATGGTGATTATTATTTTAATAAGTGGTACTTATGTATACGTTTACATTTATTTAACTATTTACATTTATTTAACTATTTTAGTCAAGTGAAAATGAAAAAACAATTTTTAATGGTTATTATTTCATTAGCTTGCTGCTAACTCCACTGGGAAGGTGATGTCAAAACTCACGCCCTGCTCTTGTTCTTCATCAAGAACAATATGACCACCTAAAGCCTGAGTTACCAAATTAAAGACTAAATGCATACCTAGTCCGCTGCCACCCCTGCCTCGCTTGGTAGTAGTAAAGGGGTCGAAAATTTTATTTTTGATTGATTCATCAATACCAATGCCATCGTCACTGTAATTAATATGTAATTGGTCGCTTAAATTCATAATGTTGATGGTAATCGTACCATGTTCAAGTCCATCAAAAGCATGATAAATTGAATTAAGAATTAGGTTGATTAATATTTGGTTAATGGGGCCAGGCTTACTATTAATGTATAACTTGTCAGGGCAAGTAACTGATACCGCAACCTTGGCCGATTGAAGTTTCGCTGATAGTGTTAACAATACTTCGTCCACTAAGCCACGAACATTAAAGGTTCGACTCTCAGCACTAGATTGATCTACGGCAACCTTTTTGAAACTTGATATTAACTTCGCTGCCCGCTCTAAATTTCTAAAAATAATAGCGATGTTTTCATCACCATCGTTTAAGAACTTTTTTAATTGGCTAGATTTTAGTGTTTTATTTTCAAAGGCAGTCTTGATTTCAGTTAATTTGTCTGCCAATAAGCTTGAAGCCGTAACACCTAAACCTATTGGCGTGTTTACTTCATGAGCAATACCCGCAACCATATCACCAAGGGATGCCATTTTTTCTGTTTCGACTAATTGATCTTGGAATTCGTGCAGTTTCTCTAATGTTGACAATAGTTCCTGATTTGACTCTTTTAACGCGTCTGTTCTGGCACTGAGTCGGTCTTCCAGTGCTTGTTTTTGTGACTGGGTATGTTGGTGATCTTCGACAAAGTTACTAATGTGTTTGTCGGTGCGAAGCAGTAATAAGTTAATACTTTTGGTTAAAATATCAAGCTCTTTATAAGGCTGTCGCGCTAATTGTGTCTGATAATTTCTACTTTTAGATATTTTCCCTATATCATCGATTAACTTCACCATGGGTTGGCTCGTTGTTTTAAAAAGCCATTGGGAAAGGGCAAAGGCAAGCAGCAAGGATAAAAATAAGAAAGCCAGGGTGAAATAAGTTAATTTTCTAATAAATTTATGTTGTTCCAGTAGACTCGATTGGATAAATAAATAGCCTAAAGTCTGTTGCCCTTGAGTAATTTTAACGATGAGCTCTAGATGGTCATTTTGATATTTAATATCAGTTAATTGTGAAATTTGCGCGATCTTGTTACTAATTGCTGGAAAACTATGGTTTTTATTATAGCTAGTGAAATACTCAATACTGCCATCATCATTTAATCGATAGACATGAATATGGTTAATCATGGGGCTAGTGATTAATTTTTTAAGTTCTTCTTTTAGTTTAACTTGGCTAATGTCATGGTCACTTTCTAGGAATGGAGTACTGTTTTTAGCCAATATATTTGCCCACGCACGCGTTTCACTGGCAATGGCTGCATCACCTTTTTTATCAACCATATAAATTATGCTTATCGAAGCGCCAAGCAATATAATGGTGCTTAACGCCATAATACTCTGTACTAAGCGAGTATGTAGCGACATGGTTTGATTTGACTTTGGCATGGTATCCAATAAATTATACCTATATTACTTTGATGATAGCTGAGCTTGGTAAATAGTAAACCCTTTGTCTTTTGCTATAACACGAGTATGGCCAATATATGTTTGCATGATCGCTTGATAGCGTAAAAAGCTATTGGCTACTATGGTAATGCAGCCTTGCTTATAAAGTTGTTTATTTATCCCCGCTAAAAAGTCTTCGCTGGCTTGATAGTGTGTTTTGACACCTTGATGAAAAGGCGGGTTGGAAACAACGTGTTTATATTGTTCGCTAACATCAGCTAGGCCATTTGAAGGGAATACCTGTGCCGATAAACCATTTAAAGCTAAGCTCTCTTGTGCTGACGTTAATGCTAAAGCACTGACATCAAGTAGAGACAACTTTGTATCGATAAATTTTTTGCCAATAAAGCAGCTAATAACACCTGCGCCACAACCAAAATCAAGTACTTTTCCCGCCATTTTTTCCGGTAAGTTACTCAATAATAAAGCCGTGCCTACATCAAGTTTTTGTTGGCTGAAAACGCCAGGTAGTGACGCTATTGTTAGTTCAATACCATCGACAGTAATATGGTATTTTTTAAACCAATCTTGCTCCTTGAAAACCGCAGATAATTTTTCTGGCTGAAATAAGCCCACAAAAAGCAGGCAGTGGCGAGCAGCATCGACTTTCTGACAACAAGTCAGTAGCTCTTTGGTTAATTTAGGTGCAGATTGAATGCCACCTTTTTTCTCGCCTACCAGTAATATTTTTGTGGTGTCATTTATGCAATGAGCAATCGTCGCTAGGGTGAAAGCTAATTCCACCTTACTTTTAGGGAACGCAATTATGACGAGATCATGGCACATTTTTGTTTGATAAGTGCTAGCGAAAGTAGCCTGTACCCTGTTTTTAGCAGTGTGGCCATGTTTTTTGGTGATTGCCTGATAATCGATAAAATTAGTATTAAAACAATTAATACTGTTTGGCTGATGTAGTTCAATATACGCATCAATGAAACCATCTTCAGGTAAATTAATCAACAAGGGTGCTTTAGCCAGCAGTAATTCACTATTACGTAATAAAACTTGGCTAGGATTCGACAAAGACATAGGGCAATAAATAGAGAAAGAATAAAGGTTATATTCTACGGGAAATTAGTATAAGGGAATAGGGCTATTTGCGCTAAGTTAATTGTACCCAAGTAAAAAAAATGCTTAAATAGTCAACGTCCCTAATTCATATTTAGTGGTTAATTAACTTACCACTAAATTTTAATAGGGCCAGAAGAGGAGCGTTAACCAGGTAATTACCGTTGTTTTGTTTGTATGGTTTTTTAATACAGTCAAAAACAGAGATCAAACTTTGTAGAGGGTAATGAGGGGGATTAACGCCGAGATAGATGGCTATTTGATTGGCTGTTTATCGGTTGTTTATTTTATACCTTATAAAGTAGTGGGCTGAATCCCAACAACTGTCACTTTGAACCATAACCATGTTGGTTGTTTAAGTGGGGAGCTTCTGGCCTTTGCATCTTAGCCAAAATGCCAGCCCCGCTGATGTTATGCTCTTCTTTGTAATTGCCCAGTACTTCGCACAATGTATTTAGCTTTATTAATCAAGCATGTTTAACCATGTCCGTAATAACACTAGGTACACATTATTTTCTATAGATTTTTTATCAGATAAGCGGAGTGAAAAATGAACTGGCAAGATGTTTTAGCACAGTTGGAATCAGGTAGTTTACGAGCGGCAAACCAAGATGAAGCCGGTAATTGGCATGTCAATGTTGAAGTAAAACAAGGCATTTTAGCCGCATTTAAAGCCGGTGAAAATGTTGCTTTAAATGGTAATTATCAAGGATTTGTTGATAAACATAACTTACCTGCTCGTCAGTTTACACCAGAAGATGGCGTTCGTTTGGTGCCTGGTGGCTCATCAGTACGTGCTGGAGCCTATGTTGCTGAAGGTGTAATCATCATGCCACCAGCATACATCAATGTTGGTGCCTATGTTGATACCGGTACTATGGTAGATAGCCATGCTTTAATTGGTTCATGTGCGCAGGTGGGGAAAAATGTTCACATCTCAGCTGCCGTGCAAATTGGTGGGGTCTTAGAGCCTATTGGGGCTAGTCCGGTCATTATTGAAGATGATGCCTTTTTGAGTGCCGGTGTCGTTGTCGTTGAAGGTATAGTGGTTAAAAAAGGTGCGGTGTTAGCACCAGGTGTATCTCTTTCTAAATCTGTACCTGTTTATGATTGTGTAAACCAAGTTATGCGAGAAAAAGGCGCTGAAATACCAGAGCGTGCTGTGGTTGTTCCTGGTACCCGACCTGTCAAAGGTGAGTGGGCACAAGAGCTAGGTTTAAGCATGGCCTGTGCACTTATTGTTAAGTATCGTGATGAACAAAGCGATGCATCATTAGAGTTAGAATCAATTCTGCGTTAATTAATCATCTTGTCGCTGTATGGTGCAATCTATGCGTCAAAAGTACTCATTGATAGTCATCAATTCTGTGCTTTTTTCTTTAGCTTGAACCATGCAGCTTAAAGCTGATTGATTAATCTATTCACTAGATTAACTAATTTACTAACTCGATTGAGTTTTAAGATTAAAGAAAAATATAATGACTAAAGCCACTTGGTTCGATACCAGTATTGAAAATTCCTTGCTTGAACATGTTTCTCCTGAAGACGAACAAGGCTATTTTGTTTATCAACTTGATGCACTTAAAGCGCATTTAGCCGCTTTGCAGCAGCAAGATGTTATTAAATTATGGTTTGCTGTTAAAGCAAATCCGCTATCAAAAATAATTCAAACCCTAGACTGTGCTGGTTTTGACTTTGATGTCGCCAGCGCCGGTGAATTAACGCAGGTACTCGCCCAAGGTGTAGATCCAAGCCGAGTGCTAAATACCGGACCGGCAAAATCTAAAAAACAGCTAGCGGCGTTTATAAAACAAGGGGTGAGAACCTTTGTGGTAGAAAGTTTGAACCAACTTACTTGGCTTAATGAAGTAGTGCTTGAACAAGAATTATCATCAGGTGAGGCTGATAAGCCAAAAGTGCTACTTAGAGTACAGCTGCAATGGCATGAAGGCGAGAAAAACCCACTCGGTGGTAATAGCTTAACGCCGTTTGGTCTATCCGTGTCTGAGTGGCAAAATATTCATGTAGATAGCTATCCTGCGTTGGCAATTTGTGGCTTACATATTTTTCAATGGGGCAATATGCTCAGTAATGAAAAAATGTTTTCATTATGGTCGCAAATGATAAGCCCGTTGACTGACTTAGCTAACAGCATAGGTATGACACTCGATATACTCGATTTAGGTGGTGGTTTAGGCATTGATTATTTAGGGGTAGGGCAAACGTTGTCTTGGCCGCGAATTATTGCTGACTTAGCCGTTATCAAAGCAAAGTCAGGTGTTAAAGAGTTGTGGCTGGAGTTAGGGCGCTTTGCCGTGGCCGAGTGTGGTTATTATGTCGTACCGGTAGTGGATAGAAAAATGAATTATGACCAAGAGCAGCTGGTGTTAGCCGCAGGTATAAATCATTTACTACGCCCAGCAATCACCGAACAAACCTTTCCGGTACAAATATTACGCGCAGGTTTCTCTGCTGAAAATACTACTATGCAGGCTTTTGACCTACATGGTCCTTTATGTACTAGCATGGATAAACTTGGGCATTTACATTTACCTGCTGATATCGATGTAGGCGATAAATTAGTGTTTGGTTATTGTGGTGCTTATGGCTTTACTGAAAGTATGCCATTTTTTTTATGTCATGAATTAGCGGCTGAGTATGTTTATCAAGATGGCATTCTTACTCAAGTTAGAGCGGCTCAGCCAGCTTCATCTTATTTGGCATAGTTAAGGAATAGTTAAGGGAAGAAGATGAATAAATTTAGCAAAGAAGTTATGTCCGTTGGCGAAATGGCCAGTGGCACTAAACTAACTGTACCTGTTTATGCCTTTAAAGGTAAAAATAATGCTGCTGCCAGTGTTTATATACAGGCAAATATGCATGGTGCGGAAGTGCAAGGCAATGCGGTTATTTTCCAATTATTGGAACTACTACAGCACTGTAATTTGCAAGGTAATATTACCTTAGTTCCTTATGCCAACCCCATTGCTTGTAATCACAAAAATGGTGAGTATACCTTAGGGCGCTTTGATCCTATTACCGGAGTAAACTGGAATAGGATGTACCATTTTGATGAAAGTGTTATTGAGCCTTTTGTCCAACAGTACTTAGATGCCAGTGAAGAGGAAATAAAAGATAAATTTCAGCAACTATTGCTTAGTGAAGTTGAAAATAAGTTAAAACACAGCACCTGGGGGCTAACGACAGGTCAATGCATTGCTTATCAATTACAGCGCCTAGCGCACCAAGCGGATATAGTTTTGGACTTACACACAGGTCCAATTTCCAGTAAACATTTATATTGCCCTGAGTATGCACAAGCGAGCGCTAAATATTTTGATATTGAGCATACTATACTCATTCCCAATGATTTTGATGGCGCTATGGATGAGGCGACCTTTTGTCCTTGGTGGAGTTTACAGCAGGCCTATGAAAACTTGGGTCGAAAATTTACCATGGGCCAAGGGGTTTTTAACAAGGAAAGTTTCACCGTCGAATTGGGTTCGCAAGAGCAAATAGACTTAGATGTCGCCAAGCAAGATGCCTTAAGTATTTTATCTTATTTACAATATCAGGGTGTTATCGATAATAAGCAATATCAGCCACAAAAAATGACTCGATACGCAGGTTACTTGAAAGATTATAAAGCCTTATATTCTCCCATGGGCGGTATGGTCGATTACCTTGCTGAGTTTGGCAAGCCCTTAGCTGCCGGCGAGCCTTTAGTACGAATTCTGCGTATGGATAATTATGGTGATGGTGATGCCTTGCATTATGTGTCGCTTGAGCAAGAGGTTATCCCTATTTTACATTTTGCTTCTGCTAGCGTTAATCAGGGCACTGAGTTGTATAAGGTACTTTGTAATTACTTCGAACTTTAATTATGTACAGGATGTACGGTAGCTCGCGGAGATAGGGATATCTAGGAGCGAGCAAAACAGGATGTACGGTAGCTCGCGGAGATAGGGATATCTAGGAGCGAGCAAAACAGGATGTACGCGCGAACTCACTGGGACAATATGTCTAGCAGCGAGATTATTAAGGCCGCTCTTTATGTTATTTATATCACTGGCTATATTTTTAAACTGAGTTGCAAGGCCGCACCAATAGTATCGTTATCGCCAGTGAAAGCGGCAATATCAATAGCAAATACCGCCCAAGGTGAAATGCCAATACCAGCCGTGTAAATATCGTCATCAATTTCATTTAAATCAGTACGATAACCTAAGCGAAATTGAATATGTTCATAGAAACGAAACTCAGCACCAACGCCAGCATATTTTGATGCCGCTAAAGCAGCAAACTGCGCTCGGTCGGTTAAGTCTATCTCTGTTGCTAGGCTTAGCCAACTATTTTGATAACTTAAACCAAAGACAGTGCTGTTTTTTAAAGTAAAAGTAATATTTTGTTCAACATGATATACGGTTTTTTTTAGCAAGTTATTACTGACCAGAGCCGCGTGCCATTGACGCTCTGCTCCCCAGGTTAGGTATAAACCTAAGTCAACATTGCTACCACTTTTATCGGTAATATTCTCGTCATTGCTGATCTCAAAGTCATCATCGTCAAATTCATTGATTTTCCCGCTATTATAATAAAGATCAATGCGTTGATATTTTAATTTTGCGCCAATACTGAAGTCATAATTGGCTTGTTTAATCGCAGGATAAGCAGCCATAACACCCGCTTCGGCAATTGAATAGCCAAGGGTAGTTGTTGCTGACGCCAGATCATTTAAGTTTAAGTTAGCGGATAAAATCGCGTCATTTAAGGTTTTTTCATCGTCTTCGCTGTAGTCTAGTGTGCCAGCAATACGTCCGTATTGATTGGTAAACAAACCAAAACTTAAATACTGGTTAGGAATAATCATTTGGAAGTTCAAACCATTACGTACCTTTACTACTTTATTATCAATTTTTTTAAAGTCAGCAATAATATCATCTACTTGCTGATTTAGGTCATCATAGTAACTTTTTACTTGGGTTGTCGATTGAAAGTTTTGCGATTGAATGCCATTAATATCCTTGGCTAAATTATCAAGGTTATCACTGATTTCTTTCGTAGTATCAACAACATCATATTTATCCGAGGCCATAATACCTATATTTAAAGAAAAGAAAATATCATCATAGTTATCAAATTTGGTCAGTAATGCAGGGTTACTCAATGATGAGGTAAAGTCCTGGGTTAAGCCGGTAAAGCCTTGCCCGGTACGTTTAGCGGTAAAGCTCTCTCCATAGCTAGGTAGTGCCATAGCCATGATCGAAATTAACAATAATGTTGGTTTAAATGTGTGCAGGCAGACAATATTTAACGGGGAGTAAGTCAAAGGGGCCATAAATAAATCCTTGTGCTAATAAGATAACATAACTACTTTACCCAAGAGAAATATAGGGTTAACTTGCCAAAGTATAGCGCAGCGGTGCTGTTTAGCCTGATGTTTCTATCGCTTTTTTATAGCTTTTTTTGTCGCAAGGGGGAAAGCTCTCTATGATAAAATAAGCAAGCATTGAGTTCATCTTATTAATGTTATACTATAACACTTATGGACTTTACCTTAGCTAAATATCAACTTAAAATAAATAAGCGAAAAATTCGCCAGGGCGTTATAACGCTCTTGCTCTTTTGTGCGACTTTTTTTTCTCATAGTGAACATTTTACTCAAGTTGACTTTGATGCCTTTGCAAATGTTGCATCACATGACTGTCATTTATGTCAGCAAGGTCTAGATTCTCCGCCCAGCTCTATCAGGCTATACCCAGTAGCAACTAGCATAGCTAGACTAAACAACGTTCGAATTATCAGTGTCGTGCTTGCCGCACCTGCTTATATTAACCCGCCGTTAAGAGCACCGCCAAGCTCGCTGTAATTTTCTTCTCGTGTATTTTATTGTGTGGGGCTTAGTGCCAGTAACTAAGCCCTCACCCAGCTAGCTGTCTGTGAAACTAAATTCTCAGCGCGGTATGCATCACCTAAAAAATTATCGGAAATCAGTTTATGTCTTTTTTTGCCAATCAAAAGAGTATCAATAGTCAAGTTAAATTCCCTCTGAAAAAAATTGTTAATACCGGAGTGCTGTCAACACTCGTAACAATGTTATGTTTTAGTCAAACCAGCTTAGCGCAGAGCCTATCAGGGGTTGTGCTTAATAAACAAGGCCAAGCTATTTATAATGCCAGAGTGGAGCTAGCTAATGGTACACAGCAAGTACGTTCCAATGCTCAGGGGGTATTTATCTTTACCGACGTTAAACAAGGCGTTTTTGAAGTTCATATTAGTGCTAAAAATTATGGGCATAGTAAGCAACAAATTATTATTAAAGAGCAAGATGTCACTGACCTAAAGGTGGTTTTGTCTGCATCGGTGATGGAAATTATTGATGTACATGCAATGCCGTTACATAGCTCTTTAATTGAGTCGGCATTGCCTATTAATGTGCTCAGTGCCGATGAATTAAAAATGAAACAAGCGGCAACCTTAGGGGAAACGCTAAAAAATGAAGTGGGTGTTCATTCGAGTTATTATGGCCCCGTTGCCAGTACCCCCATTATTAGAGGCTTGGATGGACCTAGAGTACTTATTACCCAAAATGGCTTAGACGTTGGTGATGCTTCACGTATTGGTCCTGATCACGTAGTAGCAACAGAAACAAGTACAGCAACACAAATAGAAGTATTACGTGGTCCAGCAACGCTATTTTACGGCAGTGGTGCAATTGGTGGTGTGGTTAATGTGGTGGATGAACGTGTACCAAGGAGTACTGACGATCAAATTGACTATTTGTTACAATATAACGATGTTTCCAATGAACGGCAGGGCTCAATTAATATCCAAACGGGTCGAGATAATATCGCTTTTCACTTGGATGGTTTTTGGCGTGACTCTAAAGATTATAAACTTGCTGGTGAGGCTGACTCCCATGAAGAACACCAGGACAGTGATGCCGAGTATGAAGAGCATGGAAAAATCCGTCTCGAAAATAGTGCCTCTACCAGCAGTGGGGCCACCTTTGGTACTAGTTATTTACTTGACGATGGCTTTATCGGTTTTTCTTATGGCTTTATGAGTAGAGACTACGGAATTCCTGGCCATAGCCATGAAGGGGAACATGCTGATGAACATAGTCAGCCGTTAACCCTGAGTGCTAGCCAAGATAGCGGTGTTTATGCAAAAATGCAGCAAGATAGATGGCAAGTGCTGGGCGAGTATAATTTTGAACAAGCCTTTATTAGCCAGGTCGGCACAAAATTTTCCTACAGTGATTATCAACACCAAGAAATTGAGTCAGGCTTAGTTGGCACAACTTTTAGCAATAAAAGTACGGAAGCGCGTATTGATCTTTTTCATCGCGATTTTTCTGGTTGGCAAGGAGCCTGGACTATTCATTATAAAGCATCAGACTTTAAAGCTCTCGGCGAAGAAGCTTTTTCGCCACCCGCTAAATCGGCAATGTTCGCCGCAGCTTGGTTAGAAGAGAAACATTTTGGTCCGGTATTATTGCAATTGGGCGCTAGAATAGAGCAAGTCACTATCGATGCTGATGATAGCTTGATCGGCTTTGCAGATAGCCATGTATTGCCTACAGAGCCAACACATAATGAGCAACATCAAACATTAGTATCATTTGAACGGCAATCATTTACCCCGATTAGTGCTTCAGCAGGTTTAGTCTGGGATTACCAATCAGGTTATAACTTAGGGTTTTCACTAGCACTGTCACAACGTGGCGCCTCTTCCGGCGAGTTATTTTCATTTGGTCCACATATAGGCACAAACACTTTTGAGGTAGGCGCAATGTTTGCTGTGCATCAAGACGGTGATGAAATTCAGGTCGAGTTAGCTGAGCAAGTACCCAGGGTCGAAACATCGCTTAATCTGGATTTGACCTTACGGAAATTTAACGGTGATTTTGGTTATGTTATTAGCGCATTTTATAATCGTATTGATGATTATTATTACCAGAAAAATACTGGCCTATTTTTTGTCGAAGAGCACGTCCATACTGTTGCAGAAGCAGATGAAGATGAATCAGGCTTACCTATCTTAGTTTATCAGCAAGCTGATGTGCATATGTATGGCGCTGAAGCTGAATTTGTTTATCAAGTGTCATCGGCCGTTAAAACCAGCTTAATTGCTGACTATATTCGAGCTAGGCTTATTGATAATGACGAAAAGGGTAATCTACCGCGTATTCCTCCGATGAGGCTTGGTGTTATTGTGAATTATCAAGCGGATAAATTTGCGAGTGAACTGAGTGTTAGCCACTACTTTGCACAAACAGATATTGCTGAGTTAGAAACCACAACAGATAGCTATACTATGGTTGATGCACATGTTAATTATTATATTGCTGGCGTTGGTGATGATTTAACCCTGTATTTGAAAGGGCAGAATCTAACCAATGAACATGCCCGGGTGCACTCGTCTTTTATTAAAGAGATTGCGCCATTACCTGGTCGTAATTTCAGTATTGGCATTCGTGGCAGCTTTTAACACTTTAGATAACCTGAACTCTGGATAATGAATATTATAAAACTTTGAAGTTTATAGAGTAAATCACAAGTTATACACAATGATGATAATTTAGTCGTTATCAAGGCATTTTTACGTACCCAATAGCGGGCTATTGGTCGTAGAAATAACGCTGATAGCGGTTAAAATAGCTTTGTTGTGTAATAGGGCTTATCCAGAGCTCAGGTTAGGTATAATCTTTATGGTGTCTTAACGCGGCTTAATCACCTTTAGCAAAGGGCTATAACCATGTTGTAGCCTTTTTTTATGTTTGCCCAGCGAAGCTGGCAAACCCGACAGGCTGAAAGAAGCCTGATCACCCTGACTAAGGGGAAGATAATCTGAATGGCAAGGGCGTTATTGGCTAACGATAGGGTCTGAAGGAAGCCATAGGAAGATAGATGTACACAACTAACCGTAACCTGTTTCGGCGGTATTGGTGGGTAAGCGTCCATAATAGCGCGAAGCCCTATTCTTAGTCAGACCAATGCTGTGCTTGAGGGTGGCATATCTATCGGGGAGCTAGTGCAGTAACTGGGGAAGCCTGGCATTGTATCCAATCAAAATGATTTGATCAAAAATGGTTGGACGTATTATTCAAGAGGTGACTCAAGAATTTTGCGAGTGTGAGGTGGCAGATGAACCCGTAGTAGTGAGTAAGGCTAGGCCGATGACAGCCAGTAATGGTGAGGAGGATAAAACCAAGCCGACTATCAGCATTGTGTTTGATAGGGTCAATTTGAGTTAAAAGCTTTCATTGATTGCGAAGGGGGGAAGTGATTTATAAATCACTCAAGAATAGTGGGATTTGTATCGGGTCTACGAGTTGTCTAATAAGGCAAGGTCTCCTTAATTTGCTAAGGGTGAAATCAAGGCTGAGAATGGAACTGGACACGGGGAGTAATTATTTCTCTTTACTAGAGGCAAAATAAAGGCGGTTAAGTACATTGCAATAATAGAGAATAAAATTTCTCTCGCTAGAAGGCTTACCGCGATAATGAAACAAACCTAACCGATGTAAAGGAAGCTAATCCCAAGTGATGTGAGACAGTAATTTGAGAGTACATTTTAGTCTTTATGGACGCATGTTATCACTGCAAGCGCTTTATATGGCTTACAAACAAGTGAAAAAGAATCGAGGCGCTGCCGGCATTGACGGACAGAGTATCGATGATTTCACCCAAAATTTGGAAAAAGAACTCAACCAATTATTGCTTGAACTGCAAGAAAAGCGCTATCAAGCGCAACCAGTAAAACGTGTTGAAATCGACAAAGACGATGGCGGCAAACGCTTACTGGGCATTCCAACGGTTCGAGACCGAATTGTTCAACAATGTTTATCGACTATCATGACACCGATATTTGACCCGCACTTTCATCCATCAAGTTATGGCTATCGTGTGGGGCGAAGCTGTCATCAAGCGATCAGCAAAGCGACGTTATTTATACGCAGGTATAACAAGCGTCACGTTGTTGATATGGATTTGTCGAAATGTTTTGACATGCTCGACCACGAGTTAATTTTAAAATTCGTAAGAAAGCGCATCACAGACGGCAGTATATTAAACTTGATAAAACAGTTTCTCAACAGTGGTGTAATGGTAGGCTCAACGTTTGAAAGTAGTGAACTTGGTAGTCCACAAGGAGGCGTTATTAGTCCGCTATTATCAAACATCTATTTAGATGAGTTTGACCAATAAATGATGAGCAGGCAGCACAGGATAGTGCGGTATGCGGATGACATCTTGATTTTCTGCACCTCAAAAGCAGGGGCAGAGAACGCATTAAAAGTAGCGAGCCACTATCTAGAAGTAACACTGAAACTTAAAATAAATGAGCGTAAGACCCATATAGCACATAGCGACACGGGGATAAAATTCTTAGGAGTGATAATTGGCAGCAATTACACCCGTATTCAAGAAAAGAAACTCAACAACTTCAAAGTAAAAGTGAAGCAACTCACCAAGCGTAATGGAGCAGGTAATTTAGTGACAGTGCTAAAAAGACTCAACCCAGTGCTAAGAGGTTTTGTAAATTACTTTAAGATAGCGAATATAAGCTCAATTTTACAACAACTGTCGGCTTGGCTCAGGCGACGATTAAGGGCTGTACAACTGAGGTTGTGGAAAAAGCCGATGAAATTACATCGGCGATTAAAGCAGTTAAAGTTCAAGCCACCCTTTAAGTTTATCAAGATGAACTCATGGCGAAGTGCCAAGAGTCCACTAGCAAACTACGCAATGCCAAACAAATGGTTTAAAGAAATCGGCTTATATCAGATAGATGAAGTGAAGACAGGAGTTCTTGCTTCTTATTATTAGCTTGATGAGAAATAGTAAATTGCATGAGCCGTATACGAGGTCCGTACGTACGGTTCTGTGAGAGGGATGAGGCATGAGCCTCACCCTACTCGATGGCCATTGAATTGAGCTTGGGTTACTAGCTGTAGCACTATCGTATTACCTGGTATAAAGTTGAGCATGGGTAAGTGAGTGAATTATTGACAGTGTTGCTTGTCAGGACTCGACGATTGTTTTAGCAGGTTACTCATAGAAAAATCATAACTAGTCTGGCGGGTATAGGTTTTAGTAAAACAGTAAAAATTAACCGAAGTTAAAATTTCCATAGTGGTCAGTTGCTCAAACTGGGCTAGGTTACTTTGCTCAATAACTGTGTATTGAGCAGCCATTTGTTTATTCTGGCTAGGAAATGCTGCTTGATTATTAAAGTGATCATAAACTTGCACCAGTAACCAAGCAATATTATAAAACTGTCCCCCTGCAGAAGCACTAAGCTGGTGTTGTTTTATTTTGGCTATTGCTTTTGCATCCCAATCAAAGCCGCCAATAAAAATATCTTTGTTTGGCCGCAAGCCTAACTCAATGGCACCTGTTAAGGCGCCTAAGGCCATTACATCTGAGCTTGCCCACACGAGATCAATGCCATTATGTCGGGAAAATAGTGCTTTAAATTTGTTTTTAGCCTCTTCTCTAGACCAATTTACCACAATATCTTGTACTAAAATGACATTATCTTCTAGTTTGATTTGAGCGGCAATACCAGCGCTGCGCTCAAGGGATTGCATGATTAAATCACCACTTAAGGCCAGTACTCTCAGTGGCTTTTGCCTTTGTGGTTGACTTGTTTTAGCTTGATTAATTAAGCTCTTAACCAGTAATGCTGCACCTTGAAAATTTGCTACATAATGCTCTGACAACCAATATTTATATTTTCCTTGCGGATGACCTAGCTGCCTATCGGCGGGTAAGGCTTTTGGGTCAGTAAAATTTGAATAGGTAACAAAAGGAATTTTTGCTTGCTCAAGTAGGTTGAAATACTGAGCAGCATTTTGTTTATAGGCATGAAATATTAATAAATCTGGCTTTTTAGTTGCGCCGACCAAGGTTGCAATAACTTCTGCCTGATAAATGCGATGTCCTTGTCCTTCAATAATGGTTAAATTAATGTTCAAGTCTCTCGCTGCAGCTTGCACGACAGCATAAACATTAGACCAATAGGGGGTTATAACGCGGGTCTGACTTATATAAGTGACATCAATAGCAAATGCTTTGCCTGGAAAAATACTGCTAGCCGTAATAGCTAACAGTAACAACATTTTATTCACCATGGGTACTCTTTGGGTATTTTATCGTAACTGGCTTAATGTACTACTTGGTATTACAATAACTTTATGCCATCTTTGACTAGGGCGATTTTTCCTTTTTTCAGTAAATTGCCGACCGTCGCTTTAAAGGTTTTTTTACTCACCCCTAAGGTGCTTTGGATCAATTCGGGAGAACTTTTATCATGTAATGAGCTCACACCGCCACGATCAGCAATGTGTGCTAATAATTTGTCAGAAAAATCATTAACCTTATTTTTACTACCACGGGTTAGAATAAGATCTAAACGGCCATCTTCACGAACTTGTTTAATATAACCGGTAATTTTTTTGCCAACTCTAAGATGCTGAAAAATTTCATTATCGTAAAGTAAGCCCCAATGTAGATCGTTAACAATGGCTTTGAAACCCAAATCCGTTTTGCCACCAATAATGAGGTTTACTTTGTCACCTTGTTGGTACTCAGCTGGCCATATATCGATAAACTTATCTAGCTTACTTGAGGCAGCAAGACGGTCAGTGAGTTGGTCAAGAAAAACTCTGACTAAGTAATATTTACCCACTTCCATTGCGGTGTGTTGCTGGTTGTAAGGCACCAATAAATCCTTAGGTAAGCCCCAATCAAGAAAAGCGCCCATTTTATTGACTTCAATAACTTTCAAAGAAACAAATTCACCCACCTGTGCTAAAGGTGTGTCCGTGGTTGCAATCAATCTATCTGCAGAATCACGGTAGATGAAAACCTTAAGACTTTCACCTACTTTGCATAATTCAGGTACATAGCGCTTAGGTAATAAAATTTCACCTAACTCCCCAGCATCAAGATATGCACCATTGTCTGCCAAGGCAACAATGTTAAGCTGATTGAATTTACCTATGGTTGCTTGAGGGGTTATTTGTGAGTCGTTCATGGGCTGTGCCGTGGAGAGAATTTGTCACATTGTAGCGCATTCAATGGGCTATACCCAATGATTTCAATATTGCTTATGGTTTACACAGAAGTGGTGAGTTTGGCAAGTTCAATCAATGAATAACTAAAAAATGGTGAAATATAGTAAAAGCTAAAGAGTTTTATTTTATATTAATTAATAGCTTATATAGTGATAACAGAAAAACATCGTTTATCCATATGAAAAATAAGGGTTTAAAGTTTTTATTACCATTTTGACTTGGCAGGTTTATCACTTGGCGTGAATCTTGTAATACCGAGTTACATCTTTGTTCATACTTGTAATGAATAATTGGTTATTCTAGCGAGATAAAATAAAAATAACTTTGCCAGCAACAAAGCACTAGAGCAAATAAAAAACATCAAACTTTTAGAGAAAAAGGGATTAAAAGTGGCCACTAAAAAACAAATTATTATACCTATTGTCATTTTAGCTACCGGCATTGCCGCCATGGTGGGTTTTTCTAGTATGAAAAAGCCCCCGGAGGAAAAAGAGCAAGTTGATAATACTCCTATTGTCGCCGTTGAAAAAATATCCGTGGCACCAATGACTCTGACAGTAAACTCTTACGGTATGGTAAAACCTAAATATGAAACCGAATTAATTGCGCAAGTCAACGGTGAAATTGTTGAGTTGAGTGCGGTGTTTGTTCGTGGCGGTTTTGTCAAGAAAGGTCAGTTATTAGCACGTATTGACCCCAGTGATTATAAAGCGGCGTTACTTGATGCCCAGGCGTCTATGGCTTCAGCACGCGCAGCCTTAGAAAAAGAAATGGCGCAAGGCAAAGTAGCAGAGCGAGAATGGAAACAAATTGAAAATAGTTCGCCGACCGAGTTAAGTTTACGCAAACCACAATTAGCTCAAGAGTTAGCACGAGTAAAATCGGCGCAAGCGTCAGTATTACGTGCAAAACGGAATTTAGAACGTACTGAAATACGCTCGCCGTACGATGCCTTGATAGACAGTCGTAATGTTGGTTTAGGTTCTTTTGTTGGTGTTGGTAGTAAAATTGGTCATGTATTGGGTACCGCAGTTGCTGAAATTCGTTTGCCCGTGGCAGATAATCAGTTAGCTTTTTTAACTAAAACTGCAGTTACTCAGCAAGGTGTTAATGCACCCGTTAATTTAATTGGTACTTATGCGGGACAAAGCACACAATGGCAAGCACATATATCACGCAGTGAAGGTATCATTGATAGTCAAAGTCGTATGAGTTATTTAGTAGCTGAAATTAATGATCCTTACTTATTAAATTCGGGCAATACTACGGGTGTACCGCTACGTTTTGGTAGTTACGTTAACGCTAAAATTAAGGGTTATGATATTAGTCAGGCAACCCTAATTCCTCGTTATTTAGTGGTCAATGGCAAGGTGGCTCTTTTAGATAGTGAATCAAAGTTGCATTATGTTGTTATTGATATTGTTCGCCAACAAGGTAGCCATGTTGTGGTCGCCAATGGTTTAGCTGACGGTGACCAATTAATTGTTTCTGCACTTGATTACCCAGTTGATGGCATGAAATTAGCCTTAGTGGTTGAGGATGCCGAAAAAGAATTGCCAACAAGTGAAGAAAATTCAAGCGAAACACAAATGGCCAGTAATAACAAAAAAGACTCAGGAGAATAAAAATGACTTCTTCTGTAGAGAATACCCCTGAAGATAAACAAGATATTGATAGCGAAAATTTGAATAGACCTCTTGATAATATCGATACTCATAAAGGTATTATTGCTTGGTTTGCTCGTAATAGTATCGCTGCCAACTTACTTATGTTTTTTATCTTGATTGGTGGCAGCTTAACGGCACTGACCATTAATAAACAAATGTTTCCCCAGTTAGAGTATAACTGGATTTCATATAATGCACCTTATCCTGGAGCCGCACCTCAAGAGGTTGAGGAAGGTATTACCATTAAGATCGAAGAAGCGCTTAAATCAGTGCAAGGACTTAAGCGAGTGATAACTTATTCTAGCCGAAATTATTCTAACGGCTGGTTTGAAGTTGAGCTTGATTATGATGCCCAGATTGTCTTGGAAGAGGTAAAATCAGCCATTGATGCTATTCCAAGTTTTCCGGACGGTATGGAGCGAATCAAGGTTGAGCGAGAGAAATTCCGTCAGGAAGTGATGTATATTTCACTTTATGGTGATTTAACTAATGGTGAGTTAAAAGAGCTTGGCCGTAAAATTCATAATGAAATACAGCAACTGCCCGGCATCAGTATTTCTGAGTTATACAGTGGCTTAGACTATGAAATATCCATTGAAGTCAGTAAAGATAAATTAAGAGAATACGGCTTAAGTTTTAGGGATATCGCTAACGCGGTACGTAGTTTTTCTCGCAATATGTCTGCTGGACAGATTCGCGCTGCTAATGGTTATATCAACTTGCGGGTGGAAAACCAAGCCTATCGTGGCTATGAGTTTGAACAAATTCCCGTTATTACTTTGGCAGATGGCACTAAAGTCTTGCTAGGTGAGGTTGCCACCATCAATGATGGCTTCCAGGAAGGTTTACAATATTCTAAATTTAATGGTGAAAATTCAATCACTATTTTTATCGGCGCTGCAGATAATCAAAGTATTACTAAGGTCGCCGATATTATGAATCGCTATGTTGATGAAAAATCGTCGATTTTACCTCCAGGAGTTAAGCTAGAAACTTGGGTTGATATGACTTATTACCTCAATGGCCGTTTGGACATGATGCTCGACAACATGAAAAGTGGTGCGGTGTTAGTCTTTTTGATGTTGGCGCTATTTTTACGGGTACGGCTAGCCTTCTGGGTAATGATGGGTTTGCCAGTATGTTTCTTAGGCACGTTATTATTTATGCCGATGGAATTTATCGGTGTCAGCATCAATGTTATTAGTTTATTTGCCTTTATCTTAGTACTTGGCATAGTGGTTGATGATGCCATCGTTATGGGAGAAAGTGCCCATGAAGAAATTGAAAAATACGGGCATACCACAGACAATGTTATTCGTGGTGTGCAACGTGTCGCTATGCCAGCCACTTTTGGTGTACTAACCACTATTGCCGTGTTTCTGCCCTTTCTCTTTGGTGAAGGTCCGTCCGCTGCCTTTGGTAAGGCCATTGGTGCCGTGGTGGTTTTATGTCTAATATTCTCACTAATCGAATCAAAACTTATTTTACCGGCGCATTTGGTTAAAATGAAGGCGAAAAAGTTTAATCCGAGAAACCCGCTAGATAGGCTTCGTGCTTGGATTGATACTAAGTTAAAAAACTTTATCGAAAATGTATATCGTCCAGCCTTAATCAAGTTTATTGAATATCGATATGCGGTGCTGATGTTTTTTATTAGCTTGATGCTGATAAGTGCCGGTTTATTTGGTGGCGGTTTAGTTCGCTATGTTGGCCAACCTAAGATACCTCATGATTTTCCTCGCATCAGTGTGGAAATGAATATTGATGCCTCAGAAAAAGCAACCTTAAAGACCCTACTCAGCATTGAAAGTATTATTCATAAAATTGATAAAGATATTGAAGCTAAATATGGCAGTTCAATGATCTCCGATATGCAAGTTGATTTACGTAGCAGAACAAACGGTCAAGTGATGGTCAAGCTTGTTATTCCAAAGGATAGAGCTATCAACACTTTTGAGCTGGCCGATTTATGGCGTAAGGCAATTCCTAACTACCCAGGTGTTAAATCGCTAACCATTAGTGATAATTTGTTTGGCGGTGGTCGAGATGATGGTGATATTGCCTTTAGACTGGAAAGCAAAGACGATGCTCAGTTACTGGCTGCGGCGCAAGAGCTCAAGCTGAAACTTAATTCACTTAAAGGTATCGGTGATGTTAATGATTCACGCCAAACCAGTGCTAAGGAAGTACAGTTCACCTTAAAACCTCTAGCTTATAGTTTAGGTTTAACACTGGAAGATATTGCCTCGCAAGTTAGCTATAGTTTCTATGGCTTAGAAGCGCAGCGTATTTTGCGTGATAGTGAAGAAGTTAAGGTCATGGTACGTTATCCGCTTGAGCAACGCAGCAGTGTTGGCCATGTTGATGATGTCATGATCCAAGCCCCTAATGGTGCAGAATTGCCTTTGTCTGAGTTGGCTGAAATTATTCTTACTGATGGTGTTACTCGCATTCGTCGAGAAAATGGTAACCGCACCATCAATGTCTGGGCATCAGTGG
This sequence comes from Colwellia marinimaniae, assembly GCF_002207865.1. Taxonomy (GTDB): domain Bacteria; phylum Pseudomonadota; class Gammaproteobacteria; order Enterobacterales; family Alteromonadaceae; genus Colwellia; species Colwellia marinimaniae. The sequence goes on from NZ_BDQM01000001.1 coordinate 108,237, forward strand.
ATGCTGAACAGGTTGAGCCCTTTGAAGTGACTAAAGATGTTCGTGATAATTTTATTCCTGAGTTACTGAGAAAATATCCTTTAGTGAAAAGTGAAGTGTCTGGACGTATTCAGGAAGAAATGGATGGTGCAGCGGAGCAGCTCCGTGACATGATGATTTCGTTTATGATTATATTTTCACTGTTAGCTATCCCATTAAAATCTTACTCACAAGCAATCATGATCATGACTGTGATTCCTTTTGGCATAATTGGAGCGGTATTCGGCCATATGATGTTAGGCTTGGATTTAAGCGTATTATCCATGTTTGGTATTGCGGCTGCATCGGGCGTGGTGGTCAATGATTCGCTGGTGATGGTGGATTTTGTTAACAAAGCAAGACAGCGTGGCGAGACCTTAAAAGATGCGGTAATACATGCGGGCACCAAGCGTTTTCGTGCCATCATGTTAACGTCAGTCACTACTTTTATTGGCCTGGTACCCATTATTTTCTTCGAAACCAGTGCTCAGGCGCAAATAGTGATCCCCATGGCGGTATCATTATCCTTTGGTGTGCTATTTGCCACCATAGTGACCTTAGTGTTTATTCCGAGCCTTTATATGATCATTGAAGATATGCGTATGCTGGTAAGACGTTTTATAAATGCCATTAAAAAAATGTTGTTTGGTACGGATGCTGCGGATACCACTAAAGTGTAAGTTAGCTCAGTTAGCTCAGTTAGCTCAGTAGACAAGAGCCATTTTATGAGAACCACCGCTTAGTCGGTGGTTTTTTATTATTGAACTGCCCTTAAATTAAAAAAGTCATATTAATTAGGGTGTTAATGGCGTTGTTGTCGGTAATTGCTTATCTAAGTCAACATGTCAGTTGCCGGGTAAAGTGAAAGGCCATACTGGTGAAGAATAAATATTATGGGGGTAAATATTGCCCGCTATCAAGATGATTAATTTTAATTATGGCTTTTTTCTAGGCGGCGACATTGTCAGTATTACAGGCGGTTTATCGATAGGATGTTTTTTAATGGCGATTAATGCTATAAATACTGCTCTTTAATACTGCTCTTTAATACTGCTTATAGAATTCGGCAGCCGATAATAGCAAAAAATGAGCGCTAAATAGCCCCATGATGGAACGACTAAAACAAATAATACTGCTCTTTTTTATCTTCACCTTAGCAAATTTAGGCAGTCTTAATACAGTTTGGGCACAGCATAGCCAGTTACAAAAAAACCTTCAAGAAATCAACTTGCAAGTCGATAAAAACCAAGCTTTGCTGGAGCTATCGCAATTGATTAAATCTCCTGCTATTAATGCGGCCGACAAAGTCGCTATATTACAGCAACAAGGTAAAGTTTTTTTTACCCTGCATCAATATAATCAAGGTATTGTCGTGGTACAGCAGGCAAAAGAAATTGCCATTCAGGAAAAATTACCCAGCTTAGCAGCACAAGCAAATAAAATGCTTGGCATACTATTGTATTATAAGGGGGAGTTAAAACCCGCATTAAAGGCTTATCAAACATCATTAGCTTATTATGATGATAATCAAGGCAGTGACGTTAATACCTATGCCATTGAACGGGCAAATTTGTTAAATAATATTGCCCTCGTTTATACCTCATTAGGGCAGCCCAATTTAGCCTTGGTCAATTATCAACTGGCTGGACCCTTATATGCCCGTTATGGCAATGAAACTGATAAAGTTGATGTTAGGTATAATATTGCTGTTTTACATATCAGCTTAAAACGTTTTGACAGTGCCATAGATATGCTAAAAGTTATCATAAAGAAGCGTCAGCAATTTAAAGATGGCCATGGTGTTGCCACGGCGAGAGCCGGTTTAGGTGTTGCCTATAAAGATTCTGGCCAGTTTGAGCTTGGCAAAGAAAATATTTTAGCCGCATTAGAATACTTTCAGCAGCACGGCTATAAACATGATATTGCTTCACAACTACATAATATGTCAGAAATCTATAACGATACTTTTGATATTGAGCAAGCGATGTTTTATGGCAAGCAGGCATTAGCTGTTAGCAAAGCAGTAGGTCACCAAAAAGCCTATGCCGGTAGTTTGCAAAGCCTAGCTAAAGCTGCCTTTTATTCTGGCGAGGTAAGGCTGGCTGCGCAATATATTGAGCGTTCCATTGCGGTTGGTAAAAAAATAGATTACCAAGTACTACTAACTGAAAATTTAGCCATCTCTGCCTTAATTAATGCCAGCCAACAAAAGTTTTCTCAGGCCCTTGTCCAACAAAAAAAATATCAAAATAGGTATCTGCAAGCATCTAATAGTTTACTTAATGATAAGTTGGCGGAATTTGAGTCAGTGCAGCTGAATCAAAAGATTGTTGATTTGGAGCAGCGGAGAAAATTGCAGAATTTACAATCCGCTAAAATAAAGCAGCAACGTAATCTTATCATTTTAGCCTTAGTGCTCATTCTAGTGGTGGTGTTTTTTATCTATCGACGCTATCTGGAAAAACGCTTAACGCAAGAATTAGAATTTCGTGTTAAACAGCGGACTCGTGAACTTGAAGATTTAACCGATGAATTAGCCCAAGCTAACCAAGTTAAAAGTCAATTTCTGGCTAATATGAGTCATGAAATACGTACACCACTTACCGCTATTGTTGGCCATGCTGAAGCCATTATTTATGGAGATACTGATACTGATAAAGATAAGATCCAAGAAGATATAGCAGTTATCCATGGCAATAGTTTACATTTATTAGAGTTAATTAATGATATTTTGGATTTGAGTCGGATTGAAGCCAATAAGTTTGAATTAGAAATACAACCACTGAATATAGCTGAATTAATTCAAGATTTAGCCGATACTTTTACCGATCAAGCTCAGCAAAAGAACTTGAAATTCACCATTGAACATCAATTATCGTTACCCTTTATTATTCAAGTCGATAGTTTACGCTTAAAGCAAATATTGCTAAATTTATGTGCTAATGCGATTAAATTTACCCAAAAAGGTCAGGTAATACTCACTATCACATGGCAACATGAGCAATTGACTTTTACTGTCTCAGATACCGGCATAGGCTTGAGTAAGGATCATTTAGCCCAAATTTTTGAAATATTTACTCAAGCCGATAATAGTATTAGCCGACGCTTTGGCGGCTCTGGACTTGGACTTTCTTTATCAAATCAGCTAGCAAAATTAATGGCTGGCAATATCGCGGTGACCAGTACTTTAGGTAAGGGCAGCCAGTTTTGCCTGACCCTACCTTGTCAACATATTAATGACACGAGTAATGCCATTGATGATGTACCGCCAGTGGAAATTGCTGACCTGAGTTTTAGCGGTAAAATACTTTTGGCTGAAGACCATGATGATAACCGTCGCTTGATTACCCGATTATTGACCAGTTTAGGTTTAGACGTTATTGTCGCCAGCAATGGTAAAGAAGCGGTACAACTTTGCCTTGAACATCAGCCCAAGTTGATACTGTTAGATATTCAAATGCCTGAAATGGACGGTGTTGAGGCTTATAAAACGCTGCGTGCTTTAGGTTGCCATCAGCCTATCTATGCCTTAACGGCGAATGCTATGAGCCATGAAGTGAGCCAATACTTGGCAGTCGGTTTTACTGGGCACTTAAAGAAGCCCATTGAAAGAAAGAATTTTATTGCTACCCTAGCTAAGTATTTCACCACTGACTCGCAAGGTCAGTCACCAGGGCAGGGTTTAACGGCCAGTGAAGTGATTAATAAAGCCGAACAAAGTCTCTCTCAGGTTGACTTGAGTGATTTAATCGTTGAATTTAAATGCAATCTTAATAACGATAAGCGTGAGTTGCAACGTTATAGTGATAATGATGAGATAGAAAAACTGGCTTATCTTGCTCATCGTTTAGCTGGCGCGGCACAAATGTTTGGCTTTGCTGAGCTTAACCAAGCAGCACAAGAATTAGAGCTTATAATTAAGAGAGAATTAGTGGCAGATAAACCAGATCAGTTGTTAATTAGTGACTTGACCCATTGTCTAGTTGATGAAATTTATTTGATTGAGCAGCAGTAATATTATTATGACGAAGAAATTTTCTTATTCGCAAGCCTTGTTGGCTGTAGCCATTGCCTTTTTCGCCTGGTCGCTATACAAGTTTACTGTACAGCTACCCGCTATTGTCAGTGTCATTGAAAAAACCACGCACACAGTTGATTTGCTCAGCCCAAAAATTGATGACATAGTCACTGAAGTTGCTTTAGTTCGAGTAGAAGTGGCTAAAGTCAGAGAGTTGGTCGCGCAGCAAACCCCTGAAATTTTATCGCAAGTGGCAGCCTCACTGCCTGTGGTGCAGCAAGTGATAGTGGAAAGTGAGTATTATTCCAGACAGTTACCCGCATTGCTAAGCCAACTGGCGAGTATCGAGCAACAAGTAGCAAAATTACAAGCCTCTATGCCCGCCATACTTAAACGTGTTGATGATGTTGTTAACACCACCAATAATACCACTGCGGAAGTAGCCCGTTGGCGACCTCATTCCACTCGCTACCTGGCAGAAGTTGAGCTCTCCAGAGACTATATACCCCAGTACTTGTCCCGCATTGAAAATACTATTGTTGACGCTAAAACTATCGGCAAGGAAGCCAGTAGTGGTTTAGTGTCAGGTTTTTTCAAGGGTGTTATTACTTTGCCTTTTGAGGTGATTGCCGGTCTCGCGGGTATTGTTGATGTGAACTCTCGCTCAGCTAAGTATTTAACCGCCCAAGACGTTGCCCTGATGCAAGAAAAAGTTGTTGTTTTACTTAATGATAGCAAGCAAAGTAAGTCGGTTTGGCAAAATGTGAAGAGCGGTAACCGCGGTACCATTATGAAAGGAAAAATGACGATTCGTAATAAACGGCAATGTGTTAAGGTCACTTTTAATAATTACTTTGCCAGTGAAAAAGAAACCCTCAAAGAACTAATGTGTATTGATGACAAAGGTTTATGGAAGGTGAACTAAGCTTTTCCCATCGACAGCATGGTAAGGGAAACTTTATTGTGTACAATACTGGCATTATAAGCTTGCAATATAAAAGACGTTAACAGGAATGGAACATGGCTAGAGAACAATTTGGTATTTGCGCTGAACCAAACTTGCACGGAAATTATTTATTATTTAATGTTCTAGATAATAAAAATGCCTTTATTCGTGCGGCAATCTCACGTTTACCTAAGTTATTTGAAAATTATGCCGAGCAGTTTTCTGAGGCAAATCTTATTGGTGTTATCGCCATAGGTGAAGCCTATTGGGATGAATTTTATCCCCGTGCACGTCCCGCTTTATTAACCGCCTTTCCCGTAATGCATAGTGGTGATCGAGTTGCACCAACCAATAGTTATGATCTTTACGTAGAGATCCGTAGTGATCGCGCTGATGTTAATCATATTGTCAGTACTAAGGTCTGTCAGCTATTGGGTGATAGTGTTGAGCTAATAGAGCAAGTACAAGCGTTTAGATTTTTAGATGGCAGAGACTTAACCGGTTTTGTTGATGGTACTGAGAACCCACAAGGATTACACCGCCGTGAAGTGGCTCTGGTGAAAGAGCAAGATGATAGTCGTTTTGCTGGTGGTAGCTATTTACATACCCAGCGTTATCAGCATAACTTAACACTGTGGGACTCGCTTGCTGAGCATGAGCAAGAAGATGTTTATGGTCGAACTAAGCTCGACAACGTTGAATATGATAGTGCTGATAAGGCGCTAACAGCCCACACCAAACGTACTAGCCTTAAAGATGAACAAGGCAATAGTATTGAAATTGTTAGGCAAAGTATGCCTTATGGTGACATGAAGCGTAAAGGGCTATTTTTTGTTTCCTATTGTCAGTCACCCAAGCCTTTTGAACTTATGCTTCATAGTATGATCCATGGCGATGGCCATGGTAATGTCGATCATTTACTTAAATATACCCAAGCTGAAACGGGTAGCGCCTTTTTTGCCCCTAGTTTAAATTTTCTTGCTCATGTGGCCGATATTGACTAATAGCAATATTTAATTAACCGGACCGGCCCTTTATTTGTCTTGTTCACTTATGGGTACTGCTGGTTGTTTAGCTATCACTTCATGATAATTTTCGGCTATATAGTGTCCTTGATTAATCGCCAGCTCTGACTCTGGCGCTAGTTGCCCCAAAGGTAATAATGCCGGACCGGTCGGCTCTGCTAACAGGTAAATTATCTGCTCATATTCAATAGTGACTTCCCCCGCTTCTGCGGGAATATTGATACCAATAAAGGCATGACCATCAATATAGATTAATACCATTTCAATTCTAGGCATCAACGCTCTAAGTAAGGCTGCGGTTAGCGTCATCTTACTGTCACAATCCCCTTGATTCTGCCACAGTAACTGTAATGGCGGGTTAAAACCTGCACCTGAAGAGGTGAGTCTAGATTCTAAGGTATCGTAAGGAATACTTTGCACAAAACCCAAGACATAGTTAGTTGCTTTACGAATATTTTCAATAGAGACCTGCTCTAAAATTATCGGCTTTAAAGCCTTTAAATCTGCGACCGAATCATTAGCCATACTGACATGGTCTACCTTAATGCCACTGAGTTGTTCATGATTGCTAAAGGCTTGGTAATACGTTTCCTTTAAGTACTCTCGGGTTATTTTAGCCTCTACTCGCGCTAATTCTTGATAGGCTTTGCTTACGTTATTTTTATCTAAGCCTCTGGCTTCAATAATAAAATTATTCTGCTGTTGCCGATAATGTATTTGCACCCCTGCAATAGGGTTTTTCTGCATATGTTTCTTAATACGGCGAAGAATTGTTTTTTGCGCATAACTATTTTGATAGTTTTTAAAGTTTCTAAAGCGCTCAAATAACCCTGCTGATGTTAAGGTAAAACTGATTTCTTGTTTGATTTTACTGTGGTCAAGCCATTGGTAATGAAAACGATAACCTTGCTCTACCTGAGTTTTATTAAAGCTCAGTTGCTGAGCTTGGCCCTTAACCATAAGTAAGGGCAGCAAAGCAGCAATGATTAGTAGGCGCTGATACTTGTTAAAAAATGCGTAGGATAAATTAAAAGTCACGTTATTTTTACTCTTTACTCTGGTGATAGTACTGCTGATAACATAAATGTTATTACGGTTGTTAACACTGTCGTTTGTTAATACTGTCGTTTGTTAATATCGGCATTCATTTGTTTATCGCCTAAGCTTTAAATTAACTCAGGCTTAGCAATTTGGCTAAGGATTAGCTGAGTATAAACCCTAAATAACAGCTTAACTTAGTTTTAAAGGTAATAGTAAGCGGCTGATAACGTTCTGCCAAGAAAATAACAGCATAATCTTGGTAGTTTTTAAAATAAAGTAGCGCTTTACATTGCTATGATTTATATTATATTCAAACGAGTGTTTTAATCGTGTGTTTGCCACACGGTAATCTATTTTCTAAAGAGGAGGTTTACATGGCTGAATATAAAGCGCCATTAACTGATATGAATTTTTTGTTATATCAAGTGTTTAATGCCGATAAAATGTGGCAACAATCATCCCAGCTCAAAGACCAAGTTGATAAAGAAACGGCGATAGCAATATTACAAGAATGTGCAAAGATTGCTGAACAAGAAATAGATCCTATTGCCCGTCAAGGTGATGAAATAGGTGTTATTTTTACCCTTAATGAAGATGGTGTCGGTGGCCAAGTTAAAACGGCACCTGGCTATAAAGAGGCTTTTGATACTTTCGCCAAAGGTGGTTGGTGCGCCCTTGGCGGTGATATTAATTATGGCGGCATGGGTATGCCAAAAATTGTCAGTGCTTTTATGGAGGAGATGCTCTGTAGCACGGATATATCGTTTGCCTTATACCCAATACTTACCGCTGGCGCTGCTTTGTCATTAGCCAAACACGGTAGTGAAGCATTAAAGCAACGTTATCTAACTAAACTCTATAGTGGCCAATGGTCGGCGTCAATGTGTTTAACTGAAGCACATGCGGGCTCAGATCTGGGCATTATCCAAACCAAAGCGTTGCCACAAGCAGACGGTAGTTATCACATTAGCGGTAGTAAAATATTTATTACCGGTGGTGAGCATGATCTCACCGAAAATATCATTCACCTAGTTTTGGCTAAATTACCTGACGCACCCGATGGTCCTAAAGGTATATCCCTCTTTCTGGTACCAAAATTCAATGTCGATGACAATGAATGTTTAGCCGAGCGAAATAAGGTTAGTTGTGGCTCTATTGAAGAAAAAATGGGTATTCATGCCTCATCTACTTGTGTAATGAATTTTGATGGTGCGCAAGGGTTCTTGATTGGTGAGTTAAATAAAGGCTTGGCTTGTATGTTTACCATGATGAACTTTGAACGTATCGGTGTTGGTATACAAGGGCTGTCAGCGGGTGAACGCTCTTATCAAAATGCCCTTGAATATGCTAAAGACAGACGCCAAGGTAAATCACTAACTAAATCGTCAAAGAAATCAGCTCAGCCGGACTCTATCATGGTTCATGGTGATGTGCGCCGTATGTTGCTCTCTATGAAAGCCTTTAATGAAGGCTCGCGGGCATTAAGTTGCTATATTGCCATGCAACTTGATTACGCAACGTTTGCCAGCGGAGAGCTGCAGAAAAAAGGTGAACAGTTATCGAGCTTAATGACACCTTTGGCAAAAGCTTTTTTCACTGACTTAGGTTTTGAATCTGCTGTTGCCGGCCAACAAGTGTTGGGAGGGCATGGTTATATTCGTGAGTGGGGACAAGAGAAATTAGTGCGTGATGCCCGTATTGCACAAATTTATGAAGGCACCAATGGTATTCAGGCCATGGATTTGTTGATGCGTAAAGTCATTGGCAGTAAAGGCGACTTGATTAACGTGTTTACTAAAGAAGTCAGTGACTACATTGAGTCTCAGCAAGGTAACCAAGCCATGACTGAGTTTGTTGACCCCTTAGCAAGTGCCTTGGCTGATTTACAAGATATATCGGCATTACTATTAACGAAATCTGCTGATGATTTAAATGAAATTGGCGCCGCAGCCAATGATTACTTACATGTCTTTGGCTATACTGCCATGGCCTTTATTTGGGCTAAGATGGCGCAAGTATCATTACAACACCTTGCTCAGCTGGAAAATGCTAATGATGAGCAAAGTGAGTACGGCGTTAATTTTTATCAGAGTAAGTTGCATACCGCACGATATTATTTTGCCCGTTTATTACCGCGCCGATTATCGTTACTGGCGACCATCAAGTCAGGTTGTCATACTTTATTTGCTATCGATGATGAGCTTTTTTAGCCTAATAAAGTAACTCACTGCAACTCGGCATAAGCAAAGTTAGTCAACAAGCAATTTTTATCTTTATGTGCAGTGCCATTGTGCATGCACAATGGCACTCCTTGCTAAAGCAAAAAACTATCATGGTTGATAATATGATAGTTTTTTGCTGATGATTTTTTGGCAATTACTGCTTTATTGCGTTTATAGCTATATTGATAATATTCTTTTCTGGGAAAAACAAACCCTCAGCGAGCACTTTTCTGACAATTGCTGGTGATATTTCACCATAAAGTGATAAAAAAATGTTTTTTACTGCTTTTTTTACTGTTTTTTTTACATCGTATAGCACAAAAGTACACAAATTCATTCACTTCCCCGTAAGCCTTAATTTTACTGATGTTATAGCCAGTATCTTGTCAGTATTTTTCATTTTCCTTACTTGACAGCTCCTTACTTTTTTCACTAAACTGTATCATTGTGGAAAAAAGTGGGGAAATGTGGAACTTGAAGTTTCACCCTTACTCACTTGTTTATTAATTAACCGAAAACGGCGAAGCAACAACAGATATGTTTAGAGGCAGCAGCGCAATTACCCTTGATAGCAAAAATAGGATCACGATACCGACCAAGTATCGTGATGAGCTATTTGCTGATTGCCAAGGGAAAATGGTCTGTACTGTTGATATTCAGCAAGCTTGTTTATTACTTTATCCCTTAGCTGAGTGGGAAGAAATAGAATTATCTTTGGCTAGCTTGTCTAGCACCAACCGACAAGAACGGTTATTCAAACAAATAATTTTGGGTAATGCCAGTGATTGTGAAATGGATAAAAATGGTCGTTTACTTATCAATGGGCCATTAAGACAACATGCCAATTTAGATAAAAATATCATGCTTGTCGGCCAATTGAATAAATTTGAAATTTGGCATGACAGCGCATGGCAAACACTAATGCAACAGGGTATTAGTAAAATACAAACAGGTGAAATTGAATTGACTGAACGTTTGCTCGACTTATCACTTTAGTCTTTATTGAAATTACTTTATAAAAATAAATGCGTTAACAAGGGTTATAAAAATAATAACATGGAATTAGACACCACTCATATCTCAGTATTGCTCAATGAAGCCATTGAAGGCTTAGCTATTACCGGTGATGGTTGCTTTATCGACTGTACTTTTGGTCGCGGCGGTCACTCATCCTTAATTCTTTCTAAGTTATCTAGTCATGGTCGCTTAATTGCTATTGATCGTGACCCTTCGGCCATTGCTGCCGCTGACAAATTCAAAGATGATTCACGTTTTTTAATTGAGCATCAAGGTTTTGCCGCCTTAGCTGAAATTGCGGAAAAGCATAATTTAATGGGCAAGGTTGATGGCATTTTACTTGATCTAGGTGTTTCTTCCCCTCAGTTAGATGAAGCTGAACGGGGTTTTAGCTTTATGAGAGATGGTCCCCTTGATATGCGTATGGATACCAGCAAGGGTCAAACCGCAGCAGAATGGCTAGCGGTTGCCGATGTTGAGGATATTACGTGGGTGTTAAGAACCTTTGGTGAAGAAAAACATGCTTGGCGAATTGCCAATGCGATTGTTGATAGCCGAGAAGAGACACCGTTAACCCGAACTAGCCAATTAGCCAAGTTGATCAAAACCACAGCACCACAACGAGAAATCAAGAAGCACCCAGCAACGCGTAGCTTTCAGGCCATTCGCATGTATATCAATAGTGAACTAGAGCAAATAGAAAAAGCCCTAGCCGCTTCACTTGATGTGTTAGCAGAAGGCGGGCGCCTTGTTGTTATTAGCTTTCATTCACTAGAAGACCGTTTAGTGAAGCAGTTTATGAGAAAACACTCTCAAGGTAGAAAAGTGCCGCGAGGCCTGCCTATCAGTGAAGTTGAATTAAATAAGAGTAAAAAATTCTTGTTAATTGGGCGGAAATTAAAACCCAGTAAAGCGGAAGTTGAGCAAAATGTACGTTCGAGAAGTTCGGTATTGCGTGTTGCTGAGCGTTTAGCTAGAAATATTGATTAGTTATGGCAGCTCGTGCCTTAGTCTTTGATATTTGGCAAGATATTGTCCGCTTTAGCGTTACTTATATTTTGTTGATATTTGTGGTGATGTCAGCATTTGCGGTGATTTATTACAGTCATATTAATCGACAAACTACCAGTGACCTTGAAGTGTTGTTAACACTCAAATATGAATTGGATATTGAGTGGCGTAATTTATTAATAGAGCAAAGTAGTTTAGCAGAACACAGCGCGATAGAGAGTAAAGCTAAAAAATTATTAGGTATGAAACGCCCCGATAGGGACTCGGAAGTGATTGTTAGCTTGCAGTAGGGCAAGGGCTAATAGCGAGAACTTATGAGAAACAACTTGTTCAAAGTCAATATGCCTTTGCCAGACAGTAGTAAAACAATAATATAAATGAGAACGGTGTGAATAAAAAATCAGCCAAAAACAATAAGCCATTAAATACCGCTGCTTGGCGTTACTATTTAGTGCTGGCTGTTGTTGCGCTGATTTATCTTAGTTTGATGGCTCGCACAGCCTATATTCAAATAATTGAACCGGATATGCTAAAAAAGCAAGGTGACTTGCGTTCATTACGTGTTACCGCTAACACGGTACAACGCGGTTTGATTGTTGATCGAAATGGTACCGAGTTGGCAATTAGTGTACCCGTGGAAACAGTCTGGGCAGATCCTAAAGTAATCATGGATAATAAGGCCTTAGCCATGACTAAACATTGGCAAGCCTTAGCTGATGTGCTTGATCAAGATATCAATAAACTTACCGATCGTGTGCTAAAAAGGCCTCGCAAACGTTTTATTTATTTAGCACGAAAAATTTCCCCCGCCGTGGCAAATTACATCAAAGAATTAAAAATTCCGGGTATTCATTTACGTAAAGAGTCGAAGCGTTTTTATCCAACAGGGGAAATTAGCGCTCATCTCATTGGCTTTACTGATGTTGATGATAAAGGCATTGAAGGCATAGAACGTATGTATGATGACTTACTTACCGGTACCGGTGGCGCCAAGCGTTTTAGAAAAGATGCTAAAGGCCGAAAAATTGAAATTATTTCTGTGTTAGAAGCAAAACAAGCGAAAAATATTACCTTAAGTATTGACCAACGTATTCAAACCATAGCTTATAAAGAATTAAAAGGTGCGGTACAAGCGTTTAAAGCAGCCTCGGGCTCTATCGTGGTCGCTAATGTTCATACCGGCGAAATATTGGCGATGGCCAATAGCCCATCATATAATCCAAATAACCGGCGTAATACCGCTATTCACCGGTTTAGGAATCGGGCGATTACCGATGTCTATGAGCCAGGTTCAACGATGAAACCGTTAACCATATTGGCCGCATTGGAGTTTGGCTCGGTAAATGTTAATACTATTATTAATACCAGTCCAGGATGGATACGTTTAGGTGGCAGGCGAGTTAGTGATCCCGTTAACCGAGGTAAACTTTCTATTGAAGATATTTTGGTATATTCCTCCAATGTAGGCACAACTAAGTTAGCACTATCAGTACCCAAAGATTATTTGTTAACTAAGTTTTTCGATGCTGGTTTTGCCGAAGATACCGGTACTAACTTAGTGGGTGAGAGTGCCGGTATGATGCATGATAGAAGCCGTTGGTCTAAGTTCGAGTTAGCAACACTTTCTTGGGGCGCGGGTTTAGCCATTACCCCAGCACAATTAACACGGTTTTATATGGCCCTTGCCAATGGCGGCATTAAACGTAAATTGTCGATTATTAAAATTGATGAGCAAAATATAGCGCCTGAAGACCAAGAAAGAATTTTTTCCGAAGAGAACAGTATTGCTATTACCCATATGCTCGAAGCTGTGGTTGATGCACATGTACCAAAAGCAAAAGTGGATGGCTATCGTGTTGGTGGCAAAACCGGTACCTCAATCAAAGCGGTTGCAGGTGGTTATGGTAACGAATATGTTGCTTTTTTTGCCGGTATGGCGCCAATATCAAACCCTGAAATAGTGGTGGTGGTGGTCATTAATGAACCGGGTGGTGATTTATATCATGGCGGCGATATAGCCGCGCCAGTATTCTCTCGGGTAATGAAAGGTGCGCTACGGGTGTTAAATATTGCCCCTGATGCGCAAAATATACATGCGGTTAATCAGTCAACTGAGACCACAGACGCTGAGAAAGCAATAACGGCAGGAGAGCATCATGCCTAAACCTGCCACACAAAATATCATCGCATCTTTAGCGCAATTTGGCATTACTCTAACAAACACTCTTGCTTTAGATGGTTTTGTCGGCGACCTGCATAACGATAGTCGATTGCTTGTTACCGGTGATATTTTCTGCGCCATTATTGGCCACCAGCAAGATGGTCGCCAATATATTGAGCAAGCGCTTAAGCAAGGCGTTAAGTTAGTTATTCGTGAGTGTGACAGTGCAGCTGAACACGGTGAACTCGTTATTTCCTCAAACGGCAACGGTGTCGTTATCGTTAATTTTTATCAACTTAACCAGCATTTATTTACCTTAACTAAACATTATTATCAAGCGCCACAAAAGCATATGACCATAGTGGGCATTACCGGCACCAACGGTAAAACGACCACCAGTCAGTTATTAGCTCAGCTGTTTACTCACGCCAATAAACCTTGCGCTGTTATTGGTACTAATGGTGCGGGTAGTATTGATAAACTAGCACCGATAGAAAATACTACCCCTGGCGCTTGTCAATTACATCAATTATTCAACCGTTTTATTGATGAGCACTCTGTCCATGGCAAGTTTAGTCATGTCGCCATGGAAGTCTCTTCCCATGCTTTATCACAACAACGTGTACAAGCCGATTTGTTTGATATTGCTGTGTTTACCAACTTGAGTCGTGACCATCTTGATTATCATGACTCTATGGCTAGTTATGGTGCAGCTAAAAAACAGATTTTTACCGGTGATAATCGTCAAGTTGCCGTGGTGAATTTTGATGATGAACAAGCAAAGAACTGGCTGAAAAATTGGCCAGAGCAACAAGTGCTTTGGCTTTATGGTCGTGCTGATAACATAGAATGTAATCAGCATTTTGTCACCGCTAAGTATATTAAACATCATAGTCATGGCGTCTCTTTTACCCTCACAAGTCATTTAGGCCGTGTTGTTATTAGCAGTCCATTATTGGGCGATTTTAATATTGATAATCTACTGGCGGCAATCTGCGTCTTACTTATTCAAGGTACGCCATTAAGCGAACTCCCTGATTTAGTTAGACAGGTCAGTGCTATTGCTGGTCGAATGGAAGTCACGAGTGCTAATAACTTAGCGACCGCCGTGGTCGATTATGCCCATACACCCGATGCGTTAGAAAAAGCACTACAAGCCTGTCGTCAACATTGCTCAGGAAAACTTTATGTGGTGTTTGGCTGTGGCGGCGATAGAGATAAAGGTAAGAGACCCTTGATGGCACAAGCCGCAGAAAAATATGCCGACTGTGTTGTTGTTACTAATGATAATCCGCGCAGTGAAGATGCTCAGTTGATAGCCAACGATATTATCGCCGGTTTTACCCATCCGGATGCCGATACAATAACCATTATTTTAGCAAGAGAGCAAGCCGTATTGACTACACTGAAAACAGCCCAAGCTGGCGATATGGTCTTATTGGCAGGTAAAGGTCATGAAGATTATGTCATTGTCGCCAAATATGATGAACATGGCGTGATCATAGGCACGGAAAAATTAGCCTATAACGAGCGTTTAGTGGTAGCAAATTTTTATCAACAGCACGCTGGCTTGGCCACATTGCCTAATAAGGCAAAGATATGATTGTTATTTCATTGCCAACGTTAGCAGAGATTACTGCTGGCCAACTCATTGTAGCAGCAAATAATACCTCGCTCAGTATCGATGATTTGGTTATTGATGATTTAGTGACCGATAGCCGCGCAATCGATAAAAACTCAGCCAAGATCTGCGCTTTTCTTGCCCTTAAAGGCCCTAATTTTGATGGTCATCGCTTTGCACAACAAGTGATCGAACAAGGTTGTCAGTTACTTATTGTCGATCATCACTTGAGTGAGGTGATTGATACCGCACAATTGGTGGTTAGTGATACCCGGATTGCTTTAGGTGAAATTGCCGCTTATGTTAAAAAAGAGCTTGCGCCTAAAACTGTTGCTATCACGGGTAGTAGTGGTAAAACCACGGTCAAAGAAATGGTCGCCGCTATATTGTCGCGTCTAGGAAAAGTGCTGGCAACTCAAGGTAACTTTAATAACGATATTGGCGTGCCGTTAACTTTACTGCGTTTGGATAGCAGCCACGATTTTGCGGTTATTGAAATGGGCGCTAATCATCTCGGTGAAATTGCCTATACCACAGCGTTAACCCAACCTGATGTTGCCGTGATTAATAATATTGCAGCCGCGCACTTAGAAGGTTTTGGCGACTTATGTGGTGTTGCTCGTGCTAAAGGTGAAATATTCTCAGGTCTTGGTGAACATGGCGTTGCCTTATATAACCAAGACAGTCAATACAGCGATAAATGGCAATGGCGCTTAGAAGGTAAAGCAGTACGTACTTTTTCATGTATTAATTCTTCACCTGAAGGTAAGGCCCATTGTTATAGCGAAAATGTCAACTTAGATGAAAATGGCTACGCTACTTTTACGTTAAAAACAACGCAGGGTAGTTGTGAAATTCACTTAACCGTACCGGGTAAACATAATGTTTGTAATGCGGTTGCTGCGGCTTGTATTGCCTTAGAATTTGGCGCCAGCCTTGACGATATCTGTTTAGGTTTAGCGAAAATGCAGCCAGTTAAAGGGCGACTAAATTTATATCAATTGCATGATAAAAAAACCGCTTGTCACATCAAACTCATTGATGATAGCTATAACGCTAATCTAGAGTCGGCTAAAGCTGCCGCTCAGTTATTATCAAGTTACCCAGGTAAAAAAATACTTATCTTAGGTGATATGGCTGAGCTGGGTACTGACGCGCGTAGTTATCACCAAGAGCTGGGCGAGTTTGCTAAAAGTTTACAGTTAAATACTTTATTGTCCTTAGGTGTGCTAAGTCAAAGTGCAAGTGATGCCTTTGCCAAGGACAATGATCAAAGTGAACAAAGTCAACATTTTAGCCAGAGAGCTGAGTTGATGGCTCATTTGCTTACCATGCTAAATCAGCAATTATCGGCTGGTCAGCAAGATATTGCCATTTTAGTTAAAGGCTCCCGTAGTGCTCATATGGAGCATGTAGTAACAGAAATCACTCACTGGTTTGAACAAATGAATAGTCAAGAAAGTCCTAATCAAGCAATGAATGTTAGTAAAGAAAATAACGCTAGTGAAAATATGAATGCTAGTAAAAATCAATGTAAAGAAGGTAAAGCTTAATGTTATTGTGGTTAGGTGAGTTTTTGACTCCATATTATTCCGGGTTTAATGTTTTTTCTTATTTAACCTTTCGCGCCATTATCAGCACGCTAACCTCGCTGTTTATATCCTTATATTTTGGCCCAAAACTTATTCGTTATTTGCAAAAGATGCAAATTGGTCAAACGATAAGAGAGGATGGCCCAGCAAGTCATTTATCTAAATCTGGTACACCAACGATGGGCGGTTTATTAATACTCGCCTCCATTGTGATCAGTGTTTTACTGTGGGCCGATTTAAGCAATATTTATGTCTGGGTGGTGCTATTTGTCGTGGTGAGTTTTGGCGCCATTGGTTTTGTTGATGATTACCGAAAAGTCATTCGTAAAGATGCTAATGGCCTGATTGCTCGCTGGAAATATTTTTGGCAAAGCGTTATCGGTTTAAGCACAGCACTTTTTTTATATTATATTGCTCAGGGCCCAAATGAAACTGCATTGTTAATACCCTTTATGAAAGAGCTATTACCTCAGCTAGGTATTTTTTATGTGGTAATGACCTATTTTGTTATTGTTGGTACTTCAAATGCCGTTAATTTAACTGATGGTCTTGATGGTTTAGCCATAGTGCCAACTATTATGGTTGCCGGCGCTTTTGCTTTGTTTGCCTATGTCACGGGTAATGTTAACTTTGCCAGCTACCTTAATCTTCCCCATATTGCTTTAACCAGTGAGCTGGTGGTGGTTTGTACCGCTATTGTTGGCGCGGGATTAGGCTTTTTGTGGTTTAACACCTACCCAGCGCAACTCTTTATGGGCGATGTTGGCTCACTTGCTTTAGGTGCTGGACTTGGTGTTATTGCCGTGCTGGTGCGCCAAGAGTTGGTGTTATTTATTATGGGTGGTGTTTTTGTTATGGAGACCATCTCGGTTATTTTACAAGTTGGTTCATATAAATTGCGTGGTCAACGTATTTTCCGTATGGCGCCCATTCATCACCACTATGAATTAAAAGGCTGGCCTGAGCCGCGAGTCATTGTACGTTTTTGGATTATTTCATTGGTATTAGTACTGATAGGTTTAGCGACCTTGAAGTTGCGATAACACTAGATTAAGCAAATAGCATTAAATAAATAGCGATAAGTATAATAAGGTAAATCAACATAAATTATGACTTGGTTAACAGCGTTTAAAGATAAAAATATTGTTGTGCTTGGTGCTGGAATGACGGGTTTGTCATGCCTACGCTTTTTGCATGGGCAAGGTTTGTCATTTGCTGTTAATGATTCACGCATTATGCCTTTTGCTAATGCTGAGCAACAAGCTCAATACCAGCAGGACTTTCCCCAGGCTAAATTTATTTTCGGTCAATGGCAGCAAAGCCTAATTGCCCATGCCGATATCATTATCACTAGCCCTGGTATTGATTTAGCTGGCGAGGGTATTACGGCACTTATTTCATCACATTGCCAAGTTATGGGTGATATTGAATTATTTTGTCTAGTCAATAATAGCCGCACTACCCCCATGAAAATCTTGGCCGTAACGGGCTCTAATGGCAAGTCTACCGTAGTGTCACTGCTGGCTTACCTAGCGCAAAGCCTTAGCATTAATGCGGCATTGGCGGGTAACATAGGTGAACCAATACTCGATTTACTGCAACCTGAGCAAGCCAGCGAGAGCTGGTCTACTAATCAGCCAGATATTGTCATTGTCGAACTGTCCAGCTTTCAACTAGAAACACTCACTAGCATGCAAGCCATTGCCGCTAGTGTGCTAAATTTGACCGACGATCATTTAGATCGCCATAAAACCTTAGCTAATTATCAGGCCATTAAACAAGGTATATACCGACAAGCTAAAATTGCCGTGGTTAATAGGGACGATCAAGCGACTAACACTTTAGTGGCCGGGCAAAAAATCATTTCATTTGGTTTAAGTAAGCCAGAGCAAGGCCAGTTTGGTCTGGCTGTAATTGATCACCAGCAGATGTTGATGTTTGGTGAGCAAGCATTAATTTCGAGCCAGCTATTACCCCTAGCCGGTAGGCATAATGCCTTAAATTATATGGCGGCTTTGGCGCTTGGTTATAGCGCTGGTTGGTCTTTATCTGCCATGGTTAAACAACTGTCGGGATTTATCGGCTTAGCTCATCGTTGTCAACGTGTTGTCAGTGACGATGGTATTCAATGGATTAATGATTCGAAAGCCACCAATGTAGGGGCTACCCTAGCCGCGATCACTGGCTTGGCGCCGACGCTGGCTGATAACAATAAATTAATACTTATTGCTGGCGGTGACGGCAAAGGCGCTGATTTCTCCACCCTTAAAACTATCTTCAAGGCTGAAGTCAGTCAGTTGATCACTTTAGGCAAAGATGGCGATAAAATTGCGGACTTAGTCAGTGATGCCATTGTTGTTGAGACCCTGTTGGCTGCGGTACAACAAGCTAAAAAACTAGCGAAACCAGGTGATATGGTGCTACTTTCACCCGCTTGTGCCAGTATTGATATGTTCAAAAATTACCTGGACCGAGGTGAGCAATTTATTGCGGCAGTACATGCGCAGGAGGTCTCATGTCGTTAGAAAAAACCATGACCTTAGCAAAAACAATGTCATTAGCAACCACTCAGACAATAAGCAAGGCCATGTCGAAAGTACCAGTGCCGTCATTACCTGCATGGATTAACCGCCGGATGACCGATGCAGATGAATATGGTAGCCGCACGTTTGATCGCAGCTTTATTGTCTTGGGACTGATCATGTATATGGTTGGCCTAGTCATGGTGGCCTCTTCCTCAATACCGGTAGCGGAACGTCTATTTAATAATCCATTTCATTTTGTTATACGTCACGGTATTTATATTGGTTTAAGTCTTGCCATGGCTGGGGTAGCTTTACAAATTCCTATGTCTTGGTGGCATAAAAACAGCAGTTACTTATTAGGTTTTGCCATTGTACTGTTAGTGACAGTATTGCTTATTGGTCGGACAGTAAACGGCTCTACCCGATGGATCGTACTAGGTCCTATTACGGTACAAGCAGCAGAGCCAGCGAAACTATTCTTCTTTTGTTATTTGTCCGCCTATCTAGTACGTCGCCGTGAGCAAGTAATGGAAAACTTAAAAGGCTTTATTAAGCCGTTAATTGTTTTTGCTGTTATGGCCGCCTTATTATTATTACAACCGGATTTAGGCACAGTTATTGTTATGTTCGTCACCACTTTCGGCCTGTTGTTTTTAGCGGGTGCTAAGTTATGGCAATTTATCGCTATGGCTACGGTTGGCGCCACATTGTTAGGTATGCTTGCTTACTTTGAACCCTACCGATGGCGACGAGTAACCAGCTTTTTAGACCCATGGCAAGACCCGTTTGGTAGTGGTTACCAGTTAACACAGTCATTAATGGCTTACGGTCGAGGTGAGGTTTTAGGACAGGGTTTAGGTAATAGCATTCAAAAATTAGAGTATTTGCCCGAAGCACATACTGACTTTGTTATGGCGGTTTTAGCCGAAGAATTTGGCTTTGTTGGTATCAGTGTGGTGCTGCTGCTGAGTATGACCTTAGTTTACAAAGCGCTTATTCTAGGGCGTTGTGCACTGGCAAAAGAAAAGTATTTTGAAGGTTTTTTAGCGTACTCGATAGGTATTTGGATGTGCTTTCAGGCCGCGGTAAATATTGGTGCAAGTGCTGGTATTGTACCCACTAAGGGCTTAACCATGCCACTGATTAGTTATGGTGGTAGCTCGATGATAGTGATGACCCTAGCGTTAGTGATTTTAATACGTATCGACCACGAAATTCGCTTGCAAAGTATGCAAGCAACCAGCTCAAAAAGAAGTGCTAAGAAAGTTACTAAGCCCAACGAAAAAAAAGTGGTGTTAGCTAATGGTGATTAATAATGGCCAAGAAGACAAGGGTAAAACAAAAACTTTACTGGTGATGGCGGGTGGCACGGGTGGTCATATATTCCCAGGTCTTGCTGTCGCGGATGAACTTCAGGCGCAAGGTTGGCATATTCATTGGTTGGGCACCGCTGACCGAATGGAAGCTAATATCGTTCCTGAGCATGGTTATGATATTTCTTTCATTAACATTAGTGGCTTACGAGGTAAAGGCTTGTTAGCAATGTTAGTCATACCCTTTAAATTAATGCAATCACTGTGCCAAGCTCGACGAGTGCTTAAAGCAGTTAAACCCGATGTGGTGCTAGGAATGGGCGGTTATGCGAGTGCCCCTGGTGGCTTAGCAGCATGGTTAAGTAAAATACCCTTAATTGTCCATGAACAAAATGCGGCCGCGGGCTTAAGTAATCGATTATTAGCGCGCATTGCCAATAAAGTATGCTGCGCTTTTCCTCATGCTTTTGCCCCCGGGGTTGCTGCCGAGGTGGTTGGTAATCCTTTGCGTGTTGCCATTGGCCAGCAAGCAGCGTTAGCTAAGCAACAAGCAGCTAATGAAACTAAGCAGAAAAAAGCGAGTAAAAATATATTAGTGGTTGGTGGCAGTCTTGGCGCGCAAGTGTTAAATGAAGTGATGCCCAGCAGTTTTGCTCGTTTAGCGCGAGGGGATGAAAACTTCTCAATTTGGCACCAAACGGGTGCCAATAAACAAGAAAAAGTCAAGGTGTCTTATGCAAAGCTAGGTCTAGCAGCGGATAAGGTAGAAGTTACTGAATTTATCAAGGATATGGCAACAGCCTATCAGTGGGCTGATATTGTTATTTGTCGTGCGGGCGCATTAACCGTGTCAGAATTAGCCATGGCGGCAACACCCGCTATTTTTATACCGCTACCGCACGCGGTCGATGATCACCAAACAAAAAATGCCCTTTATCTGGTTAAACGCGAGGCAGCAAAATTGCTGCCACAAATAGAGTTGAATGAAGGCAGTATCACCGCGTTAATTAGCGAGCTATTTGAGCAACCTGAAACCTTGATAACCATGGCTAAAGCTGCATTTTCCGCAGCAAACAGTGACGCAAGTATAAAAGTAGCAAAATTGTGCCAACAGCTTAGCCAAACAAATGGCGCAGCACTCAGCAATAACGAAGAGAAAATATGATAAAGCAAACTAACTCAAGTACTCGCGCAAGTAAAAGTACTCACGTAACAACTAATTCAAGTAAAGGTAGCAACTTGTACTCAGCTCGCGTGCCTGAAATGCGTCGAGTTAAACGTATCCACTTTGTCGGTATAGGTGGCGCCGGTATGGGCGGGATTGCCGAAGTTTTGCTTAATGAAGGTTATCAAATATCGGGCTCTGACATTGGTGAGAACCAAGTGGTGCAACGCCTCATCGGCCTAGGTGCAAAAATTGTTATCGGTCATCAAGCCGATAACGTTAACCAAGCGAGTGTTATTGTCGTTTCTACCGCGATAAGTAGTGATAACCCAGAAATTATCGCCGCAAAAAAATTACGTATTCCTGTGGTTAGACGAGCAGAAATGTTAGCTGAGTTAATGCGCTTTCGTCATGGTATTGCGATTGCTGGTACCCATGGTAAAACAACGACAACCAGTTTAATTGCCAGTATTTTTGCCCAAGGTAAATTAGACCCGACGTTTGTTATCGGTGGTTTACTCAACAGTGCCGGTACCAATGCCCGCTTAGGTAGTAGCCGTTATTTGATTGCTGAAGCAGATGAAAGTGATGCCTCATTTTTACACTTACAACCTATGGTTTCCGTCATCACTAATATCGATGCCGACCATATGGAAACTTACGGCGGGGATTTTGAAAAGCTCAAAGACACTTACATAGAGTTTTTACATAACTTGCCATTTTATGGTCTAGCGGTTGTTTGTATAGATAATCCGGTAGTGCGTGAATTATTACCACGAATTAGCCGTCAAGTGATCACCTATGGTTTTTCTGCAGATGCCGATGTTAGAGCGGTAAATTACCAACAAGAGGGTGCCGTTAGTCATTTTACCGTAGAAGTAGCAGGGCAAGCACCGCTAGCTATGAGCGTAAACTTACCGGGTCAACATAATGTTCTAAATGCTTTGGCTAGTGTCGCCGTGGCCAAAGACGAAGGTGTAAGTGATGAAGATATATGCCAAGCATTGGCTGAATTTGCCGGCATTGGTCGACGTTTTGAGCAGCTGCCTAGTTTTACTACAGAGGCAGGCAATATGTTGTTTGTTGATGATTATGGCCATCATCCGAGTGAAGTAAAAGCCACTATATTGGCTATACGCCAAGGTTGGCCAGGTAGACGTTTAGTGATGATTTTTCAACCCCATAGATATTCTCGTACGCGCGATTTATATGAAGACTTTGTCGAAGTCCTTTCAGAGGTCGACTGCCTGTTTTTACTCGATGTTTATGCGGCGGGAGAAAAGCCAATTGCGTCGGCAGACAGTAAAAGTTTAGCAAGGTCTATTAGACAACGCGGTCAAGTGGAGCCTATTTATGTCAGTGATGTCGATAAATTAGCCGAGCTGTTAGTTACGCAATTACAAGATAACGATATGGTGATCACCCAAGGCGCCGGCAGTATCGGCGCTGTTGCTAAGAACTTAGCCGAGCATAGTTTGTTGCATGTTAACTCAGCTGCTAAAGGTGCTCAGTAATGGTTAGTGCTTGGCAATCTTCAATAGCCGATTCATTGGCACAGCTAAAGCAAGAAAAAATTGCTGTGCTTTATGGTGGTAATTCAGCGGAGCGAGAAGTTTCACTTAATTCAGGGCAAGCCATTGCCAAAGGTCTTGAGCAAGCAGGTTTTGATGTGGTGTTAATCGATACCAAATTTGTGCCCTTGACTGACTTGTTGAGTAAAAAAGTAAAGCGTGTTTTTATTGCCCTGCATGGTCGGGGTGGTGAAGATGGTTGTGTGCAAGGTGCGCTGGAGTATTTGGGCATTCCCTATACTGGCTCAAATGTTTTAGGCTCTTCACTTTCTATGGATAAGGTACGTAGTAAACAGATTTTTAAAGCCTGTGGCTTACCAACGGCAGCCTTTGCTGTTGTTAATAAAGCCGACTTTGCCCAATTATCATTAGCAAATATTCTTGCTGATTTAGGGGGGAGAGTCATGGTAAAACCCGCCAATGAGGGCTCCAGTATTGGCATGGCACAGGCACAAACTGTTGAGCAACTGCATAATGCCTTGATTGAGGCTTTTGGTTTTGACCAGCAGGTATTGCTTGAAGCCTGGATTGATGGCCCTGAATATACCGTTGCTATTTTAGGTGATCAGGCCTTGCCGGTGATTCATATGGAAACACCACATGAATTTTATGATTATGAAGCAAAATATCAGTCGACAAGTACACAATATCATTGTCCATGTGATTTAAGTGAACGTGATGAAAATGAATTGAAAACCTTGTCTGTTAAAGCCTTTAATGCCACAGGCGCGCGTGGCTGGGGACGGGTTGATATCATGCGTAATAATAAGGGCGAATGGCAGATATTAGAAGTGAATACGGTGCCAGGAATGACGGAAACATCACTAGTGCCCAAAGCCGCCAAGGTATTTGGCTTGAATTTTAGTGAGCTGGTGACACAAATATTACGGCTGAGTGTCAAGGAGTAAGGCGGCTATTGTGACTAATAAACGGCAGAACATTATAGAAAAAACCGCTCGCCAAGGCGAGGCGCATACCCTGTCTTTTGGCTTGGGTTTGTTGTTTTTTATTGCAGTGTTAGTTAGCTTGATAGCCATCAGTTGGTGGCTTGTTAAGCATTTTGTTGGTCAAGAAAGTTCGCCGGTGACCGTTATCGTCATATCAGGGGAAATGCCCTATAGCCAACGTAGCGATATTATTAATGCTATTGCACCGGTGAATATGGGCAATTTTTTCCAAGTTGACGTCAACGAAGTGCAACGTTATGTGCTTACCTTACCTTGGGTTTACTCGGTAGCAGTAAGAAAGCAGTGGCCAAATGAAGTAAAGATTTATGTGGTTGATCAAAACCCAGTGGCCTTATGGAATGGCAATTTTTTAATCAATCAACTTGGTCAGGTTTTTCAGGCGGATATAGGTCGGGTTAAACATTACCTGCCTAGCTTTTTTGGCCCAGAGGGAAGTGAATTGTTAGCACTTAAAAATTACAGAGATTTCAATGAGCTACTTGCTTTTATATCACTAACAATTGATGAGTTAGTGTTGAGTGAACGCTTCTCTTGGCAGTTAACCTTGGATGATGGCGTGACCTTAAATTTAGGTCGAGAAGAGCGGGTTGAACGTATTCAACGTTTCATGGATGTTTACCCATTAATCAAAGCGCAACTAAAAGCAAAAATAATTGCGGAAAAACAGCAAAATCAGGCGGTTGATTACATCGATTTACGGTATGATACTGGATTGGCTGTTGGTTGGAAAAAACTGGATAAAATTAGCCAAAATAAATTGCTAAAAAATAATGATAATAATCAGCGCAATCAGCGCCATCAGTTAAGAGTTTAAGTTAAATGTCTAAAGCAGCAGAAAGAAAATTAGTGGTTGGCCTTGATATAGGCACCTCCAAAATATCTGTCGCCGTCGGGGAGATCACACCAGACAACCAGTTAAGTATTATTGGTGTCGGTAATCAGCCTGCTCGTGGTATGGATAAAGGCGGAGTAAATGACTTGAATCTTGTTATTCAAGCAATCCAACGCGCCATTAATGAAGCTGAGTTGATGGCTGACTGTCAAATAAGCTCTATTTATTTAGGCATTTCGGGCAAACATATCAGTTGCCAAAATGAAAATGGCATGGTGCCAATTAATGACAATGAAGTCATTCAAGAAGATGTAGACAATGTTATTCACACTGCGCGTTCAGTTCCTATTTCAGCAGAGCGCCGCATGTTACACGTGCTACCACAAGAATACAGTATTGATTGTCAAGACGGCATTAAAAGCCCTATTGGTATGTCTGGTGTGCGCATGGAAGCCAAAGTGCATATCATTACTTGTGCCAATGATATGGCGAAAAATTTAGTTAAATGTGTGGAACGTTGCGATTTAACCGCGGACCAATTGATTTTTTCCGCGCTAGCTTCAAGTTATGCGGTGTTAACCGATGATGAGAAAGAGTTAGGTGTGTGTGTCGTGGATATGGGCGCTGGCACTATGGATATTTCAGTTTTTACCGGCGGTACCTTACGACATACGGCAGTAATACCTGTGGCAGGTAATCAAGTCACCAGTGATATTTCTAAAATATTTAGAACGCCATTAAGTCATGCGGAAGATATTAAAGTGCAGTATGCCTGTGCTTTTAAGCAATTAGTTAGCATGGAAGAAAGTATTGAGGTGCCAAGTGTTGGTGGTCGTCCTGCGCGTTCAATGTCACGCCATACCTTATCCGAAGTTGTGGAGCCAAGGTATCAAGAGTTATTTGAGCTAATTCAAGAAGAAATTAGAGAATCAGGTTTAGCCGACCAAATTGCTGCTGGCTATGTCTTAACCGGTGGCACAGCAAAAATGGAAGGTGTACTGGAGTTTGCCGAAGAAATTTTTCAAATGCCCGTTCGTATTGCCTGTCCTTTATCAGTACAAGGGCTAAAAGAATATGTTAATGACCCTAGCTATGCCACGGTTGTTGGTCTTTTGCATTATGGTATGCAAGCCGCCAATGAAGTAGATAGCTTAAGTAAAAAACGGGAAAGTGTGGGTGATTTTTGGTCAAGAATTCATGCCTGGTTTAAAGGCGAATTCTAAAAGCTAGTTTAAAAGAATTTTGTTGTAAGCTGTTAAATGGAAATAACAGCTATCTCGAATTGTTGTTAAAAGTAACAGTTGGCAACAGTTTATTTGGTATTTAAAGTTATTGTAAGTAAAACGGAGAGATATAATGTTTGAATTAATGGAAGACCATAACGAAGAAGCGATAATTAAAGTTATCGGTGTTGGTGGCGGTGGTGGTAATGCTGTTGAACACATGGTTTCACAAACGATTGAAGGTGTTGAGTTTATTACGGCAAATACCGACGCGCAAGCGTTACGTAACTCTTCTGCTGATGTAACCTTACAGATTGGTGCCAATGTAACTAAAGGCCTAGGCGCGGGCGCAAACCCGGAAGTTGGCCGTTGTGCCGCTGAAGAAGATAGAGAAGCTATCAAGCAAGTCCTACAAGGTGCTGATATGATCTTTATCGCCGCTGGTATGGGCGGCGGTACAGGTACAGGTGCTGCACCTGTGGTTGCTGAAATAGCGAAAGAAATGGGTATTCTGACCGTTGCGGTAGTCACTAAACCCTTCCCGTTTGAAGGTAAAAAACGCATGAACTATGCCGAGCAAGGCATTGAGTTTTTATCTAAAAACGTTGACTCACTTATTACTATCCCCAATGAAAAACTGCTGAAAGTACTTGGTCCAGGAACAAGTTTATTAGATGCCTTTAAAGCGGCTAATGATGTTTTACTTGGCGCGGTGCAAGGTATTGCTGAGTTAATTACCCGTCCCGGTTTAATTAACGTGGATTTTGCCGATGTACGCACGGTAATGTCTGAAATGGGCACGGCCATGATGGGTTCTGGTACAGCGTCCGGCCCTGATAGAGCTCAAGAAGCGGCTGATGCAGCTATTTCAAGTCCATTACTTGAAGATGTTGATTTAGCCGGTGCTCGTGGTATTTTAGTGAATATTACTGCCGGTATGGACATTAGCATCGATGAGTTTGAGACCGTAGGTAATGCAGTCAAAGCTTTTGCTTCTGAAAATGCTACCGTTGTGGTTGGTGCAGTAATTGACATGGATATGACCGATGAACTTCGTGTGACTGTAGTGGCGACCGGTATTGGCGCTGAAAATAAACCAGATATTACCCTAGTAAACCCTACGCCAATGGTAGAGCCTAAAGTTGTTGGTGCTGATTATAGCCCAGCTGCAGCACAGCCAAGTGCCGCAGTTGAGACCGTAACCATGACAGACAGTAATGCCCAAAAAGTGGTTGCCACTGATTTAGATACTTATTTAGATATACCGGCCTTTTTGCGCAAGCAAGCGGACTAATTATTTACTAGGTATCTAGTCATTAGCAAGTAACCAAGTCCTGCTGTCTTAGTTACTTTTGATTTTAGCGCTTATTTTTGGTATATTATGCGCCGGTAAATTGGCTTAGTTGCTTTCACTGCTAAATTTAATATGGGCGGTGGTGGCGGTTAATTCATTTTAACTATGGCTAAAGTGCTGGTAGTGGTTAGTTGTTATCTAGCTTAATCGCTCGGTAAAGCATCCATGAAGTAATTGCATTTTTTGCGCAAATAAAAACCAAGGTAAGCGAAGCTGATATGATTAAGCAACGTACATTAAAAACAAGTGTTTCAACCGTAGGTGTTGGTTTACATAAAGGTGAAAAAGTGCAGGTTACTCTCCGTCCTGCACCAGCAAACACCGGTATTGTTTTCCGTCGTATTGATCTTGACCCTGTGGTTGAGATCAAAGCGACACCAGAGGCTGTCGGTGAAACAACGTTATGTACTTGTTTAGTTAACGAGCAGCAAGTTAAGGTTTCAACGGTAGAACACTTACTATCAGCACTTGCCGGCTTAGGCATTGATAACTTAATTATTGATGTTGATTCTGCTGAAATTCCTATTATGGATGGCAGTGCCTTACCTTTTGTTTATTTAATTCAGTCTGTTGGCATTGAGACCTTGAATGCACCCAAACGTTTTTTGCGTATTAAAAAACCAATTCGTGTTGAAGAAGGTGACAAGTGGGCAGAGTTATTGCCTTATGAGGGTTTTAGAGTCAATTTTACTATTGAATTTGACCATCCTGTTATTAAAAAAACCTGTCAAACCATGAGTATGGATTTTTCTAGTTGTTCATATATAAAAGAAATTAGTCGCGCTAGAACCTTTGGTTTTATGAAAGATATTGAGTTCTTACGTTCTCATAATTTAGCCCTGGGCGGTAGCTTAGAAAACGCGATAGTGCTAGATGATTACCGTATGCTAAATAAAAATGAATTACGTTATGATGATGAATTTGTTAAACATAAAATACTCGATGCTATTGGCGATCTTTATATGGGCAGTGCCAGTATTTTAGGGGAATTAAATGCCTTTAAATCTGGCCATGGTTTAAACAACAAGCTACTAAGAAAGGTTTTTAAAGAAACTGACTCTTGGGAGTGGGTAACCTATGAAGATGATAAAGCTTCGCCAATAGAATATCAGGAAATTAACGCCACGGCCTTTTAGCTGTCTTGCTAATTTCTTATAAGGTGAGCACTTAGCACAGTGTTTCTTGCGTTTAATTCTTCAGCGGCGCTTATCTTTTTCCCGCGACCCGTGCTAATTTTTCCAGTTTTTCTTTCAAGCCTTTAGGGGCGTTTTTGGCAATAGCTAAAAATTGCTTAGCCGTTTTTTCATTCACTACGCTATTTGCTTGCTCCGTTGTCACTGGCGCAGATTGCTTAAGTTCTGCCCGTATTTTCTCTGTGACTTCATGGCGTTGCTGACGAAAGCCTTGCGGATTCACTTTAATCTCTATCTGGTGAAAATTCCCCTCAGTGCTAGTCTTCAAGGCGTTACATATGTTATTACGTTCAAACTGTAACCTTTGCCCCCACACAGGTGACTTCACTTCAATGATGAGGGTATCTTGGCGGCAATTGGCAATATGCCAAGCATCTACTGGTAAATCAGGGCAAATTTGCCGTACAATGTCCGCCAAGATGGTCAAAGAGTTGGTTTTTGTTTGAATATGTGCCAAAGTGCCAGTCGTTGTTTGCAATAGCGCTGACATATTAATAGGTTTTTTAGATTTTCTAGCCATTGTAACTACCAAAATTCAGTGTCTAAGCATACTGAATAAATTAATCAAATAGAGTCCTATGAGTTTAACACTACTATACCGAGGAAAAAACGTCAGATTTTCAATGCGACTTACTAAATTGCATTGGTTGTCAGCATTGTGCGCGTTTGCCTTAATTTCAGGGTTAATTGTTCACCTCATTGCCAGTAATAAATGGCAACCCAAGGGCGAGCAATACCCTGTAGTAGCACAAGTTAATTCTGTACCAACACTGATAACAGCACAACAAATTACCGCCTTAACCATGAAGCTTGCTGAATTACAAAGTCAGGTGTTACGTTTAAATGCCCTGGGTGATCGCTTGGCAGAAGATGCCAATATTCCAGCCAATGAATTTAACTTCAGCCAACTACCCGTCAGTGGCGGACCATTTTCAGGGGCTTATCCGGTAAATAATAAAACCCTTGAACAGCTCTTTATTGATATAGAAGGTTTTACAAGTAAGATAAATTACGAAGAAAAACAATTACAAATGCTTGAATCTTTAACCTTTGGTCACCATATACAAAATAATGCATATTTGTCAGGACGGCCAATTATTAAAGGTTGGTTATCCTCGTATTATGGCGTGCGTAAAGATCCCTTTAACGGTAAACCAACCATGCATAAAGGTGTCGATTTTGCGGGTAAAGAAAATACTGCCATTATTGCCACGGCATCGGGGGTTGTTACTTGGGCAAGCAATCGATATGGCTATGGACAATTGATTGAAATCAATCATGGTGATGGCTTAGCTACTCGTTATGGTCATAACAAAGATATACTAGTAAATGTCGGTGATGTCGTTAATAAAGGGCAAAAAATTGCACGTATGGGTAGTTCAGGCCGCTCTACTGGCCCGCATGTTCACTATGAGGTTTTACGAAATAATAAACAAATTAATCCAATTGAATTTGTTTATCGCAAAGGGAAGTAGCCGGATAAAACGTTAAACGGTTATCATAATAAATTCACTAAAGGTGGCAGATATACCCGGTACCAAGGTAATAGGTATAGTCACTGATAATTCTCAATAAATGGTTTAAATAAGATGTTTGGAAATTTGTTAACAAAAATATTTGGTAGTCGAAATGATAGATTACTAAAACAAATGAGCAAAGAAGTCGATAAAATAAATGCGCTTGAACCTGTTTTAGAAGTATTAAGTGATGAAGAATTAAAAGCAAAAACCACTGAATTTAAAGAACGCTGTGCTCAAGGTGAATCGATAGAGCAATTATTGCCAGAAGCTTTTGCTGTCGTTCGTGAAGCCAGTAAACGAGTCTTTGGTATGCGCCATTTCGATGTGCAAATGATTGGTGGCATGGTGCTTAATGACGGAAAAATTGCTGAAATGCGTACCGGTGAAGGTAAAACGTTAACGGCAACCTTACCATCATATCTTAACGCGCTAACCAACAAAGGTGTGCATGTCATTACCGTCAATGATTACTTGGCTACCCGTGATGCAGATTGGTGTCGTCCCTTATTTGAATTTCTTGGTTTAACCGTCGGTTGTAATGTCGCCGGTATGACAACTCAGGATAAACAAGCTGCATATCAATCAGATATCACTTACGGTACCAATAACGAATTTGGTTTTGACTATTTACGTGACAATATGGTGTTTTCGCCGCTAGAACGCTCACAAAAACCACTACATTTTGCCATTATTGATGAAGTCGATTCAATCCTAATTGATGAAGCCAGAACGCCACTTATTATTTCTGGTCAGGCAGAAGATAGCTCAGCACTGTATAAAATTATCAATACGGTTGTGCCCACATTAGTGCAACAAGAAGAAGAAGATAAAGAAGGTGAAGAAAGTACGGGTGATTACACCATTGATGAAAAAGCTAAACAAGTTTATTTAACCGAACGTGGTCAAATTCATATCGAAGAGATCATGGTGGAAAAAGAGCTGTTAACTGCCGGAGATACTTTATTTTCAGCCGCTAATATCACCTTATTACACCATGTTATGGCGGCGCTTCGTGCCCATATGCTGTTTCAAAAAGATGTCGATTATATCTTAAAAGATGGCGAAATAGTTATTGTTGATGAGCACACTGGCCGTACGATGGATGGTCGTCGTTGGTCTGAAGGTCTTCATCAAGCGGTTGAAGCAAAAGAAGGTGTTAATATTCAAAATGAAAACCAGACACTTGCTTCTATTACCTTTCAAAACTACTTCAGAATTTACCAAAAACTGTCAGGTATGACAGGTACTGCCGATACTGAAGCGTTTGAGTTCAATCATATTTATGGACTAGAGACCGTTATTATCCCTACTAATCAGCCGATGATTCGTAATGATATGACTGATTTGATTTACTTAACAAAAGATGAAAAGTTTGAAGCGATTTTAGCTGATATTAAAGATTGTGTGAAACGAGGCCAACCAGTACTTGTTGGTACTATTGCTATTGAGACCTCAGAGT
This sequence comes from Colwellia marinimaniae, assembly GCF_002207865.1. Taxonomy (GTDB): domain Bacteria; phylum Pseudomonadota; class Gammaproteobacteria; order Enterobacterales; family Alteromonadaceae; genus Colwellia; species Colwellia marinimaniae. Next base: position 140,032 of record NZ_BDQM01000001.1, read on the forward strand.
TCCTTTCTGATTTCTTGAAGAAAGAAAAAATTAAGCACAAGGTACTTAATGCTAAATTCCATCAGCAAGAAGCTGAAATCGTCGCCGATGCAGGTAAAGAGGGCGCGGTTACTATTGCTACCAATATGGCCGGTCGTGGTACCGATATCGTTTTAGGTGGTAATTTAGATGCCATAATCGCTAAATTAACTAACCCGAGTGAAGATGACCTTGCCAAAGTTAAAGCGCAGTGGCAAATTGACCATGACAGAGTACTTGAACTCGGTGGTTTACATATAGTAGCCACTGAACGTCATGAATCAAGACGAATTGATAATCAACTTCGTGGTCGTTCAGGACGACAAGGTGATCAAGGCTCGACACGTTTTTACCTATCAATGGAAGATTCATTGATGCGGATATTTGCCTCAGAACGTATTTCTAATATGATGCGTAAATTAGGCATGGAGCACGGTGAAGCAATTGAACACCCTTGGGTGACCCGTAGTATTGAAAATGCTCAGCGTAAAGTTGAAGGTCGTAACTTTGATATGCGTAAACAGTTACTGGAATATGATGATGTTGCCAATGATCAACGTGGTGTCATCTATGAGCAACGTAACGAGTTACTGGATAATGAAGAGATTGGTGACATGGTTAATGCCATTCGCAAGGATGTCATTATTGGTGTTATTGAACAGCATATCCCACCACAATCATTAGACGAAATGTGGAATATTCAGGCGCTTGAAGAGCAATTGAAAGGTGAGTTTGCCACAGAGTTAACCATCGCAAAATGGCTTAAAGAAGATGACAATCTTCATGAAGAAACATTACGCGAAAAAATTATTACTGCCTTTGAGCAAGGTTATAAAGATAAAGAAGCGGCTGTTGGTGCAGATGTTTTACGTCAGTTTGAAAAAGCAGTGATGTTACAGAGCTTAGATTCTCATTGGAAGGAACATTTATCCGCTATGGATCACCTTCGCCAAGGCATTGGTTTACGTGCCCACGCGCAAAAAAATCCTAAGCAAGAGTTTAAACGTGAATCATTTCAGTTATTTACTGAAATGCTCGATAACTTGAAGTATGACGTTGTCGGCATCTTGTCTAAAGTACAAATTCGCGCTGAGTCAGATGTTGAAGCGGTTGAAGAGCAACATAGAAAGTCAGAAGAAATAGCCATGAACTTTCAACATCAAGCGGCATCAAGCCCAGGTCAACCAGAGCAAGTACCTCGCGTAGGTCGTAATGAGCCATGTCCATGTGGCTCAGGTAAGAAATATAAGCAATGTCATGGTAAATTAGCTTAATTAAATAGCCTAGATATTAAGTAATGCCAGTCAAATGACTGGCATTTTTATTATCTCTATCCGGTCATAAAGAGAAGTGAAGTAATGAATAAAGTTGTACATGTCGCCGTAGGTGTTATTACCAAAAGCTGTAAGGAAAAGGGAACACTGTATTTCTTAACTAAACGCTTAGAACAGGCTCATCAAGGCGGGAAGTGGGAGTTTCCAGGTGGTAAGGTGGAAAATGGTGAAACTATCGCACAAACCCTCGCTAGAGAGCTTAAAGAGGAAGTGGCTATAGAGGTGTTATCTTGTCAACTATTGATTAAGGTTGAGCATACCTACCGAGGTAAAGGCGGAGCAGCAGATAAAAGTGTTTGCTTGGATGTTTTTATTGTCGATAATTTTATCGGTGAGCCAAGTGCACAAGAAGGACAAGGTCAGGGCTGGTTTTCACTACCAGCATTACAGTTACTTGAGTTTCCCGCAGCGAACAAAGCCATTATTAGCGAGCTTTTAGCGCAAAGCCACTAGTCAATTTGACTTACTCTGGTTCTACAAAAAAATTATTATTAAGTAAAATGTCGTCTTCTATGGCATCAAGCATTTCTTGAGAGATGGCTGAGTCAACCTGAATAGGCTCGCTAATTTTATTGCTTTCATCTGCCCACTCACCTAAATCAAGCAGCTTACATCGCTCACTACAGAAGGGTCTAAACTCACTGCTTGCTTGCCAGACAACTTCTTTTTGGCACTGAGGGCAGGGGACTTTTAAGGTCATGGTTTTATATCATTTTAAAAACTATAAGTAATGTTAATTATACACTAAAGCTTAGCAGATGCTATTAAGAGTAATGGCTATAAAAGCTATCAGCCCTAGCAAAAATGATCGGTTAACAGCGCGCTAATTGAAAGTTTGTTGCTTGATTGGCGTATCTACGGCCAGTGTGTTGGCAGGGCAGCATAAAACGAATGGAATAACGGAATTTGTTACCACTAATTGTCGGATAATATTTGGCATCTAGGGCTAACTTGATCCTTAATAATACCAGTCCCTCACCATTATCTTGATAAAAGCCACTATCAACGTCGATAGTTTCAAATTCAGCGCGCAGACGAATAAATTTAAGCACTATTGCAATAGTAGATGAGATATCACTTAATAAGCTAAGCCATTGTTGAGCTTCTAGCTTTATTGTTTTTTCATCTTGGTGCAGCCAAAAATGTAATTGCGGTAAATCAAAACTAAAACTGCCACCTTGTATGGCAAAGCGCTGCTTTAAAGATGTTAGTAATTTATCTTCTTTTAATTGCATCCAGGTTGGGTTAGGGCTCCTGAGTTTAGCGACTAATTTAACGGTTTCTGCTAAATTCTTGTCGAGTGCGCTGCTATCTACCTCTGGATCTTTTGACCATATTACTAAATTTTGCTCTAGTTTTTCTAAGTCTTTAATTAAATCACCACGGACGTCATTTCGCTCTAAAGTATCAACAATCGAAAATAAGGCATTGAAGAATGATTGATGGTTGTTAACCATAGCCAGTGTATGATTGATACATGAATAGGCCTGAGCAAAGAGTTGCTCAAGTTTTAGGTAATTTCGAATGCGCTCATTGAGCGGGTGTTCATATAAGACGGTAGACATACATAGTTTTGTAATCAGTTAAGCTGAGATTTAAATAAAAAACGGATTATTTCATTGTTGATTTTTAAAGTATTGTTGTCAAGGCAAAATATTTTTTATCAAGCGATAACACTATTTTTTTGATCTCTGTAAGGCTAACGTTGTCGTTCTTAATGACATCATCAGCTACGGCAAGTCTTTTAGCACGATTGGTCTGACTGGCTAAAATCGCCTTAACTTCTGCTACGGAATTGTTATCTCTAAGTATGGTTCGTGTTACTTGAGTCGCTTCACTGACATCAACTACTAATACACGGTTGACAAGGTGTAATAAATTATTTTCAATTAACAAGGGCGCAACTAAAATACAATAAGGGCTCTTTGCGGCGGCAGTTTTACTGATAAGGCCACTTCGTATTAAAGGGTGCAATAGCTTATTCAACCAAAGTTTATCTGACTCATGGGCAAAGATTCTACTGCGCAATAAGCTGCGGTTGAGTTGGCCATCTACTTGTAGGTAGTTGTCACCAAAATGTTCAGCAATAGCTGTTAATGCGGGGCTGTTAATGGCAACTACTTCTCTGGCAATGATATCTGCATCAATGATCTCAATGCCTAATTCTTGAAAATAATGAGTAATAGTGGATTTACCACTGCCAATACCACCGGTAAGGCCAATAATGAGCTCTGACATGTTAAATAAACTTATAAGTTAGTGTAGTAGCTGTAAGTACCACGACCAAATACCGTCACCCCATAACAAAGTGAGCCAACCCGCTATGGCTAAATAAGGACCAAAAGGAATACCTTGCTGCCTTTGATGGTTTTTGAATAATATTAAGCTAATGCCAACAATAGCACCGACCACGGACGCCATCAAAATAAGCAGTGGCAATAATTGCCAACCTAGCCAAGCACCAAAAACGGCAAATAACTTAAAGTCGCCAAAGCCCATGCCCTCTTTGCCGGTAAATAACTTAAAAATCCAAAAGACAGAAAATAAGCTCATATAACCAACAGCGGCGCCAATAACTGCATCGGTTAGCGGGGCAAATGTACCATTAATATTTATCAATAAACCTAGCCATAATAGTGGTAGGGTAATTTGATCAGGCAATAACATATGATCAAAATCTATCATGGTTAATGTTATTAGGCCCCAGGTAAGTATCAAAGCAAAAAAGGTTTCACTGGTAACGCCAAAATGCTGAGCAACAATAAGGCTTAACAGCATTGTTGATATTTCAACTAGGGGATAGCGTGCAGAAATTGTATTGGCACATTGACTACATTTTCCCTTGAGCATAAGCCAGCTTAGCACAGGAATATTTTCATAAAAGCGGATATTATGGCCGCAACTTGGACAGCTAGAATTAGGTTTGGATAAGGTCATCGCGGTAAGGTTTTTAGCTTTAATATTTTTTACTTCATCGGCTAAAAACTCTCGGCAGTCATGATACCAAGTATATTCCATCATCTTTGGCGTGCGGTAAATTACCACATTTAAAAAGCTGCCGATAGCGAGGGAAAATAATCCAACAGTGAAATAAAACAAAGTGGCAGATTGCTGCATTGATATTAATAAATGATCAAAGAAGGAGGGAATATTATCTAACAAAGGGCTACCTACGTATAAATTTAAGAAGTTTTAGCTAAAGCCGGTGAAAAAGTAGAGAGGCTAGCAGCAATGGAGCCGTATGGCTACGACTCCTCTGATACTGATACTGATACTGAATTTAAATAATCTTGCCAATTTCAAATATTGGTAAGTACATGGCTATGATTAAACCACCAATAACGACACCGAGTACTGCCATGATCATTGGCTCTAATAGAGCAGTTAAACCATCGACGGCATCATCTACTTGCTGCTCGTATACAGTGGCTACTTTCGATAACATGTCGTCAACGGCACCTGACTCTTCACCAATAGCAACCATTTGGATAACCATATCGGGGAATATATTACAGTTACGCATAGCTAGGTTCATTTGCATGCCGGAAGTAACTTCCGCCCGCACCTCAAGAATCGCATCACGAAATACCGCATTACCGGAAGCTCCCGCAGCGGATTCGAGCGCATCAACCAGAGGCACACCGGCGGCAAACGTGGTTGATAGGGTACGAGCATAGCGGGCAACAGCGGCTTTTTTTAATAAATCACCAATCACCGGTAGTTTTAGAATGTTTTTATCGACACTATCACGCAGTGTTTGGCTATTTCTATGGGCGCGTTTAAATAAGAACAATGCCAGGTACAGACCGGCCAAGCCAAAATACCAATAGGCCTGCATAAACTCGGAAATACCTATGACAAATAGCGTAAATCCGGGTAATTCAGCACCAAAACCCGCAAATATCTCCTGAAATACCGGCACAACAAAAATAAGTAAAATTGACGTTACAATTGCCGCTATTACTAACACGGCAATAGGATAAGTCATGGCTTTTTTAATTTTACTTTTTAATGCTTCGGCTTTTTCTTTATAGGTTGCTATACGACCATAGATAGTTTCTAAAGACCCAGATTGTTCACCAGAGGCAACAAGGTCACAATAAAGATCGTCGAAAAAAAGCGGATGAGCACGTAAACAGTCCGATAATGGTATGCCGGAAGATAATTTCACCTCAATATCCGCTAGCAAGGTACGCATATTACCATTGTCGTGTCCCTTGCCAATCATTTGAATGGTTTGTACTAGAGGCACACCAGCGCCTAACATGGTTGCTATTTGGCGGGTAATAAGGGCAATATCCATCGGGGTTATTGCTTTATCACCCCCCATGCCGAATAAAGGCTTGGGCTTTTTCTTGACCCGACTTGGGGTTATGCCTTGTTTACGTAACTGTGCCTTTAGTTCAATGACATTATTGGCCGTTAATTCACCTTTTATTTTTTTACCTTTACGGTTGACGCCATGCCAAATAAAAACTTCTTGTTTTTTTACTTTTTTTTGAGTTCTAGTCGATTTTTTATTTGATGTAATAGCCATAGTTAACCTTGATCCATGAGTTACTCTACTTGTTATTCTTTTTATGAGGGTAGTAAAGTGATATTTATTTAGTAAGTTATCTTGTTAAGTCTAATTAAGTTAACCGAAATTTACTTTAAGAGCTAGTCACGCGGTTAATTTCTTCTAAGCTGGTCATACCATTCATGGCTTTAATTAACCCTGATTGACGTAGGTTGTTGTAGCCTTCTTTTTGACATTGCTTAGCGATATCGAGAGAGTTGCCGCCCTCCATAATAATAGTCGCTATGATTGGACTAATCTTTATCACTTCATAAATTCCTACGCGGCCTTTATAACCGCCAGTACAGTGGCTGCAACCTACCGCTTTAAATAATTTTATCTCGCTAAGTTTATCAGCAGGAAATCCTTCTTCGGCTAATAGCATCTCCGAAAGAGGCTCCTCTTCCTTACACTGAGGGCATAATCTCCGTGCTAATCGCTGGGCTATTATTATTGAAACAGAGCTGGCAACATTATAAGCAGGCACACCCATATTTAATAAACGGGTTAGCGTTTCTGCCGCTGAGTTAGTATGAAGAGTCGATAACACTAAATGACCAGTTTGTGCGGCTTTGATGGAAATCTCAGCGGTTTCAAGGTCTCGTATTTCACCCACCATAATAACATCTGGATCTTGTCGTAAAAAAGAGCGCAGGGCGATGGGGAAGGTTAGACCGGCACGATTATTAATTTGTACCTGGTTAATACCTTCAAGGTTAATTTCGACCGGATCTTCAGCAGTAGAGATATTACGTTCTTCAGTATTGAGAATATTTAACCCGGTATACAAGGATACCGTCTTACCTGAGCCTGTTGGCCCGGTAACTAATATCATGCCTTGTGGCTGCTCTAATGCGTCCATGTATATTTTTTTCTGTTCAGGATCATAACCAAGCATATCGATACCCAGCATGGCACTTGATGAGTCTAGGATACGCATTACAATTTTTTCACCCCACATAGTGGGTAAGGTGCTGACACGAAAATCGATAGATTTTTTCTTTGATAATGCTAATTTTATCCGGCCATCTTGCGGCACCCGTCGCTCAGCGATATCTAATTTAGACATGACTTTTAGGCGCGCAGCCATTCTTGACGCTAGAGCTACAGGAGGTTTAGCTATCTCAGATAATATGCCATCAATACGAAAGCGAATGCGGAATGTTTTTTCATAGGGTTCAAAATGTAAATCAGAAGCGCCTTTTTTAATGGCATCGAGTAAAATCTTGTTAATAAAAACCACAATAGGTGCGTCATCTTCACTATTTGTTTTGTCTTCTTCTTTCTTGGCTTCTGCTACATCTATACCCGCTAACTCTTCGGAATCAATATCACTGATATCTAGGGCATCACTTTCATCTTCTAATACTTTTTCAATACAGGCTTGTAAGCTAGTATCTTCACATAAAACTAACTCAGTGTTGTAGCCAGTATTAAACTGAATTTCTTCTAACGCATCTAGATTCGTGGGATCTGACATAGCAACAAAGAGCACTTTACCCCGCAGATATAGTGGTAGGGCGTTGTGCTTGGTAATTAATTTTTCATTGCGCACACCGTCAGGTACTAAAGTGGTATCAAAATTTGACAGTTGAATTTGTGGATAGCCAAAGCTTTTAGACAGTACTTTGGCGATACTTTTACCATCAAGGTTTTTATTTTCTATTAAAAAACGAATAAATGGCTTACTTTTACCGACAAAATCAGCGGTAATGTCTTCAATTGACTCTAGAGGAATAAGGTTCTGCTTGGATAGTGCCGATAAAACACTGGCTTGTTGATGACTTCCTTTCATAACGTTTGCAGATAACCTCTTGGAAATACAGAATTAGTAGTTAGTATTTTAGTGTAACTTATAATTATATAAAAGCATAAAGAGATTTACTGATAGACAGCCATTTTAAACATTTAGTTAAAATGCCTGTCTAAGGAAGACCCGCAAGGGAAAAGTGAAAGTCATGCTGAAGCCTTTCATTTAAAAATTATAGCGATCAATTTAGCTCAGGCTATGCATGGACGAGGTATACATAACATTGATTTAGTCAGGCCTTACTGTCAGTTCAGCTGACGAAGAAATGAATAAGCAACTTACTTTGACCACGTTAATTGACTTGAGTGGCTACCTCTTCATTTTTGTTCAATATCATCTCAGTAACTTTTATCTAGGGATTTAAGCTAAAAGCTTTTTACAGACCGATAAGGTTGAACATCGTTTTAGCTTCAAGTGCTGGCAATATTCAGTTAATGCATGCTCACTACCCACTGCGCCATGAAAACACTTACTAAAGCGAGTGGTTAAGGTGAGCCAGTTACTGGGAGAAATGTTTAAACGGCTTAGTATGTTGGGTAAATTATCAATAATATAGCCGGCCTTATCTGCGCGAATACAACGGCCTGTTAGATCTACCAGTTGCATGTAATCACTTAACTCAAAAGGTAAACCTGTTGGCATATGTTTTTTGGGATTACCAACAAATACAGCAAGTCTCTCCGGTTGCTTGCCGTTAATGGCGGCCTTTATACGCTGCTTAATACTGGTGTGAGCAGATGTTTCTGGAGTATTGGCAATATTCGCTCGCACAGGATTTAAATCAACGTACACCATACAGGCAGCAAGTGCAGCTTCATCAAGTAACGCTTGCGATTTAAAGCGTCCCTCCCAAAAGCGACCAGTGCAGTTATCTTCAATATTGGCTCGTCTGGCTATAGTCTCATTGAGTATGCGCATAAACCAGCTGATATCCATTAAACGTGCTCGGTATACTGCCGCCGTTTCTGTCACTATTTGCTGCAAGGGGGCGATAAGTTTATCTCCCCGTAGATATTGCTGAGTTAATAAAGTCCCTTTAAATAGTTGATGCCAACGTTGAAGTACCTCAACCATTGTCCATGATTTTGCCTGCATAACATCAACAAATACCACAATATGAGTATGATTACTCATGACCGCATAGGCACAAACGTCAATAGCAAAAATTTGTGTTAGTGATAGCAATTTATCTTCAACCCACCCTCTACGGTGCTCATAGCTAACGCCTGATAACCTGTCCTCGCCACAAAGGTACGCGCGGCGGACACAACGAGAAACACAGTGATAATACTGAGTATCAGCTAAGCTAATTTGTCTTTTTCGCGGTGTTGCCATACAAAGTCTCAATTAAATTTTTAAGTGATTATTTGAGCATAGCTGACGTTTTTTGTTATATCAATTTGAGTGGGTGTCATGCTAATTTTAGGGCATTTTCTTTTTGAGGGAAAGCTAACACTAATTCAAAGATTTCTAGCCAGGTAGGTGATAAATTAGTTTCGTAAAACATCTTAATGTTTCCTGCGATCAGATCCACGTTAGTGTTTTGTAATGCGGTATAAGCTTGAATTAGCCAATCTTTAGCGGGAATGCAATCACTGTCAGTAAAGGCGATGATATTCCCTTGCGCTATGTTTAACCCGGTGTTTCTTGCTGCATATGAACCAGGCTTTAATTCTTCAATGAAGTTAATAAAGTCATATTGCTGATATTCTTCTACGATTAGGCTATCAATCTTAGTCGAGCCATTATCTACAATGATAATTTCAGCCGATATATTACCTTGCTGGTTAATAAGTGATTTAAGGCATAAATCTAGCCGTTGGTAATCATTGTAAACAGGGATAATGATAGAAATTTGGTATGGCATACTATTTTCCACACTCCTCTTATTTAGAACTCTCGATTAATGATTCATACTGATTGATATATTTTTGTGTCATTAGTTCTAATGAAAACTGATTTTCAACTGTTGCGCGATTATAATCACCAAACGAACTTTTAAACTCAGGGCTGTCAGCTAAGGCTTTTTCTTTTCTATCAGGCTATTGTTCGAGTTCTTTAATCCGCTTTTTATCAGACTCTTTCTCAGGCGTTATCTTTGCCCTTCTAGTTGATTTACTGTGTTACCTGCGAGACAAGTTTATTTCCAGCACCTTTAATAAACCACTGGATTTAACTTACCGCGCCCTGTTTATTTATTCAATTAATTGAGGCGACAACTATCCTGACACAGGGGTAACATGAAGTCTGTTAGTTTATTTATAATTTGTTATTAACTGAATTATACGTGACATCGTTTTTGGGAAATGGCTTAATAAATATAGCTTTATTATTCTTGATGCCGCAGTCTTATTAATGCAAAATTTTAAAGTCTCTAAAATAGATACTTTAACCTTTCTGTTATATAAATCATTAATTCGTTGATAAGTTTTTTCTTTCGTTGATAGCGCATCTTTGTGTTTATTAACGAACTGTTTATAGCCTAAATAGGCATTACTTGATGATGTAATTCTTTCCCTATCATTTGCGGTATTAACTTCATAGGAGGCATTGTTGATAATTTTAGCCGGACCATATTGTTTAATTAACCTAAACCAAAGTTCATAGTCTTGCCATGCATGGAATGAAAGATCATAGCCATTTAGTGCTATCATTCTAGATTTTAAGGTGAAAATTTGATTGCCAATATAATTTCTAACTTTAATGTCGTCAAAACTAATACAGGTAGCTCGATTAAAATTTACTGTTTTATCTTTGCCATTAAATTCAGTATATGAACTTGATAAAAAACTGAATTCATCAGTAAATTCACGAATAAAGTCTAAGATTCTATCAGGATAGAATAAATCATCATCGTCTAAACCAGTAACAAAGTAGCCAGAACAGCTTTTAATTGCTAGGTTACGGGAATATGGCGCTCCTTTAGGTGTATCGTTTCTTAATATTTTTATATTAGAGTAGCTTGTTGCAAGCTGCTCCAGCACTGCTTGGGTATTATCTGAAGACCCATCGTTCACTATAATAATTTCAATGTTTTTATAGCTTTGATTTAATACCGACATAACCGCATTTTTGACTAAATTTTGACGATTATGTGTTGGTATATAAACACTAACTTTATTTTTATCGTTCATAGGGTTCATTTATCATAATGCGAGTTACATTAATTTAAATTTGATTATATAACTCAATATATGCTTTTATCTGAGTGGATTCAGAGAAACGCTCTTTTGCGTTTATGCTTGCATTTAATCTCATGTTAAAACTCACCTCAGGCTCTTTTTGAAGTTTTTTTATAGAAGCTACAAACTCATCAACATTATCTTGCTCACATAGATAGCCTGTTAGCCCTTCTTCAACAATTTCTGGCATAGAAGAGCCATTAGTCGTAATTATAGGGAGACCACACGCTTGTGCTTCTATCGCGGCTAAGCTTAGTCCTTCTAATCGGGTTGGAAATAATAACGCGTCACTGTTTTGATATGATTTTATTAATTCATCTTGATGATTGATTATGCCTAATGAATGCATGTTATCTGGTATGTTTTTTTTACCATAAAATTTATCAGAGTTTCCGGTGTAATACAGTTCATAATTACCACCTAATTTTTTCATTATTTTTGGTAATAAATCAGAGCCTTTTCTGAAGCTTAAATTACCAACATAGAGTAATTTAAATTTTTTGTTTGTAGGTTTATTGATTGCAGCCGTAAACACTGAACTATCAATCCAATTATGAATAGCACTGATTGCTTTTATATCAAAAATACTTTCATTTTGTTTGGCGGTATAACTACTTACCGCAGTGATCTTAGTCGCAGCTTTAAAAGCGTATTGTTCACAGTATTTCACCCAGATAAAATGATAAATCCGTTGAGCTAAACTCTTGTAACTTGTTAGCTTGGGATCGTGTACACACAGGTGCGAAGTAACAATAATAGGTAACTCTGACGGGATAAACCTTTTATGGAGCCATGAATTAATGTGAACATGTGTTGCCCAAGATGGCGGCTTTGGTTTTTTAACTAGCCAAGGGAGGTATTCAGCATGATGAGGTAACCAAGTTATCTTTGTGCGTACCCCATGCTTTTCTAGTGCTTCAGCAAGGCGTATTGTGAACATATCTGAGCCAGTTCCTGCTTTCACGCAGGGAAACCATATGCCCAGTGGTGTTTGCTTGTTAATTTGGATCATGATTAATTATTGATTCGAGTTTATTGCTGTAATGACGAGTAACTTCTTGCCAACTGAATTTATCTCTTAATTTTATTAAATTTTCTTCTGATAGTATTTTATCTTCAGTAAGACTTTCGCTAACAACTTTAGCTAATAAAGGTGTATTGGTACTAGGAAATACCATTACATTGCACATACCAGCTATTACATCGCTACAAGCGGGAATGTCAGAAACAACCACCGGACAACCACAGGCAAGCGCTTCCACTAACACTAATCCTAAGCCCTCTTTATCGCCAGATTTAGCCTCAATAAATGGTGCGACAAATAGAGCCGCGCATTGATAATATTGGGCTAATTTTCTTTGTGTTATGGCACCTTTGAAAATGATTTTATTTTCTAGGTTTAATGTTTTTACCTGCTCTTTTAGATCCTTTTCTTCAGGGCCAAAGCCAATAATGGTTAAATATGCACTTGGCTGTTGCTTTATTATTTCAGGCATGGCACTGATTAGATAACACAAACCTTTCTTTTCTACTAAGCGACCAACAAATAGAATCTCATTTTTTGATCGAAGAATATCTGTATTAATACTGAAACTCTGCATGTTTACGCCCATGGGCATAACACTTATCTTGTCTTTTTTAACACCCAACTTCATTAATTCTGTTTTCATTACTGAGGAAACTACACTTAAGTGAGTGGCTCGTCGAGCAACAAATGATTTTAATTGTTTAAATAATCTGCCTTTTAAAGCGAATAAATCAGCGCCATGTGAAGTTACTAAAAAAGGGGGGAGCTTTATTACTTTACTTAATAATGCTAAGGCTAAGCCTTGGGGAATTAACCAATGAGCATGTACAACATCGATAGACTTTTGTTTAATCACTTTTCGTATTAATAGGAGTTGAGCAACAAAAAATAATGGTAGCAGTAATAACTTCCAGGGAGACTTTTTTAAATTGCTAACAATGCCACCATCATTAACTAAACTCTCAAAACCTTTGGGAGCATAATGGTAACGAAACACAGATACACCCTCTAGAGTTTCATGTTCTTCCGCGCCGTCTGCATGGGGACAAATAATAATAACATTAAATGTGTCAGTTAAGCGTTTAGCTAATTCATGTACAAAACCAGGTTCGTGATCACCTAGCCATCTAGGGTAAGTAGAAGCTAAAACCAGTAAGTTTTTTTTATTGCTTAAGTTACTCACTGTCTTTATACATCAATGTAGTGATTTGTTCTGAGACCAAGCCAACCATAAAAATAATCAGCGAGGTAGTAAACATCAGCGCACTCATATTGGTAAAGCGACCAGCGGTAAAATAAGTATAACCATAATAACTTAGGCCAGTTAAAAACACCGATGCGGCAATAGGTAAAAATAGCTTTAATGGTGAGTAAAGTGTGCCCACTTTAAAGATAATTAATAAAAATCGTATGCCATCTTTAACCAAGTGAATATGACTATTACTTTCATCTAACCGTTGTGCTGCATGGATTGGTTCATAAGCAACCGAATAACCGGTCCGAAAAAAAGCCATGGTAGATGTAGTGGGATAGGAAAAACCATTGGGTAATAAAGATAAAAATTGACGGAATTTATCTGCGTTTACGGCTCTAAAACCCGAGGTTAAATCTTCAATTTTATGACCTGTCATGTAGCTAGCGAACTTATTATAAAATTTATTGGCAATACTTCGACCTAAACTGGCTTGCGATCCTTTTTGTCTTGCACCCACGACCATATCATAGCCTTGTGCTAGTTTATCGAGTAATCGAGGGATATCCTTAGGGTCGTGTTGACCATCAGCATCCATAAATACAATAATGTCGCCTTCGGCTTGGCGTGCACCTGTTTTTATCGCGGCACCGTTGCCTTTGCTATAGGGGTGATTTATTACTATGGCTCCAGCATTAGTAGCAACTTGTGCAGTATTGTCACTAGAGCCATCATTAATAATAATAATTTCAGCTAGACAAATATCCTCAGAAAAAGATAACTTCTTTAAGTTAGCAATTACTGATGCTATTGATTCTTGTTCATTTTTTGCGGGGATTACTACGGAAATTTTAGTTATCATCATTAATTTCTATAAAATTAGTTGCTGGCTTTTCAGCGCCGATTCTGTTGTTTTTCTCTATTGTTGATTTTACACTTTGAGAAAGATATTCACAGTGTTCTTTCTTAACTTTAGCTATTATCGGGTTTAAGGAAGTTCTTTGGCAAACTTGCTCTTTAATAAAATATTGTGCCGCTATTGTTTGTTGGCTTGCAATTAACATAGACACTAATTCATTGGCTATTATATCGTCGGCTTGCTCATGCCAAGCTAAGTAAAGTAGACGAATGGCTTCGTTACGATTTTGTTCATTTAAAGCAAAGGCATATAAGTTTTGTAAAAAAGGTAATTTTTTATTAAAAGATGATTTTGGTAATTGTAAAAAGGCGGTATTTAGCGTCTTTAATTCAGTCAAGCTAAGGTATTGGCAACTATCATTGGTAATTAATTTGTGTACTTGAGTTAAGCTGGCCGCAACCCCTCTGGCATTTTTAGTCGTTTGTGATAAATACAATAATGCGTGGTAAGCTTCCTCTGTAGCTTGTTTTTCTCCCGAGTAACAAGAGAAAAATAAGGATATAGCTTGGCTACTAGTACAACTATCACATTCGCTAATATGTTTTGCTAATAACTGTTGAGCGGACTCTATTTTTCCTGCTTGTAAATATATATTACTTAAATAAGCAGTTGCCCTTGCGGAGCCGACTTGTTTAGCTTGCCATATTTGTGCTGCAAGATGCGGTTGCCCCCATAATTGCGTGGTTAATAATAAACAAGCGCACAATAACAACCAATATAGACTGAAAGAAATAACCGCTAAGTTTTGGTAACGTTTTTTTACTTTAGTAAAGGTGAAAATTAGCGCCAGACAAGGGCCAAATAAAGCCACATAGTTTCTATGCTCAAAGTAGAGCTCAAGACTGATTACGGTAGATTCTAATAAGTGAGCAGCGAAAAACCATAACACGGCAAAAGCAAATAATGGCTGCTTTAGCCGATAATATAGCGCACTACTCAGCAAGCCTAAAAGCAATAATATAGAAAGTATCGCTTTTTTTGATGACAATAAATTGCTCACCTGTTGATAATTGTCATGAAAAGGGCTAAATGCTGTTATATCGGGTATAAAAGCCAAGTGAAGGTATTCTACTAGTATTTGTGGTTGGGTAAGTAGGCGTTCAATTAAGGTGAAATCTCTATGAGGTAATTCATTACGTGTATTAAAGGTTAGGTAGGCCAAATATAATAACAATGTCATTAAGCCAGCTGTACAAGCTGAGATACGCAATTTTCGACGATACTGTATTGTTGGTACGTTAGCTAATAGTGTTATTTCAAGCACCAAAACAAATATAGGCAATAAAGCACCATTTTCTTTGGAAAACATCGCTAGCAGGGTAAAAGCAATTAAGCCTATAAATTGTAATGGCAGGCCATGGTTATTATGAATATTGTTGGAGCTTTCAACAGACTGTTTATACAAACCATAGCTATAAAGCAGTAAACCCGAGAAAACAAAAAAAGCTGATAAACCTGCCATACGCTGAATCGCGATAAGCGATGTTGAAACCTGGATGGGCAATACCAGCCAAAATGCGCTGACTGTTATTGCTAACCAATAATTGGCTTTTTTTTCGCCTTGGTAGAGTTTTGCGATAAAATAGGTTAATAAGAATACTAATAAACCATTGGCAAGATGTAAAAAGACATTAAAGCTAAAAAAAGCACTGATATTGCCTGTAGAGGTGGCACTTGGCCAATCATTACTATTGACCAAAAAACTTAGCATCGCTATAGGGCGACCTAGCGGCCCAGAGCTTTCGCTAGAGATATAAACTAGGGCTGATTCGAGGTTAGTTATAGTCGCCAGTGGGCTTAATGGACGGACATCATCGTAATAAAAAGCGCCATTGATGCCTGGGTAATATAATAGCGTGATAGTCAATAATAATAACGCAACAAGGGTTGCTTTAATTAAGCCTTTATATTTGGGCGGCGAGAAGGTGATTGGCATTGGTTTTATCATAGCATTGTTTTTTATTATAAAAAAAAGCTCCCGAAGGAGCTTTTAAATAGACCGAAGGCATTTAACCCTCTATTATCTTGCTACAGCGTTTCAGTTGACTCCAACCTGCAGCCAAAAAATTACTTACACCAACCTTTGCCTTGACAAGTACCGCTTTGTACCCAGATTACTGCGCCAACACTCATTTCTGGCGTGATAATATAAGTAATGCTTCCCATACCTTTTACATCCTCTGAGGTAGCTGTTATTTTACCATCATCGTCCATGATAACTGATGCAACCGTAGCGCCTTTATCGGCACCGGCAAGTAATTTTGCTACCGTTGCATCAAGTTTAGCATCTTCTACTTTTCCTTCAATTTGTGCGTACACATTAACCGCAGTTTTTACGCCTGAGGTTGCCGCTATGGTTTCAGAAAATGCAGCTTTTGCAATGTAATCTTGATAAGCAGGCAAGGCTACTGCTGCTAAAATACCGATGATCGCCACAACGATCATTAATTCAATCAGGGTAAAACCTTTTTGTGCGTTTTTAGTAGCAAGAGTTTTCATTTGTTGTAAGTTTTTCATAATTATATTTCCATCTATTTTTTACGGGGGCTAACTTCATACTGCGACAAAATTTCTTAAATGTAAAACTTTGTAGCGACTTTTTTTATTTTTATTACTGGTTAACCATTAATCGATTATTTTGTAACCCATTATTAACTAAAGGTTAACTTTTACTCAGGGCTAGTAACCTATTAACGAAAATTATGCCAAGGGGAAATCTGCTTCAAGTCAACTGATCAAAGTGGTAATCAATTTAAAATCTGTTTGTCTTAAAATGATGGTCAACCTTATATAGGTAATAGCAGTAATAAATATCAAGGTACTACCCTCTGCTATGACAAATAATGAGCTAAATGACCGATGACACCTTAAAATATATAATAATAAAAATATTCAGACCATTACAGACCATTACAAGGCAAGAGCTAACTTATCCAGCCTTTTATACACTTACGTCGTTTTGATGACTATTTATCATTCATTAAAGTCATTAATAGCGCAACTAGCTATACCGGTTAATAACAGTAGCGATTATTTTAAAAAACAATGGCTAATATAGGTGACCTTTACTATTTTCTTCTGTATAATCCGCGCTCCCTGCGTTACAAATGCCTATTGTTGTGTGGTTTCATTTACTTTTATGTAAATAGTACCTTATAAACAATGGCGCTGGGCTCGATGCTCGAAGGGGCAATGGCGTAGTCCATTTAACGGACAATATAAGCTTATTGCTTTTATTGTTATTTAAGTAACATTTATAAGATTGGGTTTTTTAATGAAAACTTTTGTAGCTAAACCAGCAAGCGTAAAACGCGAATGGTTCTTAGTGGACGCCGAAGATAAAACTTTAGGTCGTATCGCTACCGAAATTGCTAGCCGTTTACGCGGTAAGCATAAAGTAGAATATACTCCTCACGTAGATACTGGCGATTATATCGTTGTTATCAATGCTGAAAAAGTACGTGTAACAGGTAACAAAGCGAAAGGTAAAATTTACTACTCGCATACTGAGTTCCCTGGTGGTCTTAAGCAAATTAGCTTTGAAAAGCTAATTGAAAAAGCACCGACACGCGTTCTTGAATTTGCTGTTAAAGGCATGTTACCTAAAGGTCCTTTAGGTCGTGAAATGTTCCGCAAATTAAAAGTATATGCCGGCCCTGAGCATGCACATACTGCACAACAACCACAACTTTGGGAGCTTTAAGCAATGGCTGATAATCAATATTACGGTACTGGTCGTCGCAAGAGCTCAACTGCTCGTGTGTTCATGAAAGCTGGTAACGGCACTATCACAATTAATAAACGTGATATCGCGGAATACTTTCCTCGTGAAACAGCTGTAATGGTTGTTCGTCAACCATTAGTGTTAGTTGAAATGGTAGAAAAGTTTGACTTTAACATTACTGTAACTGGTGGTGGTAGTTCTGGTCAAGCTGGCGCAATTCGTCACGGCATTACTCGTGCATTAATGGTATTTGATGAAACATTGCGTGGCGCTTTACGTCAAGCTGGTTTTGTTACTCGTGATGCGCGTAAAGTTGAACGTAAGAAAGTTGGTCTTCATAAAGCACGTAAGAAGCCACAATTCTCAAAACGTTAATTTTCGTTATGCTCAGCATTTATGCTGCGTTGTTATCATTATTCGTCCCAGTCATTTAGTTAATCTACAACTTAGCTAAAATAAGCAGGGACTCTTAATTCAACGCCTTGCCTCAATGCAGATCATTTAGAAAATATGAGCCACATAGGTAAAATGTATATCTGGCTTCAAAAAACCGACCTTGTGTCGGTTTTTTTATGTCTACACCATTTATGCATTTCCGCCATAAATTACAATTGCCCTAGCCTAAATATGCTTAATTTATTCTATTTCAAAGTATTTCAAATTATTTCTGCTTTTACAGTACCTAAGCTCCTTTTTACCTTGTAAAAAACACACTATTTCTTTATGATCAGGAAAATTTTTGTCGATATACCGCTTGGTATGAATTTGAGCTAACAAAAACAGCTGCCGCGCATATGGCGTATAATCAATATAACGCTTAGTTTGGTATAAAAATATTTGTTTTGTTAGAGTCTTAGTTGGAGAGTATGAATGAGCAATGAGCCTGTGAATAACGGCCGCAGACGCTTCCTAACAGCGGCTACTGCTGTTGTTGGTGGTGTTGGTGTGGTTGGAGCTGCTGTGCCTTTTATTGCTTCCTGGAATCCAAGTGCTCGCGCGAAAGCGGCGGGTGCTCCAGTTGAAGTGAATGTAGGTAAAATACAGCCTGGTCAATTAATCCGCGCCGAATGGCGAGGTAAACCCGTTTATGTTGTACGTAGAACGGAAAAGACCGTGAATGATTTAGCTAAACATGATGACCAGTTACGTGATCCTAATTCTGAAAAAGCTCAGCAACCTGCGTATGCAACTAACGCTTATCGCTCAATTAAACCTGAGTTTCTCGTTGCTTTAGGTGTTTGTACTCATTTAGGTTGTGCGCCAACTCATCACGGTGGTGATTTCGCTGAATTTGTAGAAGGTGTACCAAACGGTTTCTACTGTCCTTGTCATGGTAGTAAATTTGATATGGCTGGTCGTGTTTTTCAAGGCGTTCCGGCACCATTAAACTTAGTGGTTCCTGAACATTCATTTACTAGTGACGACATCTTATTAATTGGTGTAGGCCAAGGAGACGCATAATGTTGATGAAAGTATTTACCGATTTTATGGGCTGGATAGATAAACGTTTACCCGTAACCGATGCATGGAATAAGCATATAGCACAATATCCTGCACCAAAAAACTTTAACTTTTGGTACATTTTTGGCTCATTAGCCATGTTAGTACTAGTGAACCAATTTCTTACCGGTATTTGGTTAACGATGAACTACGAGCCATCTGGCGAGGGTGCTTTTGCCTCCATTGAATATATCATGCGTGATGTCGACTTTGGTTGGTTACTACGTTATATGCATTCTACCGGTGCGTCAGCGTTTTTCATTGTGGTTTATCTGCACATGATGCGCGGCCTAATGTATGGTTCGTATCAAAAACCGCGTGAACTACTGTGGATCTTCGGTATGTTGATCTTCTTAGTGTTGATGGCTGAAGCTTTCATGGGCTACTTATTACCTTGGGGTAATATGTCGTACTGGGGTGCACAAGTTATTATCTCTATCTTTGGCTTAGTTCCTATTATTGGTGATGATTTAACACTGTGGATCCGTGGTGATTATGTTATTTCAGGCGCAACCCTTAACCGTTTCTTTGCTTTACACGTAATTGCCATGCCATTGGTATTGGTTCTTTTAGTGTTCTTGCATATCCTTGCCTTACATGAAGTGGGTTCTAACAACCCCGAAGGTATCGACATTAAGAAACCTAAAGGCAGTGTGAAACCGGAAGAATTGAGTAAATTTACCTTCCATAAGCAATATAGCGATAAATACGATATTGTTGATGCTGTACCTTTCCATCCTTATTACACTGTTAAAGATATTATGTATGTTGTTGGCTTCTTATTCCTATTTTGTTGGGTAATGTTCTTTGCCCCAGAGGGTGGTGGTTACTTTATGGAAGCACCAAACTTCACCCCAGCAAATGGTTTGAAAACTCCTGAGCATATTGCACCTGTATGGTACTTTGGTCCCTTCTATACCATCTTACGTGTTATTCCTAATGCAATGTTAGGTGCTATTGGTATGTTCTCCGCTATTATCGTGTTGTTCTTATTACCTTGGTTTGATCGCGGTACGGTTAAGTCTGTGCGTTATCGTTCAAAACTGCACTTATTCAACTTAATTCAATTTGCTATTTGTTTTGTGGTGCTTGGTGTTTTAGGTACTATGCCGGCGACACCTATCGCTAACTTGATTGGTGCTATTGCTAGTTTTGGTTACTTTGGTTTCTTCGTTGCTTTATGGTTATACAGCAAAAATGAAAACACTAAGCCAGTACCTGAAAGGATTGCAGACTAATGAAAAAATTAATTATCGCCGCTACTTTCGGCATGCTTTGCAGTGTAGCGGCACTTGTGCCGTTCTCAGCTGTTGCCTCAGGACCAAGTATTCATTTAGATAAAGCGAATAACGATTTATCTGATAAAGAGTCTTTGAAAAAAGGCTTTAAAACCTATATAGACAATTGTCTAGGTTGTCATCAGTTACAGTACCAACGTTATAGCCGAACCTTTACCGATTTAGGTATTGAAGAAGCGGATGGTATTGCTAATTATATGTACTCAGGTGATAAAGTGGGTGGCCATATTCTAAATAACATGCCGAAAAAAGAAGCGGAAAAATGGTTTGGTAGTGCGCCACCAGATTTAACCTTGGAAGCACGTTTACGTAGCCCAGATTGGATCTATACTTATTTACGTTCATTCTATATTGATGAAGCACGTCCGTTTGGCGTAAATAACACCGTTTTTAAAGATGTTGGTATGCCACACGTATTGCAAAACTTGCAAGGTGTTAGCACCATTGACGAACATGGTCAGCTATCTCCAGCAATGGGTGGCAGGTTAACTGCTGAAGAATATGATGTGGTTATTCGTGATTTAACTAACTTTTTAGAATATGTTGGTGAACCTAACAAACTTGAGCGTAAAGCAATTGGTTATTGGGTCTTAGCTTTCTTATTCTTCTTCTTTATTCTTACTTATTTCCTTAAGAGAGAGTATTGGAAAGACGTACACTAGGTACTAGTACTGTAAATTTGTAGGGGGATTTGATAGTTAAATATCGAATTCCCCTTTGTTAGTTTTTAAAGTAAATGAATTTAGGAGGCTCTATGGCCGTAGCAGCAAATAAACGCTCTGTGATGACGTTGTTCTCTCATGCCGATGATATGTACAGTCATCAGACGCGCATTGTTTTAGCAGAAAAAGGTGTTGGTGTTGACATCAACTTAGTTGATTTAGCTAATTTGCCAGAAGACTTATTGGACTTAAATCCATACGGTACTGTGCCAACCTTAATTGACCGTGAATTAGCGCTATATGAAGCTAAAATCATTGTTGAGTATTTAGATGAGCGTTTTCCTCACCCACCATTAATGCCAGTGTATCCTGTTTCACGTGGTCGTAGCCGTTTAATGATGCATCGTATTGAGCAAGATTGGTATAGCCTTGCTAAAATCATCATGTCAGGCACCACCACAGAAGCAGCTAAAGCTCGTCAAGAATTAAAAGAAAGCTTGTTAAGTATCGCGCCAATTTTAAATGAAGCACCATACTTTATGAGTGAAGAATACAGCTTGGTTGATTGTTATTTAGCACCATTATTATGGCGCTTACCGGTATTTGGTATTGAATTATCTGGCGAAGGTTCAAAAGAACTTAAAACGTATATGTTACGTGTATTTGAACGTGAATCATTTCAAGCTTCATTGACAGAAGCTGAGCGTGAATTACGCTTTGGTCACCCAACCTAATGGATGACGCAACACCTAGCTCAATGAGCTCTAATAAGCCTTATTTAATTAAGGCTTTCTATGAGTGGATTTCAGATAATGAGCTAACGCCGTACATCATGGTAGACGTCAATGTATATGGCGTATTAGTACCGATGAGTTATGTAGCTGATGGGAAAATAGTGTTAAATATTGCCAGTTCAGCGGTTGGTACCATTTCATTGGGTGATAAAAGTATTGAGTTTAGTGCCCGTTTTGGCGGCATATTAGAGCACATTACCGTACCTTACGGTGCTATAGGTGCAATATATGCTAAAGAAAACGGAGCGGGAACTTCATTGCCTATCGAACATCCTGCAGAGGGTGAAGAAGTGGTAGTTGAACAAGTACCTGAAAAACCAAAGTCTAATTTGAAGAGTGTTGCTTCAACAGGTAGTAAGATAGATAAGTCGAACAGGCCAAAGGGTAAAAGTAAAGCTAGCCTGAAAATCATTAAATAAGCTTTATTTATATACACACTAAAACCAGTAGCTATCATCGATATTTACTGGTTTTTTTGTTTTAAAATAATGTTATCAGTTGCTCGTTAGATATATTCAAAGGCCTTAATTACCCGACTGACACCGTTAATATTACGAGTGATCTCAACGACAATATTTGCTTCTTCTCTCGTTACTAAGCCTAGCAGGAATACTTCAGAATTTTCGGTTACCACCTTAACATCCTTGGCATTTACTTCACTACTGGCAAGTAGGGCTGATTTCACTTTAGAGGTTAGCCAAATATCATTGCTTTGCGTGGTTATGGCGGTAGTAGAGCTAATACGTATCTGGTTGTGTATGGTAACGATATTAGGCACGTCTTGTATGGTTTTAATAGCAAGATCTCTAAGGTAGCTGTTAGGCGCTTGTCCGACGACTAAAACAGTGCCATTGATACTAATAACATGTAAGTTAGTGTTTTTAGCCAATGCTTTTTGCTTATTTAATTCATTATGGGCATTAAACTCAATGCGTTGATCGTCTATTTGTTTGCTAAAGCTACGCCTATCGGCGACCATAGTTGCACCTGCGGTTACTGCGATCACAGTGGCAACTGCACAACCTTGTAAAGCAGATATGAGCATTAACAAACCAGCCATGCGGGCAACTCTTGCTTTAGCCAATACTGAGGTGTGGCTTAGTAGAGTAAACATCTAGCTATCACTCTGAGGAAACAAGGTATTATCAATAATTTCGCATAAACTGTGTATAACAATTAAGTGTACCTCCTGAATTCTGGATGTTCTTGCCGAAGGTACACGTATTTCTACATCGCCGTCACCCAATAAACCGGCAATATCACCACCATCACAACCCGTTAGGGCAATTATCGGTATATCACGAGATACGGCACTTTCAATGGCTTTCACCACGTTACGAGAGTTACCGCTGGTAGAAATAGCTAATAACACATCGCCATTATGGCCAAGGGCTCTTATTTGTTTTGAAAAAACTTCATCATATTGGTAATCATTAGCAATAGACGTAATGGTAGAGATATCACTGTTAAGGGAAATTGCTGGCAGGCTAGGGCGCTCAGTTTCATATTTGTTTAGTAATTGCGCACAAAAATGTTGGGCATGACCGGCTGAGCCGCCATTGCCACAAGAAATAATTTTATTGCCACCTAATAAACATTGCACCATCATCATACCCGCCTGCTCGATAGCTGGCGCTAATAGTTCGCTAGCAGAAATTTGTGTTTGTATGCTTTCGGTAAAATTGTTCTTTATTTGTTCTAGCATGAAAAACTGACTCCGGAACTATATTTCGTTAATTTTATTTATTGTATTAAATTTAAAAAGGTTAAAAGGCATTTTTTAGCCAAGTGACCTGTGGATTATTTATATCACCTTCGAGCGCCACGACATCAATACGACAGGGCGTATTATATTCATTTAAACCGGCTTGATGCAGATAAAATGTTACGCAATGTTTAACTTTCTGCTGCTTACTCGAAGGAATAGCAGCCAGAGCTCCGCCAAACGCCTTACTTTTACGATACTTTACTTCAATAAACACATAAGTATCGCCATCAAGCATGATCAGATCAACTTCTCCTTGACGACAGTGGTAGTTTTTATCAATAAGGCTTAAACCTTGCTCGACTAAAAATTGTTGAGCAAACTGCTCGCTAATCTTACCCTTATCCGTACCCGTGTCATTTTGACGGGTAGCGCGCTTATTCCATAGCAATAGATACTACCTTGTTATTTTTATAGCTGCCCCAGAGTAAACTGCGCGTTAAAATATTATTTTTATTAAGTTTTAACGTCCCTGTTTGGCCCCAATGTTGAAGATACGGTGCTTGCTGCATTAAAGGGATTTTACTGATAAGTTGATAGCTATCATAGCCCATAGCGAAAAGGCGTGATAAGCCATCACTGCGCTTGGGCCATAACTGCTGACTAAGTGTCGCTAACTCGGTATTTTGCGCACTGGTGAGTAACCAGGGGATCTCGGTAAAGGTTAACCCTTGTAAATCACTATTACTACTGTAATCGCTGCGGGTGCTATGGCTACGAGAGCTAGCAAAAACCGGAATTATTTTAGCAAAGGGGCTAATGTTAACTTCAATGTAAGGCTTCACTAATCGTGTTTGCTCTGGAGTGCCAACCAGATAAATCATATCAATATCACGGCGATTTCTTGTTTGCGCTTTTATACTTTGATTAAGCTGGCTTTTAAGTTTATTAATGCGGGTTTTACTCTTGTCTACCGATAAACTGGCTTTAATATTCGCTTGCATTTGCGCGCCAGTATTGTAATAAACCACTGCTATGGTGTTACCGGTAATGCGTTGCCATTGTTTAACAAAGGCTTGAGCAATGCGTTTACTGACAACATTTTTTTGGCTTAATACGATAGGGTGCTGATAGTTTTGACGGCTCAATGTTGCGGCCGCTTGCTTGGCTTCATCCTCTGGGCGCATAGAAAGTACAGTATGGTGCTCAGTGAGTGAGGCCTTTGCCGGGATATTTAGTAACAAGGTTGAAATAGCTTTGCTGTTAGAGCCACCCTGCAGGTAACTTTCTATAGCCGAGTCACTATTAATGGCGCTGATATAATCAAATGGCTGGTCGAGCACACTAGTGGCCGTATGAAAAACGTCTTGGTTATTGTTATCTTGATGATTAATGTTAAATAAGCCCGAGTTAGCATTAAGCATATAATCACTTTTTGACTGTGCTTGGGCACTGGTGTGGCTAATATACTGGTCTACATTTTTTTTAAGTAATGGACCAATAACATAGTCAATTTTTAAGGTGGCAAGTTCATTGCTTAAACCATACCAATTAACCATATTAGAGTCTAAAAAGTGTAGCTTTTTAGTGTCATCATTAGCAAAACTGGCCAGTATACCTTGTTGGATAGCTAAGCCAGCAGCATGTTGTTTTCCCGTTAGGGGTAGTATTACTGCAATGTTTTCAATGTTTTTTTCTATAATACTTTGCTCAGCAAGCTGTATTGCTATGACGTTAGCCGGGTGGCGTTTGAATTTTTTTTGCCACATAGCTAGGTGATATTGCATTTGTCCTTGTTTACCGCCATATTTATTAGCCAAAACGGTTAAGCGCAACCAGCCTTTACTCTCAGGGGCTTTATCCAAAGCAAGTAAACTAAGTTGCCATTGAGATAAGCGTATTAAGTTATGCCAAATATCTTCGATTTGTTGCTTACTTTGTGCCGAGGGCTGGGTTAAAGAAAAAGCGTATAATTGCGCATTTAACGCGGCAATAGCTTGCTGCTTTGCTTGCAGGGCGCTACTTAATAATCGGTAGTATGTTGCGCTAAGGCTTATATCATTATCAAGGGTGTATTGTTCGAGTTGTTCAAGTTGTATATGGCTTGCTGAATAATAGCCAAGGTGTTGTAAACTACTGATTTTAATTAACAGCAATTGTACCCTAGCTTGAATAGGGTTAGCTATTTGTGCATCGATTAGCGGCAGGGTTTTATCGGCAAGCCATAGCGCTTTAGCATAATTCTTTTGTTGAAAAAATAATTTTGTTGCTGTGATCAACTCCATGACCGCTGCATCACTTGCTAACGTTTTCGCTAGGGCTAAGTGTTGTTCAGCCGATAATGCCGCAGAGTCTATGGTGATTTCTTCAGGCTCAGTAGTCGTTTGACTAGCTGTTGTTGGTTTAGATGTTTGCTGAGTGCTACAGCTTGTTAATAAGGTCAGTAATAAAACCGGTAAAATTCGAGTTTTAAATGCTCGCAAGCACATTGAAAAATAATCTAATCCTATTGGCTTTATTCTTACAAGTAAGGACGCTGTTTTTACCACAATAAATAAATCCGTGCATATTACTATCAGTATAAGGTTATAATAAACGCCAACGAAGTTAGTCTCAACTAATATATACCCAAGTGACTTCAAAATGCTCGTTTCAGGCGCTTGAGCGATTCATGATCAAAGCGTATATTTCATTAATGGTTGTAGGAGAATATTCTCCTGCACTCTATATTAAGCTGCATCCATGCAGCGTCCTTAATGAACATATGCAATGATTAACGTGATTTTCAGCCGCCCCCTAATTGGCTGGTTTAGAACCGCTTTATCCATCGTTATTGATTTCGACCAGGGAATAACCTTCTCTTCAATCAATGCCTTGCCTAAAGACGTTGCTAATTCCAGCTGAACCCTGCATCTTGATATGACTTGGGTATAAGCTAATATAACCGCCAAATTGAGTGAATAAGTGACATGAGTGAAACAACCCTAACCCCAGCTACCCTCTATATTGTTGCAACCCCTATTGGCAACCTAGGTGATATCAGCCAAAGAGCTATTGATATATTAACGCAAGTTGATGTTATTGCTTGTGAAGATACTCGTCATACGGGAAAACTATTGGCTGCCTTTGCCATTAAAAATAAAACCATGTCATTACATGATCACAATGAACGTCAACGCCAAGACCAAGTGGCGAGCATGTTACAAGAAGGCAAAACTATTGCGCTTGTATCAGATGCCGGTACGCCATTAATCAGTGATCCTGGTTTTCATATTGTTCGCCATTGTCGTAGCCTTGGTCTGAAAGTCTCGCCAATTCCAGGGCCTTGTGCGGTAATCTCAGCGCTGTCTGTGGCAGGTCTACCCACGGATAGATTTACCTTCGAAGGTTTTTTACCGTCTAAATCAGCGGCCAGACAAGCAAAATTAGCGAATTTATTAGAAGAGCCACGTACCATGGTGTTCTATGATGCGCCACGTCGAGCAATTGATACGCTTGCCGATATTGTAAAAGTATTAGGTGGTCAACGTCATGTGGTTATTTCTCGTGAGTTAACGAAAACCTTTGAGACCATTCACTCTGATACGGCTGAAAATCTATTAGTTTGGTTACAAGAAGATGCAAATCAGCTGAAAGGTGAAATGGTTTTAATCATTGAAGGCAACAAAATTGATGCTGATGCTATACCAGCAAAAGCCATTGATACGCTGAAACTATTGTTGGCAGAAATGAAACCTAAAAAAGCCTGTGCAATTACCGCTGAAATTTATGGCGTAAAGAAAAATGCTTTATATGATATTGCCCTGAGTATTAAGTCTTAGCCTTAAATAAATTAGTCAATAATATTGATTAAACAAAGTTCATAGACTTTTTGCCTAGATAAGGTAAAATGCGCGCGAGTTGACCAGACAATCGCTGGCTAGTTTACGTAAGTATTTCTAGCGGGAGGAAAGTCCGGGCTCCAATGAGCAGGGTGCCAGGTAACGCCTGGGCGGCGTGAGCCGACGACAAGTGCAACAGAGAGAAGACCGCCGATGACCTAATTACTTTATTTATAAGGTAAAGAGGCACAGGTAAGGCTGAAAGGGTGCGGTAAGAGCGCACCGGGCCACTGGTAACAGTTGGCAGCAGGGTAAACTCCACCTGGAGCAAGACCAAATAGGGTTTCATGATTATTGTTACGCAAGTTACAATGATATAAGCGTGGCTCGCGTGGAAACCGGGTAGGTTGCTTGAGCTATAGAGCGATTTATAGCCTAGACGAATGATTGTCATCTCATTTACTTTTAGTAACTGAGCTACAAAACCCGGCTTATGTGGTCAACTCAACTAATTTAGTAACCGCCTGATCTATTTATACTTATTTTAAGTGTAAAGGTCAGGCGGTATTATAAAACCCTTTCAAATCAAATTGCACATTCAATAAATTGTACACTCAATAAATGGTACCCTTTTGCTACACCATTCTTAAAATCGACTTCAAACTCTTCTAATATTAATTAAATAAATCTAGTGTAAATTTTACTAGGAAATGCATTTCGGCTTATTTTTACTTCTGCTAGGCTGCAACTTAATTATTATTTACGAATTTTCAAAAGACTCATTAAAAATTTAAACCTGGTACACCTTTTGGTACACCAATTTTGTTTTTAACTTTTGAAAGTAGAAGTTGAGCACAAAAACAAGGCAAACTATCGCTGGTTTTAAATACTTTTCTTTTAGGAAATACACCTTTTATCTGAGGATGAAGGTGCTTAAACGTATGGGAAGCAGAGAAATAAAGCTATGTGACGGACTAAATTTATTAGCTAACATTTTGCAAAGTTAAGTACATTATCAATAGGTAAACAGATAAAGATATTTGAAAAACTTATGATAAGTTGTTCGCAAAGCTGAGATTAGAAAAATTGTGTTATCGATTTTCTAACTAGCGTTAAACGATTTTGGCGAGAGACTTGATCTTTACATAACTTTACTAGGCTATCTATTTAAAACAACACGCGAGTGCTCTACAGTAATATTACCTCGATAGAGCAGAGCTATATATGCTCCCTTCGCAATTTATAAATAAAGATGAGTCATTTAAGGGTTTTTCATGTCTAAAACTTTGATAATTAATCCAGTTAAACGTGGCTTTAAAACTATTGTCTTATTACTATTATCGTTTAGTTTACTCGCCTGTGGTGGTAGTGATAGCGATACGGAAAGTACCTTAGAACCAACGCCAGAGCCCATTCCTACTCCGGTACCGGATCCTACTCCGGTACCGGATCCTACTCCTGTAGCCGACCCTACTTCAGGGTATATTACTAACCCTGACTTGAATGAAACACCTAATGGCATGTTGAATGCGGTATTAACCAATCGCAATCCAGATTGTCGTGCCTATGTGACTGATGATAATAATGGCGATTATGGTGCAAGAGGGATCACTGATAGGTCAAACTTAGCCGTTGGTGCACCCTATTTTCCAGGGTCAAACAAAGAAAGCATTGTCATCATTGATTTAGTTATCGTTAGCGGTGGTTATATTCAAAACCCAAGTAATCCAGATCAGCCAGGCAGTTGGAATTATGCAGTTGTTATTGAAACTAATGATGCTGAATTAGCCACGCATTGTCGAATGCAGCATAATATGATCCCAAATCATGATTTAGGTTGGGATGTTGGTGCACCTAATGAAGACAACGTATGGGTAACTGAAATAGACCATGATGATATGCAAATAACTTACCTTCCCGTTAATCCTCAATTTTCTAACCCTTTAGTGGCCGATGATACCGATCGTAATCCTACTAACTTTATGGACTACGACGGTATTTTATTAAACGGTATTGGCATCGCGATGGATTCAGGTTTTTGCTACAACCCGGATCATGCACGTGTTAATGCTGCTGGTAACTCAACAGGTTGCGGTGACGGTTCTGTTTGGTTTGAAATACCCGCTTATACTCTGCAAGAGCCTTCGGCAGAAAAAATGGCCGCTATTTTTGATGAATATTTTGGTCATGGTTTTGAGGGCACATATCATTACCATGCAATGACACACCCTTTACAATCCAATGACGAAGCAACAATAGCACCTGGCCTAAATGGTTCACCGTTAATTGGTTTTGCCAAAGACGGATTTCCTATTTATGGCAAGTGGTTTATAAATACAGAGGGAGACTTAGTTAAAGCTAAATCAGGCTACAAGCTTAAAAATTGGCCCTTGAATCCGGATGAAAATGGTTTTGGTCAATCCCGTCAACCTTATACCAATACCCCGCCATTTAAAGAACACGGTACGCCACCAACACCTTGGGATGTACTAAATCGTGCACAAGATTTTGACTTTAGCTTTACTAGTGAACCTTTTGGTATACCGCTAGGCCGGTATATTGACGACTGGGTTTATGATAATGGCAATACTGGCAATTTAGATGAATGCAATGGTGCTACTGATGTTAACGGTGTTTATGGTTATTATATAACCAATGAGTACCCCTATGGACCTATTTGTACCTTTGGTGTACATGAACCATCGTTTGGTAAAGTCCCTCCATTACGCTGGGATGATGAATTAACGGACCCAGGGAGAATATTCGATGAGATGGGTAATAAAATTAATGGCCACTAAACTTTGTCTCTAGCCAGACAGCCAACCACGATGGTTAGCATGAGTGATTTTAATTGATGTTTCCATAAGTCTGTAGGTTAAGTATATTAAGTTAAAACAGTGGGTTAAATTTTCAATTCAAGCTGACTCAATTCGTTAAAAGCAGACATTTATGGCTTCGATGGTAAGGCTTACTATCGGCTTAGCGTAGAGAAGGCGAAAAAATTATAAAAATCACCTCAAACACCAGCAACTTATCGACAAACTCTTTTAAATTTGTATTCATTCATTGAACTGGGCTCTTGGATGGTGCTTGCTGTCAGTTGGCTGTTATCTGCCAAGGATTAATAATGAAACAGAGCACTCTAGCGTTAGTCGCTCAGTTTATCAACAGCATTAGTAACTATCATATTTGTATTATTTGTACTTTGAGATTATTGCTTCGATGGTGCCGTCGGTATACATTAGTTTCAGCTCTTGGCGTAACTTATTCACTTTAATTTCAGCTACTTTGGTATTGCAGGCAAGCGCACGCAACGTTGAAAAGTAAACTAATTGTTCTTTCATGTTGGTAATTTTATGCTTATCTGCTAAATATTTAGCAGATAAGGTATCGGCTGCCCATACATCTATTCTGTTCTTCATCAGTTTATGAATATTCGGTGCATCTCTTGGTGTTATTCTCACGTCATAACCCCAGCTAGTTAGATATTCAGCCACAGCACTGCCGTTATAAGTACCAATTATTAGCCCCTTAGCATCATCAATTGTTACCAGTTTATGAGGCGAATCCTTCCGCGTATAAAAGCCAGTTTGAGTAATTAGAATAGGGCTTATCCAGTGATAGGTCGCCTCTCGTTCCTGATTCCGCTGCATCGGGAAAATACATGTGTTTGCATCACTCAAAGACATTCGCATAGCACGTTTCCATGGCACAATTATTATTTCATAATCAAAGCCTGCCCGCTCAAAGAGTTGAGAGACAATATCAATACTTGCACCGGTTCCGCTACCATTGCCTCTAATACTATAAGGCGGTAATTCCTCTGTTAATAAAGTAAATGTGGTTGCATAGACGGATGACACTAATATGTTCAGCATAAACACAGTTAAATACGTAACACGAATTTTCATAATTGCACACCCTAATTCCAAGCTTCAAGCGCAGATTCGTATGGCAGCGTTACTCCTTGTGGTTTTTCATTGGCCAACTTTGCTTTGGGCGCCCCAGGTTGATTCAACCAATAAGATTCATCTTTTTGGGGATTCATCCTAGGAGCACAACGTTCTTGGCCTTTTTGTTCGAGCGCCATTAAACGCTCATCCATTTCAGCAGCCATTTTATTCATCGCCTCTTGAGGGCTGAGTTGGCCATTTACAGCAAGCGATATATTCTTCCACCACAAATCGGACAATCCAGGATAGTCAGGCACATTACTTCCGGTAGGGGTCCATGCGACTCTGGCTTTACTACGATAGAATTCAATCAAACCACCATATTTATAAGCCACCTTGGTCATTTTATCGGACATAATATCTGAATTTCGGATAGGCGTAAGACCGATTAACATTTTTTGTAGTGAAACTGTTTTGGATGTTACAAATTGTGCATATAACCACGCTGCTTTTCTATTTTTGAGAGGTGTTGACGTCATAAAGGTCCAGGAGCCTGTATCCTGATATCCTAATTTCATGCCTTTTTCCCAATAAGGCCCTCTAGGAGACGGTGCCATGCGCCATTTTGGTACACCATCACTATTCATGACCGGGAGCTTGGGATCTGTCAAAGCCGCAGTGAATGCGGTATACCAAAATATTTGCTGAGCAATAGTCCCTTGACCAGGTACTGCGCCAGCTTGGCTGAAATTCATGCTCTTAGCTTCTGGCGGTGCAAATTTATTCAACCATTCTATAAATTTGGTAATGGCATACACGGCCGCGGGGCCATTTAATGCTCCGCCACGACTTACACTAGCGCCTACAGGATGGCAATCTTCGACTCGAATACCCCATTCATCTACGGGAAGACCATTAGGAATACCCTTGTCGCCTGCGCCTGCCATGGATAACCACGCATCAGAAAATCGCCAGCCTAAAGAAGGGTCCTTTTTGCCATAATCCATATGCCCGTATATTTTTTTACCATCAATGGTTTTAACATGAATGGTAAAAAACTCAGCTATATCTTCATAGGCGCTCCAGTTTTGGGGCACACCCAATTCATAACCATAAAGTTTTTTAAAGCTTGCTTTAAAGTCAGCACGATCAAACCAATCGGCACGATACCAGTACAGGTTAGCAAACTGTTGGTCTGGTAATTGATAAAGCTTACCATCGGGCCCAGTGGTAAAACTAAGACCGATAAAATCCTCAAGGTCTAAACTTGGCAGTGTTACTTCCTTGCCTTCACCCGCCATAAAATCAGTCAATGAAACCACTTTACCCGAACGATAATGCGTGCCAATAAAGTCACTATCGTTAATGTAAGCGTCATAAATGCTGTAATCCAATTCGATTTGAGTAGCAATTTTTTTGACTACATCATCTTCACCTGTGATCTCATGAACCAGTTTTATTCCGGTAATTTCCTGAAAAGCTTTCGCTAATACTTTTGCTTCATAGACATGTGTATCGATGCGTTCAGACACAACACGTATAGTCATGCCTTTAAAGGGTCTGGCCGCATTGATAAACCACTGCATTTCTTTCATTTGTTGCTCTTTAGTTAGGGTACTTTCCTTAAACTCATTGTTAATCCATTTTTCTGCTGCTAGCATATCCGCCATACAGGGCGTGCTAAGAATGCTGGCACATAGAAAAAGAGTCAGCTTTGACACCCGGTGACGCTTACGAGCTAAACACTGTCTTTTTTCTTGGTATACCATAATCAATTCCTTATCATCATAGCTTCATTTCTCCCACAGGAACTACGATAGAATCATGAATAATGTTCAATGAAAAATACCCAAACATTGATATATATGTTCAGTTTCAAATAAGTTATTTTAAGTTTAGCTGAGGTTTTAAAATGAAGGAGTTATATGTTGATATATAACTATTTTATAGATAATGTTTTTTGTTTTTTGTGATTTATTAAAGGATTATTAATCAATTGGTTATGAAAAACTCGTCTGGTGTTTTTTGTGCTGTTACGTTGTCACAACTGTCGCGGCATAGTTAATTAGGCCATATTATTAGAGGTTTTTTTGGTTGAAATCTTTAGGGTTAAAGTTTTATATCCAATAAATACAAGCTGCTATTTATCAAGGTTGAGCTGACTTATGTGGTCGTAATGTAGGTTTTTTTGTGGGCGTTAATCCGCAAGACTTCAGGTAAAACAGTTGCTAGTTTAAAAATAGTATTTTGTTTTTATAGCATTAAACTACAATCAAGCTAACAATATTGATAGCTTATGACTAAGTCATAAGGCGTTTGATGTGGCAAATATGATAACCACCTATTAACCTGGCTAGTCGCTTTTACTGCTTAGTAACTAGCTAAATACTAAAGCGCAGCTAAGGCATTAATAATGATTCTAGCCATAGATCAAGGTACTACGGGCACAACCATCAGAATTACCACGGCCCAAGGTCAGGAAGTTGGCGCGGCATACAATGAATTTCAACAATTCTACCCTAGGCCAACTTGGGTTGAGCATGATGCCATGGAAATTTGGCAAGTCACTCAAGACAGCATTTTACAGGCTTTAAAATCAGCTAAGTTAACCTCTGCTGATATCACTTGCATTGGCATTACTAATCAAAGGGAAACTACAGTTGTCTGGCATAAAAAGACGGGTAAGCCAGTATACAATGCCATTGTTTGGCAATGCCGGCGTTCGGCTACTATTTGTCAAAAAATAAAAGCCTTAG
Organism: Colwellia marinimaniae; assembly: GCF_002207865.1. GTDB lineage: Bacteria > Pseudomonadota > Gammaproteobacteria > Enterobacterales > Alteromonadaceae > Colwellia > Colwellia marinimaniae. The sequence continues at coordinate 174,225 of NZ_BDQM01000001.1, forward strand.
GTAAAGCAGACTGGCTTCATCAGAAAACCGGCCTGATGCTTGATGCCTATTTTTGTGCAACTAAGCTGCAATGGTTATTTAATGAAAAACCCGAATTAAAAGCATTGGCAGAAAAGGGCGAACTTGCCTTTGGCACCATAGACTCTTGGCTGATGTGGAAATTAAGCAATGGTCAGGCGCATTGCACCGACCATAGTAATGCTTCGCGTACCATGCTTTATAATATTCACCAGCAACAATGGGATGATGAGCTGCTGGAATTTTTTGATATTCCCAAGTCAATATTGCCAAGTATTAAAAGCTCAGCAGGCTTATTCTGCCATAGTGCCGCTGATGGCTTTCTTGGCGCAGAAATTCCTATTACCGGTGTTGCTGGCGATCAACAGTCGGCCTTATTTGCCCAACAGTGTACCCAAGCGGGAATGATCAAAAATACCTATGGCACAGGTTGTTTTATGTTGATGTATACCGGTGACCAAGCTTACTTATCTAATAAAGGTCTATTGACCACTATTGCTTGTGATAAAAATGGTCAGCCTGCTTATGCACTGGAAGGCGCTGTTTTTATCGCCGGTGCTGCGGTGCAGTGGCTTAGAGATCAATTAGAACTTATCGACCATGCCAGTGAAACTGAAACGTTAGCCTTAAGTGTTAGTGATAATAATGGCGTCTATTTTGTGCCGGCATTTAGCGGCTTAGGCGCACCTCATTGGGATATGCAGGCGACAGGCTCAATAACTGGACTAACGCAGGGCTGCACTAAAGCGCATATAGTTAGGGCTACCTTGGAAGCCATTGCTTTTCAAAGTTATGATTTAATGCAATTGATGCAACAAGAAAGCTCGATAACAATAAAAAAATTAAAAGTTGATGGCGGTGCCTGTGCCAATAATTTTATCATGCAATTTCAAGCGGACTTATTGGGCGTTACCATTGAGCGACCAGCCAATATAGAATCTACCGTGTTAGGTGCGACTATCTTAGCGGCAATGGGGCAAGGTATTTGGCACGCTGAAACTATACCAGCAAGTTTATATGGTGAAATAGACTACTTTACTGGCAACATGGAGCAAGCTCAGGGTAAAACTTTGCTTGCGGGTTGGCATAGTGCAGTTAATAAGTGTCTTGTGGCTAAGTTAGGGTGTTCTTTCTAGCTTATCTATAATGATATTGTCTTGATATTTATTAGTATTATTCAATTCTTTAGCTGTAGCTAAGGATATTTAACCCCAGGTGCAGATGGATTCACTTAATTGTGCTTGAATCAAAATCAAATTTTGTGCTAGCTTATTGTATTCAATATACAGTTATTGATTTAATGGGAGCGTCAAAATGAATAAAAGCATGAATAAAAATAAAGTGATCTTTGGCATACTTTTTGTTGGAATAGCTGCGGGGCTTATTTATAACCAAATACAACCAGCTAACCAAGCTCAGCAAGGTAAAGAGGACACAAGTGCCTTAAGCAGTACACTGGTAGGTAGCAGTAACAATGAAGGGCTGGTCGATAGCGCTTTGTTAACCGCTACGCCATCGAATACTGTGAATAACAGTGGGCAAAATACCAAGGGAAATAGTGACGCTATTCACTCGCTTGACTCTTCAGCTAGCAGCGAAATTAGCGCCAGAGTTGTGGTAAATAAACATCAACAGCCCGCAGATCACCGTAGTGCTCAGCAACCAAAACCACATGGACATGAAAACCAGCGCCGACACCCAGAAAACAATTCATTAATACCGCCCGGAGAGCCGAAAAAGCCACTGCCAACTCAAGAGTCTAAAGGCTAATTGAGTTCAATAAACCGATAAGGATATCGGTTATTGTTGTTGATAACATTTTAATCCCCCCTTAAAAGCAAGTCACTTATTTCTATTTAATTCGCAAATATGAGTAATTTTAATACATTTTTGTGAATTTATTTACATCTCGTAACATATTAATAACAAACGATAAAAGTCTCATTAATAAAGTACGAAGAAATTCTTATTAATATTACACTTGAATATTGTATACAAAATATCGTATAAAGTGTTTTGAGGTGTATTTTTAAGGCTCTGTTCCATCATACTGTTGTCCACATGGCAACTATATGACTTAATAGGAAGTGTTGCTGAAGTGATAAAAGCGAGCTTCACAAACAAGGATGTTTGTGCCGAGCCCCATGGATGGGTTTACGCGTATCGCTTGTTTACTCAACAACACTAAACTACAACAGAGCCATTTTTAAATACATTTCAATACGAGAGGGATGTACGCGTTAGATGCATTGAGAGCAATAATAAATACAACATGCTTACTTTGCTACACGGACGAAATACCTATCGCTATATTAAGAATAGGCTTAAGAACAATGAAACTAACTGCTAAGAAAACATTACTAGCTAGCGCGATATTTTTATCGTTAAACATGGCAAGCGTCCAAGCAGCAACAATGTGCGGCGCTAAAACTTTAGACCGTCAAGGCGAAGTTCCTGCTAACCAAACTCACTGTATTACCGATTATGGCCATTATTTATATGTGACTGTGCCCTATGAAAATAGTAACGTCACTATTACTACTTCAGGCGGAACATTTATCGGCAATGATGCCGATATTACACTCTACGATGGCAATGACTGGAGTGGCAATGTCGAAGCGAGTAGTGTTACTGCGGGTACTAATGAAGAAAGCCTGTCATTTATTTCCCGTGCGGGCGAACGTTATTTTAAGATTGACGGTAATATTGAGCAAACCAGTTTAACCGTTACTATCACGGGCGGTGATGTGCCACCACCTCTGGCTGACTATATCATTTACAATAGCAATGTCTTTGTTGATGTACCGCCAGCCTCAATTTCGTCTAAAGCGCAATACGGTGCTGTTATAGCGGCAATTTTAGTGGCAAGTTATAGTGACTTTGCTGGCATTGCTGGTGCAGCTAATGACCCTATTGATGAGGTGTCTCAGGCTATACATTACTTAGCCAAAGCCGATGATTTAACCGACCCTGATCTAAACCAATTATTATATTTCTTAGCCTCTTATAAATATAATGCTGCGGCATTGACCGATACCGAAGCATCAGCGCTAAGCACAGCGCTTTTAGCGGTTAGTCAAATGAGCAACTTCATTGCTCCAGCAGGCAGTGTCATCCAAGAAGGTTATGCCGCAGCCTTATCAAATTTTAGAAATGACGCGAGTTCCGCTTATTTTAAAGATCAGTTACCGCATTTATTAGCTATTATTCAATTTTATGCTGAGCAAAGTAACCCATTTGGCATCAGTAATGGTGGCGATACTACTATGGCCTTAATGGGCGCGCTAGGTGATGCTGCTTATTATGGTGATGCCTCAATAAAATCTGCTATCAATAGCAAGATGCTTGATGTGTTATCGGTAATGCGTTCATTTATCTTTTTAGGTGAAACCTCGCTTGATATGCGTTGGGCAACTGAAGCCGATAGAAAGTGGATTATGCCGCACTCATTTATCACCATGGGCAAGTTATCATCAATTGCGAATGATGAAGCCAAAGCTCGTTTTGACAGCACTATTTTAGAAGCGCGTGCCAAAGTGATTCAAACCATTTCGGTAGAAACCACTGAAGCAATTATCACTAAAAAATATTTAGAAAATGCTGGCCGTACTTGTTCTGCAGGTGACCCGTTATTTGGTAGCTGTGTTATACCACCAAAAGAGTCTGATATTTTAACAGTTAGTTACGATTGTACTGCTAACATCACTATTCGCGCACAAGCATCTATTAGCCAAGCAACATTGGCGCAATCATGTGCTGATATGGCCTTACAAGAAACTGAATTCCACGCTTTTTTCAATACCGCCGGCACCCCAGTTACCGGCGATTTAAATAAACATATTGAAGTTGTTGCCTTTGCTAGCCCAGCAGATTATGAAAAATATGCACCAGAATTCTTTGGTATTGCTACCGATAATGGCGGTATGTATTTAGAGGGCACACCAAGTGCCCAAGGTAACCAAGCACGCTTTATTGCTATGCAATGTCCTGATGATTGGCTTGGTGGCTCTTGTCAGTATATCGACCAAATCTATAACTTAAGACATGAGTTTACTCATTACCTAGATGGCCGATACATAAAAGCGGGCACGTATGGTTCATTTGATTATAACGTTTCATGGTCGGAAGGCATGGCTGAATATATGGCTATGGGTAAAGATCACGCTCGAACGTTAAAGACTTTAACCGATGAGACTATTCCGCCGCTTTATAACTTATTATTTATGAGTTATGAATATGACAACTTATACCCATGGGGCTATTTCGCCATGCGTTATTTGTCTGAACAGCATAAAGGTGAAGTAGAAACCCTTACGGCTGCGCTACAAGCGGGTGATAATACTGCCTATATTGCAGCGCTTAAAGGTGTCGCTCAACGTACTGAAGGCGGTTTTGAAGCTTATATGCTGGCCAACTCCGCAACTGTTGCGCCAATTGCTGCGCAATTACCGGCACAAGATGTTATTGGCAGCTGTGACTTGGTACAACAATACGTGCGCCATATTGATGCTGCCACCACTAACTTTAGCTTTACCAATACCACGGATACTCCGGTATCGTTATTTTGGATTGATAGCACTAAGGGGACGGCTAACTTTGCCAAGAACTATAAAACCCTTCACCAAGGTGATAGTTATAACTCAAGCTCTTGGAAAGTGGGCGATCGCATGATGTTAAGCGATAGTAATATGAATTGCTTAGGTGTGGCAGTAATGGCTGAAGTTGATAACAGCTTCACCATTGAAGCCGAGTTAGTTAAACATGTGGTAGCTGAGGTGATTCCAGCCTTAAATCAAATGGGTAGTTGTGCTTTAGCGCAACCGCATTTGATTATGGCTCAGTCACACGAATTTACTATCACTAACACTTCGGACACACCAGTACGTTTATTTAGAATCGACAATACCAAAGGCTCTATCATCACTACCAGTGGTGGTACTGGCTTTATTCATGGCTATGGCGTTTTAGCTCCAGGTGCGAGTTATAACAATGCCGTTTGGTATGGTGACCGTCGTATAATGGTTACCGACAATAGCTTAAACTGTTTAAGTGTTGGTGTATTAGACAACGCCATTGCTAGCTTTACCGTAGACCAAACTATGGTCGCTAATGCTGCTGCCGCAGAAGTTATTCCTGCAGCGAATACCATTGGTAGCTGTGCACTAATGCAGAAGCATTTAACTGGTCCTTTTGAAGCAGACTTCTCCTTTATCAATAACAGTGACCAGCCAGTACGTATTCACCGTGTTGATAATGAAACCGGTGAATTAAATGTTGGCTTTGGCTTTACTACCCTAGCTACAGGGGAAAGCTATGACAGCCTGACTTCATGGAAGTGGTTTGGTAACCGTCGTGCAGCCATTACTGATGAAAATAATCAGTGTTTAGGTGTTGCCGTTATGACTGAGGAAAACACTAGCAATGATTATGTTATAACCAATGTACTAGGTGGTGGCGGTACGCAACCCCTTGATTCAGATGGTGATGGTGTCATTGATAGTTTAGATGCTTTCCCTAACGATCCAACTGAATGGTTAGATACTGATGGTGATGGTGTTGGTGATAACGCCGATGTTTTCCCTAACGATCCCACTGAATGGTTAGATACTGATGGCGATGGTATTGGTGATAACAGCGATCCAACGCCAAATGGTGATGTTGATACTGACGGCGACGGTTATTTAGATAGTGTTGATGCTTTCCCTAACGATGCTACTGAATGGTTAGATAGTGATGGTGATGGTTACGGTAACAACCGTGATGTATTCCCTAATGATGCTACTGAATGGTTAGACTCTGATGGTGATGGTTACGGTAACAACCGTGATGTCTTCCCTAATGATGCGACTGAATGGTTAGATAGTGATGGTGATGGTTACGGTAACAACCGTGATGTTTTCCCTAACGATGCTACTGAATGGTTAGATAGTGATGGTGATGGTTACGGTAACAACCGTGATGTATTCCCCAATGATGCTACTGAATGGTTAGACTCTGATGGCGATGGCATGGGTGATAACTCTGACCCGTATCCAAATGATCCGAGCAATGGCGGCGGTGTTACCGTACCTGATTGTGGTGCAGCAACAATCTCCAGCGGTAAGTTAACGTTGGAAAATAACGAATGTGTTGCTGGCGGTCGTGGTTCATTCTATCTATGGGTTGAAGCAGATAATACCCAGTTATTCCTAAGCACTGCGGGTGGTAACGGTGATGTCGGTATTTATTTTAACGCCGATAATTGGGCGACCGCAGCTAACGCACAAGCGTCTTCTGCCGCGGTAGGCACAACGCAATCATTGCAAGTTACCGCAAACCGAGGCTGGCGCTACATTACTTTAGATAGTACTAATAACTATGCGGATGTAACTTTTAAAGTTAGCCTAACTGGCGAAGTTACCCCACCAGTAGAGCCGCCGGTAACGGCTACCATTACTAACGCTTGTACTACCTTAGCGCCATTTACTTATGGTGCTTTAGAGACAGGTGCCGCGGTTTGTACAGGTAATGGCCACAATAGTTACTACATCTATTTGGATGATAGCGTTACCAGTATTACAGTGAATACCGCCCATGGTAATGGTGCAGTAGAGCTTTATACTGGCACCAGCTGGCCAACCGCTGCTAGCCACACCCATAAATCTACTATTGCCGGTACTACTGAACAAAGCATTACGATTAACAACCCACCTACTGGTTGGTTCTATATCGCAGTAGAAAGTACTGGTAGTGATGTAGCTGTGCAAGTTGAGGTGAAATAGCATAAAAAGCTAAAATGAGTAACTATTGATAAAAGCAAGTTACTCAAGAAAAACGGGCCATTTGGCCCGTTTTTTATGCTTTATTAAGATGAAATCACCGGGAGTATCATTAACGGCATGGTGTATTAATGATTGATTTTATTGCCGACCGGCCATGACATCATTATTTTTGCGCCACCCTCGACTGTATTTTCTAAAGTGAATTCACCGCCATGATTACGGGTTATTTCCGCGCATAGCGATAGCCCTATACCCGAGCCATGACTTTTAGTGGTGTAGAACGGTGTTAAGGCATTATCTAAATTAGCAAAACCTGGGCCATTATCGATAATTTCAATAATCTGCCTGCCTTGTTGATTACCTTGCCAGCTGTCTTGTCGGTAGTAAAGGCTGACACTGATGTCACAGTGCTCTTTATCACCAGCTTCTTGGGCATTCTTGAAGATATTTATCAATATTTGCGCCATTTGCTGTTCGTCAGCGTAGCATTGGCTATTACCTTGATAATGTATAGTGCAGGGCTCAGTGATCATGGCTTTGGCTTCATCAAGTAAATTATTAAAATCAAACCAAGTCGCTCTCGGTCTGGGTAGCTGACTTAACTGACTATACTGCTCAATAAAACTAAGTAAGCGCTCACTTCGTGTCTTTATTCGGCCCAGTACCATGCGGACTTGTGCTTCGTTAAAACTGTCGTTACATAATAAGGTGTCGGCCATCGATGCCATGGGGGTTAACGAATTGCGTAGTTCATGGGCTAATACCCGAATAAGATTTTGTTGGGTGATACTTTGTTGTTGATGTAATGGCTGGGAAATATCTAAGGCAGAAAAGATATGACATTTTTTTTGCTGATATAGATAGCTGATACTCTGACATTGCCACTGCTGATTGAATTGGCTGTGCGATAAATTGTCATTGTCCATAACAAAACCTAAATCTGCCGCGCTGGTGCCAATAAGCATGGGCTGCTGAATTTTATCCTTCATGGCAATATTACGATAGGTCAATTGATTATTCTCATCAAATAAACACACCGGAATAGGCCAAGAGTCGAGGATATGACTCAATAAATGGTCGATTGTTTGGTTTTGTTGCGCTTTTTTTAACTTATCTATAGCGAGCCTAGATATTTCTTGCTGCAATTCAGCCAATAAATTGTCAGGGTGTTGTGCTTTAAAACGTAAGTTTGTTTCGCCCTCACGGATCACTTGGGTATAGGTCGTTAGTTGCATAATGGCTTGGCACCAAAAATGATAACACCGCCAAGCCAGCCAAATAAGAGGATAAGCGAGGAAGAACAGTAAAGTAGCGCTCGCTAATATGCTCCAGCCTAGGCTATTGGTTAATGCCGTCACTAAAGCGAAGATAAGCATTAAGGTCGCTGTTAAAGCAAAACTAAGCCATTGCTCATGACTTAGTGTTAAAGCGAATGGTTTAGCTGGCGTTTTAGGACTAGCAGTTTTAAGGTTATTCAGCATGATGAATGGCAAATTTTTCTAAGCGACGGTAGAGCGCATTGCGAGAAATATCTAATAATTTTGCCGCCTCTATTACCTGACCGCCAGTGACAGTCATGGCTTTTTCAATCAGTTGTTTTTCTGCTTGTTCAAGTGGTTGCAATACCACCTCATCGCTGATGTTATCGGTATGTTCTAATAACAGTTGTTGCGCGGTAATTTCATCTGCGGTGCTAAGCAATACCGCACGTTCCATAACATGGCTGAGTTCGCGGATATTACCTGGCCAATTATGCTGTTTTAATTTATTAAGCGCACCAGCACTGAGCGTTAGCGTCGCTTTAGCATATTTATCACTGAAGCTCGTGATAAAATTACTTGCCAAGGCAGCAATATCTTCAAGGCGTTCACGCAGTGGCGGAATGGTAATCACCAAGGTATTTAAGCGATATAATAAGTCTTGGCGAAAAGCTTTTTTACTGACCAGTTGGTTAAGGTCAGCATTGGTGGCGCTAATTAAACGCACATCAGCCACTTGCGTCTGGCTTGAGCCTAAAATTTCATATTGGCCGCTCTCTAACACTCGTAATAACTTCGGTTGCAGTACCAGTGGTAAGGAACCAATTTCATCAAAAAATAGCGTGCCTTTATCGGCCAGCTGAAAGCGACCAATACGATTTTGTTTGGCATCGGTAAAGGCGCCCTTTTGATGACCAAAGAGTTCACTCTCAAATAAATTATCAGGAATGGCGGCCATATTTACCGTAATAAGTGGTGCCTGTTTACGCAAAGATAGCTGATGAATACGCTCAGCTAGTAATGATTTACCCGTACCATTTTCACCTAAGATCAAAATGTTGGCATCGGTTGGTGCAATCTGCGCCACTAAGGCTTCAATGGCTTGCATACTCGCTGATTGGCAGATCCAGTTTTGTGTACTCTCAGGGGCGAGTAGTTGTCGGTAGCCTTGGTTTTGCTCCTTAACTCGGGAAAAACTTAATTGCTGCTGGATACTGTTTAACAGTTTTAGCTTATTCCACGGCTTTTCAATAAAGTCACTGGCACCCTTTTGTAGGCCTTGTACGGCCAGCTCAACTGAGCCCCAGGCGGTCATTAAAATCACCGGGATATTTAACGGTTGCAGTTGGGCTAAAATGGCTAAGCCTTCTTGACCACTGGTAGTATCACGAGAGAAATTCATATCAAGTAGTACTAAATCAGGTCGTTGTCGATTGCTTTGGATGATGATTTCTTTGGCATTGGCGGCTTCAATAATCTGGTAACCCTCAGCGCTAAGTAATAAGTTTAACGCTAAACGAATATCATCATCATCATCAGCAATTAAAATGGTGGCATTTTGCATAGGAGTTTCCATAAAAGTTAAGCGATTACGCTTTATCAAAGTAAAGCAAAGTAAAAGAAAAGGAAACGAGTTTAATCGTTTCCTTTATTAATCTAATTACTCTTAGTATGCCAATTACTTTAGTTGAATGGCTAGTGTTAGAGCAAAAAAAGCTATATTTATCGGACTGTTATTGCCGAGCTATCATAGCTGCAGCAGTTATTCTTCACGTAAGGCTTGCATAGGATCGCTACTTATCACTCGCCATGCTGGCATAATTACCGATAATATAACGATAATCACTAAGGCCGCATCCAAGGTCGCCATCGCTAGCCAGTTAAAGTCAGGTAACATTGCTAGGTTTTGCGATATTTTGGCATAACCAAAGACCGAGATAATAAAACCTAAACCTAAACCTATCACTAACATAGCAAGGGCATCTTTAAGAATAAACTTAACCAAGGTCGCTTGTTTAGCGCCTGTTGCCATACGCACGGCCAGCTCATATTTTCTGTGGTTAGTGGTCATCTGGGTTAAGCCAGCAACACCAATAGCAGCAAGGAAAAGTGTTAAAGCGGTCATGGCTAAGACTATCCATAAGCTAAGACGTTGGTTGAGTGTTTGTCTCTGTAAAACATCGGCTAATGATTCCACTGTGACGTTAGTTAAGCGCGGGAATTGGCGTTTTACTTCACTGGCTAACATAGCGGCAGTAACCGTTGCTCCTTCTGGCAGCATCACGGTAAATTGAATGGTAGTACCAGGTCTCACTCGATGAGAATAAATTGCCGGTAAACCTATCGGATCCGCAATACCCGTTTGACTTAGGGTGTTAGCAACAATGCCAGTAACAATGGATGGCGGGGTGGAATTATCAGCGCTCATTTGAATGGTTTTGCCGATAACTTCTTGGTAAGTTAATTCTGAAAACAATAGTTTTGCCATATATTCATCGATAACAATTCTATCTTCATCATTATCAATTTGTGCTTGGCTGACATTAGCACCTGCTAACATAGGGATACTAAAAGTAGAGAAATACTTCGCCCCTAAGGTTTTTATTTGGTGAATAACCCGCTGACCTGAGGCTTCATCGAGAAAGGCATTTATACGTAAAGAACTAGACAAAGGGCCATAGTTAGGTGCAATAACTTGGCTATTAGGAACTTGTTGTTCGATTAAACGAGATAAGTCATCAAGCAACTGTTTAGTTTCGCTCTTGCCGTAATCATCAAAGCTATTTAATTGAGTTACGTATTCTTCATCGCTAACCGTCATGGCAATCTCATAACTATTGCCAAGTTCATAACCAAGATCTTGGTAAACGGCTTGATAGCTTTGCATGGCGATCATCACTGATGCGGTCAGTAATATTGAGGCGATCGAAAGTTGCAGCACCATTAATACCCGGCTTAACCATTGATTGCTCTGCGCCTGAATACCTTTACCACTACTATTTAAGTTATTGCTTAGCGCTTGTTTATCAATATCAACCAAGGCCAGCGCGCTAAATAATACACTTAGCGCTAAGATGATGGCCATAGCGGCTAATACCGTGGTGCTATCAATAGCAATGGCATCCATCATAGGTAGGCTATCACCGGCTATTAACGGTAAACTTCTTATCGCCCAACCGGTAACCAATAAACCCGTTATTGCCGCTAGCACAAAACTAGGCAGATTTTCCAGTAAGACCATTAATCTGATTTTAGTTAAGCTTGCCCCTAAGCTAATTTGAATGGCAAACTCTTTGGTTCGGCCTTGATAATGAGCGATAAATAAATTAAGTAAGTTAAGTGTTGCCATTAACAATAAGCCAATAACCGCGGCAAATAAGGCAATAAGTAGCCCTTCAGTTTCTCCTAACATATTGCTGCGATAGCTACTGGCCTTAGCGACTTTATTGGTGTTGCTAATAAAGTCCATAAACATTTGTACTTGCTCACCATCAACATTGCGGCTGACATAATCTGCTAACCAAGCATCAACTTCTGCTTGTGATGGTAGCTGTGCTTGGCCATTAGCCGATTTTAGTATCAGGTTATCAAGTTCATTGCTAATATTACCGACATTATCCTTTTGCGCTTTTATCTTAGTTAGGTTGGCGATAAACCAGACTTGTTGCGCTAAAATTACTTGGTTACTTTTTATGGCCATCACATCTTCAATGACACCGGCAATAATATAGTTTTTATTGGTCATGGTAATTTGTTTGCCAATAACAGACTTAATGCCAGCAAAGGCATTTTGCCAAAGACTTGCTGATATCCACACGTATTTTTCTGGTGACTCTATGGTGACATCATCACCCAGTAATAATTGGCTACCTAACACTGAAATAATGTTACTTGAAGCGTCATAGCGGGTGGTGGCAAAGGTAGTGTTATTGACGATAACATCTTGCTCAGATGGGGCAATACCCGCCCATTCACCGACATCAGCAAAGTGCTCACTGAAATCGACCAAGCGATTCATGTTCCAATAGGAAACACTCAAGGTATCTGACATATTAAAGCGATAATCAAAGGTTTGCAGCGAAGCCTCATTTTTTACCCCTTGCAACGGTTGATACAACAGGGTCGAGGCAATTGAGATAACACTTAATACTGCGCCTAAGGTTAAACCCAGGGTTAAAATTAACGGTACACTTAAGCGCGGTAATGAAAATACCCGTGTTATGCCTTGATATAAGGCTTTTTTCAATAAACTCATGCAACCCCCTGTAAAGACTTTTCATTTTTAGCAATGGTGCTTAAATCAGCGCTTACATTAGTGTTGATTTCTGCAACTATTTGCCCATCGAGTAATTGGATTTGGCGACTGGCACAACGTGAATAACGACTATCATGCGTTACCATGACTATGGTGGAGCCGTCTTTGTTAAGTTGCGCTAACAAGGACATCACCAGATCACCATTTTTACTGTCTAAGTTACCCGTTGGCTCATCCACTAAGATCAGGTCGGGTTTACCGACAAGAGCACGAGCTATGGCAATACGTTGTTGCTGACCACCAGAGAGTTGGTTCGGGCGATAGTGTTGACGATGTAACATATCAACTTGGCTCAGTACTTCTTCTACCCGCTGTTTTATTTCTGCTTTTTTACCGCCTCTGTGCTCTAACGGCAGCGCCACGTTTTCAAATACGGTTAAGCTATCGATTAAATTGAACGACTGAAATACATAACCAATATGTTCATTACGAATTTGTGTACGTTGGTCTACTTTTAAACCGGCAGTAGCAATATTAGCCAGCTGATAATCACCCTCACTGGCTGAATCCATTAAGCCCATAATTGCAAGTAAGGTAGACTTGCCGCAGCCAGAAGGGCCGGTAATTGCGACAAACTCACCTTGGTTGATTTCTAAACTAATGCCTTGTAAGGCATGGGTTTCTATTTGCTGGCTATCGTAACGTTTGTGAATGTTTGTCATGGTAACTATATTTTTCATGGAGTTATCCTTAAATATTATCGTTATTGCTACGGAGATAGCCGTCAGCTTTATTGTTGGTTGGTAACGGGTCGTTCGTTGCTTCTAGTGGTTATTTTTTATTGTTAATTGTACCGTTATTCGGTGATGCTCACCTGTTGGTACTTGCTGTATTGCTGAGTGTCACTACTGACTATCTGCTCGCCAGGTTGAAGTCCGGCAGTGATCACTAATTTATTTCCTGAAAGCTCGCCAAAGGTGACATCTCTTTGTATCAAGGTGTTGTTAGTATCGCGGACAAAAACTCTCTGCTTACTACGAGGACGAAAGCCAGGTATTTGTTCTATGTAGTTAATAGCTAGTTGATGCCTAACAAATACTTGTGCTGAAATGGATAGTGCTGGGCGGGCATTAGAGGTTAATGCTTGATCAATTACCGCCTCAGCTAACACCGAGCCATTACTAACCACACTTTCGATACGGGTGATATGGGCTTTGATTATGCCTTTTTGCGTATCAATCAATACCAGTGCATTGATATCTATTTGATCGGCTTGGTTTTGTGGTAAACGCAAACGCACAATTAACTCTTCATCACTACCCACCTTTGCCAGCGACTGACCTAATTGCACACTTTGGCCCAACTCAACGTCTAAGGATTGTAGTGAGCCACTAATGCCGGCTTTTACTTTCATATCATCAAGTTGTTGCTCAAGTAAGTTAACTTGTGCTTGTTGCTGGGTAATGGTGATGTCACGCTGGGTTAGTTGGTGGCCTTGCATTTTGATAAATTGTTTATATTTTCTCTTTTCAAAGTCGAGCCGGCTACTTTCTTGCTTTACCGCTAATTTAGCGCGTTGTAATTCTATTTTTGATGCAATGCCTAGATCCAGCAGGTTTTTATTTACCGATAACTCCAGCTGTGCTTTTTCAATTTCGGCTTCAATATCGGCGATGCGACCTTGAAAATTTAACCGTTCACTTTGTTGTTCATATTTAAACGCTTCTCTTTGCGCTAATTGCTGAGCAAACTGACCCTTAGCGGCATTAACTTCTTGCACCAATCTAGGGTTGGATAACTGTAAAATAATAGTGTTAGGGCTGACCTTAGTACCAGGGCGTACTAAAATTTCAGCAACCTTACCTAATGCTGGCGCGGTTAATAAACGCTCTTTTGCGGAAGCGAATTCGCCATAGGCATTAGCATAAATATCTAAATCGCCTTGAACTACCGTTTGAAAGCTTAGCTGACTTAACGGCACTGACTTAGTTGCTTTGCCACTGACGCTATAACCAGCGTATGCCATTAATAAGGTAAAGCTGGCAATGACGCTCCATTTCTTCCACGGTTGCTTTTTAGTTAGGGCAATTTTCATAAAGTTTCACTGTTATTCTTAACTGATGAAATAAGTAATGAAATATCTGTGCCAACTTTAAAGTATACATAACATCAATCACTTAGCCTTTATTGTGTTTTTTTAATGCTCAATATGTTCGCTTTTAACGGCAGGGTGTTCGAAAGTGAATTTAGCCTCAGCTATATTGATAGGTGTAACAGCAATCAATTTAGCGCTATATAAGTTTAGGGTTGTAATACGGTGTAATGTTCTCCTTTTCATCTATGGGGTAAGTTAATACCGTGTTATTAAAATCGCTAAATTGTGCCATAAGCAATGCCATAATCAATGCTATAACAAAGGCAATAGCACAGCCGATGTCATCGTAATTGTTAGAGGGCACGGCTGTAAGATTTTTTCTGCTGAACCCTCCATGATGGCACTAGGTTTTACCGCCAGTGTTTTCCTGTTAATAATGGTCGGCAGGCACGGTAATGATATTGAGTGAACAAGCTGAAATTTGTCGGTAACGCGGTTATGATATGAGCTAGAGTAAAGCGCTAGTGAAATTGTATCTTGGCTATACTTACTACTAGCAATTTTATTGCTTAAAAGAGGAAAAGAATTAATATGACGGAAGCGCTACCGCTGACCATTAACGTAAATAGCGACTTACTCGACAAATTTACTCAATTAAAATCAATTAGTAATAAGCTTGAAGCGCAGTTTAATTTTCACACCTTAACGGCTAATTGGTATGGTGATGAAAGACAGGTGTTAGCAATACAACTGTTACTAGAAACACCGCTAAGCTTTAAAGAATGCCAAAAAGGGCTAAAGAGGTTATCGGCAAGTGAGGTGAGTGTTAGCCATTTTTCTGATGATGTGTTTAGTTGCTTTAATGAAGGCGAGCAGCAATTGCTTTGTTATATCGCAATCACTAACTCAGAGCTTGACTTGTTGGCGACGCAGCCAAAATTATTAATGGGCTTTATTCAGGTAAAAATACATAAAGTACTGAATTTAATTGCCGTTCAGCGGTCTCTGGCTAAGATATAACACCTTGAGGTAAGTAAAAAATATGGCTATTAGCACCACACGCCTAGATCGTTTTATTAGTGAATCTTACCAAGTAAATCGTAAAGCAGTACGCTTGATTTTGGCGCAAAAACGGGTTTATGTTGATGGCGTGGTCGCTACCGATATAGCGCAAATTGTTGATCAGTTTTCAACTATAGTTTTGGATGGCAACATACTGCAGGCCAATAAAGCGCATTACATTATGCTTAATAAACCTGTTGGTGTTGTCTGTGCCACCAAAGATGAAAAACATAAAACGGTTATTGATTTACTGGCTGGACAATTTGAGCAAGCAACTAGGGATAGTTTGCATATAGTAGGGCGACTCGATTTAAATACCTCAGGATTAGTACTGTTAACCAATGATAGCCGCTGGTCGGAACGATTAACTTCACCGGCACATAAAGTGGCTAAATGCTATCAAGTCCGCCTTGCTAACCCATTAACAGCAGAGTATATCAGTGCTTTTGCCCAAGGTATGTATTTTTCATATGAAAAAATAACCACACAGCCGGCAGCACTGCGCATTATTAGCCCCTTTGCAGCGGAAGTTATCTTAACGGAAGGGCGTTATCATCAAATTAAGCGTATGTTTGGTCGTTTTCAAAATAAAGTTGTTGCCTTACATCGCCAATCCATTGGTCAATTAAGTTTAGACAAGTCACTCAATATTGGCGATAGTAGAGCTTTAAATAGTGAGGAAGTAGTTAAGATAAGTGGATAAAAAAACATCAATAAAGAGGGTTTATTGCCCTAAATGCTTGATATTACTTATAATGATATAGGCACTCGCATTTTTATCTTGCTTGGGTATAATGTCATAACGTAAAAAATTGTTTTAAAGTGAATGGAATTGTTAAATGAATAAATTATTGTTATTGGCGGTACCGGTTATTGTCTTATTGGCAAGTTGTTCGAGTGTTGATAATGCTTGTGAAGATGTCACCTTAGCATCTGAACAAATTCAACAGTGTCAGGCATTACATAAGAAAATTGTTAACGCCAGAGGTGATATCCTTATTCGCACAGAGTTAGAGCGTCGCTATCAACAAGACTGTATTGAAATTCGTTATTATCGTGATGAACGACAAGCAGCTATATGCGGTAACAAACATAAGATAAAAGCAGTTAATAAATCAGCTAAAATAGAAGCGCAGCAGTAAGCACACTCCGCTATGATAGCATTTGAACTTTATCAAATGCTTACGAAATAAGAGAGCGAAATAATAAAACGGTATGGTAATTTTGAAAGTAGCAAATCAACAGGCGAAAACAAGTAAAGCCGCAGAACAGTTAATATGTGCTAAAGAGGCACGTATTGTTAAACTGACTGAGGATGTTGATTTTTTAGAGAAAAAAAATGCCGACTTACAAGCGCGTTATACCGCATTATTTAAACTGAATCACTTGTCGCAAGAGTGTCTTGATCTAGATAGCTTTTATCCACAAGTACATAACACCATTGCCTCGTTAATGACCGCGAAAAACTTTTTTATTGTCTTATACGATCAAACGTTTGATACCTTAGAATTTGTATATTTTATCGATGAAAAAGATGAAAAACCCTCAGGGCTTATCGATTATCAAGATTA
The DNA here is from genome assembly GCF_002207865.1 of Colwellia marinimaniae. Taxonomy (GTDB): domain Bacteria; phylum Pseudomonadota; class Gammaproteobacteria; order Enterobacterales; family Alteromonadaceae; genus Colwellia; species Colwellia marinimaniae. The sequence continues at coordinate 191,246 of NZ_BDQM01000001.1, forward strand.
TGAGGGCTCATTTACTAATTTAGTTATTGAGTCAAAACAGCCGTTACTGCTAACGCCTGAGTTAGAACAAAAGCTCTTCGATAACTATAAAATTAAACAGTTTGGCTCTCGAGGTACTGACTGGTTAGGGGTACCATTACTGCACAATGGCTTAGTCATAGGCACTATCACCATACAAAGTTATGATGAAAAAACTCGCTATAACGACTCTGATTTAAATCTACTTACTTTTGCTGCCCAACATGTTGTTGGTGCTATGGTGCGTTTGCAAGATCAACAACGCTTACAAAATGCCGTTAATGCTCGCACTAAAGAATTAATGGCGCAAATTCGTGAGCGGGAAAAATCAGAATTATTACAAGAGTCATTATATCGAATATCCGAGTTAACCACGGATATCGAACTAGATATAGGTACCTTTTATAGTAAGGTGCACAATATTATTGGCCAGTTGATTAATGCTAAGAACTTCTTTATTGCCAAATACGAACATGATAGCCAAACGCTGCATTTTTCTTATTATCAAGATGAACATGCCAGTAATTTAATCAAAGATTTTAAACCGAGAAAACTCTCTAACGGTTATTCCGAATTAGTGTTGCGCCGTAGAGAAACCGTGTTACTGACCTATTCGGAAATGATGAGTTTGCACCTTGCCGGTGAAACGGCTAAACCGCAAGACGATATTCACTCTTGGCTTGGTGTGCCATTAATTTATTCAGGCCAATTACTCGGTGTTATGGTGTTACAAAGCTATCACTATAAAACCACATACAACCAGCAAGATGCGGAGTTACTTAATTTCGTTTCTAACCATGTCTCGGTCGCCATTAAACGCCGAGAGTTAGCTGATTTTGAGCGGCGCAGCCATGAATTACTTGAACAGCAAGTTAAATTACGCACATTGGCACTCGAAGATGAGATTACTCAGCGTAAACAAGCGGAGAAATTATTACAGCATACTGCTGCCCATGATAGTTTAACCGGTCTGCCTAACAGAACCGTGTTTCTTGACTTACTCAATCACGCTATTGCTTGCGCTAAGCGCAAAGATGATTTTTCTTTTGCTGTGCTATTTTTAGACTTAGATCGCTTTAAAGTGGTTAATGATAGTTTAGGACATCATGCTGGCGATCTGTTATTAAAAATCATTGCCCGAGAGTTACTCGCTATTGTCCGTGACAAAGATACCGTGGCTCGCATAGGTGGTGATGAATTTGTAATTTTAATTGAAGACTTACGCTCAAATGAAGAAGCCTTTGACGTAGCACAGCGCATCACCAAATTTCTTCAACAGCCTTTTACTCTCGATAATCAGTTAGTTTACACCGGTACCAGTATTGGTATTTCGTTTAGCAATAAACGTTATGATGATGCTAATACCATGCTAAGGGATGCTGATACGGCTATGTATCATGCCAAGGATAATGGCAGAGGGCGTTATGAAGTTTTTGATGACAGTATGCATCAAAAAGTGCAAAACGCCTTAAGCCTTGAGGCGGATATTCGCGAAGCGATTGCTTGGCAGGAGTTTATTCCTCATTTTCAACCAATACTGCAACTCGATAACCGAGAGCTTAAAGGTTTTGAGGCGTTAGCTCGCTGGCAAAGTACCAAACGTGGTTTTGTTTATCCTAATGATTTTATCCCACAGGCTGAGGAAACGGACTTAATTCAAGAAATTGATCTGCAAATTATTGAAAAAGCTTGCCAGCAACTGAAGCTTTGGCAAGATAAGTTAGGCTGTCATGATCTTTATGTCAGCTGTAACTTGTTTGCTAAACAATTTTTTAGAACCAGCTTACCGCAAGATATTGCCAAGGTATTAAAAGACACCGGGTTAGCTCCCCACAACCTGCGGGTTGAGTTAACCGAGCGCGCCTTGTTGGAAAATGCTGAGATCGTACTGACCAATATGCAAGCCCTAAAGGATATGGGGGTTAAAATATTATTAGACGATTTTGGTACCGGCTATTCAAGTTTAGGTTATTTACACCGTTTCCCCATTGATGTCTTGAAAATTGATCGCTCCTTTATTAGCAATGTCCATGAGCATGATAATAATAGTGCTATTATTCGCACCATAGTAGATTTAGCGAACAACTTACAAATGGCAACCATAGGTGAGGGCATTGAAACCTTGGCCGATGCTGAGTTATTACAGCAAAAAGGCTGCATATACGGACAAGGCTATTATTTTGCTAAACCTATGTCACCGGACGACGCCACGGATTATATTATTGAAAAAATGAGTAACTAACAGGCAAGTCACTACTGCTGCAAGTCAGCTAACTAGAGTTTTTCAGTATATTCTGCTGTCAACTTGATATTATTCCCTATAAAACTTCAGAAAACCCGCAAAATAACCAGCACATTCTGTGGCTGCTCTCCTAAAATGCACTTATAAAATTAATATTGTCATTTACTAATAATATTTTTATTAATAGCAATTCGACTATAACTAAAGCAGGATTTAACCTGCTCGCCTTTGAGGAAATAACCATGCTTTATACTGGTTCATTAATTACCGATTGCCCGATTAGACAAAAAATCCGTGAATTTTATCGTATAGATGAAAATGTTGCCGTTGACCATATTTTACCTGCTGCCGAAGTCAATGTTAGCGCTCGTAGTCGTGCTTGGGAACGTGCCCGTAAAATGGTGTTACAAATTCGTCAAGACCAAGAAGGTAATGGCGCAATTGATGCGTTGCTTAATGAGTATTCACTTTCATCAGAAGAAGGTGTGGTATTGATGTGTTTGGCGGAAGCGTTATTACGTGTACCAGATAAACATACTCAAGATGAACTTATTCGCGATAAAATTTCTCAAGGTCAATGGAGCTCACACTTAGGCGCCAGTGACTCTATATTTGTTAATGCATCATCATGGGGCTTATTAATTACTGGCTCTATGGTCGATTATGCTGATAAACGTAAAAAAGACCAATTTGGTTTATTGAAGAAGATCATTGGTCGTCTAGGTGAGCCCGTTATTCGTACCTCTATGAACTATGCCATGAAAATTATGGGTAAGCAGTTTGTCATGGGTGAAACCATTAAAGCCGCTACTGTACGCGCAGCTATCAAAGAACAGCAAGGTTATGTCTATTCATACGATATGCTGGGTGAGGGGGCGCGCACTATGGCTGATGCTGATAGGTACCTTAAAGCCTATCAAGATGCCATCACTGCCATTGGTGAGGTAGCTCTTGCTTCAGGTAAGAACGATCCACGTAAAGTGCCAGGTATTTCAATTAAATTATCTGCCATTCACCCACGTTATGAGTTTTCTCATAAAGCACGGGTAATGGCAGAAATAGTTCCTAAGTTAAAGGCGCTATGTTTACAAGCTAAGCAATACAATATTGGTTTAACGGTTGACGCTGAAGAATCCGAGCGTTTAGAAATCTCCTTAGATATTATTGAAGCTGTGTTTAGTGATAGTGACTTAGGTGATTGGCAAGGCTTTGGTATAGCGCTACAAGCCTACCAAAAACGTGCCATTTTTGTGGTGGATTGGTTGCGTGAATTAACCTTGCGCACGAAACGAAAAATGATGGTGCGTTTAGTTAAAGGGGCTTATTGGGATACTGAGATTAAAAATGCCCAAAAAGATGGCTTAAGTCATTTTCCTGTTTTCACTCGTAAATCTTCGACCGATGTTTCTTATCATGCTTGTGCCAACAAATTACTAGAATACCGCGATACTATCTATCCACAATTTGCTACCCATAATGCCTATACTGCGGCAACCATTGTTGAGCTAGCCGGTGATGATAAAGAGGGCTTTGAATTCCAATGTCTACATGGCATGGGTGATTCTTTGTATGATCAAATTGTTAGAGAGGAAGGCATTCAATGTCGAATTTATGCCCCAGTAGGGCATCATGAAGACTTACTGGCCTATTTGGTGCGCCGCTTATTGGAAAATGGTGCTAACTCGTCATTTGTTAATGCCATTGTTGATAATTCGCAACCGGTGGAAAACTTATTAGAAGATCCAGTAGAGAAAACCCTGCGCTTAAAAGTTAAATACAATAATCAAATAACACTGCCAATGGATCTTTACCAAGGTGAAGGTGAGCAAGGCCGTAATAATTCAAAAGGTTTAGATTTAACCGATATTAATGAAATAATGCCATTAAAAGCGGCCTTAGATACTTGGTTTGTTGAGCATTTACTTACTGAAAGTGAGGTACCTGAAGGAGCTAAAGCGGTAAGGAATCCAGCTAATCGTAGTGAAATTATAGGTTTTCATCAACATGCCAGCAAAGATGATATGTTGGCGATGATTGATAAGGCTGAAACGGCTTTTAACACTTGGTCAACAACGCCAGTAGCTGAACGTGCCGAGTTACTTGGTCGGGTTGCTGATATTATAGAACGCCATATGGATGAGCTCATTGCTTTGTGTATCAAAGAAGCAGGTAAAGTCGCCCAAGATGGTATTGATGAAGTACGTGAAGCCGTTGATTTTTGTCGCTACTACGCCGCCCGCGCTATTGAATTAAATGACGATGAAAGACTAACACCACGGGGGGTGGTGTTATGTATTAGCCCATGGAACTTCCCACTGGCTATTTTCTTAGGGCAAGTTGCCGCCGCTATTGCCACGGGTAATACTGTTTTGGCAAAACCTGCGGAACAAACCGGTTTAATTGCACTGCGCACCATTGAACTGATGAAGTCGGTAGGCTTACCTGAAAACGTAGTGCAAGTGGTAATTGCTCGCGGTAGTGCGGTAGGTAATACCATTATTCCTGATAGCCGTATCCAAGCGGTTATGTTTACTGGCTCTACCGAAACAGGGACACTAATTTCGCAAACCTTGGCTGAACGTGGTGGTGAGCAAGTGCCATTAATTGCCGAGACTGGTGGCCAAAACTGTATGATAGTTGACTCCACCGCGTTACCTGAGCAAGTGGTCGACGATGTGATCTCATCAGGCTTCCAAAGTGCTGGCCAACGTTGTTCTGCGCTGCGGGTACTGTTTTTACAAGAAGATATTGCTGAGCAAGTTATTAGCATGTTACAAGGTGCCTTAGCGGAATTACATGTTGGTAACCCAGCAAAATTAAGTACGGATATTGGCCCAGTGATCGATCAAAAAGCACTTGATGCCCTAAATGCTCATGCCGATTATATGAAGTCACACGGTAAATTATTATACCAATGTGAGTTTTCTGATGAAGTAGTGGCTGAAGATGGTCACTTCTTCTTTGCACCACGCTTATATGAAATTGATGATATTAGCGTATTAAAGCAAGAAGTTTTTGGTCCGTGTGTGCATATTGTTCGCTTTAAAGGCAATGAAATTGAAAGTGTTATTGATAAAATTAATGGCACTGGTTTTGGTCTCACTATGGGTATTCATACTCGTATAGAGAATAGAGCCATTGAGTTAGCCAAATTATCGCGTGCCGGTAATATATATATTAACCGTAATATGATTGGTGCTATTGTTGGTGTACAACCTTTTGGTGGTCGTGGCCTTTCTGGCACTGGCCCTAAAGCCGGTGGTCCAAACTACCTAACTCGTTTAGTCAAAGAAAAAGCCACGCCAGATACTCACGCCTTTAACTTTCCGGCAGAGAAAATTGCCACTTTAACGGGCAGTGCCGCTGAAAAGCATGAAGCAACACGCATAATGGACAAAGCTAACTGGGTAGAGAAAGAGTGGCGCTCAACTGAGCTAATTACCCGAATTTCATGTGTACGTCAGTTACTTGCAAAGATTGCACACGTGGAAATTGTTGATGATTTAGCCGATGATTTAAACCGTACCTTAGCAGCCGCACGCTCACAGCTAATTAGTATTGAAAAACGCTTGAAAAATCCGCAAGAACTACCTGGACCAACAGGTGAATCAAATATACTTTACTTAGAAAACCGCGGTAATATTATTTGTTATGCCGATGAAAAAGTTAGTTTCCACTTCTGGGTGCTATCTATAGTGACAGCGCTTGCTACGGGCAATACGGTAGTTACTGTTGTTTCTGACTTGTTCTACCAAGAAGCATTGGCCTTTAGAGACAAATTTATTACTACCGGCGCTGGTAAAGATGTTTTCCAAGTCGCTAAATTATGTCACTTAGAAACACTGCTTAGCCATCCAGCTTTATCGGGTGTGGTCGTTGATAGTCATTGTGAAAGTAAACACTATGTCAGTGAAAAATTAGCACAACGTGTTGGCGCTATTTTACCGGTAATAAGCTCTGAGTATTTTGATAATTTAATTCAGCGTTTATTGACGGAAAAAACCATCAGCATAGATACCACAGCTTCTGGAGGTAATACTTCACTAATGACTCTGGTTGAAGAGGACTAGTTATACCAGTTTCATTAATTAGGTGAGCTGTTTTATACGTAGGAAAAAAGACCAAATACAAGGCATTTATTTTTATAACTAGTTGTGCTAATTATTAAATAAATAACAACGTAGTTGGTGATTTTAACAAGTAGAAATGATCACATATTTAGTGAGGTTGGTATTAATTGCCATAACAACTTAGTTGTTAATTAACATAAAACGCGAACGTTTACTGGCCAGTAAACGTTCGCGTTTTTTTTTGTACTTGTGCTTTTTTTTGCTGAGGTTATGCTTTTACTAATATTAATACCAATTTCATTAAATTATTGCCCACTTGTGCGGGTTAACATACTCCAAGGCGGTGTTGCTCTCTATTGAGCAATAGCCAACTATTGCTCAAAAGAGCGCCTTGCTTTAATTTATTTTTCCTGTGCACAACAAGATCACAAAGTTAATGAAACTGGTATAATATGGCAATATTAACAATAGCCCCTATTAAATCATGCTGATATGACTATTAACAAAATAAAGCCCCTAGACCGTATCGATAAGGTCATTTTATCTACGCTACAAGCCGATGGCAGAATTTCAAATGTTGAGTTAGCTAAAAAGGTTAACTTGAGTGCCAGTCCTTGTTTAGATCGTGTCAGACGCTTAGAAAACGAAGGTTATATTGAGCGTTATGGCGCCTTGTTATGTGCGAGTAAACTCAATTACGGTATGACAGCTTTTGTGCAAGTTACCCTAAACCGTACTACCTCAGATACCTTCAAACTATTTAAAAATGCCGTGGTAACCATTAAAGAAGTGGTTGAATGTCATTTGATTGCCGGTGGTTATGACTACCTGTTGAAAATTCGTTTTGCTGATATGGAAGGTTACCGCCTGGTATTAGAAAAAATTGCCGACTTACCAGCCATAGCGCAAACGAGTACTTACATGGTGACAGAGCATATTAAGCATGACAGTGGTGTACCGTTAGACTAGCTTGATTTAGGGTAATTACCTGATTTTAAGATGAAATTAATATTGTTAAGCGCAAGTAGCTTTGCTATATATTTAAGGTCTAGACTTTTTAAATAACGTATCTCAAGGAGCTACTATGAACGCACATGATTATGCATTACAAGCTAATGGCTCGTTTGCTCTGCCAGATGCCTGCTTTAAAGTAAAAGCCTTAATGGCCGATGACAGCGCGCAAATTGCTGACTTTGCCGATATTATTGGAATTGATCCCTCCATGACTTCGCGACTATTACAAATAGCCAACAGTGCTATTTATAGTTTTCCAGGTGAAATTAGTACTATCTCGCGCGCGATTACCATCATTGGCACACAAGCTATTTATAATATGATGTTGGTCGATGTTGCCGCTTCAGCTTTTAAGCACTTTGCCAATCAAGCCATTGACTTAAAACGCTTTTGGCGGATGAGTGTTTATTGTGGTCTGGCTTCTAAAAACCTTGCTATTAGTTCAGGAAAGCGTGATATTGAGCGCTTATTTATTGCCGGCTTATTACAAAATTTTGGCGAGTTATTGGTTGCTAAACTAAACCCTGAACTGGCTCAGCGTTGTGAGAAATATAATAAAGATCAGCTGCCTTGGCAGTTGCAAGAGCTGGCCTTAGGTTTTACCTATACCGATGTGTCAGCAGATTTACTAAAAATTTGGCAACTCCCTGAAAAAATTATTTTACCTATTCGCCACTTTCATGCTGCCTCAAGTATTGAAATAAATCAAGATGTCAAAATTTTGAATTTAGCTTCCCGGCTGGCGTTAATTGATAGCCACAGTGATGAGTTTTCTTATGATGATGTGATTGATGAATCTTTATGTCGGTCACTGGGTTTATCTACTGAAGATCTAGCGCAAGCAGCTGAGTATGCTGAAAAAGAAGCGACCAGTATTTTATCTATTATGAATCCAAAACTTTTTTCTAGATAATTCATCTAGGCTCAGTGAGTATTTATGGCACTGAGCTAATGATTCTCTGCGTTTTTGACTAATAAATAATCAGCGTTGATTTTTAGCCTTTACTTTTCAATGGTCATTTTTTAGTGGTATTTGCACTTGAAACACGGCTTGATAAGCTTGATTAAAGTTGACTAAATCTTTACTGGCCAAATAACGCGTGTGTGCCTGATAAAACGGATAACTAAGATAAAGCTTTTGTAGTGATTGATTAATATCGTTGATAACTTGCTGGCCTAAAGGGCCTTTATGACAAGCGACATAACCAACAATATAACCAGGAGAACCCGCGATTGCTACTGAGGCTAGTGGCCAGGCGGTTGAAGAATGTTTTAACGCTTTATTGACACTTACCGGATAATCAACGATGTAGTCTATTCGCTCTTTTAATAGCATTTTAACTAGGGAAGTTGTCGCTTCACCACCACTCCTAATCACTAGGTTATGTGGCGGTAAAGTAGCGATTTGTTTATCTAAGAACATCCCCAAAGAGCGGCCTGCATCAATGCCTAAGGTATAGGTAGATTTACCGGTAAATAACGCCGCTAATGATTTTAAGCGCTTATTATTATCAAGGGCGTTTGTGGGTAAAATGCTAGATGCGTCCCTCTTTTTATAATATAGGCGTAAATTCAGTGCAATATTAAGCGGTGAACTATAAATATTATCTTTTAGTCGCTCAGGTGTTTTAATCCGGTTAGGTGCGCAACTGTTGGGCAGTTTTTTTAATAAGCGCGCAATACTTGGGCTTTGGGCAAACTCAAGGTTAAATTGGTATTGAGGTAAGGAAGCCAGTAATAAGCGGGTGGTATCTATTACCATAGAACTTGGCACATTCGAGTTTTTAATTGACTGAATATAGTCCTTGGCATCGTCGCTGAACCAGTATATCTTCTTTTGCGCATTACTCGTTGGGCAATAGCAACAAAAAGATAACAAGGTGATAATGATGAGCGAATTTTTCATTAAATGTCTGACCTAAAAATTAGTTATCTGTGTTTTACCTGAGAACAGTTCAAAAAGCTAACAAGTGACCTGCTCTATTTGAGTGTGTAATCAAGAATATACACAGTGCCACTTTGGTATTTTCTTGGTAAAAGCAAAGCTTAGCTAAAAACAAGACAAAGTTACTAAAGCTTGTTAGCATCGAGAGTGCAGTTTAATCACGTTATCATAATAATTATAAAAAAGGGTAAGTATGTCGGCTTCTAGAGAGCACTTTAGCTCACGAATGGGATTTATATTAGCGGCCGCAGGCTCTGCGGTGGGTATTGGTAATTTAGTCGGTTTTCCGGTTAATGCCGCGAAAAATGGTGGCGGAGCTTTTTTGCTGCTGTATGCGCTTTTTGTATTTTTTATTTGTTTACCGGTAATGATTGCTGAAATGGCCGTTGGTCGTAACACGGCAAAAGAACCTGTCGGCGCATTTAAAACCTTAAGCCATGGTAGTAAATTTTGGGGTGCTGCTGGTTTTTTAGGGGTGTTAACTCCCTTTATGATTGCTGTTTTTTATATGGTGATTACGGTCTGGATATTTGGTTACATAGTGTTAACTTTAATGGGACATTTAGATTTCCTAGCAAGTGATGCTGGTTTTGGTGTGTTTATTAATAGCCCTTACTTGTATATTGCTTTGGTAGCAGTAGCAGGGATTGTCAGCTTTATACTTGCTGCAGGGGTAAAAGATGGTATTGAAAAAGCCGCTAAAATTTTAATGCCGACGTTACTGGTGATGCTTATCATCATGGTTATCTTTGTCTTAACCCTTGATAATGCCATGGCCGGAGTGGCCTTCTTCTTGGTGCCAGATCTGAGCAAGATAACGCCGAGCGTGGTTAATGGCGCCCTATCCCAGGCCTTTTTCTCCTTGTCTTTAGGTATGGGGATTTTACTGACCTACGGCTCTTATATAAATAAAGAAACTAATATTCCAAATTCTGCCAAGTTGGTTGCGATTACTGATACTGCCGTGGCATTTATTGCCGGCTTAATGATTCTACCGGCGGTATTTTCATTTAACCCTGATATCGATCCCAGTGAGTTGAGTGACAGTTCAGTCTCCTTAATATTTACTTTTTTACCGAAAATATTTTTAGCGCTGCAAACATCAATTGGTTATGTTGGTGCCAGTGCAGTGGCGGCATTCTTCTTCTTATTAGTCTTTTTTGCTGCTATCACCTCCTTAGTCTCTATTATCGAAGTACCTGTGTCCTACTTGGTTACTGAGAAAAAACAAACCCGTAAAAAAGCCTTAGGTTATTTAACCGTTACTGCTGGAGTATTAACTTTATTTGCCACAGCATCCTTCGGTATGGTGCCATTTTTTACTGAGTTCACTTCCTATGCTGGCAGCACTAAGTCATTTTTTGATGTTATTTATGATGTTTTCTACGATACTATTTTACCGTTAAATGGCTTTTTATTGTGTGTGTTTGTTAGTTATCGCTGGAAGAAGAAGCAATTATCTGCAGAGTTAAGTATTGGTAATGAAAACTATAAGGGCTCATGGGTGGAAAAATATATTAACTTCTCACTGGGTACTTTTATCCCTGCCGTGGTCTTACTTATTTTCATTAATACCGTAGCGACAAAATTTTTCGCGGTCAGCTTATTTGGTTTCTAGTTAAACGCTCTAACCGATTTCAACGCCCATTAGTAAATGTTACTATTGGGCGTTTTTTATTATTAATTAATCGATAACTTAACCATGATAGAACATATTACCGCCACTGACTTTACCGACGCGCAAAGACTATTTCATGGTCGAGGCCATGCCTTTGCTAACTTAAACCACGTTAATGTTGACTGGTTATCTCCCGTTGTGCTTATCACCTTATATCAAGCGGTAGATAGCAAGTGGCTGGCGGAACAAGCGAGTGCCTTAAAATCATTGATTAAAGAATGTCGCTCGGTGCAAGTACAGCACCGCTATGAAAAGTTCGCCCCGACAGAGTTGTTATTAGGGGAGCCAGTAAGTAATACGATTGTCAGCGAGCAGGGGCTTAATTATCATATCGAATTTGGCAAGGCACAAAATACTGGCTTGTTTTTGGATATGAGTAACGGCCGAACGTGGTTAAGGCAGCATGCCCAGGGAAAAAATGTCCTTAATCTCTTTGCTTATACGTGTGCATTCTCGGTCAGTGCCATCGCTGGTGGCGCCAGCAAAACCGTTAATATAGATTTAAGTAAAGCGTCATTAAGTAGGGGGAGGGAAAACCACCAGCTTAATCATTTGGCGAAAAAACAAGGTAAAAAAATAATTTTTGAAGGCGTTGATATATTCAAATCAAATAGTCGCATTAAAAAATATGGTCCCTACGATATTTTAGTGTGCGATCCTCCTTCATTTCAAAAAGGTAGTGTTAATATCGAGCGTGATTACGCTAAAATAATCCGCCGTATTCCACAATGGCTCAATGCTGGAGCTAGCTTGATGTTATGTTTAAACTCCCCCGATTTAGATGAAAACTTTTTAAAAGCAGAAGTGGCGCGTGAATGCCCAGATTGTCAATTTGAGCAGCGCCTCGATAACCCCGAAGTTTTTAAAGAAGCACATCAGGGTAAAGGTCTTAAAGTGCTGATTTTTACTTATCAACCAAGCTAACAATGTCACTGGCTTTAGGGTTATCTTTGTGGGCAATGGCCTTTATCCGCCAAAAACGGGCAAATCTTGGGATACCCGCTTGTGTTAAACCGTTGTACTTAAAGGTGATGGTAGTGCCAATTCCTGGTGGATGGGCACGTTGGTAATCACTAAAGCCCGAGCCTATCTTAAAAATAATGCCATTGACTGTTTTAACTTCAATGGCACCAAGCTGTCCTTGATACTTACCTTTACCCTTAGTATGAGCAATGACGATAGCCTCGGCATCTTGATGTTTTTTCAGTTTCATTAACGCTGGGTTTCGGCCTACTCGATAGTGGGCACTGGCAAGGTGTAGCATAAGCCCTTCACCTTGAGCGGTGACCACGTCATGCAATTTATCCTCAAGGGTATTTATGCTGTTAACGCGCACTTGGCTGATCATAGCTAAATAGGGCGATGGCACTTGTATTAATAAAGCCCGCATTTTTTTAACTCGTTTAGCAAAGTCTCCTTGGTATGCTGGCAGATCAAACATCATAAAGCGGACGTTTCGCCAACAGCTAATCGTTTTGTTTTCTTCTGCTTGTCGTTTGCTAACACAGGAAAGTAATGGCTGAAATTGACCTCGTGCTATCCATAACTCACCATCAATAGGGTAGGTCGGCCAATACTGGCTGAACCAATGCGGGCTATTTATTAAATTACCTTGGCGGGTGATTAGTTGTTTACCATCCCAGTAACCGCGTACACCATCAAGTTTTTCAGAAACAAAATACTGACTTATATCTGCTACTTCTTGGTAACTTACACCATGCTGTAAGTTAGGTTTAGTTGGCTTATGCTGTTGTTGCTCAGCTAGCGGACTTTGTTGTGCTTTTAAGGGATAGCAGCTTATTAAAAAGAGTGTAAAGAAAATCAGTAAACTATATGTCTGCATCACTAACCTCCGTGTATCGTGACCTTGGTAAAAAGTAAAGTCTAGTCTATATTTTAAAAATGAATACCTTAATGATTAATACCAAGTGGCTGAGCTTTATGTGCTGTCGTTAACTAGGTTAGCAAGGATGCTAGGATGAAAATAATTACTTACCCTACTGTTATTTATACCTTTATCGCGGTGTTGCTTTTAACATTTAGCGCGTCTACAGCAGCTAAAAAAAGATGTAAACCTTTATTGGCAAAGCTCCATCATATTCAAACCATGCAGCGTAAAGGCTACTCTTTAAAGAGAGGTGAAACTTTACGTGTTAAAGAGGATAAAGCGAGAGATAAATGGTGGCAGTGTGAACATAGCTCTTTGGCGTCATTTAAGGTGAAATATGGCAAAATAAATAAAAAGTCAAAAAAGCAGTCAAAGAAAAAGAAACTGGCGAAGAACAGCATTCATTACAGCCAAATGAAGATAAAAAGGTCCCAGTTAGTAAATAAAGTGGCAAGGTTTAATCAAGGCAGTGCGATTGTAATCAAAGCAAAATATCAAGGAGATAAGAAATGGGCTTGGTTGCAGTTTTATCAGCAACCCATTAAGTGCCAGCGTCCCAAAAATCTCAATGTTTTTGCTTATTGCAGTGAAGATAAACAACAACAACAAGGTGTATTTGAACAAAAGTACAACCGGTAATTAACTGACCCGTTTAAGCTTGGTAGTTTGTTTTACTTGCATGGTATTGCTTAACCATAGCATCGATAGCTTCTTGTTCATAAGCACGCAAGCCACTTAATAACATGTGTTTCTTACCGTGTCCAATAACAGCACCGTTTGATAATAAATCAAATTCAAGCCAAGCATTACCGCGTTTACCATCTATAGATAAACTGGTTTTAGCCAGTTGTAAAGTGACTGATTCAGCCTCTAAGGTATGTAAGTCAATAGACATTGATTGATACATTACCATAGGACGAGCAGGGTTGATCATGACTTTATTTTCAGCCATTAACTTAACTAAAATATCAGGGAAAGTGCGGCCAGAAAAGTCTACATATGCTTTTGTTAGTGCATTGATTATGACAGGGTTCATTGTTTTATTACCGCTGGCACTAACCGTTAAGTAGGTTTTATCTTTTTCATCTTTAATATCGAAGCTATTTTCAATCTTCTGTGGAAAAATCAGCTGAACTTTGTCGTTAACCATGCCGGAAAAATTGAAAGTCATTTTTTGATGCAGCCCAGATTTGGCGATAATGATTGAAAACAGTAAATCACCAGGCACACAGAAACGTCTAGCGTCTATATTGTGTAAAGGGTTAAAGTCATCGGCTACCTGCTTAGCAAAGTCACTGGCTTGTTGGCGGGTGAAGCTGATTTTATCAGCGCTAAGAGGGCAATAATTTTCAATAAACATTTCTTTAATAGACATCATTACAACTTCATTTTGAGTAAAACGTATTCGATCCCAGCAGTCTACAGTAGTTTTACCTTAAATCGAAAAAAAGGTACATATCTCTAACTGAGCAGACCTGTTACTTGTGGTTGAAAATACTGACAAGCTGTTCTTTCTTGGCTTTAGTGAGATGGCGAATTTGATACTCTTTTTTGCAAGCAGAGCTTTTATTGTCAGCTGCTTCAAGGTAAGCCAAGCTCACGGGTCGTCTTGCTCGGGTATATTTTGCGCCCAGTTTACTGTTATTATGTTCAGCAATTCGGCGCTGAATATCAGTGGTAACGCCAGCATATAAACTATTATCGTTACAGCGGAGGAAATAAACCCACCAAGTTGTCGTTTTGTTATCTTCTGTCATATAAAGCAATAATTAGCGGTAAATAAAGTAAAAGTAATCATGGTAAATAAAAGTGCTTGAAATATCAAACAATGTCAGTCTAGCGGATTGGGAAATAGAGCTGAGTGCAATACGTGCGACGGGTAATGGTGGTCAGCGTGTTAATAAAGTCGCCACCGCTATTCACCTACGTTTTGACATTAAGCGTTCTTCGTTACCAACAATCTATAAGGAGCGTTTACTTACTTCTAAAGATAGTCGCGTAACCAAAGAGGGTGTTGTTATCATTAAAGCACAAAAATTTCGTACCCAAGAAATGAATAAAGAGGATGCCCTAGCGCGTTTAAAAGACTTTATTCTTGCCATGATGGTCATTCAAAAACGTCGACGAGCGACCAAACCCACCAAAGGTTCGGTGAAGAGGCGCTTAGCTGGCAAAGCAAATCGAAAAGTCGTTAAACAAACACGAAAAAAAGTGCAATTTTAGTGTCAGATAAACCCGGTTAAATTTTCCTGGCTAAAAGCAGGTAAGTCTTTGCGGTCGCACAGCAAAAAAATCAAACGTCCTTGATGAAAAAAAATAAAAAAACCTAATACAAGATAAAAAATAGAGAGCCATTATGCCAATGAGTGAAGTCGGCGCGATAGAAAAACTAACCGCGCAACTTGATAGTAATAATTTAGTACAGTATCAACTGCCTTTAGCTAGTCTTAGCCGAGATGGAACTAAACAAAGTATTGCCTTAAATCCCTTAATAGGTAAAACCATCAGTTTACATTTTACTGGTAATATAGCTTGTAAACATTGTGGTAAACGCACCAAAAAGAGTTATTCGCAGGGTTATTGTTACCCATGTATGAGTAAACTTGCCCAGTGTGATTTGTGTATTATGAAACCAGAAACTTGCCACTTTCACTTAGGCACATGTCGCGAGCCTGAGTGGGGTGAAAGTCACTGTATGGTTGATCATTATGTTTATTTAGCGAATAGCTCGGGCTTAAAAGTAGGTATAACCCGACACACTCAGCTGCCCACTCGCTGGATAGACCAAGGTGCTTGCCAAGCCTTACCGATATTTAAAGTGAGTACCCGCTTGCAGTCAGGTCTGGTCGAGACCGCGCTAGCTGAATTTATTAGTGATAAAACTAATTGGCGCGCCATGTTAAAAGGGCAGCCAGAGCCGCTTGATCTAAAAGCAAAAGCAGAGGAGTTAATTCCTGAGATTAGTTTTCGCTTATCTGAACTTAGGCTTCAATTTGGCAGTGATGCGGTTGTAGAGTTAAATGAGAGTGTGCAAGATATTCATTTCCCTGTGCGTGAGTATTTAACAAAAATAAGCTCTTTTAATTTTGATAAAACTGCCACGGTTAGCGGAGTACTTATGGGTATTAAAGGTCAATATTTGATTTTTGATAAGGGCGTAATAAATATGCGGAAATTTAGCTCATATCAAATAAGTATTGACTATTAGTAACTTGAATTTGAGAATTGATATATCATATAGTTACATCTAGCTGTAATTAGCCAAAGAGCGAAGGTATTATTGGCTAAGTAACTTAAGATGTCGGAATTTTAGACTGCAGTATTTAAGGGAAAAAGATGACCGCAGATGATTATGTACAGCAAGCGAGTGAAATTTTTGTTTTTTCTGATTCTTTTATTAGGATCAGGGAGTTAATTGATGATGAAGCTTCAACCATAGATGATATTTCAGAAGTTATTCTGCTTGATCCCGCGCTTGCAGGTACCGTCTTAAAACTAGCGAATAGTCCATTTTTTAGTTACCCAGGTAAAATAGATACCATTTCTAAAGCCGTGTTAGTGTTAGGGATCACCGAAGTTTATAACCTAGTCATTGTTTTTTTTACCACAGAAGCTTTTAAGAATATTGATGCCAATCAAGATTACCTTGAGGACTTTTGGATAAAAAGTATCGATTGTGCTTTGCTGATGAAGTTTTTAGGTACTAGCTTGGGCATTGCCCATGCAGAGCGCTTATTTATTTTAGGCTTGCTACATAATTTAGGTGAGTTGCTGGTTCATCAAATGACCGCTGATAAGCATAGTGCTTGCGAAAGTCAGGATATCAATTTATTGCCTTGGATTAAGCAACATAAGGTGCTTGGTTTTACTTACGGGGAGTGCTCAGCCGCGCTACTAAAAGAATGGCAATTACCTTATAGCATTTTTGCTCCCATTCGTGACCAAGATGTTGACGACTTAAGTCAATACAGTACCGAAACACAGCTGTTATATGTTGCTAAACGGGTGATGAGCAAAAACCAGCTGTTTAAAGGGCAAAGTATAGATTACAGTGACTTGTTAACAAAAGAGCAATTAGAGCTACTTTGCATCGATAAAAAGATATTAGAAAATGCCGTTGATTATTGTGCTTTAGAGCGCTTAAGTTTATTAATGATATTAAACCCTAGTGCCGCCATGCTTTACTAATTTTTAGTTACTTTAACAATTTAATGGTCAGTTGATATATAGATAAAGCCCGATAAATAGCCGTTTATCGGGTATTAGTTTGGGTTGTATCGTCCTTGGCTCAAAATATTATTTGGATCTAAGCTGCTTTTTAGCTGATTAACCGTTTGCCAAAAATCACTGTCCTTATTGAGTAGCCATTGTTGCTGATCAATATTAAGCCGGTAAGGTACAAAGCCTTTTTTCAGGCCTTGTTCTACCAACATTTTTAAGCAATTATGGGCATCGTTAACGGCTTTAGGATTGCTTAAATCAAAGACTATAGGGATGGTACTGTCAACGCAGTCGTGTTTTAAGTTGGTAAACGTAATAAAAGGTTCAATATTAAATTTTGGACATGTTGCTCTAATAAACTCAACAAACTCCCGCATTTTATTTGCTTTCATGGGAATTAATGGCGCATACCAAAGTAAACCACAACCATCTTGACCAGGTGATAGCTTATCTTTATCAAAACCATCAGCGTCTTTATGGCGCCAATAGGCTAGTTTTAAGGCAATTTTATTGGGCTTGCCTAGCATTATGTCTTTACCTTTATTAAAAGAATTAAGCTGCTCAGCGATCGTAGTTAACATCGGTACTTTATTGATTAACCATGCGGGCAAAATATCGATAGTTTTATTTGCTAGGATAATACTTAGGCTATTTGAGTAAATACGCTTACATGGTAGTTGTTTGAAAATGTCGTCTATTTCTTTTTTTACCACCTTAACAACTCTGCTACTGCCGTAAATACTACCGACAATAGTCCAACTAGGGGCTCTTAGCTCGCTAGCTAGTTTATTAATATCGTTACTGAGCATGACTTGATGAGCATCATTACCATTAGGGTTCTTGGCAAACATTGACAATAAGCGCCGCTGATCCATAAGGTTAATTGAACCAACAATACCTTCATAATCTTGCAACACCTCTCTGATCAAAGGTACGGCGGCTTCAAGTAGGCTATCATCGGCCATTTGAATAAAAAAGGACGTGAAATCTGGTTTTATCTTCGCTAAGCGAAGGGTCATTTGGCTGACAATACCAAGGTTTGACTGAGTAAATAGTCCCTCTAAATAAGGACCGAGTCCCCACTTAAAGGTTTTATCTACCAGTTTTTCCTCACTGGCATCTAACTCATAAACGGCAGATTGATAGGGTCTACCGTTAGCCCAGTAGCCTTGAATACTAGTAACCGCACTGAAATGGTCGGTATAAGGCGTTATACCGTAGCCCCGCTCTAAAGCATTAGCTAATAGGGAGCAACTCGGGCCTGCACCCGTGACGGGCACCATATAATCATGATTATGCTGATGTAAAAAATCACTTAATTGTTGTTGAGTGACTCCTGGCTCTATGGTAACTAGGCCTAACTCGCTATCAAAATGAGTTATCTTTGTTAAGCGACCTAAATCTAAAAGAATAATATTGTTAGCTAGCCCGGTCGGTTGGCTAGTACCATAACCCCAATTATTACCGGTACTGATGGGGTACAACGAAAAAGCGAGTTTTTCATCCTTGGCACATTGGTTGGCTAAATCAAGTATTAGTTTAATTTCGCTAACGTCAGTCAGTGTAATCACGGCCATCAGCTGTCGTTGTTTGTTGTCAAAGTTATCGAGCCCTTCTGTAGCACGCATAAATCGAGCAAGTTGCTGAGGGGCAGATGAAAAACGTGACTTTGTTGCTAGGACATTTTCAATGAGGGAAGCAAGCTGTGGTGACATGGCAGGTACTTAGCGGTAAACCGCTGTTGAGTGCTGTTAATGTATATTAGCTGAATTTAAGTTAGATTCATTTGCTTCAGTTGCAAGCAGATGTCTTTTTCAATCGTTTTATAAAGACTTTTAAAGCCAGGTGAAAGGTCTTTCATAAATATTTCAGGGCTGATGTAATAGGGCGCGCGTAAGCCATGGTAGTCAACAGTAGGGCCAAGTTGCTGAAAGGATATGCCAATAAACTTCATGCTGCGCGCGAGTCTCGGTTCCATCATCACATAGACATGACGAATTCCCGTATTCATGCCCATGGTTGCTGCCGCCATATATAATCCGATGGCAATAAAGGGGAAGCAACGTAATTCTGTTTCCGAATAGCTAATCTCACTAATTACCCCGGTGCCCGAGCCCTTGTAGTGATCGGCTTTACGGCGACGAAAATCAGCTTTAACGGCTAATCGTGAAATTTCAGCTATTTCAGCACGGTTAAAGCGCTTAGGGCTAAGCGCTTCGTTAGTGATAGAGTCTAGGCAATACTTTTCTATGGGCAGTAATTGCTCGGGACCATTTGAGGTGACTAAGCGCACACAACTGGTAAATGTTTCCGAAGGTTTATGCTTAATTAAAGAGAAAATAGATTGCTCGTCAAACTCATCAGTCTCTTGGCCATTTTCTCTCACCTCTTCAAAAGCGAGTTCTTCGCAGTAAACATTATGACGTATTTTAAATGCTTCTTCTTTTAATGCTTGGTTTACGGCAACATGAGGTTGTAAAAATTGGGTGAAATGTTCTGCAATACTATGCGCTTCTCTACTTGCCTTAGCGGAGATGATTTTTTTAGTGATATTAGCAATAATAGGAGTGCTTAATAATCGTTGATTCCAGTTCATTATTATTCCATGATGAAATTGTAAATAACTAGGCTAATACCAGTATAGTCGTTAACTCAATTTAGCTATAATTAATGTCAAATTGCGCTTTAAAGTAATATTTCGCTTAATTGCGGTTGACTTAGAAAGTCCTTAGGGCTTGCTGAAGCGCCATATGCGCCAGATTGAAAGACTACGACATAATCACCTAGGCTGGCTTTAGGTAGCATAATTTTGTCCGCTAAAATATCAAGCGGCGTGCATAAGGGCCCGACAATGTTAACTTGCTCTAGTTCCTTGCCTATTGCTAGCGGGTAATTCTTGCGAATGACTTGGCCAAAATTGCCTGAGTTAGCGAGGTGATGATGTAAACCGCCATCACACACTAAATACTTTGTGCCACGGGAAACCTTAATATCAACCACTTTACAGACATAAATACCAGCTTCGGCGACTAAATACCGCCCTAGCTCTAAGATCAGCTCGACCCCGTCAGTCAAGGTTTTATATTGCTGCAAAAGTGCCTGTAAATTATCGGCAATTGCTGACACGGCTAATGGCTGCTCATTAGCAAAGTAGGGCACACCAAAGCCACCACCAATATTCAGGTAATCTATTTTTATAGTGGTTATTTTGCGTGTTAACTCAACTAATTGTTGTGCTAAGGCAAATGTTTGTTGTTGCGCTGCCATGATAGCCTCGGCATTAAGGTTTTGTGAGCCAGTATAAATATGAAAACTGCGTAAATTAACTTACTTTAACGGCAGGTCCTTAAGCACTTGAGCAATTTGCTCTTCGATCACCTTGATTAACGCCAAGGGACAAAAAACCTTGTGCGACTGCCTTCACTTCTTTATCAAGTTGAGCATAACTAAGCTGGTTAGTATTTATTTGCAGCGCAATCGCATGGGGATAGCGCTGGGCACTAAAACTAATGAGCTGGTGAATCAAGCTGGTCATTTATCATCCTGAAAATAAAATGTCGGGGGTAATCTGAGTCACACTATTATGACCGTAAAAGCATAACAGAGGCAAGTAGCAGTTAAAGGGAATTCTTAGAATTTAATGAATTATATCATGAGTTTCCATATTCATTTTTAATGGAATAACTTCCATTGCGGTTTTAAAACCAATTTTATATAGCTGATGCTTTTGTTTGGTCGTCATTTTAAAATCAACCGCTGAGTATTCACCTATGTTTATCACTATGGTGTTGTGCCAAAAACTCTCGTTAATATACTCACGGGAAATAGTGGTCATAAAAGTACGAATAAGTAGCGTGACATAGTTAAAGATAGGAAATAAGCCATTAACACTTAGTTGATCATATTCATGTTCACCGCGTAAACGAAAACAAAGTACCGGTGTACCTTTATGATCCCAGTCTCTGTGTAAGGCATCTTCAGATAAAATACTGCCGTCAACCATAATACATTTCCCGTAGGTTTTAAAGCTAAAAACCAGTGGGATAGACATGGAAAATCTTACCGCTTGTGATACCTTCATATCAGGGGTTAATTCAGCATCAAAGATGACGGGTTTGCCGTTAGTGACATCGGTAGCAACTATATGAAGGGTTTTCTCTAATTGAGCGAACGTTTTTCCTTGTAAATGATTATCCACCCAGCGTTCAAAAGCATCGCCAGAGCTTAAGCCACCATGGCGAATAAGTTTGATTAAGGAGAACTCTCGAAATTGGTTATAATTTGTTTGTAAGGCAATTCTTTTTATGTCATTTAAGGCTAAACCGGCGGCATAGAAACTGGCAATGATGCTGCCGCCAGAGACACCGACAAGATCTTCAAAGTCAATATCGAGTAATTGCAATGCTTTTAATACGCCTAAGTGGGCTGGTAGTCGGGTACCGCCACCAGCAAAAATTGGCACTATAGATTTTTTCATTTAACCCCCTTAACCGCAAAGGATATCAAGGCTACTGACATTTTTAACAGTAAACTTTAGCCTTAATTATGAACAAAGTTAGCGATTTTGCGAAAAATATTGTTTAGCAAGGGTAAAGTAATGCATTTTATATCAGGGAGGCTTTAAGGTAGACTTTATTTCGGTAACTAATATCACATAAATTATATAGGAAAAATTATGAGACCAACCATGCAGCTTGTTAGTTTTTGTCTGTGCATACTTATGCCATACGCTCATGCCGACTTTGTTGATGTTGTCGCAAAAATTAAGCCGTCAGTTGTTGGTATTGGTGTGCATACACCTACTAGCCGCCCGCAAAATATTTTACGGGGCACTGGCTTTGTCATTGGTAATGGCCGTTACATAGTCACCAATAATCATGTATTACCGACCTTATTAAACGACAGTCTATTACAAAAAATGGCGGTTTTTATTGGTTCAGGTAAAAATGCTAAAGTCAGAGAAGCTGAAATCGTGGCGACTTCCAGCTTATATGATTTAGCTATTTTAAAAATATCGGGACCGGCTTTACCTGCGATGACCTTGGCTAATAGTGATTTCATCGCCGATGGTAGTTTTATTGCTTTTACCGGTTTTCCTATTGGCGGTGTGCTGGGCTTATACCCGGTTACTCACCGAGGTATCGTAGCTAGTCTTACGCCAATAGTTGTACCAGCGGTATCCGCGCAACAAATCAATTTGAAAATGCTTAAACGTATGCGCAACCCCTACTTAGTTTATCAGCTTGATGCTACTGCTTATCCGGGAAATAGTGGTAGTGCTATGTATGATATGAAAACAGGGGCAGTGGTTGGCATAATCAATAAAGTGTTTGTGCAGAGCACTAAAGAAGCGGTTATTAGTAATCCTAGCGGTATCACTTACGCAATACCGGTAAAGTATTTACATCAAGTACTGCGAGAGAATAACATTTCAATTTAGTCAAACGCTTGTTGCAGATGTTACTCACTAACCGCGGTGACTTTATTGCTACTTTCACTTTGATATAAATGTGATAGCGGTACTAACTTTATACCATGTAAGGCTAACGTTGGGATCAGCTTAGTTAATATCGCCACAGTTTCAGGGTGTGGGTGAGCGATAGCAATAGCGATTTGATGCTTTTGGGCAATCGCTATTAGTTGCTTAAATTGTTGACTAATATATTCATCAGTTAATTCATTATCTAAAAAAATCTGCCTTGATTTTACCGGTACGCCGTAGTCTATCGCCGCTTGTTTCGCCTGTGAATGAGGGCTGGTTTTACTGTCTAAAAAAAGTAATTCATGCTGTTTTAAAAAAGCCATGGTCCACGCCATTGGTTGATAAAGTTGCGTGAGGTAGCTGCCCATATGATTATTAATGCCAATTGCAAAAGGGATTTCAGCGAAGGATTTAGTCAAACTTCTTTTAAAGGCATCTTCATCCATAGCGCTAGTTAACGCGCCAGGGCCTAATTTCTCTCTATTCTTAGACTCCATTGGAATATGGATTAGCACATCATGATTGGCATTATTCGCTTGTATGGCAAGTTTTTTTCCGTAGGTGGTATGGGGTAAAAAGGCATAAGTAATTGCGCCGGGTAAGGTTAATGCGTGTTTATCTGTGTAACGATAGCCCATATCATCAATGATGATGGCAACTCGATTCGTTTGAGCTTGGCTCTGATAACTTATTAGCATCATAACGAGTAGGGGAAAATTAGCTATAAAGGACATTTTTTTCAACAGAGTATTTTGCACCAGATAAGGGGTCCTTATAATTATTTAATTAGTAAAAAGCCTAGTAGTAATTTAGCTAAAAAATATAATATTTTAGCTAAAGGGATAAATAAATATCACACTTTATTTGCACCATAGCTTTGGATTAAGGGCTTTGCCTCGGTGGCGAATTTCAAAATAAAGCCCTGATTGGTCTTGGCCGCCACTTTGGCCAACTAACGCTATAGGCTCGCCTGTTTCGACACGATCGCCAACGGCTTTGAGTAAGGTTTGATTATGAGCGTAAAGGCTCATATAGCCATTGCCATGATCGATAACGGTTAATAAACCATAACCTTTAAGCCAGTCAGAAAATAACACTGTGCCATTATGAATCGTTTGTACTTGGCGGCTGATTGGCGCACTGATTAATACCCCCTTCCACTTTAAGTAACCCTGTTTACGACTGCCAAAGCGATGCAACATACGTCCCTTAACCGGCCAGGACAGCTTTCGTTTTAATTTGCTTAAACCGGTTAAATCAATTTCTGCCTGAATAATGGCGGCTAGTTTATGTAATGCTTGGTTTAAGTTGTTTTCTTCGGCTTTAAGTTTATTCAATTGCTGCTGGCTGGAAAGTAACTTGCGGCTTAATTTTGATAAGGTTTTACTGCGTTGCTTTTTACTGGTTCGTAATTGCGTGCCTTGCTGTAATTGCTCAGCTTTAAGCTGCTGTAAATACGTAACTTGCTCTTGATGCTCAGTGTTTACTTGCAGTAGTTTCGTTATGGTTGCTTGAAATTTATCTATTTCTTTGGTTCTTGCCTGATTTAAATATTGATAATAACTGATGGTACGTTGAATTTTATCACTTTGATTTTGGTTAAGTAGTAATTTAAGGTAATCGTGCTGGCCTGTGGTATATGCGGCTCTAAGCTGTTGTGCCAATAAGCGCTCTTGCTTTTTCTTTGCTATGGTTAACTGTTGTTTTTCTCTGGCTAGTGTGGCTATTTTTACTTGTGTGTTACTGAGTTTAACCTCAATATCATTGATGGCTTTGGCTACTTTAGCTATGGCTAAGTCATCAGTTTTTAGTTGTCGCTCTAGGTTACTGCGTTGTTTATTGGTATCAAAAATATTTGATTCTTGTGTAGCAATGGCTTGCTGAACATCACTAAGTTTGGCACGGTTTTGTTGTTGTGTGCTTTCATTACGCTTATTTTGCTCAGCGTGCGCGGGAAAAGCAAACAGCAAACTTACTATGAATAAGCTTGCTGCGCCTAGCTGCTGAAAGTGTTTACTGGATAAATAAGTGTCGATAAACAAGCTCGCAATCGATAGTGACAAAAAGTTAAAAACCAATATATCACTTATAGCCATGTTAGCTCAAGATGCATCTTGACTAGCCATTGCTCTGGTGTCGGCAAGCACATTTTTTAAGCTATCATGGCTGCTTTAAGATCACTTCGTTAGTGGCATTAATATTGAACCGGTCATTTCTTCCGGCTGTGCCATGCCCATTAAGTGCAATATACTTGGTGATATATCACTTAAAGTACCCGACGCTGCGGGAGTAGCCTTACGGCCAACATAGATTAGTGGTACCGGCTCACAGGTATGGGCAGTATGTGCTTGGCCTGATATGGGATCTTCCATTTGCTCAGCATTACCGTGATCGGCGGTAATAAAACATTCGCCACCATGTTCTTGTAATGCTTTAACTACACGACCAACACAAGTATCTACGGCTTCACAAGCCTTTACTGTCGCAGCAAAGTTACCCGTATGGCCAACCATGTCACCATTAGGGTAGTTGACGACGATAAAGTCATATTGACCACTTTCAATAGCGCCGACTAGCTTATCAGTGAGTATTGTTGAATTCATTTCTGGTTGTAAATCGTAAGTCGCCACATCGGGTGAGGGTATTAATATGCGCTCTTCTCCGGCAAAATTATCCTCTTTACCACCGCTAAAGAAGAAAGTGACGTGGGCAAACTTTTCCGTTTCAGAAATACGTAGTTGTGTTTTATCATGTTTGGCTAACCATTCACCCATGACGTTAGTTAACGTCGCTGGCGCAAAAGCTGATGGTGCGTCAATGTCGACTGAATACTGGGTTAACATCACAAAACTACCGATGGCTGGCGTGCATTTCCGTTGAAAACCCTCGAAGTTATTTTCGGTAAAACATCGGCTAAATTGACGGGCGCGGTCGGCTCTAAAATTCATAAAAATCAACGTATCACCATCATTTACTTTGATAGTTTCCCCCGATGGCGTAGTTATCGCGCTGGCGCCAACAAACTCATCATTTTCATTGCGTTCATAAGCCGCAGTTAGGGCATCTAAGGCGTTATTATATTGGTGTAATCCGCTACCACTAACCATCAAGTTATAAGCTGCTTCAACACGATCCCAGCGTTGATCTCTATCCATGGCATAGTAACGACCAATAACAGAGGCTATTTGTCCTTCGCTTCCTGTGTCGGTAAATAATTCAGTAAATTTTTGTTGGGCTTTTGCTAAGGATGCTTGTGCACTACGAGGCGGAGTATCTCTGCCATCAAGAAAGGCATGTAAATAGACTTTTTTTGCGCCACGGTTTTTGGCAAGTTCCATCATGGCGAAGATATGATCTTCATGGCTATGGACACCACCAGGAGAGAGTAAACCAAAAATATGTACGGCGTTATCCCCAGATACGGCCTTATCAACCGCTTGGCATAACGTCGGGTTATCCTTAAAGTCACCATCGTTGATGGCTTTAGTGATACGAGTAAAGTCTTGATACACTACACGGCCAGCACCTAGATTTACATGGCCAACTTCCGAGTTGCCCATTTGTCCATCGGGTAGACCGACAGCCATGCCTGAAGTATCGATAAGCATATTAGGGTAATTGGCTTTTAAGTCATCTAATACGGGGGTTTTTGCATGGTGTATAGCGTTTGAACTAGTCTCTTCTCTGTATCCCCAACCATCTAGAATCATTAGTACCATTGATTTTTTATGCGCCATTATTTTCCCCGTTATAGTTAATGTTTACCGTATTTTATCGGCAAGTATTGTACACCCTAGTATGGTGTTATTCACTAAGGATTTAACATAGAAATGTTCCAACATGGGTTACTAAGTTTTACCTCGCGGTATATGCTCGCAATTCTAAGTGATTTGCGTATAATATGCCGATTCGAAATTTGATAAAAAATGGTCTTTATTTATGGAACAATTAATTACTTTTGCAGTCGATAATGGCATGCTGAGCGCGGTTTGGGTTGCCTTAGTGGTAATGATTATCTTCATGACAATTAAAATGAAAATGTCGCCAATTAAACAAATTAGTACACAAGATTTAACTTTTTTAATGAATAGAGAGGCAGGCGTTGCCCTTGATATCCGCAAGGACAAAGAGTTTAAAGCGGGACATATCCTTGATGCCATCAACTTGCCTAGTGAAAAAATCAGCAAGAATGGTCTGACTAGTCTTGAAAAATATAAAGACAAACCCATCATTGTAGTATGTGCGGCCGGTATGAGTGCTATGCAAATAGCTAACGATTTATTTAAGGCTGGTTTCAGCCGTGTTAGTGTACTAAAAGGTGGTATGAATAGTTGGACGGGTGCCGGTTTACCGGTAGCAAAATAATTAGTTCGCTTGTCCACATGACTAATCCATATCATTAATTAATGACAGAGAAATTAAAATGGCAAAAGTTGATATTTATACCAAAGCATACTGCCCTTATTGTACTCATGCATTGGCCTTACTCAAAGGTAAATCGGTAGCTTACAATGAAATTAAGATCGATGGTGATATGACTATGCGTACCGCCATGATTGAACGTAGCAATGGCGGTTATACCGTACCACAAATATTTATTAATGATGAACATGTTGGCGGCTGTGATCAATTAGTCGCCTTAGAAATGAATAATCAGCTAGATGCGTTATTATGCCAAACGGATTAATTAATGCTCGCTCAATGAGCAATAAATTAGTCCGATTGGTTCTAAACGCATAATAATAAGACTCAATCAGTTAAGTTTACTGACAACAATTACAATAAAGGAGCCACTCATGGCTGAAGAAAACCAAGTAGCGAACAGTGAAGCAACACAACCATCTCCAGAATTCTCCATTCAACGTATTTATACTAAAGATGTCTCTTTTGAAACACCAAATTCTCCGGCCATATTTCAGTTAGATTGGAAACCAGAGATCAAGTTAGACCTTGATACCCGCTCGACTAAGTTAGCTGATGATACTTATGAAGTGGTGTTATCTGTAACAGTAACCGCCACCGTTGAAGGTCAAACAGCCTTTTTAGCGGAAGTACAACAAGCTGGCATCTTTACTATTGGTAACTTACCTGAAGCTCAATTAGCCCATACTATTGGCGCTTTTTGCCCAACAACATTGTTCCCATATGCACGTGAGACGGTAGCAAGCTTAGTAAACCGCGGTTCTTTCCCACAATTTAATTTAACACCCGTTAACTTTGAAGGTTTATATGCTTCTTATGTACAGCAACGTGCAGCAAAAGAGAACATGCCTCAAAGCAGCGAAACACACTAGTCATTAGTACTTAAGTGCAAATAACATTAGCTTATAAATAGGGTTGAATATGTCTTTAGCTGCAAAAATTACTGTGCTCGGTGCCGGATCTTATGGCACAGCCCTAGCAATTTGTTTAGCCAGAAATGGTCATAAAACCCTGTTATGGGGGCGTGATACTAAACATGTCGCTACCATGGCGCAAGATAGACAAAATATTAAATATCTTGAGGACTGTGCTTTTCCTGATGCTTTAGTACTAGAAGCTGATTTAACAAAGGCAGTGCAAGCGAGTGATAATATATTGGTTGTGGTACCAAGCCATGCTTTTGCCGATATGCTTAAGCAAATTAAGCCAATGTTAACCAGCAATGCAAAAATTGCTTGGGCTACTAAAGGTTTAGATCCTGAAACTGGGGATTTATTGCAGAATGTCGCCATTAAGATACTTGGCAGTAAAGTCTCTTTAGCGGTGCT
Organism: Colwellia marinimaniae; assembly: GCF_002207865.1. Lineage (GTDB taxonomy): Bacteria > Pseudomonadota > Gammaproteobacteria > Enterobacterales > Alteromonadaceae > Colwellia > Colwellia marinimaniae. Next base: position 219,554 of record NZ_BDQM01000001.1, read on the forward strand.
ATCCGGTCCTACGTTTGCTAGAGAAATGGCTTCAGGTTTTCCTACTGCTATTTCCTTGTCATCTGAAGATGATGATTTTGTTGCTGAGTTATCAGACTTACTGCATTGTGAAAAATTATTTCGGGTTTATTCGAATAAAGATTTTATTGGTGTACAACTTGGTGGTGCCGTTAAAAACGTTATCGCTATTGCCGCCGGCATATCTGATGGTATTGGTTTTGGTGCCAATGCCCGTACGGCATTAATTACCCGAGGTTTAGCTGAAATGACCCGCTTAGGTTTAGCGTTAAATGCTGAGCCGGCCACCTTTATGGGCATGGCAGGCTTAGGTGATTTGGTTCTTACCTGTACAGATAATCAATCTCGTAATCGCCGATTTGGTTTAGCGTTAGGTAAGGGCAGTGAAGTTGAGCAAGCTATTACTGATATTGGGCAAGTAGTTGAAGGCTACCGTAATACAAGAGAAGTGTATATGCTAGCCAAACGACATGGCGTGGAAATGCCTATTGTTGAACAAGTATACCAAGTACTTTATTGTGGCAAAGATACCAAGTTAGCTGCGGCTGATTTACTTTCTCGTGATAAGAAATTTGAATAACTTCATCACCTAGAAATAGCAGGGTAAATCGGCTTGAAAGCCGATTTACCCTTACTTTATACCCGGCTTATTATACCGCGTTTGGAAAACCTAATTGACGCCAAGCATCGTAAACAATTACCGCTGCGGCGTTTGATAAATTCATACTGCGACTTTCTTTTAACATCGGAATTCTAATTTTATTTTTATCTGGGATTTGTACACGAACTTCTTCGGGTAATCCCGCCGTCTCTGAGCCAAACAATAAATAATCCCCTGCTTGAAACTTAACATCGCCATAAAAATTGTTGGTCTTAGTTGTTATGGCTAATACTCGCTTGGGCTGCTCTTTGTCCATAAAAGCTTTGAAATTTGCATGGCGTTGTATTGCGGCAAATTCATGATAGTCTAAACCGGCACGACGTAATTTTTTATCCTCTAAATCAAAACCTAAGGGTTCAATTAAATGCAAACGAAAGCCTGAGTTTGCACATAAACGAATAATATTACCGGTATTGGGCGGAATTTGTGGTTGAAAAAGTACAACATCTAGCATAACAATCATCATCGGATAAAATTTTTGTTATTATATACTTGTTACCCGTTAAAATACACGGTGTAACTTACCGCTTGATTGGAAGCGGCTATAAGCACAAATAACTTTTAGCTCTTAATTTTCTTCAAGGATTGGCTATGGCGATAAGTTCAATATCAACGGACGAATATGCATTATGGGTACGGCGGGCCGCTATATCTTCTACTTCAATAGCACTGATCTTAGTGGTGATTAAACTCTATGCTTGGCTGGTTACTGATTCTAGCGCCATGCTCGCTTCTACCACTGATTCGATTTTAGATTTATTCGCTTCGCTAATGAGTATTGTTATTCTGCGTTTTGCCCTTGCACCAGCAGATAAAGAGCACAGCTTTGGTCATGGTAAAGCGGAAAGTTTAGCGGGGTTAGTACAAGCATCTTTTGTGCTTGGCTCTGCCATTATCCTTATTTTCAGTGGCGTCTACCGGGTTCTTAATCCACAAGTTATAGTGCAAAGTGAAGTGGCTATTTGGGTGACTATTATCGCTATTGCCTTAACACTTTGTTTAGTCACTTTTCAGCGTTACGTGATAAAGCGTACTGGCTCCATTATTATCAGTGGTGATGCCTTACATTATCAATCGGATTTATTGCTAAATTTAGGGGTTCTAGCCGCAATCATCTTGAGTCAAGGTATATGGCTACACGCTGATGGTGTGTTCACCATATTGGTCGCTCTTTATCTTGTTTTTGGCGCGGGTCAAATTATGGTACAAAGTGTTTCCCAGTTAATGGATAGTGAGTTATGTGATGAGGAACTGGCGCAAATAAGAGCTATTGTTTTAAGTAACGGCCAAGCCATGGGTATTCATGAGTTACGAACAAGGCAGTCGGGCGTGAAGCGCTTTGTGCAGTTTCATTTAGAATTAAGTGATGATTTATCATTATTTGAAGCGCATAGCATAGGCGATGAAATTGAAGATGAAATTTGTCGCCTGTTCGCCCCTTGCGAAGTCTTTATTCATCACGATCCTAGCTCGGTAGTGCAAAGTGAGCAGTCAAAAGGCTCTGTTAGCTAATTGCTGCAGCAGTTTTATGTTGCTTAAACCAATTTATAGTCTGGCTTAAGGCGCTGTTTCTATAGTCATCTATTTCAAAGAATAATTCGTGCAATGCACCATCAATCCTACTTGGTACTCCCTTAGGGCAAGACTGTGGTTGTAACTTATGTAACTGCTGACAAAAGTCATTTTGTGCTTGTTGGCAAACAACGCTATCACGCCCTGCTTGCAGTAACAATATCGGTGTTTTAAGTTGAGCCATGTTAGCGAAAATATTTTTTTGCGCGGCAATGCTCTGCGCTAACCAATGTGTAGTAACCCCACCAAGTTGAATGACGTTGTTTTTTTTGTATAAGTCGATAAAAATTTGATAACGCTTTGTTGAGTGAGTCAACTTATTCTCGCTAAAAGTAACGGCAGAATAGTTTTTTTGTCCAAAAAAATACCAAGGTGTTTTACTGATTAAGTTATTGAGTGTTAGCTTGGCGGCTATAAGTGTGTATGCAATAGATGTCGGTAATAAACCTGAATAGAAGCCTAACATAGGTGATGAAATTACTGCAGCTGCAATGGCCTTGGGTGAGTCTTGCATAAAGCGGGTGGCAATGGCAGCACCCATTGAGTGAGCTAACAGGTAAGGTTTAGCGGGACAGTGGTGTGTCACGATATTTTCAATGAAGTAGTGTAAATCATCAACGTAGTGTTGAAATTTAGCCACATAACCTTTATGTAAATTGGCCAGTAAACGTCCAGATAAACCTTGACCGCGGTGATCGAGGATAAAAATATTATAGCCTTGCTGGTATAAATCAAACGTTAGTTCTTGGTATTTTAAATAACTTTCACCACGCCCTGATACTATAACGATAGTTGGCAGTTGCTCTTGTTGCTGAATAAATTGCGCATAATGAATATTTACTTTATTCACACCAGAAAATGAATGAAATAAGCCTTGTTGCCAGAAAGAGGTTATTTTATCTGGCAGCATACCCTTAATGTTTTTTTCTTGGTTAAACTGGGATATTTGGCTCAAGTGGAACCCTAATAAGTAAGGTGAAATAAGTGGCTATTGAGGTAAGTCTATGTGAGCGTCGATTATTTTTAGAGGGCTGGGTTACGCCTTACCTTGAGCATTAAGTATTCAACATAAAGTCATGTTATGCATGCAAGCTAAAAGAGAATATTTTACTCATTTTACTGTTAACATTTCGGTTGTTTTTGGTTGCTGGACTAAAACGCCACTTTCGCAGTGCTGAGCGGATAGCCGATTTGAAATAGATTAGTTTACTCTGCTGGCTAAAGTGAATATCTTTTACTTTACCATTAAGATCAATAGTGAAATTTACTTTTACTTCCATCTCTATGCCACGGCGTTTAGCCAAGGTTGGATAAATAGGGCTGATTGAATTCAATAGCTTTGCTACATGTGACCTAGGTGTTGCTATGGTTTCTTTACTGGTCTTCTTTATTAAAGCAGTTGTTGAAGCCAGAGCATGTGATGCGGTATATAGCTCATCCTGTACGGCTAATTCGTTGAGCTCTTGGCGATATGAAAACTGAGCATAAGGGCTGTTGTTACTGTGAAATTTATTATTGAATTGTGCGGGGAAATGCCTATTACCTTGCTCAGGATAATCAAGCGTAGCTGATACCGCCGCTAAGTTGATAGCTGCTGTTGATTTAGTCACTTTTGTTATTGAGCTTGATTGCGTTGGAGCAACCATGGTGGCGCTAGTCTTTATTAGACTCTGTTCTACCACACTAACACTGAGTATGGCCTTTTCAGCCGTTAATTTAGCGTTTAAGCCATCCTCTGCCGGATTAGTTACTTTATGTTGAGCGGTATTTATCCGACTATTAAACGATTTTTCTAGTGGTTTTTTTTGCTTATCCGTTAAAGGGATTTTAGTTATTTGTACTTTATCTCTGTTAGCTACTTGGCTAGACACAGGCGGAGAAACCGCGGTCATTTTTATTGTGGGTTCAGCAATAACTTGCTCTTGTTGCTGAAACGAGGGTTCAATCATTGCAGTCGTTAATGCTATATCATTAGGTCTTACTAGACTAACGTCACTTTGACTATCAGCAGGATCAACCGGTGATCTATTAGTCGTATTCACCTGACTATTTAACAGTTGCTGAGCAATGGAATCCTTGGTTATTTTAGTGTTTTCTTGCTTGAATAGGGTTTTATTGAGCTCAACTGCGCTAACATTTTTTTGAAAAACATACGGACTAAAGGCATTGTTTTTTTGCCAAGGGAAATGATTATTTAGCTGCTGGGCGTATGGCATGGTGAGTAATTGATTTATGCTCAGTAAGGTTAATGCCAGTAAGAGACTAATAGCAGCGAGCCATTTGCTAGCATTATTGCTCGGTGCACAATGGTGATCAACAATACGAAGTACTCGTGCTTTTAAATCACCACCTGTTGCGGCCATTGCCATCGTTGGAATGGTATGAAAATTCGCTTTAGCACATAACGAGGCGGTATCAGTTAAGGTGTGCGCATAGGCAATGGCATCACCGCAATGTTGCACCGCAATATCGTCACTACAATATTCACGTTCATTGCGTATTTGTTTGCCTATCCAATGCACACTAGGGTGGAAAAAAAATAATAACTCGATAAGTGTCTGCAGAAAATTAACTAAATAATCATGGCGACGAATATGAGCTAGTTCATGCAAAATTAGCATTTCAAGTTGAGCCGAACTTAAGCCAGTGACCATACTCGCGGGTAGTAATACTACGGGTTTTAACCAACCTATTGCCATGGGTACTTCGGCTTTTAATGAGATAAGTAGCTTAGGGGTTTTTGTTAACTTTATTTGCTGAGCTAATTCATCAAAGCGCGCTAGTAAAGCAGTAGAGGGGGAAACGCTGCCATACATAGGTAAATTATTTACATTTCGAACCTCAATTAAGAGCTTACAGGCAAGTGCAGTAATTATCGCCAGCCAAAGTAATGACAGGTAAGGCAAGGAGTAAGCTAATATTGAGGGTAGTAATTCATGGTAATTTAACAACGCATTCTTCTGGGTTAACTCATGGACTAAACTCGTTAACGCAATAGGGCTGAGGTTACTGTTAATGCCTGAATTGGTGTCAGGATAGACCATGACAAAGGTAAGTATAGCGAGGCAGGCATTTGTTAACATGGCTAATATTGCTAAGGCATAGCGTAATATTGGCTTACTTTTATCAATAATAAATAATGCGGACTTTAGTATAAATGCCACCAATAAACCTTGCCACAAAAAGTGCACTAAGGTTAACGATAAGCTATATAAAAAAGGGCTATTAAATAATTGTTCAAGCATAATTAAAGTAGAGTCTTACTGTTTTTCTAATGAGTTTAACAGCTGACGAATATCATTGATTTCTTGCGTACTGGTTGAGTCATCAATAGCGCGCATTACTAGTTTCGAGGTAGAGCCACCAAAAGCTTTACTTATTAGGTCTCTAATAAGTGATGTTTGTGTGTGTGTTTGGCTATTAGCCGCGGCATAAACGTGTGCGCGATTACTTTCATCACGAATGACTAATGTTTTTTCATGCATAATTTGCAGTATTTTCAATACGGTGGTGTAGCCTGTTTTTTGCGTTGCACTAACAACATCATGCACCTGTCGTACCGTAGCGGGCCCCATTTTCCAAAGAACATTGAGTAAGGTTAACTCTGCCTCTGTGGGTTTCACCGGAGAATTATCATGCGCCATGTACACTTCCTTTTTGATCGTTTTTATTAGGCTAAGTATTTTTATAATACTTAGCCAAGTTACGAATTTAATCGTATTTCATCTAAGCTTATATCGAGTACACTAAATGAGCAACCGTTTTGTTGATTGATATTCGTACTGAGTAAAAGGTCTATTTTGCTGATTTATCTAGTGAGGCATAAACCTCGCCAAGACGAGTGACCGTACCTGGGCCCGCATTGGCGGCAAATTCACTCAACATATTCGGGGCGAAGGTGCTAACGACCGTTGAACCTAGCTTAAAGCGGCCCATTTCATCACCTTTTTCAAAAGTAATAGCCTTGCTGCCCTCTTTAGGGTATTGCCATCTGAAGATGTCTTTGCCTGCGGGTGGGGTAATAACACCTGCCCAGGTTGTTTCAATGCTAGCAACAATTGTTGCGCCAACTAATACCATAGCCAGTTCGCCATATTCGGTATCAAAAATAGCGACAACACGTTCATTGCGGGCAAAAAGATCGGGCACATTTTGAGCCGTTAGTGGATTGACAGAAAATAGTTCCCCTGGCACATAAATCATTTCCCGCAAAGTACCGGCCATGGGCATATGAATGCGATGGTAATCTTTTGGCGCAAGATAAATACACGAAAATTTACCGCCTTGAAAAGGTGCTGCTGTTGCGGCATCACCACCAAGTAAAGAGGTTAAACTGTAATTGAAACCTTTTGCTTGGATAAGCTGACCGTCAACAATATCACCTTGTTGACTAATGGCCCCATCTACGGGGTAGCATATGGAATTGTTATCATCATCAATAGGGCGAGCCCCGTCGGCTAATTCACGGGTGAAAAAGTTATTAAAGGTGTCAAAATCACTGGCGTTTTTTAATTTCGCCTCATTCATATTGATACCGTAAGCCTTAATAAATAGACTAATAAGCTTAGTAGTTAACCAACCCATTTTTGCCGCCGCAAACTTACCTACTAAACGTGAAATAGCGTGTTTAGGCATAATGTATTGCCAGGCAATTTTAATTTTATCGCTAAGATTGTTTTTTGAAGACACTCGGTTTCCTTAATTATTAAAACGTGAGGTTAATGTATTATCATTGAGGCTGGCTAATATGCGCTGAAAACTCGCTAGGCGATCAGGGCTTATTTTTTCATTTTCACCCGCGGCTATTAAGGCGCAGCCGAGATCGGTTTGATGTTTACAATCTCGAAATTTACATAGGCCAATATAATCTGAAAACTCGATAAAACCATGGCAAACTTGTTCAGGGGTTAAATGCCATAAACCAAATTCACGAATACCTGGGGAGTCAATTAAATCACCGCCCTCAATAAAGTGATATAAGCGTGCCACTGTGGTGGTGTGTTGCCCTAAACCTGAGTTTTCTGAGACTTCTTTTGTCAACAGCCCTAATTCAGGCATTAAGGCATTGACCAAGGTTGATTTACCGACACCTGACTGACCGACGAAAATACTGGTATGTTCAGCAAGTTGTAACTTTAGTTTCTCAATACCGTCAAGAGATATGCAACTGGCATAAAGTACTTGATAGCCAATATCTTGATAGATTTGTAATTGCTTTTTGATTGCCGCTTGTTCGTCGGTGGAAATACTGTCTAGTAAGTCCGTTTTGTTGAGCACGATAACAGGGGTAATACCGGTCTGTTCAGCCGCGACTAAATAGCGATCAATAATATCGCTGTTAAAAGCGGGTAATACCGAAGAGACAATCAGAATTTGGCTAATATTAGCCGCGATAGGTTTTATCCCATCATAAACATCGGGGCGACTTAACACGGTATCACGCTCATGCACGGCTTCGATAATGCCAGTAATACTATGCTGGGTTTGTTTACCAAGACGCCATTGCACCTTATCACCACAAACTAGGGAAGCTATCGAACGGCGTAAATTACAGCGGAAAATTTCACCGCTATTATTTTCGACATCGGCGTGCTGACCAAAGCGACTAATGATCACCCCTTGCTCAGGAGCGCCGAGGTCGCCATCATCCCACTGCACTTTATCTTTACCGCCTTGCAGTTTTTTATCATGATTTGCTTTAATGCGTCTTTGCTGACCTTTAGTCAGTTTTTTTACTTTAGCCATGTGAATTATTCATACTATTTAATTTGATCCAACTTAGTTCTGGCGTATTATACTAACAATAATATATGAATGCTTGTGCATTTTTTTAAGGGAAATTTATGGCGGGTAATGACAGTAACTTAATTTGGCTTGATTTGGAAATGACGGGACTAGATCCTGACGATGATGTTATTTTAGAAATTGCTATTATTATCACCGATAGTCATTTAAATATCTTAGCGCAAGGGCCAATATTTGCCATCAATCAAAGTGATGAAGTGCTAGATAATATGAACCTATGGTGTATTGAACATCATGGTCAATCAGGGCTTACGCAAAGGTGCCGTGATAGCGAGGTAAGTTTGGCGCACGCAACCGAACAAAGTGTGGCTTTTGTGCAAGAATGGGTACCGCAAGGTAAGTCACCTATGTGTGGTAATAGTATCGGACAAGATAGGCGCTTTATAAATAAGTATATGCCTGACTTCGAAGAGCATTTTCATTATCGTAATCTAGATGTTAGTACCATAAAAGAGCTGGCTCGGCGTTGGAAGCCTGAAGTACTAGAATCTGTGGTTAAAACCGGCGCACATTTAGCGCTCGATGATATAAAAGAATCTATTGCTGAGTTAAAAGTTTATAGAGAACTCTTCTTCAAACTATAGTTTTAACAGACAAAAAACTAAGGCACAAAAATTATATAGCGTTATTATCGTGCCACCTTTATTTTTGAGTAAGCCCAATGAAAAATATAATCAGTTATCTAGTGCTTTTTGCACTGAGTATTTGCCAAATTAATACCAGCAATGCCACGAATATAGCTAAGAATCACAATAGTGAAGAGCAAAAATTAGCTCATATTATTCAAATATATGAAGAGTTTTATCTACAAGCAAGTCCTTTTAATCAGCCTGAGGTAGGTGGTAATAATGCTAAATTACCCAACCTATCAGCAGAGACTTTATTAGGGCAATATCAACAGCGCTTGGCTATATATCAGCAGTTAATTACCCTAGATGAAGAAAAGTTAAATCAAGATAATCAGATTGATTTATCAGTACTCACTTATAGCCTAAAAAACCAGTTAGATAGTTACACTAACAAAGAACATTACATGCCACTCATGGCCGAGTCAGGTTTTCATGTTTGGATAGCCAATATTTCCACGAAAGTTGATTTTAAAACCTTGGCCGATTACCAAGATTATTTAGCACGTTTAGCGGCATTACCACGCTATTTTTCACAGCAAACTCACTGGATGAAAGCCGGACTGAAACACGGAATTAGCCAGCCTAAAATTGTTCTTATCGGCTTTGAGCAATCTATCTCCGCTTATATTAAAGAAGATGTCACAGAGAGTGATTACTATAAACCTTTTAATAACATGTCTACCTTTATTAAGCCAAGCCAGCAAAAGGATTTACAGCGACAAGCTAAGCATATTTTGAGCACTAAAGTTATGCCTGCATATAGAGCTTATTATGACTTTATGGTGAATGAATACCAACCCAATGCCCGAGATAATATTGCCGCCAGCTCTTTACCGAATGGCGAAGCCTATTATCAAAATAGGTTGAGGCATTATACCACCTTGCCTCTGACAGCAGTGCAAGTACATCAACAAGGTCTTGCGGAAGTAAAGCGTATACGTGCTGAAATGGACGCTGTTATTGAACAAGTTAACTTTGATGGGGATTTTGCCGAATTTGTGCAATTTTTACGTACCGACCCTCAGTTTTATGCCACCACGGCAATTGAGTTATTAAAAGAGGCTGCTTTTATAGCTAAAAAAATGGATGCTAAATTACCTGCGCTCTTTAAAACACTACCAAGAACGCCTTATGGTGTTATGGCTGTGCCTGCTAATATTGCCCCCAAGTATACTACGGGTCGATATGAGGGCTCATCTCGAGATGATCAGCCAGGTAACTACTGGGTTAATACTTATCGACTTGACCGTCGACCACTTTATGTTTTAACCGCACTAACACTCCATGAAGCTGTGCCAGGTCATCACCTGCAAATATCTTTAGCTAAAGAAATGGTTAATGTGGCAAAGTTTCGCAATCGCACTTACATTTCAGCCTTTGGCGAAGGTTGGGGCTTGTACTCGGAATATCTTGGCATTGAGGCTGGCATGTATGAAGACCCCTATCATAACTTTGGTCGATTAACTTATGAAATGTGGCGAGCGTGCCGCTTAGTCGTTGATACCGGCATACATACTCAAGGCTGGAGTAGAGCACAAGCCATTGATTTTTTAGCGAGTAATACTGCTTTGTCATTGCACAATGTTACCACAGAAATAGATCGCTATATCTCTTGGCCAGGACAAGCATTGTCATACAAAATAGGCGAATTAACTATTAAACGTTTGCGTAAAACAGCAGAGCAAGCATTAGGCAAAGATTTTGATTTAAGAGACTTTCATGATCAATTGCTCAAGCATGGTTCTATGCCATTATCTATGATGGATAAAGTCGTTATGCAGTATATCCATGAGCAAACTGAACAAAATAAATAAGCTTATTTATCTCAGGGCATAGCCAGATTTACCTTAGGTAACATTCGGCTTAAATACTGCCATTAGTGAGGTGATTACTGGGGTAATAAAGCGGTACGATCAGTTACTTAATTGATAATCAATCAGTAATTTAAAAGTAACTTGTACAGTTAATGAGGAGTTTAACTAACCTTAAGAATTAAGGGAGAGGGAGCACGCAAAGAAAACGGAAGAAACAGATAGTGGAATATCGAATTAAGATAAGCCCCCACTATATCTAAACTTGGTAGTCCCGCTATCATAGGTTTCCCTTTAGACCGGTAACTTTGCGTCTCTAACTTTCATTAGATTTGCCCTTATCAAGCTATAAAGCTCAACCTCATTATAGGGGGAGTTTTATAAATGTAAACAGAAAAGGCTACTTTTGCTTAGCTTTATAGGTTAAAAGTAGTAATAAATACTATTGGATAACTTTCAATGTTTTTCTTTTCAATCACTAACGGTATGAATATGACTAATAGGCAGTTATTTTCTTTGATAATATTAACGTTTAAACGAGTAATATTTTTTTCATTATTTGCAGTTAATGCTTATGCTCAGCCTTCTTCTGAGCAAATCATTTTGAGTAATCAAGTGCTGAAATTGCTAAAAGTCAATAGTGAAAGTCTTAATGCTGATACGGTAAAAAAGCTATCAGAAAAAATTCTTGATAACCGCAAAAATTACTCCAATGATATCCTAGCCAAGGTGTTTTTACTCGCGGCTAATGTGGCTAGCAATCAAGCAAATATCAACCAAGTACATGACTTTGCTCAAAGTGGCTTATCGGTCAATAGTCGGGATAAAAAAATAAAGTTGGCGCTTTTGTTAAAACTTGCGGAAGTTTATGTTGCCAGAGAAAAGTATCAACAGCTACTCATTCTGATTCAAACGGCAGTAAATAATAGTGAATATAGCCGTAATATAAAACATCAATTACTCTTGCTTAGTTATCGTAGCGTCGCGTTTGCTATGCTGGGAGAACATCAAGCTGCTTTAGCTGATTTACAACAAGTTGAACGAGGAATTAACAAAAGTGAATTGACTGAACATATTGAGTTATTAACTATTTTGTCCTTGGCCTATCACTACTTGGGTGATTATCAAACATCATTGACTATGCAGTTAAAGATTTTGAAATTAAGGTTTGAAATGGGGCTATTGGACAATCTGGATCAAACCTATTTATATTTAGGCTATGCCTATTTCTACTTACAGCGCTTTGATGATGCTTATAATGCTTTTTGGCAGTCTAAAAGCTATGCGGAAAATAAGACTGCGCCAATTAGTGCTGCTTATGCCAGTAAAGGTTTAGGTATTGTTTTAATTTCTCAACAGCAGTTTGATGAAGCCATTGAATCACTAGAGCCAACTATTGCTATATTTAAGCACAATGACATGCTTGATGAACAAATTGAAAGTATGGTCGCTTTAGCCAGCGCAAGGTTAGCAATAGCACAAAATAGTGCCGGTTATGCACTGCTAGTTGAGGTATTACAATTACTGGACGGTGAAGATATTTCCTTAGAGTACGCTGGCTTTTATCGTATGGTTGCCGAAATGTACCTTGCCGATAATAATTATCAAAGCGCTTACCTCTGGCGGGAAAAACATAGCAAGGTACTATTAACGAAACTGAAAGATATGAAAAAATCTGCCACTTTAGCTCATGGGTTATCATATTTAATCACCGACCCACAGGCAATCGTTGAGCCTTTGCATGAGTCAAGAAATTTGGCAGTTAAATTAGCACAAAACAGTGAGCTATCGAGTAGTTTTGTTGGTAAATACCAAAAGCAACGCACCATTATTATTAGTTTATCTGCCCTGGTTTGTTTATTGTTGATTACCTTACTTGGCTTTTTCTTGAGGTTAAAAACACAACGAATAAATTTAGCCTATGAAGAAATTGAAAAACCGAGTTATATCATGACTGGGCCGATGCAAACTAAATTTGATTATCAATTGGCTTTTAAAAAAGCCCGTAAATTTCAATACCCCTTGAGTGTCGGCTATCTAGTGGTAGAAAACTGGCAAGAGTTGACTTTTCATTTCAATAATAAAAGCATTAAGGAAGTAACTAAAGATATAGCCAGCTTAATCAATGAACAATTAACTGAGTTTGATTACGCTGGCTTACTTAATCAAGGGGAGTATTTATTGATGTTTGAACACGTAAGTAGTGCGGAGGCGCATATGAAACTGGATAAACTGGTACAAGCCTTAAATAGTCGAGCCTTTGCTAATTTAGGTCGTTTTAGCATCACAATGAAATATTCATTAAAGACGCCGGACTATAAAGATATTGATCCCTATCTATTTTTGGCACATATAGCTGAATCTGTTAACATCAAGCCAGTTAATCAGTCTAAGGTGTCTTAATGTTTTTTGTTTTAATTATAACCGCTGCCTTTGTAGTGATTAGTATCTTTTTTTTCCTTCGCGCTGAGAAGCTACAGCGACAGTTAATAAGCCAAAAACGCGACAGTATAGCTACCCGCAAAGAAAATAAAGCCTTAGTTGACTCTATGATACTCGTTGCTACCCGAGGTCAAGAATTTGCTAAAGCTAGATTGGCAAGTTTAAAAGTGCAGGCAACAGCAAGTGAATATGAACAGCTCATTACACACCTTGAGTTGATTAGCCCATTAATCAATAATTACAGTATTATTTTTAGGGAATGTCTGAAAGGAAAAGGCCGCCTTAAAGCGGTAAGCAAAAAGTGCTTTGAAAACCATAATAGTGCGGCTTATAAGAAATTTGTCGCATTAATCGTCACTGATGATAAACAGCTACAGCGTTATTGGTCTAGTGAAAATTTAAACGGTTTTCTTTTTTTAGTTGAAGCCTTACTAACTATTGATGATAGTAATAATGTATCATCAAAAAATAAAAAAAGTGTTTGTATCTCTTAAGCATAGCGCTTAAGTAATTAGAATTTCTGTACAATAGCCTCTTTTTTATTAGGCTGTTTTTTGTATTAGTAAAATTTCCCAGGATGGGCTGTGGTTAAATATGAGTCATTTTAACGCCAAGTACTTTTTTTTATTTATTGTTGTTATCGTCGTAGTCGCTCTGTCAGCACTATTTTCCCAGCTTTATCGAGAGCAATTACCGATGGGATTAATGGCAATGACTGGCTATATTGTTGCTATTATTATCGCCATTACTTTAGTTTGGTTGCTTACCCAAAAGCTCTTTAGCGCAGAAACTAGCCATACTGGCAATGAAACCATCAGTGTCGAAGAACTCTTTAGTTATACCCATGATCCGGTAACTAACTTACCTACCGCCCAACAAGCATTAAAAATCTTTGCATCTGCAATCAAAGCAAGTACCGGGCAACGTTATGCTGCTGTGGTATTCAAACCTATTAATTTTGAACAAGTAAATAGTTTATTAGGCTATCACAATTCAGATATTTTATTACTTCAGCTTGCTTATTGTTTACGACAAAAAATAGTTAACAATAAAAAATTATTGAGCTTTGCTCATAACCTTGAGCCAGTCCGTATTGCTCGCTTGCAAAGCTTACAGTTTTTAGTGGTATATAATTTAACTGACAATCGCTTCGATGATAAAAGTATGTTGAATGAGTTGTGTCAACAGCTTGGTGATGCAGTTCCGGATGCTTTGAGCTTTAAAAGTTTTTCTTTAAACTTTGAACTGGCCTTTGGTATCGCCATTTCGGGAGAGCATGGTAATAGTGTTGAAGAGGTAATTGCCCATGCTGGAGACGCATTACTTAACGGACTACAATCTCAGCAAGTGATTAGTTATTTTGATAATAGTAGTATTTTATATACACAAAGTCAGCTGGCGCGGATGGAATCACTTCGTCAAGATATAGAAGATGAAAAGTTGTTTTGCTATTTAAAGCCGCAAGTTAATATAAATAATTACCATATTGTTGGCTTTCAATTAAACGTGCATTGGTATGAGAGAAATGATCATAAACCACTTGAATTGTCTGAATTTTCAACCCTCGCTGAGCAAAGTGGCGAACTGTATCGTTTAACAAAGTATATGTTTGAGCAAGCTTTCACCACGCTTGAAACTTTACACCGTATTGGTGTCTATCAGCGTATTTCCGTCAGTTTAGCGAGTGAAAACTTGTTTGAAGTCGATTTAGTTGACTTTATTGAACAAAAGCTACAACAGCATGGCATAGCGGGTAAATATTTAATGATTGAGCTGAATGAACAAGTCATGCTTAATGCAAGTCAGCGGGTAAAAAATATAATAGATCAACTTAAATCATTAGAGATAAAAATTTCTATTGCTAACTTTTCTGGCAGTTATGAATCATTACGATATGTCCGTAAAATGGCCATACATCAATTAAAGGTAGATTGTCAGCAATTAACCAATGACAGTAGCAATCGAGTAGATAAGGCCATTACCAATGCACTTGTTACCTTAACACGCAGCATGAAAATCCCACTTGTTGGTACTAACATTGACCGGCATGATGCCTCACAAGCTTATATAGCTATGGGCGGAGAGTTAATTCAGGGAGATATTATTCATTCAGGTGTAATACCTGAGGAAATAGAACTTTGGTTAGAAAAGTGGTATTTACAGCACCCAGAGTCAATTCCTCCTGAAGCTAAACCGTCAATTTATTAAGCTCATTGGCTTATATAATTAAGGCTGATGCCTTAGCATCAGCCTTGAGGTCATTCAATATCTAGCGCTTCAGGTGACAGTATAATGCCAGTATTATCGGCATAAATATGGTCATCAGGTAGTATAGTCACGCCAGCAAAGTTGATGGCAATATCAGTTTCGCCAATACTTTGATCACTTGCCCCTACAGGAATTGCCACGAGTGCCTGAATACCCATATCGATATCTTCTAAAGCATCGACATCGCGAACACTACCATTGCAAATAATACCTTCCCAGCCGTTGCTAGCAGCACACTGGGCAATATTAATATCAATAAGCGCACGGCGGGTTGAACCACCACCATCAATAACTAGCACCTTTCCTTTGCCATTAAGCTTCACTAACTCAGCTATCAAACCTAAATTTTCAAAACACTTTACCGTGACAACTTGGCCAGCAAATGAGCTGACACCACCATAGTTACAAAAAATAGGATCAACAACATCAATTAAATCGGCATAAAAGTCACATAATTCAGAGGTGTTATATTGCATGCTAGCTCTCTTTTTATTTGAAGATAATATTCAAGGTCAGTATATATTGTTATGAATAAAATAAAACCTATTATATATTTAGCGGGTATTACTTGAATTCAAAGGTAAAAGCCTTTTTAATAGCACTACCTTTGGCTACTAAAACCTCAATTCATTTGTCGACAACGACTGGCTTTAAGTGGATCTCTTGATAGTTATGATTAAACATTTTTTATGATAGATTATATTACGCCACGGACTTTTTTATTCGCGACGCAAGCCGTAGTTTTTTCGGTGTTGTTATTTGTCTTTGTTGTTTACTATCGCACTTTCTTGCGTAAATATGTCATGTATTGGTTAGTCAGTATAGCCATGTTAAGTCTTAGCTATTTTATTAAGGCTTTTCTCCCGTATACCAGTGTGGATTTGGCCAGTAACAACTGGCACTTTATCGCAGAATTCATTCTGCAAACTTGTCAGTATTCGTTTTTATTTTTCCTGGTGCTGGGTGTGTTTAATGCTAAAACGCATAAAGCAATCCCTAATAAGATACCAATAGCTGGACTGAGTTTAATTATAGTTGTCAGTTTAACCACCACACTGTGGTTTTCTTTTGACCCCAGCCAGGCGTTCAATCATTTTTATTTAACGATTAGCCTGCCTAGTTTTATTTTTGGTTGTAGCTTTCTCGCTTTAGCAAGTTACCTTTTATTTGATAAAACGAGTTACTTTTCTAGCAAAGTATTAATGTACTTTGCTGCGGTTATTGGTCTTCGTTATTTAATCCATTCTTTCATTTCTATTGTGGCTTTAACTGAGCCTTGGTTTCGTCAGTTAGAGTTGTTTTTATTATATTTCGATGTCGCTGCCCACAGTATTCTTGGTTTTATTTTACTTATTTGGATGCAAGGTGCAGAGAGGTTTGCCGCTATAAATGCCATTAATAGAGCGCAATACTTAGGTAAACATGACTCGTTAACCGGAGCACTCAATCGCGAACAAGTGATGGCTAAGTTATCCGATAAAATACATGAGCTAAGCCAAGCAAATAAAACCAACAAAAATCAGTTAAAACTGTCGGTTTTCTTAATCGATATAAAACAATTTAAATTTGTTAACGATACCTACGGCTTAAAAATAGGTGATTATATTCTCGGGGAAATTGCCAGCAGACTTAATCACAGTGTTTTTATGCCTCAGGCGGTAGGACGCTTAAGTGGTGATTCTTTTATGTTTGTTATTGAATTTGAGCAGGCTTCCCATGTAGATAGAGCGGTAAGCCATATCCACGAACTTATTGAACGAACCTTTCGTTATGAACAGCAAGAAATATCAATCCAAGCGAGTATTGGTTACTGCTTTTACCCGGACGATGCTGATAAAGCAGAGGAACTTTTACAAAAAGCTAACCTTGCCTTGCATCATGCAGAAACTAACAATATTGCCACTGTCGCCTTTAAAGAAGGAATGCAAGCACAGGGACGACATTTGTTGATCATGGAAAAGCAGTTAAGAGCAGCATTAGAGCATGATGAGTTTATTTTATATTACCAGCCGCAATTAAACTTATTAACAAATAAACTCGAAGGTGTTGAAGCATTAGTTCGTTGGCAGCACCCTGAGAAAGGCCTGCTTGCTCCGAGTGAATTCTTGAGTGAAATTGAAGCTTTGAATATGCATAATGAATTTGATAATTATATTTTAGACAAGGCTTGCCAAGCGAGTGAGCGCTGGTTCAATTTATACCAACGTCGTATTGCTATCGCGGTAAATATAACGGCTATTGAATTTCAAAATGAGCAACTGGTCACGAATATTCAAAATCTATTGCATAAATATAGTATACCTTCTCGCTATCTAGAATTAGAAATCACTGAAAACGTGGTTATGACTGATATTGCCCGAGCAATGGACAGCATTGTTAAATTACAAAGCATGGGCATTAAGGTGTCAATTGATGACTTTGGTACTGGCTATTCATCTCTCGCTTACTTACGAGAGTTACCTATTGATAAAATAAAAATTGATCGTAGCTTTATTCACGAGGTGGCTATTAATGACTCAGATCTAACCATAGTTAAGTCTATGATAGACCTTTCACACGGTTTAGGTAAACGTGTCTTAGCTGAGGGTGTTGAAACTGTCGAGCAACTTAACCTATTACGCCATTTAGGTTGTGATGCGGTGCAAGGCTACTTTATTAGCAAGCCCTTGCCTGAAGATGAACTGGTACTTTACCTTAAAAGAAAAAAACGCTAGGACAAGCTTCTTTATAACCCCATGAACGCTATATTATCTCTCATTAACTTATCTCAGGAAAACTACTAAATTGTAGGAAAATTAGCCATTAATTATAAAGTGTGAATTTAAGTGAAAATAAATTAAAAAAAATCGGATACTTACCGATACAGTCTATACTAAACAAAGAAATAACCTAAGTAACACCTCCTTTTTACACCCTGTGTTTTGTATTATTATTATCATGGCAAGGTGAATTTGGGGTCGCAGATAAGCTGAAAATGGCTTCTGGATAAGTACACCTTTTGTTTTTTTTCTATCTAAGTTCATTTTTAAGGTTAAAAGCTATGCTTATAAAACATAAACTAATCGCCAATACCACAATATTAGTACTCGCAATGAGCCTAATGTTAGTGTTATTGAACTACGCAAGCTCATCGTTACAACACGATATAACTATAGCTAAGGATATTGGCAATATTAAAGTGGCTATTTTAGAGCTAAGGCGTGATGAAAAAGATTTTTCTGCCCGTAAAAAGTTGAAATATTCGCAAAAATTCGATAATAAAATGATGGCTGTGCAACAGCAAATTACGACCCTGAGCAATGACTTTGCGCAAGTGGGCTTGCCTATGCCGGAATTAACCAGTACCGGCAATATTTTAATTGAGTATCAGAGTCAATTTAATAAGATTGTTACTTTGCAAAAGAAAATTGGTTTGGATGCCAAATCTGGCTTATATGGTGAACTTCGCACCGCGGTTCATAATGTTGAAAGCCTCATTGGCACAAATAACTATCGTTTGCGCAGTGAAATGTTACAGCTAAGACGTAATGAAAAAGACTTTATGTTAAGACTCGATGACAAATATGTCGATAAACTGCAACGTAACGTTAGCAAGCTACTAGCAAGTGTGCAAAGTAGTAATTTTTCATCAGCTAAAAGGCAAGACGTTAGTAAGTTAATTAAAGTATACCAAAGGGTTTTCTTAAATTTAGTGACCGCCCAAAAAGAGCTCGGCTATCACGAGAACATGGGCGTGAAGAATGATATGCGTAATATAGTTCACCAAGTTGATAGTGAGCTGTCCAAACTGTTTTTGGCTAGTGATGCGGCGGTAAAAGAAGATGTTGCTTTTGTTAAGACCTTGGCATATAGCCTGTTTACTGTTGTACTTGTGGTCGCTTTAGTCAGTGCCTGGCTAATAGGAAAAAGTATTTTAGATCGCATTAATAACTTACAGCAGACCATGAATAAAATTGCTCAAAGTAATGATTTAACCACTAAAGTTGACGTTAGTGGTGGCGATGAATTATCGGATATGGCCGAAGTATTTAACCACATGTTAACCAACTTCCGTTCACTTATTGTGGAAGTTAATCACTCAGTAAATACCCTTAATTCTGCCACAGGCAGCCTGGCTGAAAATATCTACAATGCTAATGAAGGGGTGGAAACCCAAATGCAGCAAACTGATCTTGTGGCAACCGCCGTCACCGAAATGGTGGCAACCATAGATGAAATTGCAACTAACACGCGAGAAGCCGCTCATAAAGCTGAGTTAACCAATAAGAATGCTGAAAAAGGTAAGGCAGGAGTAGAGCAGACCATAGATAAAATCGGTCAGCTTTCTGCAAAACTTTTAGACTCAGAAAATGTGGTCAAAGAGTTAGAAAAAGAAAGTATCACAATTGCCTCGGTCTTAGGTGTTATTCGTGGCATTGCCGAACAAACTAACTTGCTTGCGTTAAACGCAGCGATTGAAGCGGCAAGAGCCGGAGAGCAGGGTCGAGGTTTTGCCGTGGTCGCTGATGAAGTAAGAACGCTAGCGAGTAGAACACAAGACTCGACTCAAGAAATTGAAACCATTATTAGTTTATTACAAAAACGTACTCAAGAGATTGTTTTGTTAATGGCTGAGTGTCGAAACCAAGGCGAAGAGAGTGCCGAGCAAGCAAGCTCTGCTGGTGCTATGTTAGATGAAATAACCCAAGATGTCGCTTTGATTATGGATATGAACAGTGCTATTGCTACGGCTATTCAAGAGCAAAGTACCGTTGCCTCAGAAGTTAACCAACACGTAGTGATGATCAGAGATGTTACCGAAAAATCTGGAGAGTCAGCTAAGCAAAATGAGCATATGAGTGAAGAGTTATCACAGCAGGCGCAAGTGCTAACTAAAGAAGTCAGCCGATTTACTGTCTAGTTTAATCCTCTAAAAGAGTTAAATGAAAATGCCCTGATTTGTGGCGTCAGGGCATTTTTTATTGGGCTTAAAAGAGCAAACCCTTATTGAATAAAACTTAATTAGTTATTTTATAACTGTTTAATATCAATCATGGCTTCACGGGAGTGACCACTGGCTTTTAGCTCAGTTAAATAATGCTGCCAACGAACTTTATATTCACTGGCTAATATTTGTATATATTGCTCACTATAGATAGCGTTATGGCCATCATCGAAAATCAAGCGATAACCATGTTTTGCGACACTCTCAATTTTAACTAAGCGCACCGCCTTTTTATGACTAGTAATCGCAGCCGGCCCAGTTTTTAGTTTTTTAGCTGAGCTTGCTGGTGAGCTAATACGCAAATATTCAAAACTTAGTAGCGCACTCTCTATCGTCTGGCTAGCAGCAAACTCAATAGCTAGATTGTGCTGGTTATTATCTATAATAAAATGGGTAATATTCATAACAGTACAGTATCTAACCTTTGAGTTATCTTCATTAATTTAATAATAGTCTGGTAATTAAAGAATAAAGCGACTTAAATCTTCGTTTTTAATGACATCGCTTAATATGTTATTAACATAAGCTTGGTCTATGCTAATAGTCTCACCACTACGTTGGTCAGCATTAAAGGATAAATCTTCAACCAAACGTTCCATCATGGTATGTAAACGACGTGCTCCAATGTTTTCAGTGCTCTCATTTACTTGCCATGCAGCATCAGCAATAGCCTTAATACCATCATCGGTAAAGGTTACTTCCACGCCTTCAGTACCGAGTAAAGCAATATACTGTTCGGTTAACGAAGCAAAAGGTTCGGTTAAAATACGCACGAAATCGTCAGCCGTTAACGCTTTTAACTCAACACGAATAGGCAAACGACCTTGTAACTCAGGGATCAAGTCTGAAGGTTTGCACATTTGAAAGGCACCCGAGGCGATAAATAAGATATGATCAGTTTTGATCATGCCATGCTTAGTGCTTACCGTACAACCTTCAATTAAGGGTAACAAGTCTCGTTGCACACCCTCACGAGAAACATCTCCGCCGCCTGAGTTCTCGGCGCGTTTACAGATTTTGTCGATTTCATCGATAAAGACAATACCATTTTGTTCTACCGCATCAATAGCCTTTTGCTTGATGTCATCTTGATTAACGATTTTAGCGGCTTCTTCTTCTTGTAAAGCTTTAAAGGCATCTTTAATTTTAAGTTTACGTTTGCTGGTTTTATCACTCGACATGTTTTGGAACATGCTTTGTAATTGTGAGGTCATGTCTTCCATACCAGGAGGAGCCATGATTTCAACACCCACTTGCGGTGAGGCTAAATCTAGTTCAATTTCTTTATCATCTAGTTTACCTTCACGCAGTTTTTTACGGAATATTTGCCGAGTATTGGTGTTTTCGCTGGTTTCATCATTACCAAAACCGTCACGAGCTGGCGGTAAAAGTACATCTAAAATACGTTCTTCAGCGGCTTCTTCAGCGATATGTTTAACACGTTCCATCTCACTTTCTTTAACCATCTTTATGGCCATATCGGCAAGGTCACGAATAATAGATTCTACTTCTTTACCAACATATCCTACTTCGGTGAACTTAGTCGCTTCTACCTTGATAAACGGTGCATTAGCAAGCTTTGCTAAACGGCGAGCAATTTCAGTTTTGCCAACACCGGTAGGGCCTATCATGAGAATGTTTTTAGGGGTAACTTCGTTACGTAAATCTTTATCAAGTTGCATTCTACGCCAGCGGTTTCGCAGCGCGATGGCAACAGCACGTTTGGCATCACTTTGACCAACAATGTGGCTATCTAATTCATGGACAATTTCGCGTGGGGTCATATCTGACATTTTTATTCCTCTTTACGGCCAGAGGAGTGTTTGACTCATACTCTGGCAGCATATTAATCAGGTTGCTCTTTTGCAAGAGCGAAGGCTAGAGTTCGTCTATGGTGTGTTCTTGGTTGGTAAAAACACAGATATTGCCAGCAATAGTTAATGATTTCTCTACTATCTCTTTGGCACTTAAGTCGGTATTTTCTAACAGTGCTATGGCGGCAGCCTGGGCAAAGTTACCACCACTACCAATGGCGATAAGGTCATTTTCGGGCTGAATAACATCGCCATTACCGGTAATTATTAATGAGGCGGTTTCATCAGCAACGGCAAGTAAAGCTTCTAGCTTTCTTAATGCTCTATCACTGCGCCAGTCTTTAGCAAGCTCTACTGCCGCTTTGGTTAAATGACCTTGATGTTGCTCTAATTTACTTTCAAAACGCTCAAATAGAGTAAATGCATCGGCGGTGCCACCGGCAAAACCTGCCAACACCTTATTATTATACAAACGGCGAACTTTTAGGGCATTGCCTTTCATTATGGTATTGCCAAGTGATACTTGACCATCGCCACCAATAGCCACTTTGCCATTACGTCTTACTGAAATAATAGTAGTCACATTAACCTCATTTTAACTCAATTCATTGATGCTAATGTAATTGGGCTCTTTGTGGTTTTTTCAAGGAGTAGACAAGATATTAATTATCGCCACAACCATATTTGACAATAATTTATATTGTTGCGTTTAAGCTTATGTTTATCTTTTTCTGCAAGGCGTTTACGGGGGTAGGGACCTAAGAAAACTTTATGCCAGAGGCCACTCTTTCCAGTAACACTTTTGACTTGTGCTTCGAGTCCAGTAAAGGCAATTCTTGCTTTTAATGTTTCAGCTTGCTTTTGTGTTCTAAATGAACCGCACTGCATTTTATAAGGGCCTTTTTCGACCACCTTATATTCACCAACTTCAATTTCTTTGCTTGCTAAATTTTTAACATAAGTCCACTTTTCTTTAGGTGGCTCAGGTAACGCTGTACTTTTGTTTATTGCCTTTTGAGCTGGCACTGTTTTAACGGACTCTGCTAAGGGGGTTTTAGTGCTAGGATCTGTCTTTAACGACCATAAACCATAAGAAAACGCGCCAATTAATATCACTAATATTAAGCTGGCTAGTTTAGTTTTTAGTGTTAGTACGTTGGCGTTTTTTGCTGCTCTTTTACCGTTACGGGGTTTTTTTTTATTTTTTGCAGGCGTGCGGGAAACATAATCTTGATTAGCCATGAAAAGGGGAGGGTTACTAGAGGAAAATTTTAGCTAGTGTAACCGAGCTGACAGTAAAAAACATGATTAATACCATTCCATAGAGTAAGTGAGTACTTTGTTTATGAAAATTGCACTATGGCTGTTACCAATTTAAATCGATTGGATCGATATCTAAACTCCAGCGTACCTTGCCTTGCCATTCATTGTTAGGTATCTGGCTAAGGAGTTGCAAAATTGCACGGTGCAAATCTTTTCGGGATTTAGCTTGAATGATTAAGTGGTAACGAAATTTACCGGCTTTTTTCTCCATTGCCGCCGGAACTGGGCCAGCAAACTCACAACCCGCTAATGGCTGTTGGGTAAGCGCACGTAAAAACTTTTCTGGGTACGAAGGGTAATTGGCATCGGCACGTAATAATGCTTGGAAAGTAAAAGGCGGCAGTAGTGCTTGTTTTCTTTCGGTGAGTGCTTGGTGGGCAAAGTGATGATAACCATTATGCACCAAATCTTGCAATAAGGGATGATTAACATAATTACTTTGCACCAATACTTTTCCAGGTTTACTGGCGCGGCCAGCTCGTCCTGCTACTTGTATAAGTAGTTGTGCCATTTGCTCGCTGGCACGAAAATCAAAACTAAATAGAGCACCATCAACATCGAGTACCGCCACTAGAGTCACATCGGGGAAGTGATGGCCCTTGGCCAGCATTTGTGTGCCAACCAGCAGTTGATGTTTTTTATCGATGACTTCTTGCAGTAATTTGGCTAGTTCACCTTTTTTTCGGGTGCTATCACGGTCAATACGCACGATAGAGGCATCAGGAAACAACTCCCCTAAGCGCGATTCTAATTGCTCGGTACCTTGACCTAATGGCGCGATGCGCACACTACCACAACTAGGGCACTGAGGAGGTATACGCTTTTGACTACCACAATGGTGGCAAATAAGTAGCTGCTGTTTTTGGTGTAAAGTGTAGGGTTTATCACATCGCTGACACTCAGCTAGCCAATGACATTCTTGACAGTTGATAGCAGGCGCATAGCCACGTCGGTTCAAAAATAATAGTACTTGCTCACCGCGCGCTAAGGTTTGTTTTATTTCATATTTAAGTGTGCCTGATAAACCATATTCAACTTGCTGATGATTCATATCAATAAGCGCTATTTTAGCCTTATTACTTTTACCGGCTCGATTGAGCAATTGGTGGTAGCGATATTTTCCTGACAAGGCATTTTGTAGCGATTCAAAACTTGGCGTAGCACTACCCAATACAATAGGAATATCTAGCTGTCTGGCACGAAGGATGGCCATATCTCTACCATGATAGCGAAAACTGTCTTGCTGTTTTAATGACGAGTCATGTTCTTCATCGATAATGATCAAGCCTAGACGGTGCAGGGGGGTAAAAATTGCCGAGCGCGTGCCAATAACAATGGCGGCACTGCCTTGCTGAGCACTTAACCAAGTGGCTAAACGTTCTTTATCGTTTAGCCCTGAATGGTGTAGAGCAATAGGCACGTTAAAGCGTTGTTCAAAGCGACTTAGCGTTTGTGGTGTTAAACCAATCTCAGGGACTATCACTAATACTTGTTTGTTATTAGCAAGTACAGTTTCCATGGCTTGTAAATATACTTCGGTTTTGCCACTGCCGGTAACCCCATCAATCAAGTGACAAGAAAACTCTGTTAAGGCGTTATTAATAGCACTGACAATGATGGCTTGTTCACTGGAAAGTCGTAACTTGTCAGCTTTATTTAGGGTATCCTTCTGCCAAGAATATTGGCTAGCAATTTGTTCTTGCTCAATGATTAAACCCTTGCTCTGTAGGGCATTTAACTGGGCTTTGTTATAGCCTAACATGCGAAGTTCAACCCAGCTAATACCATGGTGACTCTGTATTATTTGATATAAGGCATACTGTTTAGCGGCTTTGTTGGCTAATTTAGCCAGTATGTCATTAGCCTTTTCATCTCGCGATTCAGCTAGCCACACCATGGGTGGACTTAAGGTAATGTTGTCTATTTTTCGCAGCAGTACAGGTAGGGCTTGTTGAAAAACATCGCCAATGGGATGGTGATAGTAATGAGCGCATAATTGTAAAAAATTAACTAATGGCGTACTTAAATTAAAGTTATCATTGAGGCGCCCGGCAATATTTTTAACTCGACTGACGTCGAAATTACATTGTGCTTGTTCATCAATAACAATACCAATAACCTTGCGATGACCAAAAGGTACCACGACCCGTTCACCGACTTTAATCGCGGGAGAGCCTAGTGCATCTGGTACTTGATAAGTAAATAACTGCCGCATAGGCACAGGAATAGCAACTTGAATATAATGTTCTGACACTTTTAATGAGTTGATGTAGTGAGTAATTGTTGAGGCTATTTTGCCCGCTGTAATGGAGCCTGCCAAGTAACATTATTGTTTTGTTACTAAATAATGCCAATAAGTCTTTTTTTAGCCGCATTACGCTCTTTTATGTTGAAGTTACTGAAACTATCCTTTACAATTCGCCCCCATTAATTCTTAACTACGTATGGTGCTTAGCATTTCGTCTATGATAAAAATAGACAAGAGGAAATGGCTGAGTGGCGATGCGCCCAAATTCTCATAAAGAGATAGAGGTCCCCATGAAAGACGGTATTCATCCTAAGTACACTGAGTTCACTGCAAATTGTTCTTGTGGTAATGTGATAACAACGCGTTCTACTTTAAGTCAAGATATTCACCTTGACGTATGTTCTGCTTGTCATCCATTCTACACCGGTAAGCAAAAATCTGCTGAGAGCGGTGGTCGTGTTGATAAATTCAACAAACGTTTTGGTGCACTTAGCAAGAAGTAAATTCTGCGTATTTGCAATAAACGTAAAAAGCGCCTCTGGCGCTTTTTTTGTGTCTGCAAGTTGAGGACAGTTCTTATCGCTAAACTCAGGCCTATAAATTAATAGCCAGACAAACTAGAGATAAAAAGCCCAACAAACTTTTTATTTACCGTGCTTGTCGGGCTTTTGTTTTGCTATGCTTAGTTGTGCTAAGTCATTAAACTTTTAGTGCTTTGTTTATCATCAAGCTGATATAAGCATCTTGAGCCTTTGCTTCTACACTCTTACCAAAGCTCATTGACGAGCTATTATCCAAAATTTCGCTAAGCTGGCCTAGTGCGGCAGCTTTTGCTAGGTTGTCGTAAGCGGATGATTTAGCAACACCTGCAATCGCAATTAAGCGCTCGACATACTCTACTTGAATGTTACGACTAATAGAGCTAGCTTTTTTACTCGCCACAAAAATAGCCGCAGTTAAATCTGACAGTACTGCTGTTAATGAATAATCATTGCCGTACAAGCTAGTATCCGAAATACGTTTTAACACCTTTTTATGCAGTAATTGGTTTAATACCGACTTTTGCATATTTAAGATCATATCGTGCGCTTTCGGATCTTCATTTTTATCAAAATGATTAAAACCACGGCGCTGGTGTTGCATGTAATTATAAAGAGGTTGCATGCTTGCTAAGGTATCACCGGCAAAGACATAGCTAGTAAGCGCTTGCATAGCGGCTTGCTGTTTTTCTTTTGGTACTGGCGTATAAGGTAGACTTTGAGTTTTGCTATGATCAACTACGTTACGCTCAATATAAACGCCGCCAATTTGGCGTGAAATAACCTCGGCTTGGCGTCGATATTGACCAAAAAGTGAATTGACTGAAATTAATAACTGCTGATGTGACTGACCGTCAATAAGTGTTTTATCTTTTAGCTCGCTAAGTAAACTTTGGATTAAAGCCATACGATCGCTGGCGTAAGCAACAGGGTTAGATGATAAATCACTGGTCATAATACGTGGATCTATATGACGACCTGGGGCGCGCATATCATCGGCATCATTACCAAAAGCTAAACCCTTTTCATTCGAGCGCGCTAATATTGTTGCTAAGCGCTCGGCTTCTTCTGTTGAGTCCTCAAGAGCAATGGAATAACCATATTCAATGGCCCAATCATCATATAAACCCGGCTCTGTTTGAAAGTAATCACCTTGGGTCGTGCCTCTAGGGGCAACATTAATGGGGGCATAATCCATTACTGAGCCAGTTAGCGCACCCTGGGTCAGTGATTTATCGTGAATTTCTTTTTCATCCCACAAAATGGATGCTTTCATATTGTGGTTTAATCCTAGGGTATGGCCTACTTCATGTAGTACCAAATGACGTAAGCCTTCTTTTAGCACGGCTTTATTTTCTATGTCGCTACCCTTTGACATGGCTTGGCTAAGTAACAAGCCTTGTTGCAATTCATAACCAGCACTACAGTTGAGTGCACCGATTGACCCCGGTCCTTGATGCAATTGCTCTATGTCACTAAAGCCAACACTCACCGCGCCTTGACTATATAAGCTGTTATATATCCAACGGTTTTTCATAAAAACAAATTCAAGCATGATATCAGCGCCGAGCAGCTGACCGGTTAAGGGGTTGGCTAAAGATGGCCCGTAGCCACCAAAGCGTGGTTGTGGTGAAGAGGTCCAGCGTAGGACATTGTAATTTAGGTCGCCAGCTTGCCAGGTGGCATCATCGGGCTGAATTTTAACTTGTAGGGCATTTTTAAAGCCAGCTTTTTCAAAAGATGAATTCCACGCTAATACCGCTTCGCTAATGGTGTTACGCCACTCAATAGGGGTGGTATTTTCAATCCACCACACTATTGGCTCTACAGGCTCAGATAATGCTGCACTTGGATCTTTTTTGACTAAATTCCAGCGGTTAATGACATCTTTATAAGGCGCCCAACTACTTGAGGTCATTTGATCATATTGTTGACCAAAGTAACCAATACGAGCATCTTGATAACGCGGGGTAAATTCATTTTTAGGAAGTTCTATAAAAGAGTGTTGTAGTTTAATTGAGACCGAACGTGGATCTGAAACCGCTTTAGAGCCATAAACACTAGGGTTAGGGTTATTGAAAACATAATCGACAACAATATCAACATTATTATCGTAAGCTCGTTTGGATAGGATGCGTGATTTTTTACTGTTTAACTTACCTAATTTAAAACGTTTTTTAGCATCTTTATCATCAACTCGCGCCCATGGCGAAACTTTATGCAGTGCTTCACTTAAGAAAAGTTTATCGACTTTTAAGACAATTTTGCCATTTTCTACTTTTTCAATTTTTATACTGGCGAGTACTGCTTCACTAATATTGGCATCTTTAGCACGGCTGATGGGATTATTTTCATCAAACTGATAGCGATAGGTTTTTGTGACTATGTCGATACGGTCAAAGTAACGTCTAAATTCAATGATTTTTTCACCACGATAGCCACCGCGGAAATGTCCAGCATCAGCAAGCCCATCAACGGTTTGGGCAAAATGCAAAAAAGGTGTGTCTAATTGACTTTCATCAAGCAACATTAATGTTTCACCTGTCTCTTTATCTTGATAAAAATCAAACAAGCCTAAGGTCGCTGTTTTATTTTCAATCATTTGTGCAATAGTTTGCTCTTCTTTCTTCGCTTTATCTTTTTCAGCATCATCGGCTAATGCTATTTGGCTACTACCTAAAGCGAGGGTAAGTGCTATGGCGAGACGGGTTAATTTCATTGGAATTTCCTTAAGGGGCGGCTGTTGTTATAGTTCTGAAATACTTATGCTAATTTACACATGATTATAGCGAAAGTAACTAAGCAGAATAAGCAAAGCGTAACAAGATGTTACCAATAGTGATTTGACTAGCTATCTATGTACCACTATTTTCAGCTTAATAAATTAACCTTATAAAAGTTAATTTATTAAATATCCTTTAAACCTTTTTATCACCTTCGGTATCTTAGTTAATATTGGACATCACTTTAGCGAGTGATTTTAGCTAGTTATTCTTAGAGAGTAACTTTGCAGCAGAGTGAGGCTTTAGCATTTGGATAGTGAAATAATACAACATAAACAAGTCATCGATGGACCGGCGATATTTCGTGGCAATAAGACGGCGGATGACGGTGAGCAAGTGTGGATAGCACAAGCAAAAGAAGGCAGTCAAAGTGCTTTCTACCATCTTTATGAAAAACATCATAAGCCAATTTATGCCTTGTGCTGGCGCATGTTGGCAGATAAAGACAGCGCCGAGGATGTTTGTCAGGAAGTCTTTGTGGTGCTCTGGCAAAAAATTAATAACTTTCGCGGCGAAAGTAAGTTTAGTACCTGGCTGCATAGTGTTGCGACCAATGTAGTACTGGGACATTTACGGAAACACAAAAACTGGCTGCAGCGGGTGTTTAGTATTGAAGAGCAAGGGACAAATTTTGTCGAGCCAAGTGTCAGTTTAACGGATGACTCAACCTTAATGTTGTTAGACCAGCACATTGCTCGATTACCTGAACGAGCACGTTTAGTGTTTGTTTTATTTGCCGTTGAAGGTTATCGCCATGAGGAAATTGCCAACATGTTGAACATGGCGGTTGGTTCAAGTAAGTCGCAATACCACAGAGCAAGAAATTTATTACAAGCATCATTAAAAGAGCTTGAGTTGTCATCGGGTGAACAGGAGATGAATCATGAATAATCATACGTCCCAAGGCCATTTACCTCAAGACAAGGTGCTTGCAGATAAAGCACTTGCCGAGCAGGTGGCAAAGTTACCTGATGAAATGACCCCCGACAGAGATTTATGGCCGGGTATTGAACGTGCCATTAACGCTAAAAGACAACAAAAACCAGCTGATAAACACAGCAATATTTTTATACCAAGTGCTTGGGCGGCATCTATGGCCATGGTTATGCTGATGTCGTGGTTTACTTTTTCACCCGAGACAAATGAAAAGACCGTGCCGACACTGGTGAAAATACCCAAACAAGCTAGCCCGGCATCAGCACAGTTAGTCAATTTTATGCAGCAAAACTTTATACAACAAAAGCAGATATTACTCGCCAGTTACGGCCAACCCATGGTTGATAGATTGCCAGCGGCGATGCAACAGGAGTTAACGCAATTAGCAGAGGCTAGAGCATCTATAAGAAAAGCACTGTTAGTGGATGAAAATAATAACGACTTATTGAATTTATTAGACTTTACCCAACAACAAGAATTGAAGTTATTACAACAATTATATCACCAATATCAAGTGATTTAGCTAAAGGCTCTTTAATAACGAGCAAGGTTAATTTAAAGCCGAGTGAGCTAAACACAGTAAAATACCCAACAGCAGAGGTTTCTATGAACAGATTAAGCAGAAAAGTACAGCAATGCGCCAATATCATCACAATGGCGACTTGTCTGCTATTCAGTAGCCAATTACTCGCCGCCACCGAGATAGCGCAAAGCTTACCCAGTGAAACGGTTACTAACGTAGCTATCAGTAATCACGGTGGTTTTATTACTGTTATCGGCTGGGATAAAGATAAAATATCGGTTTCCGGAACTTTAGACGACGATGCAGAAAAACTTATTTTTGAACAAAAAGGCGCACAAGTTATTATCGAGGTTGAATATCCAAGAATGGATAATTGGCGCGCGGATGGTTCAAAAATCATCGTCTTTATGCCTAAAAATATTCGCATGAAATCTTCAAGTATTTCTAGCGAGATACATGTATCTAACTTACATGGTGGTGTAGAAGTTAATACGGTAAGTGGTGATATTTTGGCGAAAAACCTAACACAAAGTGTTGAGCTAAATAGTATTAGTGGCAATATCAATAGTCATAACTTAGCTGGCAAGGTGTCGTTAGCTGCGGTCAGTGGTGATATTCAAGATAATAACTCTACGGGGCGTTTAGAAATTAGATCGGTTAGTGGTGAAGTTGTTATTAATAGCCAAGCCAAAGAAGTCTTTTTTAATAATGTTTCCGGCAATAGTGAGCTTAATTTAGCGGAAGTTATTGAGTTGCGTATCAGAACGGTCAGTGGCGATATACAAGCAACACTCACTTTAGTTGAAAAAGCCCTGCTAAAAGCATCTACGGTCAGTGGCGACTTAACTTTCACCTTCCAAAAAGGTGTTGATGCTGATTTTTCCCTAAAATCGAGTGTTGGCGGTGACATAGACAATAATATTACCAAGGAAAAAACCGAACATGCAGAATATGGTCCGGGTGCTAAGTTAAATTTTCAAACCCTAAACGGTAGTGCCTTAGTTAGAGTGTCAACCGTTAGCGGTAATATCGAGGTTAGTAGTAAATAACCTATTTACTCTTTAAGCCCTTTTAGGGAAATATTTTATATTCCCATAAGGCAATTTCTGCTACATTAACACTCCTTTTTAGATACTCGTTATTGCTGTTTTAAGCTAGTTAAAGCTAGCGTTAAAACCAGCGCGAGTATAGTAATGTAGCAGAGTAGGGTTAAGGTAATGGCCGACAAAAAGCCACGTAAATTTGCGAAAGAACAGCAATTGATTAGAGATAAACAAATTGATGAGTTAAAAGTACCTCCGCACTCGTTAGAGGCTGAACAGTCGGTGCTTGGTGGTTTGTTACTTGATAATGAAACCTGGGACCGTGTGGCGGAAAAAGTGGTTGCCGATGATTTTTATAGTCGCTCTCATCGCCTTATCTTTGAAACTATCGCTAGCTTAATTGAGTTAAGTGAACCAGTTGATTTAATTACCCTGTCGGAAGCTTTAGAAAACGATCAAAAACTTGAGGACGCCGGCGGTTTTGTTTATCTCGCCGAGATGATGAAAAACACCCCAAGTGCCGCGAACATTACCGCTTATGCCGACATTGTTCGCGAACGAGCGGTAACCCGTGAAATGATCAGTGTTGCCAATGAAATTGCCGAAGCGGGTTATGATCCCCAAGGGCGTAGCAGCGCAGACTTGCTCGATTTTGCTGAAACCAAAGTTTTCGCTATTGCAGAAAAACGTGCCATTAAATCTCAAGGACCAGAAAGCCTAAATTCGGTCTTAGAAAAAACCGTTGACCGTATTGAAAAGCTTTGTTCAACACCATCAGGTGGTGTTACCGGCGTCCCCAGTGGCTATCCAGACTTAGATAAAATGACTGCTGGTTTACAAAAATCTGATCTTATTATTATTGCCGCGCGTCCATCCATGGGTAAAACCACCTTTGCCATGAACTTGGTCGAGCATGCTGCGATGACACAAGAATACCCCGCATTAGTGTTTAGTTTGGAGATGCCCGCGGAGCAGTTAATGATGCGTATGTTAGCCTCATTAGGTCGTATCGACCAAACTAAAATCCGTACCGGTCAACTAGAAGATGAAGATTGGGCGCGGTTATCATCAACCATGGGCTTGTTGATGGAAAAAGGTAAAATGTTCATTGATGATGCGTCTGCGTTAACGCCGACAGAATTACGAGCCAGAGCACGTAGGATTCACCGCGATCATGGCGGTATCTCTATGATCATGATTGATTATTTACAACTGATGCGCGCACCGCAGTTTTCTGATAACCGAACGTTAGAAATTGCTGAAATATCTCGTTCACTGAAAGCCTTAGCGAAAGAATTAAAAGTACCTGTTGTCGCGCTCTCTCAGTTAAACCGTGGCTTGGAGCAACGCTCTGATAAACGTCCTATTAACTCTGATTTACGTGAGTCGGGTTCAATTGAGCAAGATGCCGATTTAATCATGTTTATTTACCGTGATGAGGTTTATAACGACGATAGTGAATTTAAAGGCATGGCTGAAATCATTATTGGTAAACAACGTAATGGACCTATTGGTCGTATCGCACTAACCTTCCAAGGTAAGTACTCGCGCTTTGACACTTATGCCGGACCACATGTATTACAAGAAGATTAATATGGTCATACTTGGTGTGTTCAAAGTGGTAAACAAAGTAACGGAATAAACTAGTTCAGCTCGTATCGCACTAAGCTTCCAAGGTAAGTACTCGCGCTTTGACACTTATGCCGGACCACATGTATTACAAGAAGATTAATATGGTCATACTTGGTGTGTTCAAAGTGGTAAACAAAGTAACGGAATAAACTAGTTCAGCTCGTATCGCACTAAGCTTCCAAGGTAAGTACTCGCGCTTTGACACTTATGCCGGACCACATGTATTACAAGAAGATTAAATGAATAGTTTAATAGTATTGATATTGTCGTTGTATTGCTCAATTTATGCGTAAAAAGCACTCATTGACTAACGTCATCCCCGTGGTGTTTTAGTCGGGGATCCAGTTTGCGAATAGCTTCGATTTCTAAACATTGGATTCCCGTTCAGTAACTTCGGGAATGACGCCTTAAGTTTAAAAGCATCTAACTTTGTTTGCTATTTAAGTGCTATTCGCCATTGATGGTCGCCACAATCGTGCGGCTACTGGCATGGTTTCTATGCTCACCTAAATATATTCCCTGCCAAATACCTATATTTAATTGCCCGCCGCTAATGGGTAAACTCAAACTATTACCTAGCAGGCTAGCTTTTATATGGGCAGGCATATCATCATCACCTTCATAAGTATGTTGATAATACGGTGCTCTTTCTGGGACAAAATGATTAAAGTGCGCTTCCATGTCGCTGCGTACCGTTGGGTCAGCATTTTCATTCAGGGTTATGGAAGCCGAGCTGTGTTTTATAAAAAGGTGCAGAATGCCACAGTGCACTTTATTTAGCTTAGGCAGCTGGCTTAGTACCTCCTCGGTGATTAAGTGAAAACCACGCTTTCTTGCTTTTAATAATAATTCAGTTTGCTGCCACATAGCTTACTCCAATAATTTAATTCAATTGTCTAAGTCTTCTTCGCATATAAGTTAGCAAATTCCTTGATCGCTTCAGGCAAGAGCTTTTCTATCATGTCTAACTGTTTACTATTTTTATTATAACGGGCATAGAGCTTTTTATGAATGCCGGTCTCGCCTAAGCGCATACAATGAAATAGTGACGGAGCCTTTAATACGGCATTTACTTGTTTAATCTTAGGTAATATCTCTTCGCCAAGGTTCAGGAGCAGTTTACCCGCCTTGGTAAATTCCACCGGCGAAGTGTTACGAATAAATAATGGCGTGTTTAATCTTTGCTCTAAGTCTTTTATTTGATGTGATAAAGCCGATTGACTACTAAATAAAACCTCCGCCGCTTTACGGATATTTGCAGTATTGGCAAGGGTTGCCAGTGTTTATAAATATTTTATTTCGAACATAATGAATTTATTTTATGGGTAAACCCAGATTGTGGGTTAAAAACACGTGGCTGGACAGAAACTAAGCTGGCCTTAGAAAATATGGTCAATGCCGCTAAGCAATTGCGTAAAGAGTATCAGGCTTAGCTTGAGTTAGCTAAAAGCTAATGGCAAAATAAAAAGCCCGCTAGTGAAAACTGGGGGCTTTTTTAGTGCTAGGTCTCGGTGTTAAAAAGAGAGTCCCGTGCTGAAAGGTAGTTCATTTTTCCCACAGCAGTTTAATCTAGCTGGTGCAACCAAGCTGCATGACGTGGCGCACGTTTAGTCACTGACCATTCTTCAATCATCTCATAAGCCACTCTATTCAGTTCTTTAAACTGTTCGGCAGTACCGGTATTGGTCGCAAGTTCTAAACGATGGCCGTTTGGATCGAAAAAATAAATAGACTTAAATACGCCGTGATTTACCGGGCCTAAAACGTCAACACCTTTACTTTCAAGCTCTTCTTTCGCTGATACCAAGGCATCATAACTAGCAACTCTTAGGGCAATATGTTGCACCCAAGTAGGAGTATTTTGATCTCTGTCCATGGCTGGCGAATTAGGCAGTTCAAAAAAGGCTAAAACATTCTCATTACCTGCATCAAGAAAAATGTGCATGTAAGGATCTGGTGCCTTGGTAGAAGGCACTTCATTTTCAGCAATAGCAAGCACTAAGTCCATGTTTAACTTATCTTTGTACCAGTCAGTCGTTTCTTTGGCATCTTTGCAGCGATAGGCAACGTGATGAATTTTTTCAACATTAATCATAATGAGGACTTTTATTAAAATAGGTTATAGAGTAATTTTAATCATAAAGTGGACAATTAGGCGAATTTTAGCGCCATTTAGTGCCTTGCTATACGTCAGGGGGAGTTGACGGCTGTAAATAATTACTTACAGTCGAATTAATTCGCTAGATATTCGCTCAGCTAAAGTTAAGCAAGAATTACCGTTTTATCACCATTTAGACAGACTCGCTGTTCAGCATGCAGCCTTACCGCATGGCTTAAAGCCGTGGCTTCTAAGTCATGTCCCATATGCACCATCTGCTCTATGGTGAAAGTGTGATTAATGGGCTTTACTTCCTGAGCGATAATAGGACCTTCGTCAAGGTGAGCAGTAACATAATGAGCAGTAGCGCCAATGACTTTAACACCACGAGCATGTGCTTGATGATAAGGGCGAGCCCCTTTAAAGCTTGGTAAAAAAGAGTGATGGATATTAATTGCTCGGCCTGATAATTGCTGACAAAAGTCATCAGAGAGTATCTGCATATAGCGTGCTAATACTAATAAGTCCACTTTCAGCTCTGTCATCAAAGCAGTAATTTGTGCTTCTTGCTGCCGCTTAGTTTCTGCGGTTACCGGTAAGTAAAAAAATGGAATATTATGCCATTCACTTAGCGCCTGACAGTTTTGATGATTCGAGATGACGCCAACGATATTAATGGGTAATACGCCGGATTTCCACTTAGTCAATAATGACACTAAACAGTGATCATCTTTAGACACGGCAATCAAAATATTGGGCACATCATCACGTTTACGTAATTGATATTGCATGGCGAGCGGCTTTGCTAATTCATCCAAGGCGGCAACAAATTCACGGCTAGAAACCGTTAAATTACGATCATCAAAAGCAATACGTGAAAAGAAGGTTTCACTATAAGGGTCACTGTACTGTGATGTTTCGGTAATAAAAGCTCCGTGTGAAAAGAGGCTTTGTGATACTTTGGCGAGTACGCCACTATTATCAGGGCATTGCCAAGTTAAAATATAATGGCTGGCTGAAGACATAAGGCACTTATTTCTAATGAGTATTACTGCCATCATTAGACATTTTTCTGCACATTACCAGTGCTTTAATAGCTTGTCTGGCTATATGTTATAGAATTAGTAAGCTGCTAATTAGATGATTATTTAAGCTTAAGTGTGGATTTTATTTTTATTGTTAAGGTAAAGCTGCTCAACCTTCTCTCTGGCCCAGGGAGTTTTTCGTAAAAATTTCAAGCTTGATTGAATGCTGGGATTGTCAGTAAAACATTTTATTTTAATGGTTTTACCTAAGGTCTCAAAGCCAAAATGGCCTTCTAATTCAGTGACTATGGTCTTTAAATTAATACCATGAAGCGGGTTATAAGGCTGGTTATCCATTATTAATTCCAATAAGTAACATTCGTGCTAGCGCTAAGGTGCAGCAGTAGTTGTAAACAAAAACACAATAACGACAGTATATCATTACTGTGTTTTTATTGGGATATTGCTTGCTTTCAGGCTTTAGGCTTAAAGCAAGCAAAGGGCGACTAGCTAAAGTATTTAGTTAACTCATCATTACCACCAATATGTTTACCATCAATAAATATCTGTGGTGTGGTATCCGCTTGGGTAATGGCGCGCATGGCGGTAATGCTGACATCTTCACCTAATACTAGCTCTTCATATTGTAAACCTTGCTCGGCTAATAATGCTTTGGTTTTTGCACAATGTGAACAACCGTGTTTGGTGAATATAGCCACTTCTGTGCTTTGCACTGCTGCAGGGTTGATGAAATTAAGCATGGTATCGGCATCGGAAACTTCAAAGGGGTCGCCGGGTAAATCTGGCTCAATAAACATTTTTTCAACGATGCCATTTTTAACTAACATGGCGTAACGCCAGCTTCGTTTACCAAAACCAATCTCTGCTTTATCAACTAACAAGCCCATGCCTTGGGTAAACTCACCATTTCCATCGGGAATAAAACTAATGTTGTCGGCATCTTGGTCTTTTGCCCACGCATTCATGACAAAGGTATCGTTTACTGAGATACAAATAATCTCATCAACACCATTGGCAAAAAACTTCGGTGCTAATTCGTTATAGCGAGGTAAGTGAGATGATGAGCAGGTTGGGGTAAATGCACCGGGTAATGAAAAAACCACCACTGTTTTGTTAGCAAAAATATCCTGGTAATTACGTGTACTCCAGGTGTCATCAGCTATGATTGGAAAAGTAACTGCAGGGACTTTTTGACCGGTAATATCGTTAAACATAATGAAAATCCTTTCGGGGGTTAATGGTATTTTTTTTGCCGAGTCGCTTAACTCGTTAAGATGAAGCTATTATGCTAGCTCAACTTAGTTAAGTAAAACGCATTAAATCTATCATTACAATAGGTGAAACCTATTTAACTAAGTTGTTAAGAAACGAATTAAAAACTCAGCTTAACCTTGGTTAAGATAAAAAATTCCATCTATCCTTGCTCAGAGTCACTAACGCATGATAAATTAGTAGCGCTTAAGTTGTATATACAATTTGAATAGCAGCCAATTTTGAGGGATAGTATGAATAGAAGTTATGACTTGGTCACGGGCAATATGGGTCTGCTCATTAGCATGCCGCATAACGGGCAATTAATCCCTGACAGTATAGCCAGCACCATGACAAACACTGGCCATCAGGTTGCTGATACTGACTGGTATATGGATAAACTTTATGACTTTGCCCAAGGTCTTGGTATTGCGATTATTAAACCTAGATACAGTCGCTATGTTATCGATTTGAACCGCAATATAGATGGCATAAATTTATACCCTGGAGCAAATAGCACCGAACTTTGTCCCACGACAGCTTTTGATTTATCACCATTATATAAAACTGGGCAAGAGCCCAATGAGGCAGAAATTCAGCGCAGAATTGAGCTTTACTGGCAACCCTATCATCAAGCATTAAACGCTACCTTAACCCAGATGAAAGCACAGTTTGCTAAAGTGGTGTTATTGGATGCCCACTCAATTTTGTCACACGTGCCACGTTTTTTTGATGGGCAATTACCGGACTTTAATTTTGGTAATGCTGATGGTGCAAGCTGCGGCAGCGAACTGATCAATAAAATAGCACAACTTGATTTATCTCCTTATACGAGTGTGGTAAATGGTCGCTTTAAAGGTGGCTATATCACCCGAGGTTATGGCAAGCCAAGAGAAAATATTCATGCGGTGCAGTTAGAGTTATCACAGCATACCTATATGGATGAACCAAGTGATCGTTACAATGAAAAAAAAGCCGCTAAGGTAAAAGAAAAGTTACAAGTATTTGTGCAATGCTTGGTTGATTTTACTCAGCAAAAGTAAAGAATATGCACGTTAATGCTAGCTGGTTTAGCCATGGGCTGGTCTTTTTTTGTAAAGGGTTTAAGTCAATAATTTAAGCCCCTCATTAGTAGAGAAGTTTAGTAGAGCAATATGAAACTATACGCAGAAAATATTTTATTAAAAGATGGTTGGGCCAGTAAGCAAACCATTACTATTGAACAAGGTATCATTACGGCCATTGACGCTGGCATGATTGCCGGCGCTGAAATCGCCCAAGGTGCTGTTATTCCTGGCATGGTAAATTGTCATTCGCACGCTTTTCAACGGGCTTTTGCCGGTTTTAGTGAGCAAGGCAGTGAAGGGCAAGATAGTTTTTGGACTTGGCGAAAGATCATGTACCAATTTTTAGCCGAGCTAACCGTCCTTGATGCTAAAAATATTGCTAAACAACTCTATATTGAAATGCTCAAAATGGGTTATACCCGAGTCGCAGAGTTTCATTATTTACATCATGATATTGATGGCAGTACCTATGAGGGTAAAACTTCTGCAGCTATTTCTTCTGATGAAAAACCAGCAAACCTTGCAACTATGGCGCAAGCCATTTTTGAGGCGGCAAAAGAGTCAGGTATAGGTTTAACCTTATTACCAGTCCTATATCAACACAGTGGTTTTGGTGAACAAGCGCCGAGTGATGGTCAAAAGCGCTTTATCAACTCAACGGAGCAGTTTAATCAATTAGTCAGTGACTGCTTTGCCTTAAGTGAACAATATGAAAATACCAATGTTGGTATCGCGCCACATTCTTTACGTGCCGTTAATAAAACCTCACTACTCAGTGCGGTAGCGCATGTTCGTAGTTTAGATAAGCAAGCCCCTATTCATATTCATATAGCGGAGCAACAAAAAGAAGTTGACGATTGCTTGAACCATTATGGCAAAAGACCGGTGCAATGGTTACTTGATAATATTGAACTTGATAAATATTGGTGTTTAATTCATGCCACTCATATTGATGAGGCAGAAATAAAAGGCATTATTGCTAAACAAGCCATTGCCGGAATTTGTCCAACCACGGAAGCTAATTTAGGTGATGGTATTTTTCCGACCGCAGAGTTTTTAGCACAGCAGGGCACTATTGCCATTGGCTCTGATAGTCATATTTCAGTGAACCCTATTGAGGAATTACGCTGGCTTGAATATGTACAGCGCCTGATAAAGCAGCAACGCGCTATTTTAGCAACAGATGAACAAGCATCTGTAGGGCAAAATTTATGGCAGCGAGCGGCCATAGGTGGCGCGCAAAGTACCAATAGTAATACCGGCTGTTTAGCCATTGGCAAACAAGCTGATTTATTGGTACTAGATAGTGATAAAACTAAGTTATTTGCTAATGCCAACCAACATTTATTAGATAGTATGATTTTTGCCAGTCAGCAAAATCCAGTCTTTGATGTAATGGTAAATGGTTTGTGGCAGATCAGAGCTCAACAGCATGTTGAGCAGGAGCAAGCCAGTGAAAACTTTGCCAAATTATTAGTGAGGTTATCTGCTAGTTAATAGTGCTATTGGCAGGTGCTTTAACCCGAGCGGTTAAAGCATATTGGCATAGCGACTTATGGTTGAGCAGACTTTCTTTTCATTGTTGATATGAAAATCAACATCTCTTTTTTCGGTTTTACAAATGGTGAAATAAAATGTTTTAACATTTTCTCTTGATGAGGTGATTTCTTTTAAGCGTGCCACTTCTGCTTCTGAAAAGGCTGCCAGTTCAGGTACTAAATCTAGATAAATTTTATCTGCTTTTAACCTTACTTTGGTATCACTGAACTTAGCAAAACCATCAAGTAACACTTGTTTCTGCTCGTTATAAAATTGTGTCACTTCTTTATTTGGGTAGAAATGTAAATAGAGTGCCACAGCTACGATTAAGATCAATAAATGCTTCATAATATGTCATATAATAAATTAGAAGAGCTGATTTTATATTAATTGACTCGCTAAGTTAATAAATTATTAGCTATTATGTGCATTTGTTAATAAAATTAAACTTCTTTTAAGGCTAGCAAGTAGCCCATTAGTAGTATTTTACTCGCTTACCAAGGATTCATCGTGAGAGCAAACGACCCATCATCATCTACGCCTAAAACAAATAAGGCGGTAGTTGAACAGTATATTCCTATTAAAAATGTAAAAATTCATGGCAGTAAAAACACCGGTAAAGAGCGTTATAAGCCAGGTGACCAAATATATGTCCGTAAAGTGTCTGGTTTTTTTCAAAAACTCAGGCAACGAATGAACCTAGTCTATTTTGCGTTTTTTCTAATGCTGCCTTGGTTGCAGTTTAATGGTCATCAAGCGGTCTTGTTTGATATCAGTGAGCAACGTTTTACCTTGTGGAGCCTTACTTTATGGCCACAAGATTTAACCTTGTTGGCGTGGATTTGCATACTGGGGGCTTTTTTACTGTTCTTTGTTACTACCTTTCTTGGTCGAGTCTGGTGTGGTTATATGTGCCCACAAACCGTATGGACGTTCATCTTTATTTGGTTTGAAGAGAAAATTGAAGGTACTGCCAATCAGCGACGAAAATTAGATCAGCAAAAATTAAATCGTAAGAAAGTCATACGAAAAACATTAAAACACAGTGCTTGGTTATTATTCTCGCTTTATACCGCGATGACTTTTGCGGGTTATTTTTCGCCGATGCAGGACTTGTTTATTGATGTTGTCACCCTAAATACTAGTGTGATGATGGCTGGTATTTTGGTTTTTTTTACTTTGGCTACCTATGGTAACGCGGGTTGGATGCGAGAAACCGTATGTTTACATATGTGTCCTTATGCGCGTTTTCAATCAGCCATGTTTGATAAAGATACCGTAACGGTTGCTTATGATAGTAAACGCGGCGAAAGTAGAGGTGCTCGTGGTCGTAAACAAGACCATAAAGCCATGGGGCTGGGCGATTGCATTGATTGTAATCTATGTGTTGAGGTTTGCCCTACCGGCATAGATATTCGCAATGGCTTGCAATATGAATGTATTAACTGTGGTGCCTGTGCGGATGCTTGTGATGGTGTTATGGATAAAATGGATTATGAGCCCGGCCTTATTCGTTATACCACAGAGCATGAATTGCAAGGAAAAAAAGTAAATATAGTACGCTCTAAACTTATTGGTTATGCGGTGTTACTCGTTATTATGAGCACGTTGTTAGTTCTTGAAATAGTGAATCGTGTGCCTTTATCTTTAGAAATTATTCGCGACCGTACTGAACTGGCAAAAGAGAACTTTAATGGCGATATTGAAAATGTCTTTACCTTAAAAATTCTCAATATGTCGCAAACAGATAATACCTATAAACTTTCAATGCAGGGTATTGCTAATACCCAATGGCATGGTAAACAAGAAGTGACCGTTAAGGCCGCTACTGTCTATACCTTGCCGATAAGTATTTCTGTTGACCCTTATGAATTGGAACATTATATGACTACTATTACTTTTACCGTAGAACAAGTTGCACCGATAGGTGAGGCGAAAATTGAGCAAGAAAGCCGATTTTTTAATAAACATTAATGGCCTCCTTTGATTTTAGTGCTTTGTCACCAGACTTAATTATTGATGGTTTAGAAAGTGCAGGATTTAGTGTTGATAGCGGTTTACTGGCGCTCAATAGTTATGAAAATCGTGTCTATCAATTTCATGATGATAACTTAGTTAAATATGTGACTAAGTTCTACCGTCCTCAGCGATGGCAGCTTAAGCAGATTCACGAAGAGCATGACTTTTCCTTTGAACTTGCTAAACAAGAATTACCGATAGTTGCGCCACTGAAAGTCAATGGCGAAAGCTTGTTTGAATATAAAGGTTATCATTTTGCCGTGTTTCCTTGTCGGGGAGGGCGTATTTTTGAGGTTGACAATCTTAACCAGTTAGAGTGGATGGGACGATTTATTGCTCGTATTCATGCCGTTTCATCGCAAAATGACTTTCAACATAGACCAAATTTTAATACTGATGAGCTACTGTTACAAGCACGTGAAGGTATCATAGCCTCGAACTATGTGCCAAAAAGTTTATCAACAGCATTTTTTACCATTTTAGATCATGTCATTGCGGTTGCCACCGAGCAGTATTTGCCCGCACAACATACTAAGCAAATTCGCTTACATGGTGATTGTCATGCCGGTAATATATTATGGCGTGATGAAGGACCTCACTTTGTTGACTTCGATGATTGTCGAACCGGTCCAGCCATTCAAGATCTATGGATGATGTTATCAGGAGACAGACAACAGCAGTTATTACAGCTTGATACTTTATTGATGGGTTATGAGGAGTTTTTTACCTTTGAAAGTGAGCAGTTGCTCTTGATAGAATCATTAAGAACTATGCGACTGGTTAATTATATGGCATGGTTGTGTAAACGCTGGCAAGATCCGGCTTTCCCCCTAAATTTTCCTTGGTTTAATACTGAGAAATATTGGGAACAGCAAATACTGATGTTGAAAGAGCAAATGTCTGCCTTACAACAAGCGCCGTTAAGTTTGAATAATTTTTAGCTCTAGTTATGATAAATAGGGCCATTTTACTTTAGGAAAAAATAATGAACAAATTACTAAAATCTCTTTTGTTAATGCCGCTATTGGTCTTATCTGTAGGTGCTGCAGCGGCACAATACACTGAAGGGGTGCAATATACTAAAGTGAATGAAACGGTCACTAAGAAAAAAGAAGTGCGAGAATATTTCTCAGTATATTGTGGTCACTGTTTTAAGTCTGAGCCGCTGATGCATGGCATTAAAAAAAGCTTACCTGAGGGCGCTTCGTTTAAACGTAATCATGTCGATTTTCTTCGTGGTGCTAGCCCTAAAATTCAACAAATGATCACTAAAGCAACTGTTGTCGCTGAGCAACTAGGTGATGCCGACAAATTAATTGGTGCTGTCTTTAATTATATTCATGTGCAAAAATCTGTGATTACTTCTGAAAAAGATATCCGTAATATCTTTGTGCTAAATGGCGCAGATGGTGATAAATTCGATAAACTGATGAAAAGCTTTAGTGTTAATTCACAAGCTAAATCAATGAAAAAACACCAAGACAACATGAGTGCTAAACGAGCGTTAACGGGTGTGCCAACCATTATTGTTAATGGTAAGTATAAAATTGACGCAACTAAATTAGATAGAAATAATTTTGAGCAAGATTACCAAAACCTAGTTAAATACTTACTTGAATTAGACTCATAAGTATTATTGCTAGTAGCAGCATCGCTGCGGTGAGTTTTTATTTCTAGTGAATGATTGCTAGATAATAACGCTCATTGCACCAAGCTAACAAAAAAGGCAGACGGTAAATTATACCGTCTGCCTTTTTTTAGCTGATAAATTAACTAGCATCCGTATTAATTTGATAGCTCAATAATTTTAACTTTGATGGTTATGGCATTACCTTGTCGATAAACCTTAAAGGTTAACTCGGTATTTGGCGGTGTTTCAGCAATGATATCTAAGGCGTCAGTGACGCTATCAATCGACTCGTTATCAATTTGATAAACCACATCGTTTACTTGTATACCGGCAATTTCTGCTGGGCTATTTGCCATTACTTCATCAACAACAAAGCCTTTTAACTCTCTATGGTAGTTGTTAGTGGAAATACCTAACCAGCCACGGACAACTTTGCCATTTTCAATGATCTGACGCATTACCT
Source organism: Colwellia marinimaniae (assembly GCF_002207865.1). Classification (GTDB taxonomy): domain Bacteria; phylum Pseudomonadota; class Gammaproteobacteria; order Enterobacterales; family Alteromonadaceae; genus Colwellia; species Colwellia marinimaniae. Next base: position 263,698 of record NZ_BDQM01000001.1, read on the forward strand.
TATAGGCGAGTTGATAAGGCACAGCGAAGAAAATTCCTTGAATCGTTAGTTGAGGATTAGACTGGGTGAATTTTCTTGAATTGATGCCCACTAAAATACCATTGCTATTGATGAGTGCTCCGCCTGAGTTGCCTTCATTGATGGCGGCATCCATTTGTAAAAACTCTAAATAGCTGGTATTGCTCAAGCCATTTCGTCCCGTCGCACTAATGATGCCTTGGGTTACGGTTTGGCCTAAATTGAGCGGGTTACCTATGGCTAGAACTATATCGCCCACTAATGATGTTTGTTGTTCTTTTTGTGGAATGACCGGCAGATCACTAGCATTTACTTTCAACACGGCTAAATCAGTATAATGATCAAAACCTATCAGCTCTGCCGGATAGATCTGACCACTTTGTAGTAGTACCTGAATAAGATCTGCTTGGCGAATAACATGTAAGTTAGTCAAAATATAGCCATGGCTGTCCATAATCACCCCTGAACCTAAGCGGGTACTTTTACGCGCTTTACGGCCGTATTGCGGATTCACTTCAATTTGTTCAGAGTAAATGTTTACCACAGCGGGGCTGGCGATGCTAACCGCCTTAGCAAAGGACAGTGGCGCCTGCTGCGCTTGACTACCTTTAAAAAGGCTGGTTACCAAACTAGTGCCATTTAAACCAGGAACTAAGCCAGGCATCAGTAGTAAGAGCACCACGGCTAATAATACGCCGTAACTGATTGCTGTGAATATATATTTTATTGAAGAGAAGAGTTTCAAAGGCTATCTTATTTTATGTTGTGCCAAGATTTTCAGTGTAACATAAAAAAAGCTGATCATATTGACCCTGCTATTGAATAGCAGGGTCAATATGATCAGCTTAAGATGTAAATTTAGCTATTAGCGGATCATTATATACTGGGCATGATTATCACGAACAATATTGAGTGCTAAGACACCGGTTTTATCCTTAAGGTAATCACGTAATTGCGCAATATCCTTGATACGTTTACGATTAACACCAGTGATAATATCACCCGCTTTTAATCCGGCCATTTGAGCCGGAGAGCCTTGCGCAACTTGCTCTATGATTATCGCCTGCTTTTTAGTGCTATTTTCTAGTTGAGCACCCGCTAACATACGGTGAATACTTGCCGGACTAATATCTGCACTTTGATCTTGTTTTAATTTTACGGTAAATACTTTTTTGTCACCATCTCTTATTATCGTTAAATTAACCGTGGTATTGGCGCCAATTGAGCCTATTTTAGCGCGTAATTCAAGGAAGCTTTTAATGCTTTTACCGTTCATGCCAACGATAACATCACCAGCTTTAATGCCTGCTTCATCAGCCGCTGAGTCTGGCATTACTTGTTCAATAAAGCCGCCTTGGCTGATATTTAGCTCCATAGCTTTGGCTATTTCGCTATTAACACTGCGCCCTGATACACCAAGAATGCCTCTATGGACTTCACCAAACTCTATAATTTGTTTGATAAGGTTATGCATCATATTACTTGGGATAGCAAAACCAATACCGACATTACCACCACCAGGGCCTATTATAGCGGTATTAATGCCAATTAATTCACCGCGTAAATTAACTAAAGCGCCGCCGGAATTACCACTATTTATGGCCGCATCGGTTTGAATAAAGTCTTCATAATGTTCAATATTTAAGTTGCTGCGACCAAGGGCACTAACAATGCCGGACGTTACTGTCTGTCCTAAGCCAAAGGGACTACCAATAGCGATAGCGAAATCGCCAACGCGCAGCTCATCAGAGTCCGCCAACTTAATTTCAATTAAATTGTCCGACTTAATTTGTAATAAGGCGATATCACTTTTTGCATCGCTCCCTATTTTTATTGCTTCTAATTGACGACCATCTTTTAAGGTGACCATTATTTCATCAGCGTTTTCTATCACATGATAATTGGTAACTATATAACCTTTTTCGCTATCGATAATGACACCTGAACCCAGGCCACGAAAAGGCTGTGGTTGGGGCTGACTTTGCCTCTTATTACCAAAGAAAAATTTAAAAGCATCTGGGACATTTTGCTGCGGGACTTTATGAGTGCCTATCACAGAGATACTGACTACGGCTGGCGTGATATGTTCAAGCATGGGGGCCAAACTAGGCATAACTTGACCATCGACTTGCACGGGCCAATTTGCTAAAACTGGCGCGCTAGTGAGTGCTAGGGTTGATGAGAATAATGCAGCACTGATGACAAGTGATAATTTAGACAGTTTAGATGACTTTTTCATATTTAAGAGTTCTCCGAGATATTTTGTTATACCAATAAAAAAGCTAACCAGTGTGCTGTTAACTTTTATAAATACGCCAAAATAGACTGAACTAAAAGGCTTTAGTTCAGACAATTGTGTATCAAATTACTCTGCAGTTGTAACTTTTTGTTTCTGATCGTTAAATAGGCCACTTGGATTATCCGAATAATCAAGAGGTGCTTCTGTGATGGCCTCTGCGGTATCACTGCTTCGTTTTTGATGACGTAACGTTGCTGTTTGCGCCAGTTGTTGCTGAGTCTCGGCTGAAAAAAATGGCATGCTGTCGACTTCAATAGAGGTTGCTTTTTGTAGCAGATGGGTACTTTCTTGCATTTGTTTCATCGCTGTTTGGCAAGTATTATTCATTTGGTCTAGTAACTTGGCTGAGCTTGATAAATGATCGGCAACATCAAGTTTGTATTGTTCCAAAGCCGCTTCACTTTTATTAACTTGCTCCGCTAATTTACGTTGCTCTTGGCTAGTATTGGAAAGAAGACGAGTTGCGAAAAAACCACCAATGCCGCCGATGATAAAAATGACTAGAGCTATTACTACATCCATAGGGTGTACCTTACATTGTAAAGAGAAATTGATTCGTTGGGTATAAATATGATACCGAGATAGATTATACTAGCATCAAAACAATTTGCTTAGCTAATGCTTAGTTATATATCTTAGCAAATTGCTCTTTTTCAAGTACCTCAGAACACCTTAAAAATTGATTTTAAATAACGTAGGCTCTCAATGATAAAGCTCTCTCCTATAGATAAGTATAAACAAGATTTAACCAGAGATGATTTTCTTTTTGATGCAGCACAGGAAAATGCTGTTATTCATCTGCAACGTTTATATGACGATTTACAAAATAAGCCCTTAGCGGTTTCCGGCTTTAAAAAAGTACTGAACCGTTGGAAAAAAATATATAAAAAACAAGAACACAAACCCATTAAAGGTTTGTACTTATGGGGCGGTGTTGGTCGAGGCAAAACCTATTTGGTTGATACTTTTTATGATAGCTTACCTTTTGATAATAAAATTCGTGTGCACTTTCATCGCTTTATGCACAGAGTTCACCAAGAGCTGAAAAGTTTATCAGGTCAAGCAGACCCGCTGAAAATCATTGCTAAAAAGTTTGCCGATGAAACACAGATTATTTGCTTTGATGAGTTTTTTGTCTCAGATATTACTGATGCCATGATTTTGGGGACATTATTTGAAGAGTTATTTGCTCATAATGTCATCCTAGTCGCGACCTCAAATATTATTCCCGATGAACTGTATCCTAATGGTTTACAAAGAGAACGATTTTTACCAGCAATAAAACTCATCAACGAGCATACCCTAGTCGTTAATGTTGATAGTGGTATCGATTATCGCTTAAGAACCTTAGAGCAGGCGGAAATATATCATTATCCTCTTGATGCTCAAGCGGAAGAGAACTTAATACATTACTTTAAGCAACTATCGAGTGATGAGGGTAAAGCAGGTCAATCTATTGAGATTCATAATCGTCAATTAGAGACTGTTTTAGTGAGTGATGGTGTGGTTTATTTTGACTTCGCCGTACTGTGTGAAAGTGCTCGTAGCCAGGGTGATTACATGGAAATCAGTCAAGTATATCACACGGTATTAATGGCCAATGTCAAAGCAATGGGGCCAGACAGTGATGATACCACGCGCCGTTTTATTGCCTTGGTTGATGAGTTTTATGAACGTAATGTGAAGTTAATTATGTCGGCAGAATTGCCTTTAGAAGACTTGTATAGCGGAGGTCGCCTCGCCTTTCAATTTAAACGTTGCTTAAGCCGTTTACAAGAAATGCAATCACATGACTACCTAGCTAGTGAGCATATACCCTAAAAATCAGTTCAGATTAGTTCAGGTTAGTTAGCTGAATAGTAAAAAAGCCCGGCTCACGGTTAAAGTGAGTCGGGCTTTTTATTGGCTATATAGGTCGAGACAGTAGCCTAAATGCTTGTTCGCGCTATCTTATGGACTAAACACCGTTGAATATTATCAATCAAGGCTAATACACTAGGCCTAGGTATTAGTGCACTAGATTCTTAGTACATTAGCGTGTAAAGCTTGCGACGAAACTTAGCTGAAAGAGAGTCGCCATCAGGTAACGCTTTTAACACATCTAAAAACAGTTCCTTACTTTTGTCTTTAGTGCTTTCATCACCGGCTTGTACCAAACGAAATAATATCGTTAGTGCTTCTTCTTGACGATTAACTTGGCTGTATTGAGTAGCAAGTTGCTGACTGAGGTTGATATCATCAGGTGTTGTTGCTAATTGTGCTTCTAAGGACTGAATTTCAGGAGAGTTTTCTGCCTGCTGTGCTAATTCTACTTTAGCCAGCAATGCTTGATAGTCACTATCTTGATCAACCATCATTATGCTATCTAATAACGCCTTTGCTTCAGTTGTATTGCCGGTTTGCAAGTTAACATCAATTAAGACTAATTTAATATCGGCACGACTATTATCAATTTGATAGGCTTGCTTGATGGCTGTTTGTGCCTCGATTAACTGCTCTTCATCAAGAGCATTTTTCGCTTGCCCTAACAATATATCTTCTGGCTTAGGTAAGTATTTCTCTAAAAATGTCGCGATGCTAGCGTCATCTTGTGGTCCTGAAATACCATCAAGGGGTTGGCCATCTTTTAGTAAAATAGCGGTAGGTAAGCCCTTAATGCCAAACTGCTCAGCAATTTTCTCTTGTTTTTGACAATCCACTGTCGCCAACGTTATATGGTCACTTAAGTCGGATAACTTGGCGGCTAATTTATCTCGTAATTCAATACTTTCAGGGACTTGTTCAGCCCAAAAGGTAACTAGGACTAATTTGTTTTTTGACTGTTCAACAACGACTTCTTGAAAATTATCTAGGGTAATGGCAATCATATTTATTTCTCGAGTGTAATGATTTTCTGAACGGTAAAGTGTTCACTAGTGAAGTTTAACTGGTGAACATTTTAACATGAAATGGGGGGACGCTTGTTATAGATTTACTTATTGAACCTAGGTTCATAGCAAGCAAAGGTAAAGAAAAAGCTAAGCTAAAATATACCAAAATAAGCCAACACCTAATATTAATCGGTAGATAACAAACGGCATCATACCCAGTTTTTCTAACAATATTAGAAAGTAATGAATACAAGCATAAGCACTGACAAAAGCTATTAAGCTGCCTAAACCCATGGCAAACCAATCAACACCCTCAGCGGATAACACCAATTTTAACGTTAAATAACTACCGGCCATGGTGATGGCAGGAATAGACAGTAAAAACGAAAAACGAGCAGCGCTAGCACGGCTTAAGCCCAGCATTAAACCAATGGTCATGGTAATGCCTGAGCGCGAGGTGCCTGGAATTAAGGCAATTGCTTGTGCTAAGCCAATTAACATAGCACCTTTAAAACCCAATTTTTCCATCGGCTTATGTGTTGCACGTTTACCCGCTTTGATATCAGCAAAGCCTAAAAGAAAGCCAAACAGTAATGTTGTCGCGGCAATGACTAAGGCAGAACGTAAATGTTCTTCGATAAAGTCCTTACCTAATAAACCAAATAAACCGGCGGGAATGGTGGCAAATAAAATCCACCAGGCAAGTTTGCCATCAAAGCTTTGCTTGCCTTTTTCTGGGCCAACGCCGACAGTGCCTAACCAAGCGACAGCCATAGCACCCACTTCTTTACGAAAATACATGATTACTGCTAATAAAGTGCCAACATGCACGGCAACATCAAAGGCTAGCCCCTGATCTTGCCAGCCAAAAATTTGTGAGGGTAAGATGAGATGAGCGGAACTGGAAATAGGTAAAAATTCGGTTAAACCTTGTAATAAGGCCAGGATGATTATTTCTAAAGTACTCATGTGTCGTTAGTTGTCCTTTACTTTGGGAGTAATAATGTCAGCTAGTCTACCAGCAGTTAGCCACTATACTGAGTTGTTGACTGGTTTTATTATAACTTTGCCATAAATCGCGATAGTTTTGTGGTAAAACGGGGTGTGCCAACTCAGGGGCAACCTGACTCAGAGGCCATAAGACAAAAGCATTCTTAGTTATTTCATCACGAGGGATCTGTACCGGTTGCTCAATAACTAAATTATCATATAATAATAAATCTAGGTCTAAGGTACGTGGGCTAAATTTCTTGGCCTTATGGTCGCGACCATGAGAAAACTCTATTTCGCGTAACATACTCGCCACTTGTTCGACACTCTGTCGGCATTTGATAGCGATTACCATGTTATAAAAAGCGGGGCCATTAAAACCTATCGCCTCACATTCAAATAACGAAGATAAAGTTAACTGGGCAAAAGGCAGTTCAAATGCTTTAGCTAACGAGATTAAGCCTTGTTTAACATTATGTTCACGTTCGACATTACTACCTAGTGAGATGTAGATTTGAGCCATTAAATTACAGTCTCGGTGATTTGTTGACCACGTTCGATTTCCACACCAACGGTTTGTGCATTATGTACCGCCCCTGGTTTGCCAATACTGAGTTTTAACCAGGGAATATGGTATTGGGTCATTAAGTAGCTCGCTAAGCGCTCAGCCAGTGTTTCAATTAAGTCTACCGGGTTGTCATTAGCAAAGCGCTCTATAGCGACTGAAATATCGGCATAATCTAAAGTTTTAGCCAGCTCATCATTGACTGCCGCATTCGCCGTATTCCAGCCCATGGCAAGATCAATGACCAAGGTTTGCTTTATTTCTTTTTCCCACTGGAAAAAACCAATAGTGGTTTGAATACTTAAACCTTTAATGAACACCTTATCCATGACTTACCTAATATGTTGTTAGAAGAACTATTGCAGTAATTATGCAATTGTTACAAAATAAAGGACGATTTTACCTGCGAAGTGCTAGAAAAACTAGCAGAGATGAAGATAGAATAATAATTCTATCTTTTGTGCCAATAATGGATTTTATCATTTTAATGTTACTACTCACGCTTACTATGATCATTGCCGCGTATTTAATAGGCTCTATTTCCAGTGCCATATTAGTGTGTAAATTTTTAGGCTTGCCAGATCCAAGAACAACGGGCTCAAAAAACCCGGGCGCAACCAATGTCTTACGCATGAGCAATAAGCTTACTGCCGCCACGGTATTATTTTTAGATATACTCAAAGGCACTATCCCAGTATGGGGCGCGTATTTTTTAAAAATAGAACCGCTATATTTAGGTGTGATTAGTGTTGCCGCTTGTTTAGGGCATATGTATCCGATATTTTTCAATTTTAAAGGTGGGAAAGCTGTCGCTACCGCCTTGGGTACCTTACTGCCTATCGGTTTTACTTTGGGAGCGATGCTCATTATTACTTGGGTGTTAGTGGTGAAATTAAGTAAGTATTCTAGTCTGGCGGCTATTGTTACCGTTGCTATTGCGCCACTTTATGTCTATTTTTTAAAGCCTTTATATGTTTATCCAACATTAATGCTCTGCGCTCTGATACTCTTTCGGCATCGCGAAAATATTAAACGTTTACTTAAAGGTACAGAGAGTAAAATAACTCATAAAATATAATAAAGCCCCCGATAACATCAGGAGTGTTACCGAGAGAGAGCAAGTTCTAACTCAGCTACTATATTAGCGGTGGTAATGAATCCAAAGGCCATCCTAGGGTTGGCTTTAAACGCTTTGCTTGTTAGCTCGGTATCTGTGTCTGCTTTTATGCGCCGAAGTTCTTATAAAAAATCATAGCCAAGTTCTAACTCAGCTACTATATTAGCGGTGGTAATGAATCCAAAGGCCAGTCTAGGGTTGGCTTTAAACGCTTTGCTTGTTAGCTCGGTATCTGTGCCTGCTTTTATGCGCCGAAGTTCTACCTCAGCTACTATTTTAGCGGTGGTAATGAATCCAAAGGCCATCTAGGGTGAGCTTTAAACGTTAAGTCGGTATCTGTACCCGCTTTTAACCGCTGTAAACCCGCGTAAGCAATCATGGCGCCGTTATCGGTACAATATTCCGGGCGAGGATAGAAAACACTGCCACCAAGCTTCTTGGTCGTTATCGCCAGTTTTTCACGTAAAGCAGTATTTGCACTAACACCACCTGCAATGACTAATCGCTTTAATTGCTCTTGTTGTAAGGCACGTTTACATTTTATCGCTAAGGTATCTATCACAGCTTGTTGAAAGGCATGAGCAATATCTGCGTGGGTTTGCTTTAATTGGCTTGGTGATAAAGCTGGCTCGATATTAAGGCATTCTTTACGTATTAAAACAGCCGCGGCTGTTTTTAAACCACTAAAACTAAAGTCCAAACCGGGTCTATCTGTCATAGGACGAGGTAATTTAAAACGTCCGGCTAGACCGCTTTCAGCCATCTTGGCAAGGGCAGGGCCGCCTGGGTAATCTAAACCGAGCAACTTAGCGGTTTTATCAAAAGCTTCACCAGCAGCATCATCTACTGATTCACCGAGTAATTTATATTCACCTATAGCATCGACACGTACTAGCATGGTATGGCCACCAGATACTAATAAAGCGACAAAAGGGAATTCAGGTACATCATCTTCAAGCATAGGCGCTAATAAGTGACCTTCCATATGATGTACTGGTACCGCAGGTAAATCCCAGCCATAAGCTAAACTTCGACCAATAGAGCAACCTACTAAAAGTGCACCGACTAAACCTGGGCCAGCAGTATAAGCAACGCCATCTAAATCTTGAGGGGTAAGGTTGGCATCTGCTAAGACTTGCTTAATTAATGGAATAGTTTTACGGACATGATCTCTTGATGCCAGCTCTGGTACCACACCACCGTAATCGGCATGAACGGCTATTTGACTATATAAGCGATGAGCGAGTATACCTTGTGGACGATCACCCTGACCATCATCATAAATGGCAATGCCAGTTTCATCACAAGAAGTTTCAATACCTAAAATACGCATAATATATATAGTCTCAAAAAATAGAAATATTACCCCACATTTACTCACTTTAAGCACAGTAAATACAAGCGCAGTAATTTTACCGTGTTTGTTAGTAAGTCACCAGTGGATTTACTACATTGTCATTAAATTAATCTTTACATTGCTAGGTGCTTAGCAGTAGAATATGGCACCCATTTTTGATAGAGCGGGTGCAGATGAGGTGCATATTGTGAGTTAATACAATGTCAGACCGAAATCAGTCACCGATTTATATAGATTTATACTAAGGTAAAAAGTACATGCCAGTAATTAAAGTTAGAGAAAACGAACCATTTGACGTTGCATTACGTCGTTTTAAACGTTCATGTGAAAAAGCAGGAATCCTTTCTGAAGTTCGTCGTCGCGAATCTTACGAAAAACCGACTTGGGAACGTAAACGTAAAAAAGCAGCTGCTGTTAAACGTGCTGCGAAAAAAGTTTCTCGTGAAAGCGCTCGTCGCGTTCGCATGTACTAAGATTCTTAGCAGAATCCTTAGTAGTCTTTCCCTTTAGAAAGAGTGAGCTTGATTTAGATGTCACTTCTAATACAACTCAAAGATGAAATGAAAATTGCTATGCGAGCCAAAGACAAGTTACGTCTTGGTGTTATTCGCATGGCGCTTTCTGCAATAAAACTAGCAGAGATTGATCACAAAACCGAAGCAACTGATGACAATATTATTGCCATATTAACCAAAATGGTTAAGCAGCGTAAAGAGTCAATTAAAATGTTTAGCGAAGGTGGTCGTGATGATTTGGCTGAAAAAGAAGCCGCAGAAGTAACTGCGATAGAATTTTTCATGCCAGAGCCGCTTAGTGCAGAAGAAATTAATGAATTAATAAATAAAGCAATTACTGAATCTGGTGCGGCTTCTATGGCTGACATGGGGAAAGTGATGGCGGTGTTAAAACCATTAATGCAAGGTAAAGCAGACATGGGCGCGGTTAGCGGTCAAGTCAGAGCAGCACTCAATGCATCATAGTTAACACCCTATTTAATACATTAAATTAAACCGTAATGGCTCTGGCTATTACGGTTTTTTTATCAGTTTTTTTTAGCTTTAACTTAATTATTTCTGCTACTTTTTCACTAGTATTGTGTAGAATACTTGTGTAATACCTTTTCTTTTGACGATGATTTTTAAATATTATGGCTGGACGCATTTCCCGACAATTTATTGATGATTTACTTAGCCGAGCAGATATTGTTGCGCTGATAGATAGTCGAGTACCGTTAAAAAAAGCAGGGAAAAATCACCAAGCGTGCTGCCCCTTTCATAATGAAAAATCACCTTCTTTTACGGTTAGCCAAGATAAGCAGTTTTATCATTGTTTTGGCTGCGGCGAACACGGCAATGCCATTTCCTTTTTAATGGAATTCGAACGTCTCGATTTTGTTGATGCGGTAGAAGAGCTTGCTTCACATTGCGGTATGGAAGTTATCCGCGAGGAAAATACCGCCAGCCCAGCAGAGCAACGCCGACAACAACAAATTTATCAGCAAAAGCAAGATGATTATGAGTTGATGGCGCAAATAAGTCGATTTTTTCAGCAACAATTGAAAGTATCTACCGATAAAGATACGGCTATTAAGTATTTAAAAGGCCGTGGTTTAAGTGGTGAAATTGTTAAGCGTTTTGGTATAGGCTACATAAGTGATGCTTGGGACGGTATGATGAATTCCTTCTCACGCAATGGCCAAGCCAACCAGCAATTGATTGATTTAGGTATGGCTGTTGCGGGCGATAAAAAGCGACCCTATGATCGTTTTCGTGGTCGTATCATGTTTCCTATTAGCGATAAGCGTGGCCGAGTTATCGGCTTTGGCGGCCGAGTGTTAGGTGATGCCAAACCCAAATACTTAAACTCTCCTGAAACGCGTATCTACCATAAAGGCCAAGAGCTTTATGGTTTACATGAAGCGAAACAAGCCAATAAAAAACTTAAACGCTTAGTTGTCGTTGAAGGTTATATGGACGTTGTCGCTTTAGCCCAACATGGCGTTGATTATGCTGTGGCCTCATTAGGAACTGCAACAACCTTTGAGCAGTTACAAACGCTATTTCGCACTGTGCCTAATGTGGTTTGTTGCTACGATGGCGATAGAGCTGGGCGAGATGCTGCATGGCGCGCCATGGACAATGCCTTGCCACTTATTCGTGATGGTTTTTCGTTGAAATTTGTTTTTCTCCCCGATGGTGAAGACCCAGACTCATTGATTCGGGCACAAGGGCAACAAGCTTTTGAAAAAATTCTTGATAATGCCATGCCATTATCAAAATTTTTATTTGAACAATTAATGCAACAAGTCGATATGAGCTCTCTTGAAGGAAGAGCGGCTTTAGTTGAATCTTTTCAGCCTTTTTTAGCCAAGCTTCCGGATAGCATTTTAAAAGATGCCATGATTAATGAAATAGCGAACAATTTTGGTACGGGTAGTGAGCAGTTTCTGGCAAAGTTCACTAAACATATAAAAGGTGGCTTGGTAAAACCTGCTGTTAAAGTCAGTACAAAAGTCACTCCCGTGAGGTTAGCACTTGCTTTATTATTAGAACATCCCCATATAGCCAATAGCTTAGGTGATAAAAATGTATTGCAGCCATTAACTACACCAGGAATACCTTTGTTAATACAGGTATTAGGTGTATGCCAGCAAAACCCTGATATTAAATCAGCGCAATTGCTGGAATATTTTCGTGATACCGAGCAAGGCAAACAATTAGCAAAGTTGATGTGTTGGCAGCACCATGTGGCAGCTGAAGCAGCAACCGATGTTTTTCTTGATAGTATTGAAAAACTACTCAATAACTTTGTTGAACAACGTGCAGAAGTGTTATTACAAAAAGCACGAGCCGGACAAATGACTAGTGCGGAAAAACAAGAGTTACAAGCAATACTCAATGCTTAACGGCTGGTTTTGGCTATACTTAGCATGCCGTGAGTAAGATTAGCGGAATTATTTAGCCTTGAAATTTCCACAAACAATTAGGCTGGTAAATGTTTGGGGAATTCGTTATAATTCTCCGCTTTATTGCGCCATTTATTAGCTTTTACTAATGTTTTTAGCGCATATTTTACATCCCATATTTATATAATACAGGTGGACACTCGTCAATGGAACAAGCCCCTAAATCTAGACTTAAAGAGTTAATAACCAAAGGTAAAGAACAAGGTTATTTAACGTTTGCGCAAGTTAACGATCATCTTCCACAAGACATTATTGATACTGATCAAGTTGAAGAAATCGTTAGTATGATTAATGATATGGGCATTCAAGTATTTGAAAATGCACCCGATCAAGATACCTTGATGATGAGTGGAGGTAATACCGATGAAGATGCTGCCGAAGCGGCAGCGCAAGCATTGGCTACCGTTGAAAGCGAAATTGGTCGTACAACTGACCCAGTACGTATGTATATGCGTGAAATGGGTACCGTTGAGCTTCTTACCCGTAAAGGCGAAATCGTTATTGCCAAGCGTATAGAAGAAGGTATAAGAGAAGTTCAGCGTAGTGTTTCAGAATATCCACCAGCGATAAACTTCTTATTAGACATGTGGGATAACTTTGAAGCGGAAGAGCTGCGCTTAACGGATATTATCACGGGCTTTTTAGACCCAGATGCGGAAGAAGAAGTTGCTCCCGCAGCTACACACGTAGGTAGTGAACTGTCAAAATCAGACCTTGCTGATGAAGATAAGTCAAAACAAGAAGATGAGGAAGAGGAAGAAGAAGATACGGGTCCTTGCCCTGAATTAGCACGTGAGAAGTTTACTGCTTTACGCGAAGCTTATGAACATGCCAATAAAGTTATTGAAAAACTTGGTCGTGGCCATAAAGATGCTCAAGAAGCTATCGATGCAGTAGCTGAAGTCTTTAAAGAATTCCGTTTGATCCCTAAATTATTTGATAAATTAGTTAAAAACATGCGTAGCATGATGGACAGGTTACGTGTGCAAGAACGCTTGATCATGAAACATTGTGTTGTTGGTGCAGGTATGCCCAAGACCACCTTTATCAAAAAGTTCCCAGGTAATGAAGTCTCAAAAGAATGGTTTACAGCAGAGCAAGCAGCCGGCAAACCCTACTCAGCCAAGCTTAGTGAAGTTGAGCGTGATGTAGAACGTTGTATCTACAAACTAAACCAAATTCAAGAAGAAACGCATCTTAATATTCATGGCATTAAAGACATTAACCGTCGTATGTCAATTGGTGAAGCAAAAGCACGTCGTGCTAAGAAAGAAATGGTTGAGGCAAACTTACGTCTAGTTATCTCAATTGCTAAAAAATACACCAACCGTGGCTTACAGTTCCTTGATTTAATTCAAGAAGGTAATATTGGCTTGATGAAAGCGGTTGATAAGTTTGAATACCGTCGTGGTTATAAGTTCTCAACGTATGCAACGTGGTGGATTCGTCAAGCCATAACCCGTTCTATTGCTGATCAAGCACGTACCATTCGTATTCCTGTGCATATGATTGAAACGATTAACAAACTTAACCGTGTTTCTCGTCAAATGCTACAAGAAATGGGCCGTGAACCGACGCCAGAAGAGTTAGCTGAGCGTATGGTCATGCCAGAGGATAAAATTCGTAAAGTATTGAAAATAGCTAAAGAGCCAATTTCAATGGAAACACCGATTGGTGATGATGAAGACTCACACTTAGGTGACTTTATTGAAGATGCCAGCGGTGAACTTCCAGTTGACTCAGCGACGTCTGAAAACCTTAGAGGTGCTACTCATGAAGTGCTTGCTGGCTTAACGGCTCGTGAAGCTAAAGTACTTAGAATGCGTTTTGGTATCGATATGAATACCGACCACACTTTGGAAGAAGTTGGTAAGCAATTTGACGTTACTCGTGAACGTATTCGTCAAATTGAAGCAAAAGCGTTACGTAAGTTACGTCATCCTTCTCGCTCAGAGCAGCTGAAAAGCTTCCTTGATGGTGAGTAAGTAATAAAAATTTGAAATAGTGTTTTAAATTCTGTTTTAAATAGACATAAAAAAGAGTAAGTTAGTAATACTAGCTTACTCTTTTTACTTTCTAATATAAGGAAATCTCTATGCGTGTTGTTATCGCTATTGCTGGTGTACTTGCCCTAACCTCTATGCCTTCTATGGCAAAACAAGCGTTAAATTTTGAAATAACTCCCTTGATTGGTTATCGCTTTGGTGGAAATTTTGATAGCAGTAAAGAGCCGGAACATCATCGCATCAAATTAAGCGAAGAGACCAGCTACGGCCTTTTAACGGCTTGGTCTTTTGATCGTGAGCGTCAAGGTGAGTTCTTAATAAGTCATTATAATACCAGCTTCTCCCAATCAGATGGCTTTTCTGCCAGTAATAGTGATCTTAGTATTACCTATGCTCATATAGGGGGTAATGTCCCTATCTCTGACGGTTTTATGCCTTTTTATATTGCCGGTGGTTTTGGCTTAACTCACTTTGTACCAAAAGATGAGCAGCTTGGTAATGAAACACGTTTTTCTATCAATATTGGTTTAGCAACAAAATTTGAGCTAAGTGAGCATATTAGCTTACGACTAGACAGTCGTATTTATGGCACCTTTTTTAACTCGAATAGCGCAATTTTTTGTAAACAAGATACCTGCGCCATTTATATATCGAGTGATATCTGGTTCCAAAGTGAAGTGAGTGCCGGGCTAACCTATCGTTTTTAGCGAAAAAGCAGGCTATTTAGTTTAATAAATAAGCGGTCAGCAAAAAAACGTCACTTTTTAAAGTTCATTAGGTGACAACAAATTAAAAAATGCTTATACTGCACCCGCTTTGTTAGCCCATTCACTTTATGGCACTAACAAACGCATTAGAATACATTTGGCCAAATATGTGAAAATGGGCCTTTAGCTCAGTTGGTTAGAGCATCCGACTCATAATCGGCAGGTCCCCAGTTCAAGTCTGGGAAGGCCCACCATTTTCACTTCCAAGTAAGTCCAAAACACCCTTTAAACCCAGATAAAACAGCGGTTTCAAGGTGTTTTTATGTCCAAGTGGAATCAAGTAAACTTCACACTATCCAACGTTTAATGTACCATCGGTTGTACCAACCACATATTTTATCTTTTTCATTGGTACATCATGGCAAAACAAAATACTCCTTTAATACTTACCGAAGCTTAAACAAGCTAGTACCAATGGCATTAATTAAGTTTCCACATTTATCCAGTCTCGATCACATAACTTTACATGTCTATGTACATGGTTCAGGATCGTCATCCCCGTGGTCTCTTAATCGGGGATCCAGCTTCTAAAAGCAATGGATCTTCGATCAGAGACTTCGAAGATGACGTTTACAACGACGTCCTGAGCTAACTACATAGCCATGTAACTTTATCACTCTTGACGTATCAGGTATAAAGCTATTCCATGCCCGAGAACATGCATCAACAATATGCTAGTGCTTTTTTTAGTCAGTTTAGCTTTTCTATTAATTGGTCGTAGCACTTGAATGGATAGGTTTATTTGAAGTGAAATTTAATTGAATTATTTGATGGTTATTGATATGACTGTTAAATTTGTAAAGGTTTTATATTTCGCCTTAACTATCTACCCAATGTTAATTAACAACAACAATTTTATGATGTAAATCAATTGCATTTTGTATTTCCTCGTGTGAAAGTATATCTACAAAGTGGATAACTATGTAGCAGGGATATGTCAAAAGAAGCGAGAGAGCGTTTTACGTTTATTAATAACGTAGTGGGGTGGGAAGGACAGATAAATTCTACCCATATTGCCACTAAGTTTCAGCTTTCAAGACAGGCAGCAAGTAGCATATTAAAGCAGTATCGAGAACATTTCCCTACATACTTACAGTATGATTTGTCTCAAAAAGCCTATATTGCTACCGATGATTTTAACCATTCTTTTATTCACAGCAACGCTTTAAATACTTTTTCGAAGTATCTAGCCGCTATAGAGTTTACTGATTCAACTGATTTAGTTTCAAGTGTGTTTTTAGAAGTTGAAGCACCATTGCGTAATATCAACCCGCTACAAATTAGACCTATTCTTCGGGCTATACGAGAACAACTTCAAATAGATATTGGTTATATATCACTTTCAAGCCCTAATTACTTAGACCGCATAATACAACCACATGCATTGATATTTGACGGGTTACGTTGGCATGTTCGTGCTTACTGTAACAAAAATGGTGAGTTTAGAGATTTTACCTTATCGCGTTTTAATGGAGAGGCAACGTTTGAAGGCAAAGCCTCACACAGCGTTGCACAAGATGATCAATGGAATACAATCGTTGATGTAGCGATAGAAGCTGATCCAAGGTTTAACGACCAGCAAAAAGGCATAATTGAACAAGACTTTCAAATGCAGCAGGGACAGAAAATAATCCCTACACGAGCAGCGTTGGTCAATTACTTATTACGTCGTTTACGTATAGACAGCTATAAAAACACCCCCGAAGAACAACAAATAGTGCTTACCAGAGAAAGTCGTCAGGCGATAACACCTTATTTACCGCAACCTGTATAGTTTATTTACATGTTATAAATTACAGTATTGATGCAAAGGACAGATTTAAATAAAGTTATTAAAATTCCAGTCTTATCAACGTAAAAGTGGCAGTAAAATGAAAGATTTATCACCATCAGATTTAAAAGCCATATTGCATTCTAAACGTGCCAATATTTATTATTTGGAATATTGCCGAGTAATGCAAAAAGATGGCCGAGTACTTTATTTAACTGAGTCCCTCTCTAATAAAGGGCAAGAAAACCAATATTTTAATATCCCTATCGCCAATACCACGGTAATACTACTGGGTAATGGCACCTCAATAACCCAAGCGGCGGTAAGAATGCTCGCCCAAGCGGGCGTATTAATAGGTTTTAGTGGTGGCGGTGGTACACCACTTTATATGGCAAATGACGTTGAACAAGCAATAGAATGGTTTACCCCACAAAGTGAATACCGACCCACAGAATACTTACAAGGTTGGATGAAATTTTGGTTTGATGATGAAAAACGACTAAGCGCGGCTAAACAATTCCAACAAGCGCGTATTGAATTTCTACATAAGGTATGGGGTAAAGACAAAGACTTAAAAAACGAAGGTTTTACCCTGACAGATAGCGGTATTAAAACTGCATTAATACGCTTTAACGAGAGAACCCAAGCTGCCACCAAGCAAAGTGACTTATTACTCACAGAAGCTCAACTTACCAAAACACTGTATAAACTTGCCGCTAATAGCACCAAAACAGAAGGCTTTAACCGGCAGCATCAAAGTACCGATCTTGCTAATGACTTTCTGAACCACGGTAACTACTTAGCCTATGGACTAGCCGCCTGTACTTTATGGGTATTAGGCATACCGCACGGTTTTGCCGTAATGCATGGTAAAACGCGCCGTGGCGCATTGGTGTTTGATATTGCGGACCTCATTAAAGATGCCATCGTACTACCATGGGCATTTATTTGCGCCAAAGAAAACGCCACAGAACAAGAATTTAGACAACAAATATTACAAGCCTTTACCGACCACAAAGCCCTCGATTTTATGTTTGAGCAGGTGAAATCCGTCGCTTTAGCGCATGGTGAAGATGAATCAGGGGAAAATAGCCTTGAGAAAACTAAAGGTGAACAGCCATGATGGTCACCTTTGTCAGCCAATGCGAAAAAAACGCGCTAAAGAAAACACGGCGTGTGCTTGACGCCTTCGCTAATCGCATTGGCGACAATACCTGGCAAACCCTTATCACCGAAGATGGTCTGCTTACGGTAAAAAAAATGTTGCGTCAAACGGCGAGCAAAAGCACTGCGGTGAGTTGTTTTTGGATTAGATCACGATCAAGAAGTCAGTTTTTGTGGGTGGTGGGTAATAAGGCAAAGTTTAATAGCGAGGGCATAGTGCCAGTGAATACAACAAGTAAAGAGGTGCCAATGGATATATCAAGAGACAAACCGATTAAAGGTTGTGTTTATGCAAATACACAATTGCAACGACTGGAACAACATTTGTTTGCTGTTGGTTTTGTTGCCCGTGAGCTTTTTATATATTTTTACCCTGATAAAAAAGCGCAAGCCAATGCTACCTTTGTCGCGGGGTGTTTGCATGATATCGGGAAAATAGATCCAAGCTTTCAAGAATGGGTAATAAAAGATAAGAGTAAATCATATATCCCAGAAGATGGTCAACATATAGATGGCTTGACAAAATTCAGCTTTGAAAAACACCCAAGACACAATGAAATATCAGTTCTACTTTATCAATTATTGGATGATAAAAGTTTAAAAGCACTTAATGGGCCTAATAAAAATGCAGTTAAACATGCCGTTTATTGGCATCACGCCAAACCTTTTCGGCCTAAAGGTGGTTTTGAAACATTAAGTGATATTTATGAAAAAATAAATTCAGTATCTAAAGGTGATGCTTGGAACTTAATTGTGCTGAAATCGGTTGAAATTCTTAATAAAGTGAGTGAAATAGATAAACAATATAACCAAACCAGTGAAAGCTTTTTGTCTAAATGCTATCTCAATGATCCGGATGTAGATGGGCTAGATTATATTAATTCAAATTTACCTGAGTATAAAACATACAAACCTAAAGAGCAGTTAAGTGATTATTGTGCTGATGTAGCGACTAATGCCAATAACAATGCAATAAGATCTTGTTTAATTACCGCAGACAGATGGATTTCTTCATTGTCAGCACATGAGTTAGCGTCGGCGATTAAACATAAAACACTGATGGCATTTATTAGTGAAAAGCTTGAAACCAGCCAAATAATAACGGAAAGCAATTTAGTCTCCCATATTACTGAATGCCTAAAATCATTTGAAGACAGTGAACGTACCAGAAAACAAGCGGATGTTGCTAATAAATTAGTTGATGATATTAAAGACGTAGGTGTACTTGCGGGTGCTGCAGGCTGTGGTAAAACTAAAATCGCACTGGAATGGGCGAAATTAAAAAATGCCCAACAAATTATTTGGATTTGTCCTCGTGTTCAAATATGCCAAGGGATTTTTACTGAATTAACCAATAAACCTTATTTACCTGATGCCACTATAGAACTGCATACGGGTGAGTTTAAATGCACAAATAGCTATGAAAATATCACTAACGAGAAGGAGTACTTTACCGGTGATGTGGTGATCACCACCATAGATCAAATGTTAAGTAGTGTTATCAGTCACACCAAGGCGGATAGATTACTCAATTATTTATCCGCTCATATTATTTTTGACGAGTATCACGAATACATTAATATGCCAGCATTTAATCTTTTGTTTGCTGAATTAATAACCGCTAAAAAAGAGCTTAAAGGCGGTGGCAATACCCTGCTAGTGTCAGCAACGCCACATTACTATTATTTAGAAAAAACTCTTGATTTACATAAAGATGATGTTATTGAAATGCCGGCGTTTAATCAAAGTCGTTATCAGTTCGATTTTTTACCCTACGATGAAAATGCAGATGATGATAGTAACCCTCTATATAAATCACAGCAAGCAACCACCTTTGTTATTAGTAATACCGCCATAACCGCACAAAAAAGTTTCATTAAAAATCAGCATGATGAAAATGCCATATTATTGCATTCAAAATATAAAAAGAGTGATAAACAACAATTATTTGAAAGCGTCTTTGAGTCATTTAAGCGTGAGGGTGATAACCGATTTGATTTGTTAAGAAGTGGCCCTATTGTGCAAGCTTCTTTGAATATTAGTTGTGACTATATGATTTCTGAAATCACCCATGCGGAGAATTGTTTACAACGACTTGGACGTTTAGACCGTTTTGGTGAAAACAAAACGGGCATTAATCAATATACCATTGTGATACCAGAGACTTTTCATGAAAGAAAAGGCAGCGGTGCAGTTGAGCGTTTTCTTTCATCAACCAATACCTTGGCGTCAGCAAAAGCGTGGTACGAGTTTTTATATGAGGCAACCGACCAAGGTAATAAAATAGTCACCTTGCCCGATGTTTACGCTATTTATAAACAGTTTTATGAAAATTCCACTGCCATTAAATGGATAGAAAGTGACTTACTCGCCAGCATGAAAAAAAGCTCAGCGTTAATTGTTGCCAAAGTGTCTGAGCCGCAAACCATTTCAAAACCGAAAAAAGACAGTAAACAACGGGCTAAAATAGGTAAAAACTCATTGCGTGGCGATAATCGTTTTGTGCAAATGGCGGTGTGTGATGTAAATGCGCCTAATGCCCCAAAATTTATAGAGGAATATGCCTATACGGTTCCAATCAATGAAACTGATAATATTGATGGTTTAACAATGTCCTGTGCCGCAATAGAAGGATATGGAGATAGCTCAAATAGTTTGCTTATCCATATGATGAAAAAGCATCACAACATTATGGGTGGTATAAAAGCGTTTAAAGATTTTATTTTACTCAATGATGCTAAAGATCCGGAACTCCCTATTTATCTAAGTTATACGACAAATGATTTACTCGCTGTAGGTGGCGAAAGTGCAAGGCATAGTGCCGCAATTTATTATGGGGTTTGTGAAAAACAGCCCATAGGTTCAATTTCAATCAAACAGCTAAAAAGCCAAGAAGGATAAAAACATGGAAAAAGTTACAGGAATTAAAAGCGTAGATTTTAAAATTACCGCCGTAGGTCATGGTGTGGTGAATTGGAATGGGCCTACTACTTTGGTCGGGGACGGAGGTAAAACCGTTGATAATCACAGCTTACCTAAATTGCGCGGCTATACCAATTTAAGTGGTCGTATCAAAGAGGAAACAGGTTATAAATATAAAAAAGAAGCTACAGATATTGATTTTAAAAAGACACCGTTATACATCAGTCAAAATTGTATTCGTCATCATCTATTTAGAGATCAAGCGTTTGATCTTCATTATGCTGCAGATAAAAACCTAACCGATGTATTAGCGTCAATAACAGGGTTGATTCGTGGTTATGTGGTGCCATCAAGTCAATGTAAACGTACAAGTCCTTTGATGATTGAAGACTTTGTTGATCAACTGGGTAATGGCAATTTTGAACAGTTTGGTCAAGCCGGAGAACGAGATAGTTCTTCATTCTTTTCAAAAACCACCTTTGGTGATACTAAATATATTTCATATGGGTCAATCAGTATTGAGCAATTACAATTTATTTCACTAGACAAAAAATTTGATCGCGCTTCAATGGTAATTAAAGACGGAGAAGGTGAAAGTATTGCAAAAACAGTGCAAGTATTTATTCAATCATTAAATGCCGATTTAAATCCCATGGTTACTTTTCATGAAAATTATGTGCGTAAAGGCACTATTTTCGAAGAAGGAGAAGTGGGCTTGTTATTAGATAGTGATGCTATTCAAGTATTAGTTGAATACACCATTGAAATGGTCGCTGATCTGTCAATTCGTCAAGCGAGAAGTTACATGTATGTTGATGAAATCGAAGTGGATTATAACGATAGTTCGAAAATGATGCGTATTAAACGTGATCCAAGTGCAGTTTCAGAACAAGCTGAATCTGATTATGCCGTTTATTTTTATGGTAAATAATAAACGGAGTAAGCTATGAAAATCATAATTGATTATGAGGCATCTTGGCGCAATTCATTTTTAGATGGCGATAATAACAAACCATTACCCAAAAAAGGACGTGGTTTTATTGGTTCAATGACCACGTTAAAAAAAGAAGGCAACTTTATTCGCCGAGAAGTAACGCTTGATACTGTGATGGGGTTATTGAATCGTTTGATTGGTGATCAGCGTAAGTTGTACCAAGCGCGTGAAAAATTGTATGAACAGGATTATTATTTTGAAGACTTAGAGCCGCTAGTAACGTTTAGCGACTGCCCTGAATTTGTGAATAATGAATTGGTTTATATTCGTAATATGAAAGGCAGTAATGATCAAAACTCGTTTACGGGCATGATTAAGTCGAATGATGTGATGTTCTCAGCTGATTATGCCGCTGAATTTTGGGGCGTTTTAGCCTTGAATTTTAATGAAGTTTGCCAGTTTATTCTTAATGGAGAAAGAGTAAGCAAGACATTACAGACCGATCCTTTAAGCATTATTGCTCGCTTAGAGTTTTTGGATAAAGAAAAAACAGTCGCTAATGAAGGTAAAGTTGCCGAGGCCATGGCGGAATTAGTTAACACCTTAGCTGATGATAAATACCCTGAAGGTGATCAGTATCTTAATAATAAAGGCCAAGTTAAACCTATTATGTTTTATTGCTCGGCCTTGTATTTACAATTACAGCGTTTATCGAAACATTTTGATATGACCTCTGCTAAAACAAAAGCAGGTGGTATTAGCGGTATTTCAAAACGGGGCTTTACCAAAAAAGATTTTATGAAGCGTTTCACCTCAGGTGAGGGGAAAAAAATATGGGGTAACCCCTATATTCTAAAAGAAAGGATAAAAGGTATTGGAGAAGTGACTTCATTACTTAAAAAAGTCAGTGGTCAGCTGGAAATAACCCTTGATATTGATAAACCCAAAGCCAAAGAAATTGAAAATATGATTGAAAACGCAGGTGTTTCAAGTTTTTACTTAGGTAAAAAAGGTCTAGCTTT
Organism: Colwellia marinimaniae; assembly: GCF_002207865.1. Classification (GTDB taxonomy): domain Bacteria; phylum Pseudomonadota; class Gammaproteobacteria; order Enterobacterales; family Alteromonadaceae; genus Colwellia; species Colwellia marinimaniae. The sequence continues at coordinate 286,465 of NZ_BDQM01000001.1, forward strand.
TGTTTCAAATATTCGAGTATAGGAGGATAAATAATGAATCATTATATTGATATTAGGCTCAAGCCGGATGCCGAAATGCGAGAGAATGTTTTGATGAATACAGTTTATAGCAAGCTTCATAAAGCTTTAGTTATATTGCAATCGACAAGTATCGGCATTAGTTTTCCTAAATACAAAGTATTGTTTGGTAATGTGCTGCGTATCCACGGAGAACAAAGCTACTTGAATGATTTACAAGGGGTAGATTGGTTAGGTGGTATTAAAGGTTATTGTAAACTTTCTGATGTCTTATCTATCCCTGAAATGGTGCAATACCGAACCATTTCAAGAAAACAAGCCAACATGACCGAAGCAAAATTAAGACGGTTAATTACTCGTAAATCTATCACTAAAGATGAAGTAAAATTGTATAAAGCAAAAATGTTTAGTCAAGGATTAGACAATGCTTATTTGGAATTAGTCAGTAGCTCTACTGGTGAAAAACATCGACGCTATATTCAATTTGGTGAGTTAAAAGATACACCAGTTGCAGGTGACTTTGATTCTTTTGGTTTAAGCAAACAAGCCACAGTCCCTTGGTTTTAAGGGAATATGGTTACTTTTAAAACCCGTTGAATGCAACGGGTTTATTTTTTCGGAAAAATTAACGTTTACCCTAAAAATCAACTCTTTAAAAATATGGTTAAATATTAACAAGTTACGAATCAGCTAAAAATTTAGGTTAAAAAGTCTAAAATCACCTAGCTGTTTGTTGTAACTTGTTTTTTTACTGTTATTCTATTGTTCACTGCCGCACAGGCAGCTTAGAAATTTCAAAGTGAATAAAAAAGTGAATAAGTGAAGTTCACTGCCGCACAGGCAGCTTAGAAAAGTAACTTTTAATGATGATTGCGAGCCGTTGTGTTCACTGCCGCACAGGCAGCTTAGAAAAAAAGTGTTAAGCGTTAATTGCATTTCCTTTGGTTCACTGCCGCACAGGCAGCTTAGAAATTAGCGCCTACGATTATCGTTAATGTTCTTGGGTTCACTGCCGCACAGGCAGCTTAGAAAATCATCTAAAAAGTTTGTTGTACTAACACCAAGTTCACTGCCGCACAGGCAGCTTAGAAATCTTTCATCTATAGTGTTAAGTGTATCAAACAGTTCACTGCCGCACAGGCAGCTTAGAAATATTAGGTGTAAATCAAAAGTTTAGCATTATGGTTCACTGCCGCACAGGCAGCTTAGAAATGTCATTACTATTATTGGTGTAACATCGTCTAGTTCACTGCCGCACAGGCAGCTTAGAAAAATACTCCGTATAGTTAACCTTATCCCCTGCTGTTCACTGCCGCACAGGCAGCTTAGAAAAGTAGCGCGCGTTTATTAAGAATTAGTATCGGGTTCACTGCCGCACAGGCAGCTTAGAAAGGACGGAAGCGGCGGCACTATAATTGAATATGGTTCACTGCCGCACAGGCAGCTTAGAAATATACCATACTTCGCTAGTAGACAATACATCAGTTCACTGCCGCACAGGCAGCTTAGAAAGTTGAAACTGATTTGTATTTTATTACCGCTTTGTTCACTGCCGCACAGGCAGCTTAGAAATTTCAAGGAAAAAAAATCAATAAATGTTTAACGTTCACTGCCGCACAGGCAGCTTAGAAAATACTTATGCACTCATCAATAATCAATAAACAGTTCACTGCCGCACAGGCAGCTTAGAAATTAATGTCAGTAACCTTTATTGATCCCTCAAAGTTCACTGCCGCACAGGCAGCTTAGAAATAGTCAATCTCCAGTGGATTTATCAAACGGTAGTTCACTGCCGCACAGGCAGCTTAGAAATACCTACGGGCGTTACCATCACTGATGTTTCAGTTCACTGCCGCACAGGCAGCTTAGAAAGAGAAAGTACCGCTTGAAGATACCGATCTAATGTTCACTGCCGCACAGGCAGCTTAGAAAGACAACTATGCTTATTCCAGTCGTTTCAGCTTGTTCACTGCCGCACAGGCAGCTTAGAAATGAATCAGTCGAAGACGGCGCATGGTTCAAAAGTTCACTGCCGCACAGGCAGCTTAGAAAGCTAATCTATCGGATATCGATCACTCACTTAAGTTCACTGCCGCACAGGCAGCTTAGAAAGTAAACAATAAAAGGAAATGAATTATGATTGAGTTCACTGCCGCACAGGCAGCTTAGAAAACAACAACGCAATCACTTTCTATATATGCAAAGTTCACTGCCGCACAGGCAGCTTAGAAAAGACCGTACCGTTTGCTGGATTAACCGAAGCTGTTCACTGCCGCACAGGCAGCTTAGAAAAGTATGAAGCTAGGCGAGTTGCAATACTTGAAGTTCACTGCCGCACAGGCAGCTTAGAAAATATAACCAGTGTGACCCATTTCACCCCATAAGTTCACTGCCGCACAGGCAGCTTAGAAAGTTAGCATCAATGAAAGCGACGACAGTATTTGGTTCACTGCCGCACAGGCAGCTTAGAAAGCTTGATTTAAAGTTTGATACAGACACTCGGCGTTCACTGCCGCACAGGCAGCTTAGAAATCAGTATTTAATGTTGCGCGTATACTTCCGTTGTTCACTGCCGCACAGGCAGCTTAGAAAGTTCACTGCTAAACAAAAATAAACTTAATATAGTTCACTGCCGCACAGGCAGCTTAGAAAATTCTTGGTTTTGGTGTCGGCAAAATGCTTGGGTTCACTGCCGCACAGGCAGCTTAGAAAAGTTAGAGATTGTTTTGTAGAGGAAGGATTTGGTTCACTGCCGCACAGGCAGCTTAGAAATTCACCATCGTCAATCATTCGTGTAGTTGTGTGTTCACTGCCGCACAGGCAGCTTAGAAAGATATTCTCGGTAACTATCGTAAAACAATCCGGTTCACTGCCGCACAGGCAGCTTAGAAAGTTATGGTTGGCTAACATACCAATACGAACCAGTTCACTGCCGCACAGGCAGCTTAGAAAACAATAGCTATTGCCGGTAAAATAGTTAAAGGGTTCACTGCCGCACAGGCAGCTTAGAAATTATTAACTTGCGTTACACTTTGCACCAGCGCGTTCACTGCCGCACAGGCAGCTTAGAAATATACCATCGGGCGGCGCAACAACTAGTATAAGTTCACTGCCGCACAGGCAGCTTAGAAATTACTATCAAGAAAGGTGATCGTGTGCTGTTTGTTCACTGCCGCACAGGCAGCTTAGAAAACCAGCATTCAAGTCTGCCATGATACCTACAGATGTTCACTGCCGCACAGGCAGCTTAGAAAGTGGTAGTAGATTCAGAGGCAACCGAGGCTAAGTTCACTGCCGCACAGGCAGCTTAGAAAATATAAGAAGAGAACATAAGGCAAAACCTTAAGTTCACTGCCGCACAGGCAGCTTAGAAATCAATTACTAAAGTACGTTCAGAGATGAGAGAGTTCACTGCCGCACAGGCAGCTTAGAAAGATGGTTTCTTGAATAGAACCCCATAAGAGCAGTTCACTGCCGCACAGGCAGCTTAGAAATTATATCCCCGTACCATATAGGGACAATGTTGGTTCACTGCCGCACAGGCAGCTTAGAAATCTTGGTCTTATCTAGGTGAGCGCGAAGGACTGTTCACTGCCGCACAGGCAGCTTAGAAATGTGCTATAAGTTAACTGACCTGTACGAATATGTTCACTGCCGCACAGGCAGCTTAGAAAATAGGTATTGCAACAGTTATAGAAGAGGACGAGTTCACTGCCGCACAGGCAGCTTAGAAATATTAATTCAAATAAAACACAATAAGGTGTTGGTTCACTGCCGCACAGGCAGCTTAGAAAACTATTGAGGCTGTGATGCGTTTATATAAAATGTTCACTGCCGCACAGGCAGCTTAGAAAAAAGAGACTACTTAAAAACGAACTGACTAGTTGTTCACTGCCGCACAGGCAGCTTAGAAATTTGATAAAATCGCTACGCTTAAAAGGGTAATGTTCACTGCCGCACAGGCAGCTTAGAAAGTGTAAAAATGTCTGATGTTGCTGACTTTGGCGTTCACTGCCGCACAGGCAGATTATCAAAGACATTCGTGATTGGCGACGGCAGTATTAGCAAATAGAAAAGAAGTTTATCAGCGTGCTAAGGAACGTGAATTGGAGTGTTGGAGGGGGCGATGGACAAACTGGTATGGTAATCCCCCCATTTTTAATGGAGGTCAGCAGTAGACCTTTTAAAGGGAACAAAGTGGTACTGAAATAGTGCTATATCATACTGTTAAAGAGAATTTTTTTGCTTGTACGGATGCAAGTGGCTACCTTATCTGTGCCACATATTTCAGTAAAGTTTAACTGGAGTAATACTATTTGCTAGCATTGTAAAAATGATTGATATTAGCTATCGCCAACAACATTTTATGCTTTGCCGAAGTATTAGCTGAGTGCACAAAAATAAGAGGGGGAATAAAGCCTTGGGTAAAAACAGCTTCCTCTATCCAAAGTAGTACATCATAACCAGTGCCATGCTCATCATCACCTAAGTCATGATCTAAACTTATTTCAGTTACTATATTTTGTTCGAGTAAGACTATAGCTTCTTCAGGCCAATAGACTCTGTGCCAACCAATAGGTGTTGATCTTTCATCATCTAAATAAACTTTCATAACTTACCTGATTTTTGTTTAACAGTACTTATACAAGTTGATTTTGGAGCTAATCAAAGGGGTAAAGTAAATATGTGGATAAATGACCGTACAGGGCGCCTGATAAACTGCCTAGCTAAACGTCTATTTAAAAAGCATTGAAACCTCGCCATTGGCATGATACCACCCATTGATCCTCCGTCATTACATGCAAACACGTAAATATAGGCATCTTCTTGGATATACTCTTCAATTACAGCTATAGCAGCGGTGAAGCAATCGATTAACAGCTCCGCAAAAGAGGGGTGTTTTGTTACCTTATTTTTCGGGTTAGGGTTATCTAGAATATAAAAGTTGTCAGGTGTTACTTTATACCCCTCAAACACTGATACATCCCATTCAATAAGCTTGTCATTTGGGGCGATAACCCCTGATAAATCAACCCACATGTCTACATAGTCACCATGTACAGACCATTTCAGTCGTGAGTTTAAACCAAGAAGGGTATATTCATCACGATTGCTTGAGCAATTGGTGTCACCTATTGAGCATAACTGAAACCTTAACTTTCTTTTATAGCGAGGTGAGTTAAGCCAGTCCCTAAAGACTTTTCTGGCATCATTAATCATCGAAAGCTCCCCTTATGCCCATGAGCGTCAGCTCTTAGTCATGCTATTTATTAATAGCTAGGACTATAACTTGAGCGAGCGACAAAGTTTGTCGCTTTACTTTGAGATACTTTTCAACATTGATTATGAGGGGAATACAAGATGTGTTTGGCAAATTTTTATGGTTTTGCGGCAGGCAGAGAGAGTAAATCATTTTGCAATAATATTACTGAAGAAATTGACGGTGTAGATTGGCGGCTAGACGATTTAGGAGGCAACGAATTTACTCATAAGATAAAGAGTGCCGACTTAGTTATTATTGTTGCTAACCTAAATAGCCATTTTGAAGCAAAACAAGTTGAATTTATGGTGATGGTTGCTGAAAAGTTGGCAGTGCCAATATTAGTTTATTCTCTTTATCCGATTAAGTTTGCACTTCAAGCTAGTGAGCAAGGAATTAGTCTTGAATTACTAGATAGTATTAATAAAGCAACGGTCGTTATGCAGTTAGATGGTGACTTGCTTGCAAGTGGCATGATAGCAACAACGCCTTTTATCCAGTATTACCTTGCTAAGGGGCTTGAGCTTTTATCAATAAATCTAATATTAACCATAAAAGCTATTGTTGAACCGGTAACTCAACAAGAATTAATTGGTGTTGATTTTACTGATTATTGTTTGGCGTTTGCTAACAAAGGCTTTTATCAAACTAAGCTATATACCCAAGAGACTTTATTCAAGGCTGAAGTAAATAGTGATAGCTGGTTAAAGGCGAAAGTCATTATTGTCACAATCTTTTTAAGTACTGATCATGCACTTGATGTTTTTTCTGCAACTTCAACATCCATATGTAATATGCTTGAGGAAAGCAATGCGTTATTGTTATTTGCTCCCGTTATAGCAGAGCATGCTCAAGACGAAGCTGTGATTGCATTGTTATATAAGTGATTATTATGCAAGATAAAATATATTTAGGAATATTAAGATGAAATACTCGCATCGTTCGGCGAAGTTTATATCCAAACATTATTTTATAGAAAGAATAGAGAAACGTTACCTAAGTTAAACTCTAGAATTGGTTAAGCGCCAGGGTCAATACAAATGCATTGCACATTATTAAAAGGAATAAAATGAATAAGAATCTTCAAGAATGGGCATGTTCCTTTTCAGGTTGTGATGGCGGAAATTTAGGTGCTGATATTTGGTTGTGCGGAATTGAATGGGGGGGAGCAAGTTATGGTGATTACTATGAGAAAACGCTTCCCGAAGAGCTCGAAAATGGAAAGGTTGAGCTTTCTTTAACTGCGTTTGATTGGAAAGATAGTCTTGGTTACACGTATGGTAGGAGTTTTGCTAAACTTTTTACAAGTATTCAAGGTGGGGATGTAGAGAATTATAAAGAAGTTAGTCTTTTAGAGGGGAATGAGTTGTTTAAGCTTAATTTATATCCTATTGCCTTTGATTCTACAGATCATGAATTGTGGCATAAAAATAACATTTCTAAGCTAACAGGTTTTGAAAATAAATACCTTTTTAATACATGGTGCTTCTTTAATCGCTTTCCTTTTTTTAGTGAATTAAGAAAAAAGCACAATCCCAAGTTAATTATTGGTACAGGCGTGAACTACCTACGTGACTTTTTAATGTTTTTTGTAGGCAATGAAAAGGTCGGTAGGTTATGTTCGGGTAACCTTACCCCCAAGTCTGAAGCAAACAAAACTAATAGGGTGTTTTACTGGGTAAAGCTAGATGGGGGTACACTCTTAGTAATTATCCCGTTCTTTAGTGGGAGGTATGGATTGAATAGCAACTATTTATTACAGGAAATGGGACAACGCATCAAATTATTGCTTGAAATGAAATAACCTTAAAGTGCTCTGTATCAACTGTCATCGTATAATTGCACTGCAGCTCTCAGTTTTTCTCGCATCAAGTTACGCAAACTTACGGGCTTCAATACCTCAACATGATTTGCCAAACCCAATAACCATGTTTCAAAATCATAGTTCATAGTAAGGCTAGCTTTTACTAGTAACTTATCCTCCGCATCTGTTCGATAAGTGCTTGTTTGTTGGTTTTTAGCTATGGGTGTTTCCATTATTATTTCGGCAGCAAAGCCGGTGAATATCCCTTCAAATTCAATAGGGCTATCACTATAAGCTAAGCCAGTAGTACCTTTTAGTACGTATTCTTTTAGGTTGAAATCATCAGGGTAGTCGAAGGTTTTGTGGCTGTTTTCACAAGATATTATGCGATTCATGGCGAGCATTCTGACATCGTCATAACCACAATACTGCACAATCAAATATTGAATATGTGCCCGAACGACTAGCCCTAAAGGCTGAACACTGGCATTACTTAGTTCACCACTTTTGTTCTTGTACTCTATTTCTAATATATTTTCCGCTAATAAAGCGTCATAAACACAGCAACGCACCATGTTATCAATTTCAGCGGGTATTAATGGCTGGCCTTTGTTTTCAATATAAACCTTGTCTAACCAAGTTTTTAATTTGCTGTGATAATTAAGGTTCGCTAATATTTGAGTGGATTTTTTAAAGATGCGAGTTAAATATGGGGATAACACATTGGGCATCATTGGCTGAATGAACTGCTCGATAATGGCAAAGCATAATGCATCTGCTGGCGAAAGTTGAGCTGTTAAATACATTGAGCCTTTAACTAATGACCACTTTAACCCTTCAGGGCTATCGCCTGATTCAGTAATGCCGTATTGCTCTAGTTGTTTTAAATCACGCTGTAAGTTGCGTTTAATATTTTGTTCATCATGATCTTTATATGCATGCTGATTCGCTAACTTTACGACTAGTTGATTCACAGTTAAAAATTTAGGGTAAATGGGGAGTAACTCTAGCAGCTCTAAATGCCTAACATTTAACTTTAAATTCACGTTTTGTCCTTATGACTACATAGCTTATATTTACTAATCAATCTAAGTGATGATAACCTTTAATGTTATGTTTTAGCACATGCCATCATGTTCTTTTAAAATGTCTGTAATATTTATACAGTGCTTTACTCGCCATTCCTTTGCTGTAGTGCCTTTATTCCTTTTATTCCATAAGTCATCAGGGCTGTTATGGTTAGACATAATCTGATGCTCTAATGATTTACTAATATTAAGCTTCCCATTTCCAGCGACATCGCAATAAGGTGATACACATAACCAAAGGAATAGTTGTTTGTCAGCTTTTAAGGAACTTTCAATATTGTCATGCATATGATGGTTAGCATGTCCTCTGGTTAACCATCTGTCTTTTAAGTTATAGGTATATTCGCCAACATATACTATTTTATCGTCACAGGTGATGAAGTAGGCAGTCTCGTCCGCTTTTTAAAAATCTTGAATATATAAGTTGAGCTTTACTGTTAACGTATAGTTCTTTAATTTGCACGGCGCATCAGAAAGAGAAAACTCACCCACCTTTACAAATTTAAAACCTGATTCCTGTTTAGTTTCTAACAAAGTAACTCCTTAATAAATTGGTTAATATTCCTGAGATTAACTCGAATAAGCTAAAAGGTTAATATTAAGATAATATCTTATCTATCTCAGTCAGTGCAGATAAAGCTGACATCTTTAATGGTATTTGCCCTTTTTCAATATTGCAGTGAGCAGGGTTGATACGAATTAAATTTTTGGCATTGTTCGAGCAAGCAATACGCACCGAGGGAATTGCTGTGCCTGCCCCTAATTCAATCGCTGTTATTTTCATTCCACAATGTTCATCAAGCCAGGAGTGAAAGTTACTATTTTGCATTCTTGTTCGGGCGCTAACCCACCAATTATCGTTAAACATTAATATATTAGGTCTAGCGATACCACCACAGTTTGGACAATGCGGATAACTACCCTTAATTGAAAGGTCTTGCTCAGAACTCTTAAATGGTAAACCAGATCAACCTAAATCATGAATGAGAAATCGTCAAAGTTGAGAGTGCATAACATAGTGATCGCGACAACTAGTTTGACAAACACCATTACCGCGCGAGCGGTTTAGTTCTTGGTGGTAGAGGTGATCATAAACAGAATATCCCAACAGGTTTGAATTTTGGCACTAATAAGCTTTTAATGACCTAGTTTCATCATGGTATATATATTATTTCATCTCAATAATAGTCAGTTATTCTAGAGTTAATTAGCTATTTATAGAATTATTTTCTATAAATAGCTAATGTTTTTATTTATGAACCGTTAATGCTGAACAGGATCTTATTATGGTGAGCTCAGAGACTAAAGCTAAATCGAGTGCAAGCGTTGTTAAAGATTACCGACTAGAAAACGATAACTTACTGCTTGAAATTGAACGATTAACAAAAATAAATGATGAATTTAAGAGCCAGATAAACGCTATTAGTAAAGCACAAGCGGTTATCGAGTTTAATATGGATGGCACCATTATTAGCGCCAATGACAATTTTCTTAACACCTTAGGTTACACCTTAGCCGAAGTGCAAGGAAAACATCACAGCATGTTTGTTGAGCCAGCCTTTAAAGCCAGTGATGAATACCGTGAGTTTTGGGAAAAGCTGAATCGCGGTGAATATGAAGCGAAGGAATATAAACGCTTAGGTAAAGGCGGTAAGGAAGTGTGGATACAAGCTTCTTACAACCCAATCTTAGACTTAAATGGCAAACCTTATAAAGTGGTCAAGTATGCCACTGATGTCACGGCACAAAAATTAGAAAGTGCCAATACCTCCGGTCAAATTGATGCTATCAGTAAAGCACAAGCGGTTATCGAGTTTAATATGGATGGCACCATTATTAGCGCCAATGACAATTTTCTTAACACCTTAGGTTACACCTTAGCCGAAGTGCAAGGAAAACATCACAGCATGTTTGTTGAGCCAGCCTTTAAAGCCAGTGATGAATACCGTGAGTTTTGGGAAAAGCTGAATCGCGGTGAATATGAAGCGAAGGAATATAAACGCTTAGGTAAAGGCGGTAAGGAAGTGTGGATACAAGCTTCTTACAATCCCATCTTAGACTTAAATGGTAAACCTTATAAAGTGGTCAAGTATGCCACTGATGTCACGGCACAAGTCATGGCTTTGAATCAGATAGATGTATTAGTTCAAGGTGCGGTAAGAGGACAATTGACAGATAGAATTAATACCGAAGGAGCGCAAGGATTTGTAGCTTCGTTAGGAAACAGTATTAACAATCTGATGGATGCAGTGGTTGAACCGATTAATGATGCAATTAATGTCTCTCAAGCGCTCGCTGAGGGTGATCTTACTCAGGAAATGAGTAATGGATACGATGGTGAATTTCTCGAATTAGCCAACGCAATGAATACATCAATTAAAAATTTAAAAAACATGGTTGATGAAATTCGTTCTGCTTCGACGAATGTTTTTGATACTTCAAGAGAAATTGCTGAAGGCAATAATGAATTAAGTCATCGCACTGAATCTCAGGCATCTAGCCTAGAAGAAACAGCTGCTGCAATGGAAGAATTAACTAGTACCGTGGAGCAAAATGCTGAAAATGCGAGTCAAGCGAGCAATTTATCATCTTCGGTAATGAAAAAAGCCAGTGCCGGTGGCGAGGTAGTAAAAAATGCCGTCACAGCTATGAGTGATATTAATAAATCAAGTAAAAAAATAGCGGATATTATCAGTGTTATAGATGTGATTGCTTTTCAGACCAATTTGCTAGCCTTAAATGCCGCGGTTGAAGCGGCACGAGCTGGTGAACAAGGTCGAGGTTTTGCAGTGGTCGCCGCTGAAGTCCGAAATTTAGCACAACGATCAGCAGGAGCTGCCAAAGAAATAAAAGGCTTAATTAATGATAGTGTTGAAGCGGTGGGACAAGGTACTAAGTTAGTCGATGAAACAGGTCAAATTTTTACAGATTTAGTCAGTTCAATCGAAGAAGTTAGTAAAATGGTCATTGATATCGATGGTGCATGTAAAGAGCAAGCCGCAGGTATTGGTGAGGTTAGTGCGGCGATAAGTCAAATGGATGATATGACACAGAAAAATGCTGCGTTGGTTGAAGAAGCCGCCACATCGAGTAAATCAATGGAAGAACAAGCACAAATATTATTAAACCAAGTCGCTTTTTTTGATAATGAGGAAGAAGTGAAATCGCCATCTAGAGGTCATTCATCACGTTCAATGCCCCTTTATCAAAGCAATATTAGGAGATCGGAGCGATATGAGCAACAGCAGTACAAGTAAATAAAAAATCGGCAACGCTTTAAATCAATATACCAGCGCGGGTTTTTATGTCGTCTGTGTTAGTCACTGCTCAAGTGGAATTCAGTAACTGAGCGTGGATTGAGCTTATGTGTCAGCTAAAGTTAAAATGCTTATTCCTTGTTAATTTTTCATCTAGTGAAACTGGATTTCATTTAATTTATTTATTGAGCTGCTGATTATTGGTGTACCATTGTTGTCTATATAAAATGGTAAAATGAAATAGAGAGCATTGTTATGAAATTAGAAGTTTATCTTTCAGGTGAAATTCATACCGATTGGCGCGACAAAATTATTCAAGCTTGCCAAGAGAGTGATTTAGATATCAGTTTTACTTCTGCGGTTACCCATCATGAAACCAGTGACGGTGCCGGTGATCACCTTGGCGCTGAAGAAAAGCAGTTTTGGCGAGATCATAAATCAGCTAAAGTGAATGCCATGAAAACGAAAACACTGATTGAGCGTTGTGATATTGCTGTTATTCGTTTTGGTGATAAGTATAAGCAGTGGAATGCTGCCTTTGATGCCGGTTATTGTGCAGCACTCAATAAGCCTTATATCACCTTACACAGTGAAGATATTATTCATCCGCTCAAAGAGGTTGATGCTTCGGCTCAAGCTTGGGCAAGCAGTGTTGAACAAGTGATAGCTACGTTAAAGTATATTAGTACTAAGTAGTTAAACCGTATTAGCCACTAATTTCATTTAGTGGCTAATAAATAAGCGGTATATGTAGATGCTCCGGCTTTACTCTTTAGATAATTCTTCTATGCGTTACTTAATTTTACATGCCTATGTACATGGTTCAGGATCGTCATCCCCGTGGTGTCTTAATCGGGGATCCAGCTTCTAAAAGCAATGGTTCTTCGATCAGAGACTTCGAAGATGACGTTTACAACGACGTCCTGAGCTAACTACATAGCCATGTAATTTTAAGTAACGTATTACACAAAATAATTTTCATGACACTCCCTTTTAAACAATTTTATAAAAGTTTTCTACGTAGCTTTGGCCAAGTTATGTTGCAAGGTAACGCTATCACTGGTTTGTTATTCTTGCTCGGTATTGGTTTAAGTTCGCCTACTATGCTGCTTGGCAGCATTCTGGCAACAATATCAGGCTTAGCGGTCGCTAAATTATGCCGCTTTGATTTAACCACGATGGAAAACGGTTTGTATGGTTTTAATGCGGTACTGGTTGGTGTTGCTGTTTTTTACTTTTTACCTGTTAGTTTGACCTCGCTGCTTATTGTTATTTTTGGCGGTGCTTTCTCTACGGCGTTAACGCATTTTATGCTGGTTAGGCTGACAAGTGTTCCTGCTTTTACTACGCCATTTATTCTGTCAACGTGGGGGTTATTGTTATTTATTGATTATGCTAAATTGAGCACTGTACCTAGCACTGTATCTAGCACTGTACTTAGCAGTGACTTAGCTGGGTATAGTTTTTCTGGTCTGAATAGCGCTACGCTGGTCGACTATTTTCAAGCAAGTATGCGCGGTATTAGTCAGGTGATGTTGCAAGACTATTGGCTCACCGGTGTGTTTTTTCTCTGTGCCATATTTATTCACTGTCGAACAGCAGCACTTTGGGCATTTATTGGCTCAACAGTGGGTCTGCTGTTAGCCACAGGCTTTAATTTTCCCCATGAGAAAGTCATGATGGGACTTTATGGCTTTAATAGTTGCTTAGTAGCTATCGCGCTGGTCGGTCGCTATGAAAATAAGCCATGGCTTATCATGTTGGCTATTTTACTTGCGGTGGTATTTACTAGGGCGTTTGAATGGCTAAGCATACCGGCATTAACTGCTCCTTTTGTTATCTCAACTTTACTTATTATTGCTTTAGTTAACATACACAGAAGTTATGCTGATAAAAGAAAAGCTCAGCATAACTTACAGTAAACCTTAGCTTAGGTAACTATTTTAACGGTAACTAAATCGCTTTAAGGTCAATCACCCTACCTCGCTAGAGCTTTTTATCTCATTAGCGATGAATAGAGCAAAAATCGACATAAAACCGGCATAAGCACTCTTCAAAATGACTTTTTGATTGAGTATGGTGTAGCCATGTTTTATTAACAGTTTCAAAGCCATGATATTTATCCGCAGTATTTACCTCGTTATAAAAGTATTTTTTTCGCGGCTAATGTTTTTACCCTGTGCCATGATATTTATACCAGCCAATGCTAATGAAATTGGCGTTTATTATCTTATTTCTGCCGAGAATAACAACGGTCAAGGCGCTAGTGCCACAGATGCTCAATTAGCAAGTGGTATTGAGCAACTCAACCATGATTATGCCTCATTAGATATCAGTTTTTTCTTACTCGATAAAATCTATTTAACCAATGATGATGTAACCGGTATACATGCGGGTAAATGGGATACTGATAATGAAGAGCAAGTTCGACCTTTTATCCGATATGGCGCTTTAAATGTTGTCGTGGCAGATCTTGATGGTAAAAATGGTCATGCTTATTGGAATTACGAAGCGACTGACTTGATTGAAGTTGAACCCGAAGATTTAGCGACGTCGACCATCTCCCATGAATTTGCTCATAATTTGGGGCTGCTGCACACTTATCAAAGTATTGATGACGGTCCAATAACATTACTTGAAGGCGTTGATGGCTGGCAGTATGGCGATAAAGTTATTGATACTGCGGTAGATCCAGGCGAACGAGGTTATTATAATGATTGTCTATACTCAGCCAGTGCTGTCGACGAGGCGGGTAATGCCTATCACCCGGATGGCTTTAATATCATGGGTAAGGGACAAAACACCTGTCGTAACCGTTTTAGTGAGGGGCAAATTAAACGGATGAAAAGAGTGTTACTCAGTGATAAATTCCATCTGCTTAATAGCTTTGATATGGCAGCAAACCCGACTTGCAGTGAGCTAAGTATCCAAACTGGGAATAATTTACTGGAAGGTTTTAATTATAACGAAACACCGGTGAGTAATAGTTGGCGACAAGATAGCTATCTCGATGACTTTAACTGGAAGTATTATAATTACACCAGTACTTCAGCTACGGGTGCTAGCGCTCCTCAAGAAGGCCATACTTTTTTACATATTGACGCCTCTCATGAATTGGTTTCAGCCAATGATAGTATCAACCTTATTAGTCCATGTTTCACTTTTGCAGCATCTTCAACTGCTGAGATGACATTTTATTATTCTATGTATGGCGCTGATACGGGGTCATTAAAGGTACAGGTTAGCCAGGATAATGGCGGCAGTTGGCAGAATATTTGGCACAAGTCAGGTCAACAACACACCAGTGGTACAAGTTGGTCATTAGCCACTATTTCACTTGCGCAATACACAGCTTCACCTTTTCAGTTACGATTTTCAGGGCAGGTTATAGGTGGTAGTAAAGGTGATATTTCATTAGATAATGTCAGCGTTACCACATCTCAAGTGTCTACAGATGTGGAGCTTGACCGTCTAGTTGATGACATTAGCTTTGCTGATCAGTCTGCTGTTGAATTAGACGTGTTGGTATATTCCCAACGTTTTGTGATTTCAGGTATTAATACGGAGATCAACTTGAGTATAGAAAATGGTGAATATTCTGTTGATTGCCAAACCGACGTTTATGCAAGCCAACGACTAACAGTAAAGCATGGCGATACCTTATGTTTACGTCATAACAGTGCTAGTGGCTACCAAGAGCAAGTGACAACTGTGCTCACCTTGGCTGAGCAAAAATTTTATTTTGTCAGTACTACTAGGTCAAGTACGCAAACTAATGCCGAGGCAGTGACAACCGTTGAGCCAGTAACTACCATAGCTGCTACTAACACCTCGGAGCCAGTTACTAGCCCTGTGCCGATCATTACCGCAGATGCGACAACAGAGACTAGCGCTGCAGCAGATGTAATAGCATCTGACGCTGTTATTGCGGCAATACCTCAATCAGGGGCTGTTGACACTGTACAAGAGCCGAAAAGTAGTGCCGGTGCTATGATGTGCTTACTGTTATTTGGCTTAGTGGTACGGCTAAATAGAAAAACTAAACCCGTACCGCTTTATCTCTAAGGACGCAGTGATTTTAACCAGTGAAATGACTGCGGCTAGAGCAACATATATTAAGCAGAGCAGAGTTAAGTTACGTTAAGGTTTATCTGTATGTTATCAATTAAACGTGCTTTGCCACAATGTGCGGCCGCTAAGATAACTAGTTGAGTGTCATCTTCACTGGCTGGTTGTAATGTTTGTGCGTGGCAAATATGCAAGTAATCAGTATGCAAACCAGCATGGTTTATTGCCTTAGCTGCTTGTTTGGCCAAACCGATAAAATCGATGCTTTCTTGCTGAGCAAAACCTGCGGTAATTTGCTCGGCGAGCCATTGTAAATTTTTCTGTAGGGCCGGGGCAATTGCTTTTTCTTCGATGCTTAAATAACCATTACGAGAACTCAGGGCTAAGCCACTTTCTTCTCTGCTGGTAGCCACAGGTATTATGGTAATTGGCATCGACAAATCTTCAACCATGGTTTGAATCACTTGTACTTGCTGGTAATCTTTTAAACCAAAACAAGCCACATCGGGCTGAACTAGGTTAAATAGTTTACAAACTACGGTGGCAACACCGCGAAAATGGCCAGGGCGGCTTTCGCCACAATACCCCTCAGAAACATTAGGCACTTCGACAAAGCTTTGTTTAGTAATGCCTTTGGGGTAAATAATGTCGGGTGTGGGCGTAAATAATAAATCGGTACCCGCCGCCGTTAATTTTTGCTGATCATCATGCATAGTACGTGGATAACTATCAATATCTTCATTGATGCCGAACTGCATTGGGTTAACAAAAATGCTGGCAACAATTTTATCGGCGTGTTTATGCGCTTCTGCCACTAACGAAATATGACCCGCATGTAAGTTACCCATAGTAGGTACAAAGGCAATGGTTAAACCTTGCTGACGCCATGTTTTAACTTGCGCACGTAATTCACTTATTTTACTGACTGTTTTCATAAATTTATCTTAGCATTATTTCTTGTTAGTATTTTATTGATAACGTATTCAAGCCTTGGCTATCACGGTACTCGCAGGGATTATTTAAAAATATGCTCATCAGCCGGGAAATTACCCTGACTCACTTCGCTAATATAAAGTTCAATGGCCTTTTTAATGTCCCCGGTGTCTTTTAAAAAGTTGCGCGAAAATTTAGGCATATAATTACAGGCAATACCTAAGGCATCGTGCATCACTAAAATCTGGCCATCAGTGTCTTTACCTGCGCCTATGCCAATCGTTGGTATGGTAAGTACTTTAGTGATGGCTGCGCCTAAACTTGCTGGAATACATTCTAGTACCAGCAATTGCGCGCCTGCTGCTTGGAGTGACTTGGCATCGGCGATCATTTTTTGCGCTTTATCCTCATCTCGGCCCTGTACTTTAAAGCCACCAAAGATATTAACGGATTGTGGTGTTAAACCTAAATGAGCACAGACCGGAATTCCACGCTCGACCAGTGCTGCAATGGTGTCATTAAGCCAAGCACCACCTTCCATTTTAACCATGCTAGCACCTGCTTGCATTAACAATGCCGCATTGTTAAGCGCTTGTTCTTGTGTGGCATAGCTCATAAAAGGCATATCGGCAATAATCAGAGTTTCTTCAACGCCACGTTTTACACAACGGGTATGATAGGCCATATCTTCAATGGAGACCGGTAGTGTGCTGTCTTCCCCTTGTAAGACCATACCGAGAGAATCACCAATGAGTATGGCATGTATGCCAGCTTGATCAAATAGTTTGGCAAAGCTGGCATCATAGGCGGTGATTGTCGATATTTTTTCGCCTTGTTGCTTCATGTTAAGCAAGCTTGCGGTGGTTATTTTAGCCATGATGTTTCCGAATAGGTTAATGAGCTTATGTATCAGTGTGCTATAAGCTGTTAGTGCTAATTATTATAGCGCTAAGGATTGTATTGCTAATATTTAAGATTTCAATATTTATTATTTAAATACTTATTATGGCAATATTATAACTTTACTATGCCATTGCTGCTGATTTCATTGGCAAGTGAGCTAATTGAACGGCCATCGGGGAAATTTAAATTAGGCGCAATCTCTGCGAGTGGCCATAAAACAAATTCACGCACCTTCATACCGTAGTGAGGCACGGTTAAACGGGGACTTTCTATGGCTTCATTACCATATAATAATATATCACAATCGAGAATTCGTGCGCCCCAGCGATTATCTTTTCGTACCCGACCAGCCGCATTTTCTATTGCTTGTAAGGCATCTAACAATTCAAGTGCAGATAAACAGGTTTCTAAAGAAATTACCGCGTTGATATAGTCATCTTGATCCTGAGGACCCATAGGTTTACTCAAATACAGCGACGATAATGCCATGACCTTAGTATTGGGCATATCAGCTATTTCGTTAGCGGCATTACTTACCTGTAACCTTGGATTTGATAAGTTGCTGCCTAAACCAATATAAGCAATTGTTTTTTTTTGCATTAGCGGGTCAATATCATTCAGTCGGTTTTGTACTGGGCTTACGACGTTTTCTTGGGCTTTTACGCTTAGTGCCTTGTGGCGGTTTTACGCCTTTGATCATTTGAATGCGGGCATCATTTGACACTTCTTGAAAGTCTGTCCACCACTGTGCTAACTCAACAAGCTCAGCGGTCGCTTCGATTTGTGCGCGTAATAATAAGAAATCGTAACCAGCTCTAAATTTAGGGTGTTCAAATGTTTTAAAGGCTCGTTTACCTTCGCGGCGACTTAATTTTTCTTGCAAGATCCAAATATCTTTAATGACCGCTTGAAAACGTTTAGGGATGGCAATACTGCGTTGCTGCTCTGGCATTATTTCACTCAAGGCGGCAAAGAAAATATCTTGCGGGGGAAGTTGTGTGGTGACTTTAATTTGCTGAATATGCTTTTGTAATGGGTACCAAAGCATGGCAGCGAATAAAAATGCTGGCGTTACTCGTTGCTCGTTATTGATACGGTTGTCGGTATTCTCCATCGCCAATCGAATAAAGGCGAGTAACAAAGCTTGTTCTTCTGATTCCTGATTAAGTGCTTGCTCAACGGCCGGGAAGAAATAACCAAACAAGTTATAACTACGCAGCTGCTCAAAGTTAGCGACCGCTTTACCTGACATAAACATTTTTAAGAATTCTTCAAACAAACGGGCCGCTGGAATATTGGCCATTAATGAAGACAGCTCTCTAATCGGCGCTTTAGTTGCATCACACATGGTCATATCAAGCTTGGTGGCGAAGCGGATCGCTCGCAACATACGGACAGGATCTTCACGGTAACGTGTTTCAGGATCGCCAATTAAGCGGATAATTTTATCATTGACATCTTGTACGCCATTGGCAAAGTCATAGACTTTGAAATCTTTCGTGGAGTAATAAAGCGCATTAATAGTGAAATCTCTACGCTCGGCATCTTCTTCTATGCTGCCGTAGATATTGTCACGTAGTAACATACCATCTTCACTGCGTTTAGAGGTTTTGGTACAATTTTTTTCTTGTTCAGAAGCCGTGTCATGATGGCCTCTAAAGGTTGCTACTTCAATGATTTCGCGACCAAAGACAATATGAGCTAAACGAAAACGTCGTCCAATTAAGCGACAATTCCTAAACAATTCTTTAATTTCATCCGGGGTTGCGTTAGTGGCTATATCAAAATCTTTCGGCTTTAAACCTAATAAGATGTCACGAACACCACCACCAACAAGATAAGCATCAAAACCACTGTTATTTAAGCGATATAATACTTTCAGTGCACTTTGACTAAGTAATTTACGTGAAACGGGGTGCTGGTCTCGAGAGAAAACCAATGGATTATCAAAGGATGCAGTGACAACATTTTTTTTGTTACTGGCACTTTTTTTTGCGTTCTTTTTAGGAAACGTTTTTTCGATAGCTTTACTCACTTTTCTGGAGAAAACTCTTTTACATAAATTTATAACGCTTTTGATAGTCACGGGCCTTTAAGACAGACATAAAATAGTGGCGCAATGATATAACAGTGCAGGGCAAAAGAGAATAACAGAGAGAGTAAATAGCATGAAAAAGCAGCGAAAAAGTGGCAGAGAAGGAAAGGCGACAATGACTGCACGTTTTTCCTTCTCTAAACGAAGCCTACCAGGGTAATGTTTCACCATTAGAGTGCTTAAATACCCCAGAATCTTTCATGGTTAAGTTATCCATTAAGGCGATTAAGCGTTGTGCTGCGACATCAGCGCTGATGTCGCCATTGTTTAATATACCATCGCTATTGACCATCTCAGTTTGCACATAACCTGGGTGATAGATGCCAACCGCGATATTTTCTTCACTAAGGTCTCTTGCTAATGATACGGCGGCAATATTGAGTGCCGCTTTTGACATGCGATAACCATATCGGCCACCGGAAGTATTATCAGCGATGGAGCCCATTCTAGAGGTGATTAAAGCAATTTTGCTGCCTGAAGATAAGTTGCCCAGTAACGCGTGGCTCAAGCATAGTGGTGCTAGAGCGTTGACCTTAAATTGCTCTATAATGGTCTGTTGATTTAACTCGCTCAGTTGTTCGTTACGCAAGATACCGGCGTTGTTAATCAATAAATCGATAGTAATACCGCTAAGTGCTGACACGGCTTTATCGATGCCAGCTTGTGTGGCAATATCAACTTGCTCTACCACATTAACGCCAAGCGCATCTAATTGCGCTGAGCTTTGTCGGCACAGTGCATAAACGTTATCGCCACGCTGTTGGCAAATTTTAGCCATGGCATATCCGATACCGCGATTAGCGCCGGTAATGACAATAGTCTTTGCTGTCTTGTTCGACATAATATTTCCTTATTACTTTATGTTTAGAATTAATGTAGGGGTAAAATTCTCTGCGTTCAGGCTACTCAATGTTTATCTCAATTTTATTGGGTACACGGCTTCGTTGCCAGTTGATAATGGCCCATTTAATTATTTCTTCAACACTAGCACCAGTCAAGCCAAGTTCAGGTGCTTGTCCTAAAAATGCTAGTGCGGCAATAAGTGCAGGTTGTGGCTTGGCATTCTCAATTGCCGTTGCTTTATTTTGCTTGCTCAGCTTAAAACCCTCACGGGTTATTGCTAAAGGGATATGGCCGTATTGTGGCGTGGTGCAGGGCAAAAAACTATCGTTTAAGGTTTTATAAAGCGTTAGTTGCCTGGCCGTGGGTTCGAGTAAATCGCAGCCTCTGACCACATGAGTGATTTTTTGGGCGATATCATCGGCGACCACAGCAAGCTGATAGGCAAATAAACCGTCTTTACGGTGAATAATAAAATCTTCACCGGCTAGGGCGTTATCACCAACAACATTACCTTGAAATATATCATTAAACCGATGCAAACCGTGTTGGTTAACAAGTCTTAAAGCGCTGCCTAGAGCTTGATGATTGGCGGTACGGCAATGTCTTTGGTATATACCACCAATGGCCTTGATTTGCGCCCGAGTACATTGACAATAATAGCTTAATTGTTGTTGTGCTAGGTTAGATAATATCTCACGATAATATTGACTCTGTGTGCTCTGGTAAAGCTCAGTTTCATCCCAATGCAGGCCAAAAGCCTCAAGAGTTGTTAATATTGCTGAGCTGGCACCTTGTTGTTCACGAGGAGGATCAATATCTTCAATGCGTATTAGCCATTTACCTTGCTCGCCACGATCATTAATAGTTGACTTTGCATCAAGAAAACTCGCTAGAGCAGCGATAAGGGAACCAAAATGAAGTAAACCAGAAGGGGATGGAGCAAAGCGACCACGGTATTGATGAGCTTTATTCGGCTCATGTGGTCGCTTATTATGCAAGTTAAGCAAGTTTTGCCTATGAACGAATGTTAACTAAAAATTAGCCAGCCATTTGGCGTTCTTTAATTTCAGCTAATGTTTTACATTCAATACAAAGATCGGCAGTAGGACGGGCTTCTAAACGACGAATGCCAATCTCAATACCACAAGAATCACAAAAACCAAAATCATTATCTTCAATGAACTGTAAAGTTTTCTCAATTTTCTTGATAAGTTTACGCTTACGGTCTCGTGTACGTAATTCAAGACTGAACTCTTCTTCTTGCGCCGCTCTATCCACAGGATCTGGGAAGTTTGCTGCTTCGTCTTGCATATGCGTTAAGGTACGATCAACTTCTTCACGTAATTGTACGCGCCAAGCATCTAAAATTTTCTTAAAATGCTTTTGTTGAGACTTATCCATATACTCTTCGCCAGATTTTTCTTGATATGGAGCAACGCCCGCTAATGCAAGAATACCTAATGGCTTGTGTTTGTTTGTTGGCATGCTTATTCTCCCAATGCTACATAGACCAAGGCGATTTATTAATATACCACGTTTTATATGGTAGAACGCCTTTGTTGTAAGTGCCAATATGTTATATATGACCCGATGAATCAGGACTATATTGTGTCGCTTATGATAAAAATCAACAAATTAGCTAAAATAAATTTATTTATCTAGTTTTATCAACTAGTTAATGGCAATGATAATTATTATTCTGTTGTTTAAATATTTTGAGCAAGCTTTTTTAGCAAGTTTTACTAGCATGAGTCAATCATTATCGTGTAATAAAAGGAACTTTGTCATCTAAACTAATATTTAGCTCTCCTTTTTTGAGGGAAAACTCTGCTTTATAGGCTATTATTTCAACACCAGCTTGCTGGGCTTCTTTGAGTAATTTCGCATAAATGGGGTCAACATGATCGGCCGCAGCAATGTCATTGATGCCAGTATGTAAAACAGCAAATAATAAAACAGCCCTATGCCCCTGCGCCACCATATCCATTAATTCACGTAAGTGTTTTTGACCACGGGTGGTAACTGCATCGGGAAAGTAGCCATGGCCACTTTCTAATAAGGTGACTGATTTCACTTCAATGTAGGTATCTGGGGCATCATTATAGCGGGCTAAGAAATCTATACGACTGTTTTCATTACCATATTTCACTTCTCGCTGTAATAAATTAAAGCCGCTTAGCTCAGTAATCAAGTCTTTGTGCAGAGCCTCCTCTACCAACTGATTGGCGCGTAAGGTGTTTACACAAATAAAATGCTCATCTTTGCTTACCGTAATCTCCCAGCTAAAAGGATATTTACGTTTAGCGTTGGCTGACGTGCTATACCAGACGGTATCACCAGGCTCAGCACAACCTTTCATCGCACCGGTATTGGCACAATGTATAGTTGTTTGTTCACCATTGGTAAATTCAATATCGGCTAAAAATCGTTTATAACGCTTAATTAATTTGGCTGGTTGTAATTGAAGTAACATATTAAAATGAGCTAACTGGTTGTTTCGCTCATCATAACGTAGTTTATTGTTGGCAGAGTATTTTTAATTCACTCGCGTTCTTTTTTGTTGTTGGTTTTTTAATACCTTAGCTTGTTCAATAAAATCATTAAGCCAAGTTGCGGCACTTTCGCTCTCGCTAAAGACATGAAACTCTATTTGGCAGTCGTGGTAGATACGTTGTAATTGCATTTGTTGCATATCGGCATAGGTGCTATTTAATATGACGACCGCAATAGCAATCATGCCTTTTTTTTGTCGATATTGTGTGGTTTCCCATAATTGCTGCTCAGCCTCAGGAGTAAAAATACTGTTACCACGAAAAGTTATTAATGAACCCCAGGGCTCACCAGTCATTTTTTCGGTGAGCAGTTTTATATCTTGGTGATATTGTGCCGCGGTCACTTCATTAAAGGGACCTTGTGCATCTACCAACATAATATTATCTTGCTGTTCAATAACATAACGTCCATGTGCTGAATATTCCATGGTATTCCTCTCTGATGATCTCTAATTAATTAAAGGCGGACGTTTAGTAATAACAGCCTTTAAATACCTTGCCAAGTAAGCATATATAATTTATTTTGCAAGTTTTAATGAAAAATTATTGAGGTTTTTTGACCTTGTTTTATTTGAGATAAAAGCATGTAAATTACAGTAAGGGGCGGTTAGCTAAGAAAACGACTCAATTAAGAGTAAAGCTTGTTAGCAGAACCCTTTGGCCGGTATTGCTTACTCATTTAAAAAACTTAAATAAAGTCGGCAGATAAAGGCTCTGTGTTCAGTTGAGGTGATTTTTTATTTCCAGCCAAGGTGTTGCTCAAAATATTACTCTCATTTAAGGGCAATTGTTTTGCGGGGATTGCCACTTGTGCTAAATTTTTTTCTTCCTCACTTTGGGGGCACAAGCTCTAACCAGCACATAAATGTGCTTATTGACTTAGTTCGATTGGGATTATGCCCAGCAAGTAATAATTGCTATGATGATGACCATTTTCTTAATCATTTTATTTTACCGATGGCCGTATCTACTGCTTTACCCATAGAAGAAATTAAACAACAATTTTGCCAAACTCTTGAGCAGCAAAATACGCTTATATTATCGGCGCCACCAGGAGCCGGTAAGTCAACGTGTTTACCTTTATGGTTATTAACTTTGCCAAGCTTGGCCAATAAAAAAATTTATTTACTGCAACCCAGACGTTTAGCCGTTAAAAATATAGCCATTTTTTTAGCAAAGCAATTAGATGAAAAAGTAGGTGAAACCGTTGGTTATCGATTACGCAATGATAGTAAAACATCTAAAAATACTCGCCTTGAAGTGATCACTGAAGGAATATTAACCCAAATCATTCAAAATGATGCTGAGCTGTCAGGAACAGCATTAGTCATTTTTGATGAATTTCATGAGCGAAGTTTGCAAGGAGATTTAGCTTTTGCCCTCACCCGTGAAGTACAAACAGAGTTACGAGAGGATTTAAAAATACTGCTTATGTCGGCGACGCTAGACATTGAGTATTTAAGTAAAGCGTTACCTGATGCACACCTACTTAGCAGCGAAGGGCGAAGCTTTCCTGTTGAAGTAAGTTATCAAGCACCTAAGAGTCATTTGCGCTGGCGTGAGCATGCCTTGGCGGTTATTAAAGATAAAATGTTCAACCATGTTGGTTCAATATTGGTTTTTTTACCTGGCATCGCCGATATTCGTTTTTTAGTTGAGCGTTTAAGTGCTGAACAAGCCGAAGGGGTAAAGGTTTGTCCTTTATTTGGTGAGCAGAGTTTAAAGGAGCAACAACAAGCCATAGCACCGTGCGAAAATGGCCAGCGGAAAATTGTTTTAGCAACCAATATCGCGGAAACGTCCCTAACTATTGATGGCATTGATCTGGTTATTGATTGTGGCCTTGAAAAAGTCGCTATTTACGATAGTAGTAGTTTGATGAATAAGCTGATGCAAAAGCAAATAGCAAAAGCTTCAGCGGTGCAAAGAGCAGGGCGTGCCGGGCGCTTAATGCCAGGGCAGTGTATCCGCTTATATGGTAAAGATGATTTTGAGCGCAGGCCGCAACATAGTGTCAATGATATTCAACAAGCAGACCTATTACCGACGCTTATTGAAGCGGCACGTTGGGGCGTTGCTGCTTTAAAAGCATTACCCTTACTGGAGCTGCCCAGTAGCACTAAGGAGCAGCAAGCTTGGCAAGAATTACAAAGTTTAGCTATTGTCGATGGCAAAAATCTACTGACCAAACATGGCGATAAAGTATCAAAGTTACCTTGTCATCCACGTTTTGCACACATGATATTAATGGCAAAAAATCACGGCCAGCAAGCAACACACTTAGCTTGTTTAATCGCGGCATTACTTGAAGAACGTGATGTATTAGGGCCGCAGGCGCAATACGATTGTGATTTAAGCCATCGATTGCAATTACTGATTAAAGGCGGCAGTAATAAAAATCCATTATTAACACGGATTTTACAACAAGCCCATCGACTTGCTCAACAGGTGCAATTACGCTTTAGCATACACTCATTAGATTTAGCAAAAGCAGGTCTACTGCTTGCTTATGCTTACCCAGAAAGAGTGGCCAAGGCTCGTGGTAACCATGGCGACTATATCTGTGTTAACGGTAAAGGGGTTTCAGTTCATGAGCAAGACGCGTTAGCAAATGAAGACTTTATTGTGATTGCTCAAGCCATGCAGCGTGATAGTCAGCTCAACGTACGTTTAGCTAGCCATATTAGCTTGGTAGAGATTACTGAGGTTTTTTCCAAGCAAATTAAACAGCAAAATATAGCCAAATTTGATGGTAAGAGCGGTAGGATAATAACGCGACAGCAAATATTATTAGGCGCCATTGTGTTATCCGATCTGCCTTTAAAACAAGCAGTAACGTCGGAAAGCATTAGTGACATGTGGTGTGATCTAATCAGAAAAAAAGGCCTGGGTTTTTTACCTTGGCAGGGTAAAGATTTAGCACTAAGATCACGTTGGCAATGGTTAAATAAGTACTTTCCAGAATATAATTTAGCCCCTATCGATGACCATAACTTATTAGCTGAGCTAGCAATTTGGTTTGCTCCTTTTGTTGGTGATATAAAAACGAAAGCACAACTAGCTAAGCTAGACTTATCAGCAATGTTATTATCTTTACTTAACTATCAAGGGCAAAAAATATTAACACAAGCGGCGCCACCTGTTTATATTGGCCCCACTGGGCGTCACTGTCCCATTAGCTATGATTTGGAGCGTTCGCCAAAAGTTTCACTGCCTATGCAGGAGCTCTATGGCTTAACACAAACGCCGAATATAGGTGTTTTAGTGGGGGTAAATGAACAAAAACAAGGTATTCCGCTGTTATTAGAATTGCTTTCTCCTGCGCAACGCCCTATTCAAGTAACACAAGATTTAGTTAAATTTTGGTCTGGCAGTTATCAAGCAGTGCAAAAAGATATGAAAAGCCGTTATCCTAGGCATTATTGGCCGGACGATCCTGCCAATGCTAAGGCCACTAATAAAACTAAACGCCATATAAAAGAATAACCCGATTACATCACTAGGTTAAATAACTAAGCATATCGAAAATAATGTCAAAAAATAAAGTCAAAAAACGTAGCAGCTCATCTGGGAAAAAAAGCTCAATATTAGCGCGAGTAGGCATCACCTTAGGTAAATTAATGATTGCCCTCATTTTTACCCTAGGGATTTTTTCAATTTATCTTGATGCAAAGATAAGAAAAACCTTCGAAGGGCAGCGCTGGCATGTGCCAGTGCAAGTTTATGGCCAACTACAAAAATTACAACTGGGGGAACGCGCCAACCTTGCCGAGCTAGCCGAGTCACTCATTATTAATGGCTATAACAAAGTCAATTATGTCACTAGAGTTGGGCAGTTTTCCTTATCTACCAATCAGTTGGAAATTTTTCAGCGTCCATTTGATTTTGTTGATAGCGTAAATCATGGCCAGCAATTAATGGTGGAAGTTGTCAGTGATATTGTGGTGGCCTTAAGTGTCGATCAACAAGCCGTGGCAGAGTTAACACTTGAGCCTCAGTTATTGGCGCGTTTAGTACCTGACAATAAGGAAGATCGTGTCCTAGTTGCCCTTGAAGAGGTGCCCAGTCAGCTAATCGATACCTTATTATTAATTGAAGACCGAGGTTTTTATCACCATCATGGGGTTTCGCCGCTAGGTATTGTTCGTGCTCTTATTAACAATATTCGAGCCGGGCGTACCGTACAAGGTGGTAGTACCTTAACCCAGCAGTTGGCGAAAAATATGTTTCTTAATCGAGAACGCACAATTTCTCGAAAAATTAAAGAAGCACTGATGGCGTTAATTTTAGAATTTAGGTACAGCAAAGACCAATTATTAGAAGCCTACATTAATGAAGTCTATTTAGGGCAAAATTATGCCAATGGTGTTTATGGTTTTGGTTTGGCCGCAAAGTTCTATTTTGGCAAAGCCATTAATGAATTAACCAATGCTCAAATGGCCTTATTGGTAGCGCAAGTTAAAGGGCCAAGTTACTACGACCCTTGGCGTCATCCTGAACGTGCGATAGAACGCCGTGATCTGGTGTTAAGGTTAATGTTTGAACAGCATTTATTATCACTGGTTGATTTTGAACAAGCGGCGGAGTCTTCTTTGTCTATTAGGCCTAATAGGCGTTTAGCTAAAAAAAATTATCCCGCGTATTTACAACTTGTTAATGCTGAGCTAAACCAGCACCTTTCAAGTTTTACCCAAAAATCAGGCATTAAAGTTTTTACCGGCTTCTCACATCGCAGTCAGCAGTTATTAGAACAAAGTGTTGCCCAGCAATTACCACGCTTAGAACGACAATATAAACAAAGCGGTTTAGAGGTGGCAATGGTCGTCACTGATATTGCTAGTGGCGAAATTAGAGCATTGGTTGGCGGTAGGGAAAGTGGCTATGCGGGTTTTAATCGTGCACTTAACGCGAAGCGACATATCGGCTCTTTAATTAAACCGGCGATTTATGCCGCGGCATTAGAGCGTTTCCATCAATATAATTTTGCCACTATTCTTGATGATAAGGCGATAACCTTAAAAAGTGGCTCAGGTAACAAGTGGCAGCCAAAAAATTATGATGGCAAATATCGAGGGCAAGTTTCATTAATTGAGGGCTTGGTATACTCCCTGAATATACCAACGATTAATCTTGGTATGAGCTTGGGTTTAGATAACGTTGCGGATGCTATTAAAACCTTAGGTTTTCAACATAAACTGCAAATGCGCCCATCGGTCTTATTAGGCGCAATTAATATGTCACCATTGGACGTTAACCAATTATATTTAACGATTGCGGCAAAAGGTTATGCTCAAAAGAGCCATACCATCACCAAAATCCTGTCTGCCAACAATGAAGTTTTATGGCAACAGCAGCAATTAAGTGAGCAGCGTTTATCGAGTAATACCGCTTATTTACTGGATTATGCCTTAACACAAGTTACTCAAATAGGCACTGCTAAGTCACTGACTTGGCGTTTGAATAATAACAAGGTCGCGGGGAAAACGGGTACCAGTAACGCCTTACGAGATAGTTGGTTTGTTGGCTATGATAACCGCCTCTTAGTCACTACCTGGTTAGGAAAAGATAATAACGCACCAACAGGATTAACAGGAAGTAGCGGTGCGCTAACGTTATTCGCAGATTTTATGAAAAAACAAGGCGTAGTCAATAGAATTTTAGAAAAACCGGCAGGTATAGTCATCACGTTATTTGAACAACAAACGGGTAATGCTGTTACCGATGACTGCGCCAATACCGTGGTTTATCCTGCTGTTCGAGCAGGAATCATAACGTCCAAGCAATGTTTACAAGAAAAAGTAGATACGCGATCTTGGTTTGAGAAGGTATTTGGTGACTAGGTAGGATATTAACAGTAAATATGAACGCTCAAGCATATCCGTTGAGCGTTCTTATTTAGCCGTCACCTTAAAAGGTTACTTTAACTTTTGATAATGCAGCAACATCGGTAATACTGACATTACCAATACTTCTTTGCAGTCTAGCTGCTGTTTTATCAGCGCCATAACTTTCAGCAAAACTTATCACGTCTTGACCATTACACATTAATTTTAATGCGACGGTTTTAGTTTGTAAGCGATATCCTTTTGTGGTGCCTTTTAGTTTGATAATGCTGTTACTTTTCGCTGCTTTACAAACATCAATAAGGGCTTTTTCCATATAAGGTGACATTGCCGCTTGGCTAGGCAAACTGATAGCTAACAGGGGTAAAGCGGCAGCAAGAGCTACTAGGGTTTTTTTAATCGTAGTCATAATAATTCTCCAAAGTGTTTTTATAATTCGTTAGTGTTTTATATGCCTAGCAATGCAAGGCACAACATAATAGTGGACTGTTTTTAGCTAAAAGTTGTAACCATTCGCCCAGATAATGTAAGCAAAAACCAAGGGTTTAATGATGGAAATTTGCTAAGTGATTGATTGCTTGTTTATTCAACAATATTCCTTGTATAGTACTGACATTAATCTTTACATTTTGTGATTTTTTGACATACGAAACTTGCTGTAGGTGTGATTAAACTCACGGTAATTGACCCAGGCTAGCGACTATTGTCTTGTTAAAAAGACTATCGACTGTTTTTATATACAGTTGTTATTGCTACTGTGTTATTGTGGTTAAATAAAATAATCTGGATAGACGTTAATTTAATGTACTTGGCATTAATTTAGTAACGATGTAGCGAGCCTTTATTGAGCTCAAATTTAGGAATGGGGAAAACTAATGGCAGTTGAAAGTCGGTTTGTAGTGATTAGAAACGGGGTAGAGGCGAAAACATTTATGGATAAAAAATCAGCAGATGAATATGACAAAATGTTGGACATGGCTGATAACTTAAGCCAAATGTTCTCTCAATCACCGGTAGAGTTAAGTGATAGTGTCAATGAAGAATTAAGCATTTATTTTGCGCAACATAGAGATGAGGTACTTGTCGCTTTATTGGCTAAAAAACCGACTAAAGCCGTTAGCAAGTCCAGTGAAAAAGTAGCGACTACGCCCATTGCTGAGGTGATTGATGCCAATGCAGATAAAAAAAATACCGTTAAAGCTAAAAAAAGTAAAACTAAAGCAAGCACAACCGAGTAAAATGATGTCAGTTAATCAATGATAAGGTGTTGTGGTTAGTCTTCTATGCTTGAATATCAACTTATCCGTAGTAAGCGTAGAAAGACACTCAGCTTACAAGTTAAGTATGGTCGTGTGACTGTACGTGCGCCTTATTATGTTAAATTAGCTTTTATTGATACTTTTATCCAAGAAAAGTCCGCTTGGTTACAAGCAAAGTTAATTGAGCAGCAAAAGCTAGTAAATTTTTGTGACTTTAGCCAAGGCTCAAGTTTGCTTTTTTTAGGTGAGCCAGTAAGCCTTAATATATATCAAGCAAAAAAGGCGCAGGTCTTTTTTAGTGATAACTTAGCAACTGACGCGGATTTATTAAGCGGGCAGCCGTTAGCGCCCAGACAACTTAATGTTGTTATTAGCCATCGAGTCAAGGCTAAACTAACGGGGACTCGAGCAATAACTACCCAGGTAAAAAAACAACTGGAAGGTTATTTTAAGCAACAAGCTGAAAACCTTATCATTCAGCGTCTTGACGTTATAAGTGAGCAAACGGCTTTAATTCCAACAAAAGTTAATATTCGCCAATATCGTGCTCGGTGGGGCAGTTGTAATAATCGAGGAGAAGTTAGCTTTAATTACTTGTTAATGATGGCACCGGTATTTGTCCTTGATTATGTTATTGTCCATGAATTATGCCACTTAACATTCCTTGATCACTCTAAAGGCTTTTGGCAATTGGTTGAGCAACACTGTCCTAATTATCAACAACCCAGGCAATGGCTTAGCCATCATCAATCACAACTATACTGGCAAAACCCTGCGTAAATAAGACAAAATAGCTAAAGATCTGTGATCTTTGTGACAAACTTAGACAAATAACCAGCCTTTAACTACACTCTTTTGCACCGCCATAAATTATAATTTGTTCACTAACTATCTTTACACTTTTTATTTAAATTTGAAAAGGCCTTGTGATGAAAATTAATTTACCTAGTATTAAACATAGTATTAAAATTATTACAGTTTATAGCAGCTCAGCAATGTTTTCTCTTGCTTGTGCATCATTTCTTATTGGCGGTTAGTCTAAAACTGACGCTAAGATGTCTACATATTCCAGCAGCGCTTGATAGCGCTTAATTTCATTAGCTGCTCATGCTAGCTTAAAATGCTTGTTTAAGGATAGCAGAGCGATCCATGATCAAGGCGCCTCTTTTATTAAGGGTCGTTCAGGAGAATATGCTCCTGCATTCTCTATTAAGCTGCATTATCCATGCAGGGTTCTTAATGAACTAGGCAATGAATAAGCATTATTTGTTCAGTCATCCCCGTAGAGCTGGTTTATAAACGCTTTATGCAGCGTTATTGACTTCGACAATAGAATAACTATTCTCTTCAATCAATGCCTGCCTAAAGTCGTTTCAAATTCCAGCTGAATCCTGTATTTTGCAGTAAAATGGGTATTTATACCCTACATTATCCTGCTAATTTTACCCTTATTGACTCGGTAGCCTAAATAAAAGCAATTGTTGATTAACAATTGCTTATTTTTAGGGTAAATTATCGCTAACAAAATAAATAATATAATATAATTAAGGTCCTTTCCAGTATGAGTCCGTCTGTACTAATTTGTGATGATTCTAATATGGCTAGAAAGCAAGTGCTTAGAAGCTTACCCGAGCAATGGAAAACTTCAGTTCAAACGGCCAGCAATGGCGCTGAAGCCTTAAGTATTTTGCGTGATAACAGTGTTGAAGTACTCTTTCTTGATCTCACCATGCCGGGTATTGATGGCATTGGTGTCTTGCAAGGTATTCAAAAATTAAAGCTAAACTGCAGTGTTTTTGTCATATCTGCTGATATCCAACCCGAAATGCAAGCTAAGGTGAAAGCCTTGGGGGCAAAGGAGTTTATGCGCAAGCCAGTCAAAGCAGATATTTTACTCAATCATTTGCAACAGCATGGTCTTTTATGAGTGAATTTCACCTAACTGAAGATCAGCAAGACTGTCTGCAAGAGCTTATTAATATTGCTATGGGTCAAGCAAGTGACCAACTTGCTCGCTATCTGGACACCTTTGTTTATTTGAAAGTGCCCAGCATTGAAAGCGTTGATGCAAAAGATTTAATACAAACTCTGAGTCAGCAGCAAAATACCATGGCCATAGTGAGTCAAGGTTTCTTTGGCTATGAAGGTATACGTGGTGAGGCTCTGCTTGCTTATCAAGAAGAAGATTCAGGTCGAATTGCTGATTTACTCGGTTATGAGCCTGATGAGTTATCACAAGATGAACAATTAATTGATATTAGTTCTATTTTAACAACGACATTTTTGAATGTATTTGCTCGGCAAATAGATAACCAAATGTCTTATAATGCCCCTAAATTATTGCCAATGGTGCAAAATAGTTTATTAGACCATTTACAGCAAATGACCTTTAATTGGGACGTAGCGTTAAAAATAAATATAAATTATCAAGTCACTGATTATTCTTTTAATTGCAATATGATCTTATTGATCCCTGAAACGGCAATATTAAATATCAAAAAGGTGCTTGACCGGATCTTGGCAGACTTCTGATGTTAGACCCTAATGCATTAACTCACCTAAAGAGCACAGGGGAACCTATGTTAACTGAGCCAATGCTTAAACAAATCAATAGCCAAATTGCCAACCAGTTAAATACCGGGGTTTTGGTGATTGATGATGAATTTAATATTGTGATGTGGAATCGTTTTCTGCAAGTACATACCGATAAAGCTACTGCAAATATAATAGGTCAATCGATATTTACTATTTTCCCCGAACTGCCTGAGCGCTGGTTAACCCGAAAGCTGACCTCAGTTTTACAATTAAATAGCCCCAGTTTTTGTTCTTGGCAACAAAGACATCACTTATTCGAATTGCCTCATACTCGCCCAATCACCACAGATAGTGAGTTTATGGCACAAAATTGTACTTTTCTACCGATAGAAACCGATTGTGCACAAAAGCATATCTGTATCTTGATCGAGGATGTAACCGATGTTTGCCATTATCAAGGTCAGTTACAAAAGACCCTAGAAGAGCTGGCTCAAATGAGCCGTATTGATGGTTTAACTCAAATATATAATCGTAGACATTGGCAAGAATCACTGGCTCAAGAGTATGCAAAATCACGCCGACATAATAAAAAATTATCGCTGATTATGCTTGATTTAGATCACTTCAAATTACTCAATGATAATTATGGTCATCAATGTGGCGATATGGTATTAACCGAAATCAGTGCCTTAGTCAGCTCTTTATTAAGGGTTGAAGACACCTTTGGTCGTTATGGTGGTGAAGAGTTCGCTATTATTTTACCAGAAACACATTTAGCTGGCGCGATGGAGCTTGGCCAACGTATTTGTACTAGTATCGCCACCGCATCTTTAAATTATAATGGTGTGGCTATCAAGGTAACGGTGAGCTTGGGCGTTGCCGAGCTAAGTGACGATGACTCTCGTTATGAAGAGTTGATCACGCAAGCCGACTTAGCTTTATATCAAGCGAAAGGTCAGGGGCGAAATAAAGTATGTAGTGCCGCTTTCGTCACTAGTTTTCCTTTGGCTTAAGCTTAATTTAGGCCGCAGCTAGATGTTTTATGCAAAATTTAAGCTAAAAATAAATTTTTATGCATAAAATATAACCTTTATGCATAATTTATAATTTTTTATTTAATATTTTTTGTTATTAAAGATTGACAGAGATCATAACTTAAGGCACTTTAAGGTTATGAAAATAAACAACAGCCACATTACTATTATGCTTATTATTATTACCACCACCACCCTCATTAGGGTGGCGGTCGCTGGCTAACGTGTAAAAAAGTTAAATTTTATCGAAGCCCGTGACCTGAAAAGGTTACGGGCTTTTTTTATGCTTACGATGAAGAGCTTTAACTCTAATGTCAATTGACTGTTTATAGCCAAGCTGACAACAGAGCTAGCCACTTCATTATTTCTTTACAAAGGACAAAACATGCGTGTACTTAAATTTGGTGGCTCATCATTAGCTTCGGCTGAGCGCTTTCGCCAAGTTGCCGATATTATTAAAGAGCAAAGTCAATCGTCCAAACTTGCGATAGTAGTCTCTGCACCACAAGGTGTTACCAATCACTTAGTTGCCATGGCTGAAAATATTAGCGATGAAGCAAAAATGGTAACTGACTTAGGTCACTTTAAACGCGCAATAACCACCATTATTGATGACTTATCCGCAAGTATTACTAATTTTAATAACCAACATTGTCAGCAAGCATTAACTAATTATGAAAAGCAATTGGAACGCTATATGCGAGGGGCGACCTTACTAAACTATTGTCCTGATCATATCCGTGCTCGTATTATTAGTACGGGGGAGCGGTTAAGCGTAGCAATTCTTGATGCCGTCCTGCAAGCTTATGGTTTACAAGTTTCGCTATTAGCACCTGAAAAATTTCTATTTACCAATAATTCATCACTGAATGCCGTGGCAGATTTAGTCTTATCGAAAGAAAAATTTGCCAGTGAATACCATGAATTGAATCAAGTGGCTTTAATGCCTGGCTTCATTGGCGTCTATGCTGACATTAATAATGGCCTACCACAAATAACGACATTAGGGCGTAATGGCTCTGATTATTCGGCTGCTGTGTTAGCCGTTTGTGCTCAAGCTGAGTGTTGTGAGATTTGGACCGATGTCGATGGTATCTATAACGCCGATCCTCGCTATATAAAAGAAGCTAAATTACTGGATAATTTGTCTTATCAAGAAGCCATGGAGCTGTCTTATTTTGGTGCCAGTGTGTTACATCCAAAAACAATAGGCCCTATCGCGCAATACCATATTCCTTGTTTAATTAAGAACACCAGTAATCCAAGTGCACCAGGGACGTTAATTTCTAATAAAAATAATCCACAAAAACGGGTAAAAGCAATTTCTAACCTTGATAACTTAACCATGGTCAATGTCTCTGGCCCTGGCATGAAAGGTATGGTCGGCATGGCGAGTCGTGTCTTTGCTACCATGAGTAGAGAAAATATCTCTCTGGTTATGATAAGTCAGTCCTCTAGTGAATATAGTATTAGCTTTTGTATTTATTCTAGAGATGCCGAACTTGCCAAACATAGCTTAGAAGATGAATTTGAATTAGAGCTTTTAAATGGTTTACTTGAACCGTTATCGTTAAAAGGTGAACTATCTATCGTCTCACTTGTGGGCGATGGTATGCATCACCAACGCGGCGTTGCCGCTAAATTCTTTAGCTCATTAGCACAAGCGCGAGTCAATGTGATTGCTATAGCGCAAGACTCTTCCGAGCGTAGTATTTCTGTTGTGGTGGAACAGCGAAAATGCATGGATGCCATGAAGGTAAGTCATCAGAATTTCTTTTCTCACCAGCGCACCATTGATGTCTTTCTCGTCGGCTGTGGTGTTGTTGGTAGTGAGCTTATCGCGCAAATATCTCGTCAACAAGCGAGTTTGAAAAAGCAAAATATCGTCTTGAAAGTCTATGGTATTGCCAATTCTAAAGGCATGGTATTTGACCAAGACGGTATTGATTTAAATAATTGGCAAGCAGCAGTTGCCCAAGCAGGGCCACCACTAGCCGTTAATGTTGAGAACCTGAAAACGTTTGTTCGTGATAATCATTTGATAAATCCGGTCTTTGTTGATTCAACGTCTAATGAAGCATTAGCCATGAGTTATGTAGATTATTTATCGGCAGGCTTTCATGTGGTTACCCCCAATAAAAAGGCTAATACTGATTCATGGGAGTATTACCAAAAGCTGCGCACTACTGCGCAGAGAACGAACCGCCGTTTCTTATATGAAACCACGGTAGGTGCTGGCTTACCTGTTATTGATACCTTGCAGAATTTAATCAAAGCAGGTGATGAACTACAACGTTTTGAAGGGGTATTATCAGGTTCATTATCTTATATATTTGGTAAGCTTGAAGAGGGCATGTCGTTATCAGAGGCTACCGCTATTGCCAAGGAAAATGGTTTTACCGAGCCAGATCCGCGTGATGATTTAAGTGGACTGGATGTCGCACGTAAACTATTAATTATAGCCCGTGAAGCAGGTATGCCCTTAGAGTTATCTGATATCACAATAGAATCAGTATTACCTAGTGATTTTGATGATAGTGGTAATGTCAGTGAGTTTATGGCTAACTTAAGCAAACTGGATAGTGGCTTTGCCGAGCGTGTAGCCAGTGCTAAAACGTCAGGTAAAGTACTACGTTACATCGGCAATATAGTGGCTGGAAAATGCCAAGTATCAATCGAAGCCGTTGGTATTGAACACCCCTTATATGGCATTAAAGACGGGGAAAATGCTTTAGCTATACATAGTCGATATTACCAACCGTTACCGTTTGTTTTACGTGGTTACGGCGCAGGCGCAGCAGTAACTGCCGCCGGTATTTTTGGTGATTTATTAAGAACTTTAACTTGGGAACAACAACACTAATGTCTATTCATAACACCAGTATTTCGGTATTTGCACCTGCCTCTATAGGTAATCTTAGTGTCGGTTTTGATGTATTAGGGCTCGCAGTAAAACCAATAGATGGCACCTTATTAGGCGATGTGGTTACCGTATCGGCGACAACAGCAGCCAACAGCTTAACGGTTAAGGGTGAATTTGCCGCTAAGCTGCCTAGTAAGAAAGAAGATAATATTGTTTGGTCATGTTTATTAATTTTTAATGAGCAATTACTCAAGGCTGAGCAAAGCCCTGTTTTTGTTGCGCTAACCTTAGATAAAAAAATGCCAGTTGGCAGTGGTTTAGGCTCAAGTGCCTGTTCTGTTGTTGCTGCACTGGTAGCATTAAATACTTTTTATGCAAAATATCAGGGTTTTAGCTTTGCTAAAAATGTTTTATTAAAAATGACTGGGCAAATGGAAGCTAAAATTAGTGGCAGCATACATTACGACAATGTTGCACCTTGTTATTTAGGTGGTTTGCAATTAATGGTTCCCGATGAAAACGTCATTTCGCGCCTTTTACCAAGCTTTGATGATTGCTTCTATGTTATGGCCTATCCAGGCATTTCAGTATCAACTAAAGCGGCCAGGGATGTTTTACCTACTGAATATAGTCGTAGTGACTTGATCAGTTTTGGTCAAAATTTAGCAACCTTTGTCGATGCCTGTCATCGTCAAGATAAGAGCCAAGCTTTTGCGGTACTAACCGATGTCGTTGCTGAGCCTTATCGCACAGATTTGTTACCAAGGTATCAAGCATCTCGCGACTATTTGACCGCACAAGGCGCCTTAGCTGTTGGCATTTCAGGCTCAGGGCCAACACTATTTTGTGTTTGTGATAGCGAACAACAAGCGCAGAAATTTGCTCTATGGTTACAAGATAATTATTTACAAACCGCACTAGGCTTTGTCCACGTATGTAAAGTAGATAATGTTGGTGCAACTGAGCTTTAGCTTAGGTATTAAAAAACGATTGGCATTAATCATATCTAAATAGTAAAGCTAAACAATTTAGTAAACAGATTATTAGGAATGACAGTGAAATATTATAATTTAAAAGAAAATGACGAACAGGTAAGTTTCGCACAAGCGGTAAAACAAGGATTAGGTAAAAATCAGGGCTTATTTTTCCCAACTGCTATACCTAAATTTGATAATATTGAAGAACTGTTGGCACTTCCTCTAGTTGAGCGTAGTGTTAAAATTCTACAACCTTTTGTTGGCGATGATCTAAGCAAGAGTGAATTAACTGACATCATTACGGATGCTTTTAATTTCCCGGCTTTATTACAGCCTATTAGCCCTGAACGGGCTGTTTTAGAGTTATTCCATGGCCCGACATTAGCGTTTAAAGACTTTGGCGCGCGCTTTATGGCGAAATGCTTACAAGTATTTGTTGCCAAAGATGTAAAAGCAAGTGGTAAAATTAAGCCTTTAACCATTTTAACGGCGACCTCAGGTGATACTGGTGCGGCCGTTGCTCATGCTTTTCACGGGATTGATAACATTCGTGTGGTTATTATGTACCCCAAGGGGAAAATCAGCTTACTACAAGAGAAGATGTTTACTACCTTAGGCGGTAATATTGAAACATTAGCGATTGATGGTGATTTTGATGATTGTCAGAGGTTAGTTAAGCAATCATTTGATGATACAGAATTGGCTAATACCATTGGTTTAAACTCCGCCAACTCCATTAATATTAGTCGACTGATAGCGCAAGTGTGTTATTACTTTGAAGCAGTAGCGCAATTATCACGAGTAAAAAGTGATTTAAGCAATATCGTCTTCTCTATTCCAAGTGGCAACTTTGGTAACCTAACAGCTGGCTTATTTGCCAAGGCTATGGGCTTGCCGATAAAGCGCTTTATTGCCGCAACCAATGTTAATGATACTGTGCCTCGTTACCTTAAAACAGGGCAATGGACGGTGAATAAAACGGTGGCTACCATTTCAAATGCGATGGATGTCAGTAACCCGAATAACTGGCCACGTGTTGAACATATGCTGAAAAGCGGTATTGTTGAACAGGGCTGTGTTAGCTCAGTATCTATCGATGAAGAGCAAACCCAGTCTGCGGTCATTCAGTTAAGTAAACTGGGTTATATTACTGAGCCCCATGCAGCTATCGCCTATAAAGCTCTACAATACAATGCAGAGGATGGGGAGTTTGGCGTGTTTTTAGGCACAGCTCATCCGGCGAAATTTAAAGAAATTGTTGAAAGTATTCTTGGACAACCTATAAGTTTACCAAAAGAGTTGGCTGCTTGTGTCGGCGAGCCTATTTTATCGGAAGAT
The DNA here is from genome assembly GCF_002207865.1 of Colwellia marinimaniae. GTDB lineage: Bacteria > Pseudomonadota > Gammaproteobacteria > Enterobacterales > Alteromonadaceae > Colwellia > Colwellia marinimaniae. The sequence goes on from NZ_BDQM01000001.1 coordinate 325,135, forward strand.
CTGTCGGCGAATTTTAGTGATTTACGCAGCTACCTGTTAAGTAAGTCAAGCTGTACAGTCGCTTAGCAACTTACTTGCAAATTTTTAGTCTCATTACTTAAGGTATAATACTAAGGTATAATACTAAGGTAAAATATAAAAGCTATCGCCTCGGTGATGGCTTTTTTACTTTTAAGGTAGCAATTGTAAAACTTTAGCTGTTAAAGTGAAGGTTAACTTTCTAGGAAAAATCATGATCAAACCCCAATGGCAGCAGTTAGTTAACCGTGAAGCGAAGCAAGAGTACTTTCAAAACTTAGTGACAGAAATAGCCAAACAAAGAACCGCTGAAATTGCCATTTACCCAGCAGAAAAGCATGTTTTTAACGCCTTTAAGTACGTTGATTTAGCGGATGTTAAAGTGCTTATTCTTGGTCAGGATCCTTATCACGGCAAAGGTCAAGCCCATGGTTTAGCCTTTTCCGTACCCGTAGGGATTAAAGTGCCACCATCACTGGTTAACATCTATAAAGAATTGTCGACGGATATCAAGGGTTTTACTACGCCCACACATGGTTGTTTAACGCATTGGGCTAAGCAAGGAGTGTTATTACTGAATACCGTGTTAACCGTACAGCAGGCTAATGCTCATTCACATGCAAAGCTAGGCTGGGAAACCTTTACGCAGCAAGTTATTGAGGAATTAAATAACCATAATAAGGGCTGTGTTTTTATTCTTTGGGGCGCACATGCCCACAAAAAAGGAAAAAACATCAACCAGCAAAAGCATTTAGTGTTAGCGGGTCCACACCCTTCACCACTGTCGGCCTATCGAGGTTTTTATGGTTGTCAGCATTTCTCCAAAACAAATGTATGGTTAACTCATCGCAAGGTTAGCGCGATTAATTGGCAGCTACCGATGAATACTTCACCTGATGACAACGAATGACGGCTAACAATATTATTAATCATTGCTTAAGTTATCGCGGAGCGCTAACAACTTTCTAATTGAAGTGAGTCTGCTATATTTTAGGTAGCCGTTATTTAATCGCACCAGCAGGAATAATAATGAATGTAAGTTTTATCCAATTTGATGAGTCAGCTGTCGTTATACTGAACGTATTAGCGCAACACTTTCCTACACCGACAGAAATTGGCTTTAATGATATTTTTCCCGATATCGAGAGTGATGTCGATAAACGCTCAGCTCATATTGGCACGCTAGCTTTTTTACGTCATGAGGATGTTATTGCCCATGATGTCGGTAGCGCCTCATCTTTTATTCTAACCCGAAAAGGTTTAGCGCTATTTAATGAAGATATTTTTAAGCATTTAAAAGAGCAGCTTAATGATGATGAAAATACTATTTAACTGCATCAATAAAAGCTAATCACTAAGTGAGCCTTTATTGTCAAAGTGAATGATCATCTCAGCGGCTTCACAATGACAATCATGACCACATAAAATGCACTGATAGCCTTGTTTACTTTCTTCATGCCATCTATCAGGATGAGACTTTATCAGTTTTCCACCGCATTTAGTGAAATAGGCTACGGCACTATTATTAGGGCTTTGTTGCCATAAATGACTTATACCCGCGAGCGCGCCTTGCTGTTTTGCGGCTTCAATGGCAAGTTGCAGTAGTTGTTTGCCAATGCCTAAGCCGCGGTGTTTTTCATCGACGGTATTGCATTTAAAGTAACAACACTTTTGCGGCTCTACTTGCCATAACGTTGGGCTACACCAATGATCTATTGGCCACTTATTGGCTGAATAGGTACTACGAAAGCCAATAAGCTTATTATCGAGTAAGGCAACAAAACTACAGTTAATTGTGTTAACTATGCCTTTATTAGTCCATTGACTTAGTTTGTCATTATCCAAATAACCCTTACCGTGCACTTGATTCGCTAGGGTGATAACTTGTGAAAAATATGCTGAGGTTAACGGCACATAGCGAATAGTATTTTTTTGATTAGTCATGGAATTTATTAAGGCACTTAATTGCTTACACCAGACCTAAGATAGCAAAGTTGCGAGCAAGTTGCAGCTAGGTATTTATGTCAGTGCACGAAGGTTGCAACACAAATTTCAGGTAAAATATCAGCGTTCAGTGAGTTAACTTAGTCTAAACGGTTTAAACGCTGACCTTGTTTAAAGGCGATAATATTATTCGCTAATAAATTAATCAGACGCTGCTGAGCTTCAATACTTGCCCAGGCAATATGAGCGGTGATTTTCAAGTTTGCTAACTTACTATTAAGCAATGGGTGCGCTACTGGCGGAGGCTCTTGCCTTAAAACATCTAAAATAGCATAGGCTATCTCTTTATTTTTTAATGCGTTTAGTAACGCTACCTCATCAACCAATGCGCCGCGGGCCGTATTGACTAGTACTGCGGTGTTTTTCATCCGTGATAAAACGCTAGCATCAATAAGGTTTTCTGTTTCAGCAGTTTGTGGGCAATGTAAACTAATAATGTCCGCTTGCTCTATTACCTGCGCAAAAGCAACTCGACCTGCTCGAACGGTTGTTGTCTTGGGTCGCTCACTAATAAGCACTTGCATATTAAATGCTTGCGCAATCGCGGCAACGGCTTTACCTAAATTTCCGTAACCAATAATACCGAGTGTTTTACCGGCCAATTCACTAAAACCATTGCCGTGATAGCAAAAAGCATCGCTTGTTGACCATAAACCTTGTCTAGTATTGTTATTATGATGGTTGGTTTGCTGATAACACTCGAGTAACTGAGCAAAAACATATTGTGCAACGGATTGCCCTGCGTAACCACTGACATTGCTCACGGCTATATTTAAACGCTTGGCGGCATTAATATCAACATTGTTATAACCCGTTGCACTGATACAAATTAGCCGCAATTTCGGTAAGTCTGCTAAGATTTCTGCGTTTAAGGGCACTTTATTAGTAATAATAATCTCAGCATCATGGCAACGGCTGATGACCTCAGTCGCTGAGGTTGTGGCATAACAGCTTAATTTAGTTAATTGTTGCTCAATGATAGAAAAATCAAGGGTTGAACTAAAGGTTTGTTTATCTAAAAATACCGCGCGCATGATTGTACTCAAAGGTTTAGGGAGTTAGTTATCTTGTCTAGCTGACTGTAAATACAATAAGCCAGCGAGTACATTTAATACTAGCTGGCTTATTTAGTGAAGCTTTAGTTAGGCTTAACTTAAGTTTGGTTAGTTTTCGTTAGTTTTCGTTAGATTTTGCTAGGTTTTAGCACACTAAAAACTAGCATGCTAACTGCAGACAACGAACATTACCCTGGGCGACCATCTTTTCTTACGCTTATTAACATCGGGGCATAGCCGACAATAAAAATAGCAAAGGCGCCAATCCATAAACCGCTACTGATATCAATAAAGAGTAACGTTTTCTCGGGTAGTCCCCAAGGGCCAAAAGTACGCACCAAGGCCGCTAAACTAATTAAAATAAAAGCAATGGACATCGATTTTGGTGGCGTTAGCGGGCGGCCGGTATGACCTAAAGAAACTCGGGCAATCATCGCTAAAATCAAACCACCCATGCCGCCAATAGTAAGTAAATGCCAAATATGCTTGCTTGGTACCTCAGGCAGTAAATAACTCAAGCCTAAGAGCAGTAAACCAAAACAGATGAATTTCATCGCGGTATGTAGAGACCATAACAGGGGCACGTTTAAGGTGAGCCAAGGTCGCCATCTTAACCAACGTATGGTTTGCAATATGCCGGCAATAATGAGTAAAACACCAAAAAATCGTCCTGAAAAACCAATGACTGGTTGTAATAGCAAACTGAACATGGCAATCGCTAAACTACCATTGGCCGCTTTATCTAACCAAGGTAGTGGTGTTACTTTGGGTGTTTTTGTACCGTTTGCGGTGAACATAGGCGCCACACGACCCGCCATTACCGACATTAAAAATGTCACTAACAATACCCCTGCATAACCTGCAAAAGCAATGTTGAAGCTGGTTGGATAATATAGTGCTAAGTGCATCTCTGCGTTAGCCAAGGTGAATAATGCTAATAGCGGCACGAAAAACAAATTACGGTACTGTTTTATAGCAATAATAGGTTTTGCCAAGACAAAAGCAACGGTGGGCAGAAAGGCTAGGTCAATTAAGCTGCTCAATTTTTCGCCCAGTAACTCAGGTACTATGAGCAAGATACGTCCAGCTAACCAAAGTAGCCATAGGGCTAATAGGGTGTTTCCTTGAGCGCCTCGTGCGCCGGTCCAGTTTTGCACTGCTGTTAATAAAAATCCGGCAATGATGGCACCGCCGAAGCCAAAAATCATTTCATGAATATGCCACCAATAGCCGCCACCTAATGGGGATAGGCTGATGGTACCCTGATACATTAATAACCAAAGAGTAACGGCAAAAACGCTAAAGAGAGCACCGCTCAGAAAAAATGGCCGAAAGCCTAAGCGTAATAGTGGCGGTATTTTTTGCTCGGTTTTTAAGTCGGTGATTTGCATCAGATGTGTGCCTTATATACAGCTAAGATGATTACGACAGTACGGTAATGAATGATGGTAATGAATAGTAAAAGCGGATGCCCGGAATAGATCAATGAAAAGTGCATTACTTACGTTAATTTTCAGGGGGCTAAATAAATACAGGGAGGATGGATAAATTTAAGGCTGACTCTAAAATTTTCAACTTAAGCTAGTGAGTGTTGAGAGCTTAAGCTGCTGCACAAATTATATTGTTCACCGCTGATAGCATCTGCAGCAGAGCAACTCACTGTTAGCGGTAGTGGCTAAGCAAGGTTTAGGGCTGTGCAAAGCACCTGATTATGTACTTAGCAATGATGATTTTAAAAATGACGTACTAAGAAATAATGCCTTCAATAGTGACTTGCTAAAGAATAATGGTCAAGGGCAGAGCTGACAACGCTTATCATTGAGCCATGAGCGTATCGCCCAGCGTTTAAGTGTTCTTTATCAGAGTCGTCATATTGCCAGTAAAAGCTGGACATTTTTAAATTACTTTCAAAGTAATGTCGGCAGATTATGGTAAAAACAGTGTAATTTCATGCTGCTTTTTTGCCACAAGGACTAACGGTTGCTATGATATGACATCTTTTTATTAATGAACAAAACATTGAATTTTATGCCAACAACGCCACTTGAACGAATTACCATCGAACCGAAATCTCCAGCAACCTCCTGTGTCATCTGGCTACATGGTCTGGGCGACTCTGGAGCAGGCTTTGCTCCTATTGTGCCGGTATTAGCTTTGCCAGAAAATCACGGTATTCGCTTTATTTTTCCCCATGCACCAGAGCAGCCAGTAACGATTAACCAAGGCTCTGTTATGCGCTCTTGGTATGATATTAAAAGTATGGATTTACATAATCGCGCTGATATGGCCGGTGTACTTGAGTCGGAAAAACGAGTACAGGCCTTAATCCAAGAACAAATTGACTTGGGCATAGCCTCGAAAAACATTGTCTTAGCTGGTTTTAGCCAAGGTGGTGTATTGAGTTTATTTACCGGTTTACGTTTTGAGCAAAGCTTAGCCGGTATCTTGGCATTATCTTGTTATTTACCGACCGCGGATAAACTTCCCGAGCAATGTCATCCCGCCAATCTAGCGACCCCTATTTTGCAAAATCATGGCGAGCGAGATGATGTTGTCCCTTTGAGTGCTGGTAAAATGGCAAATGCATTGCTAAACGCAGCCCAATATAAGGTGACTTGGCAAACTTACCCCATGGAGCATTCGGTATTACCCGAGCAGCTGACAGATATTTCAGCTTGGTTACAAGAGCGGCTACTTGCTTGATAGTTAATATATCGACCTTAGTATGAAAATAGGCGAGTTTAAAAGGCTTACCTGCGGCGTTATTGATTTTGACAATAACGCAGCCCGGATGTAGCTTATTCGATAATGCAGACGGTACAGGAAGTACCTTATTAGATAATGCAGGAGCAAATTATCCAGAGTAATTATCCTGAGAAAATTATCCAGAGTCTATTATCCTCAATAACTATTCTCTGCCATCAATGCCTGCCTCTTAGCCTTCTAGGTCTCGCTGCGTAGGAAGAAACTTACTTGAATTGCTTTAAGTGACACTGGCCTAGTGTCACTTACTGATTAAACTGCGCCCCGCTTATGTATTTGCTAGCCAATTGTTTAGTCACCTTGCTTAATCTACACGGTATGAGCCAGCAACTATGTGATGACGATTTAGCAATTTATAAAACTCGGTACGATTACGTTGAGCAATTCGCGCCGCTTGTGAAACATTACCTGCGGTAATCTTTAATAATTTTGCTAAATAATCTCGCTCAAAATGATCACGCGCTTGCTGAAAAGACGGAAATTGAGTGGCATCATCACGCAAGGCATTCTTTACTAGACCGGCACTAATAACGTTTTCACTTGATAAGGCGACACTTTGCTCAACCACATTTTGCAGTTGTCTGATGTTACCTGGCCAAGGGGCACTAATTAGCAATTCCATGGCTTCTTGGCTGATGCTTTTTATCGGCATATTGGAACGAGCAACGGCTTGGTTTAAGAAGTATTGTACTAATAAGGGAATATCTTCCCGTCGCTGTACTAGGGGAGGTAATTCCAACTCAACAACATTGAGTCGGTAATATAAATCTTCTCTAAAGGTTTTGTCTTTAATCGCTTTGACTAAATTAACATGGGTTGCCGAAATGATACGCACATCGACTTTTATCGCTTGAGTACTTCCGACTGGCCTTACTTCTCTTTCTTGTAACACTCGCAGTAGCTTTACCTGAAAGCTTAATGGCATATCGCCAATTTCATCCAAAAATAAAGTACCGCCATGGGTTGCTTGAAATAAGCCTTGATGATTGCGAACGGCGCCAGTAAAGGCGCCTTTAACGTGGCCAAATAATTCAGACTCTAGCAGTTGCTCAGGAATCGCCGCACAGTTTATCGCGGTGAAAACTTGGTCTTTTCTGTTACTGGCTTGATGAATTGCTTTGGCTAGTAGCTCCTTGCCGGTACCACTTTGGCTATGGATAAGCACACTGAAATCACTAGTGGCTACTTGTTTAGCTTGTTGTAATAGCGAGGTCATCACAGTGCTACGACTAATAATATTATTGCGCCAACGCTCTGTTTCACAGGTTTTTTCACCACTTGATGGTTGTAAACGTATGGCTTTCTCAACGGTTTCTAGTAATTCTTGGCTTTCAAAAGGCTTAGTTAAAAAACTAAATACCCCTTGTTTCGTGGCGTTAATTGCATCCGGAATTGTGCCATGGGCAGTCATTATCACTACCGGCATATTCGGGTGTTGTACTCTAATTTGCTCGAATAAAGCCATGCCATCCATGCCATCCATACGCAAATCGCTAATGACCACTTGTGGAATGAAATGTTGCAATGTCCCTAACGCTATTTTGGCATTGGCGGCAGACTCAACGTTATAGCCGGCAGCGGATAGGCGAATATTGAGTAAACGTAATAGACTAGGATCATCGTCTACGATAAGAATTTTGGCAGAGTACTGGGTAACTGTTTGAGTGTTTATGCTCATAAATTTCTCTCTTAGGGGGCATAGCAAACGGATTAATTCTCGTTAAGTGAGCTCTCAGTTAAGCCGATTGGTCTTAGCCACGTTCATTAATATTTTGCTCTATTTGTTTGAGTAGCATTAGTTGTTGGTTAACATGGTTTAGTTGGTTATTTAATTGCTTAATCTCTGCGTGATGTTCATCGCTCTGCTGAGTAAACTTTTTACTAGAGCGGGCCTGTTTTTCCAATAAATATAACTGAGTATTTAGTTGATCTCTAAGTAACATGGTAAAGGCTACATTTTCTTTACTCATATTATTGCTGGCTAATAAATGTTCATTAAGTAGTCGTTTGGCTTTATAGGGTTGATGCAGTGGCGTATTGGCTAAACTATAAATTAAAATAAGCTTACCTTGGCTAAAGTTGACACCCTTTAACGGCTGATTTATTAAAACGTGCTGCTTTTGCTCTTCTGTCAAAACCTCTTGCTTGTTTAAGGTTTTTAACCATAAATAATACTGGCTATAATTGACGCCATCATTAGTCTTAGTGGCTGGCGGGGACATTTGGCAAGCGCTGGCTAAGCTGGCTAAGAGGATAATTAGCCCCATCGATAGATATGGTCTAATCCAGCGAGGCGAGCCAGTGCTATATTTTACCGCTTTCGAGGTGATGAAAGTGCTAAGTATTTGTACCTTAAGGTTGTTGCTGTTCATCATTCATTATCTACTTGTGTATTAGGCAAGGTGATGGTGACACAGGCACCACTTTGAGTGGCGGTGCTTAGATTTTCTGCCGAGGTGATTTTTATACTGCCATTTAGGCGCAGTAATAGCTCTTTAACTATGGTAAGGCCTAAGCCACTGCCTTTTATTTGGCTGTTTTCTGGTGCTTGGCCTTGATAAAAGGCATCAAATACTTTGTCGGTAAGTGATAACTCTATCCCTGGGCCTTGGTCAATAATATTAATGGTTAAGCACTCCTTGCTACTGCTATACGTTATGGTGATATTACCGTTTATCGGTGAATACTTTATCGCATTCGACAAAATATTATCTAAAATTACACTCAGTTGTTTACTATTACTGTAAATAAAACTGGGCTTGTTAGTACACTTTAAGGTTAAACCTTTTGACTTAATGTCGAGCTTTCTTACGTGGCAAACGTCGCTTATTAGCTGCGCTAGGTTTATTTTTTCTAAGCCATGTAAGCTGGTTGAATCTAGGACGATATTAAAATCGAGTAAATCTTCAATTAAACGTTGTAAACGATTAACACTGGCGCGAATAATAGCGCAAATTTCTTGTTGTTCCTCATTGAGTGGGCCAACGCTATTATCATAGATAAGTTCGCTGCCTTCTCGGATCGCCGCGAGTGGAGTTTTTAATTCATGGGATATATGGCGAATAAAACTCGATTTTTGTAATTCTAAGGAATGTAGACGTTGCCGCATGTTCTCTAAAGCATCGGCTATTGCTCTTATTTCGGCAGGACCATGCAAGCTAATTTCTTGTTCAAAATCACCTTGCTCTAGTCGTTTTATTTTATCAGTGAGCCGTTTTAATGGTGTGGTAATGAGGATAATGAACACACCTGCTATCAATAGTGTCAGAGGAATAATATATAAGCGCGCAAGAATATTATTGTTAATTTTTTCTGTGGTGCGGTGTATATCTAATACTTGCTGATTAACGACAACGTTGCTGCGTTGTTCTAGTTCTTTATTAATGCGGTGTAACTGCTTGAATTCTAATTGAATTTGATTTAACGATAGTGAAATTGCGCCAGCGCTATTTATCAAGGTATATATCCTCTCATTCTCAATTTTTAAGGCATTTAATAGCTCCTTTAATGCGATATCTTGCTGCATTAACATTGCTTCTTGAATGATGGCGGCTAATGATTTTTGCTGGCGTTGAAAGACGGTATGTAATTCATCATCTTTAAGCACTATATATTGACTGGCATAACGCTCAACTTTAGCAATGGTGTCATCAAGGCGACTATTGAGTTGGGTTAATTGTGCAACATGATATATAGCACTGGTACTTTGCTTGGCTAGTTGACTGACCTTATTTGCACTAAAAAGTAAAGCCATCACTAGAGGCATAGCAACAAAGGTAAAGCCAAGCAAGGTTAGCTTATTGATGGAAACATTATTAAGTAATGACTGACTAAAAAGATAAAACGACAGCAGCAGCTTATTTAGTCTAGCTTTACTTTTTCTGAGGTTGTTAAGGTTTGCCATGAAATTTTAGCCTGAACTCTACTGCAGTGAATCGAACTGTAGCTACTTTGTCTGAAAAATTAAGCAAAAACAAGGGTGTCTTTATTTTGAGACAGTTATGTATAGCTAAATTTCATTGTCTAAACCCTTGTAAATGCTTGGTTAATCATACTATGAGCATTGTAATTAGTGATAGTTGGCCATTAATTTTTTATTCTGTTGCTATATGGCGACAGTTTTACCTAGCTTTAGCAGGTAACATCTAGATCTCATCTTGTAAAATCCTTTTAAATCAATGTTATGACAATCATGGCACACTGTGTGCTTATGCTCAAACGATAATGAATTTAATCCGCGTTAATTAACGCTTTAATTTTAAACAGAGGATTACCATGAATAGTATCAGTTTAACGCACGTAACCGCATTTGTAGTTGCTGTAAGTATGGCGTCGTTTTTTGTCAATGCTGATGATGCACTAGCTCATAGTACAGATGATAACTCTGCGGTACAGGCAGCCCCCTTAGCCAAGGCACTAGTGATTGCAGAGGTGAAAGAGTCAGCTAATAAGTTTACCTTTACTTCATTAGATAATGATAAAGATGGCAAATTAAGTCAGCAAGAGGTTATGGCCGGTAACAATGCATGGTTAGTGAAATCTTTTCAGCAAATCGATAGTAACGCTGATAAAGCAATTACAGAGCAAGAGCTAGTCGACTTTGTCGCTAAAACTACGGCGAGTAAATAACGAGTTCAGCACAGTTTTAGGGGAGCTCCCAACCCATATCAATTTGTTTCGTTGTCATTCTTAAGGACAGAGAAAGGACTTAATATACTTGTTATACTCCACTCCCCTTCAGGCCGGCTACATTAGTAGTCGGCCTTTTTTATGTCTTTTGCATAAAAATAAGTTTAATTGTAGAGATACTGCGATAGACGGTAATCACTGATATATCCCCGCTACTTGATGCTTGGTAAACTAGAGCTAATTACTATAAAAGAGAATATTCAATGAACCCCCTATTTATCAAGGCATTTTTAGTTTCTAGTATTTTGATGGGTTGCTCAACAGCAACTAATACTACTGATGTTCTGCCCGCAGCTAAGACATTAAATAACGCGACTAGTGTGCAAACCGTACAAGAGTCACAAGATCTATTACTTGCTAAGTGGCAAGGACCTTTTCAGGGCGTACCCGCCTTTGAGCAAGTGACCTTAACTGGGCTAGTGCCAGCGATGGATAAAGCCATGGCTGATAAATTGCTGGAAGTAGAACTCATTGCCAATAACACCTCAGCGCCTACTTTTGAAAATACCATAGTGGCTATGGAAAAAACGGGCGCAGAGTTAAGCCGACTATTCAGCTATTACGGTATTTGGCGTGCCAACAAATCTAGCCCAGAATTTAGAGCACTACAAGGTGAGATAGCGCCAAAACTGTCGACGTTTTATTCAAAAATAAATCAAAATGAAAAGTTGTTTAAACGTATTTCTGCGGTGTATAACAGTGATGCAACTAAGGTGATGAGCCCAGCAAATCAGCGTTTAGTGTTATTAATGTATAATAGCTTTGCCCGTAATGGTGCGACCTTAAATGTGGCAGATAAAAAACGTTATGCAGACATCAATTTGCGTTTAGCCCAGCTGCAAACCAAGTTCGGTAATAATATTTTAGCGGATGAAGAAGGCTATGTACTGTATTTAGACAAGTCACAATTAGGTGGTTTACCTGAATCAATTATCAACGTGGCAGCAGCAGCAGCGAATGAGCGTGATCATCAAGGTCAATACGCCATAACCAATACTCGCTCATCAATGGATCCCTTTTTAACTTACTCAACAGAGCGTGAGTTACGCAAAAATGTATGGCACAGCTACTATAGTCGTGGTGATAATGGCGACCAGTATGATAACAATGCCATTATGGCTGAAATTTTACAGTTACGTCATGAGCGTGTTGGTTTATTAGGTTATAAAAATTATGCGTCATGGCGCTTAGAAGACCGTATGGCTAAATCACCTGAAAATGCCATCGCCTTGATGGAATCAGTTTGGCCGGCAGCGATTGCCCGTGTCGAGGAAGAAGTTGCTGATATGCTTGCCATAGGCAAGAGACAAGATGGTATCGAGCAAATCCAAGCATGGGATTATCGTTTTTATGCTGAGAAAGTGCGTCAAGATAAATACAACTTAGACTCTGATGAAGTAAAACAGTATTTACAACTTAATAACCTGCGTGAAGCTATGTTTTATGTGGCAGGGCGTTTATTTAACTTTAACTTTACCGAAGTAACCGATGGCTCTGTGCCGGTATTCCATCAAGATGTGCGTGTTTGGGAAGTTAAAGATAAAACCTCAGGTGAGCATATTGGCTTATGGTATCTAGACCCGTTTGCGCGCAAAGGTAAGCGCTCAGGTGCATGGGCAACTACTTATCGGTCGCATACCACCTTTGACGGTAAGAAAAATGTCTTGTCTGCTAACAACTCCAATTTCTCTAAAGGCATCGCTGGACAGCCTACCTTGATTTCTTGGTCTGATGCGGAAACTTACTTCCATGAATTTGGCCATGCATTGCACTTTTTAGCCTCTAAAGTTGAGTACCCAACGTTGAACTCAGGCGTACGTGATTACACTGAATTTCAATCACAGCTATTAGAGCGTTGGTTATCTACCGATGAAGTCATTGATAATTACCTTGTGCATTATAAAACCGGCAAGCCAATGCCAAAATCGTTAGTGGCTAAAATTAAACAAGCAGCTACCTTTAATCAAGGCTTTAAAACCACGGAATATCTAGCTTCAGCTCTAGTGGATATGAAATTCCATACGGTAGACCCAACCGGTATTGATGTCGATAAGTTTGAGCGTGAAACGTTAGCTGCCCTTAATATGCCGAAGCAAATTGTGATGCGTCATCGTAGTCCTCAGTTTGGTCATATCTTTAGCAGCGAAGGTTATGCGGCTAGCTATTATGGTTACATGTGGGCAGAAGTATTAACCTCTGATGCGGCTGAGGCCTTTGCCCAAGCGCCAGGTGGTTTTTACGATAAAGAAGTTGCCGCTAAACTCGTTGAGCATTTATTTAGTGTTCGTAACGCGGTTGACCCAAGCGAAGCGTACCGCGCCTTTAGAGGGCGTAATGCGAGAGTTGAGGCGTTAATGCGTGATCGTGGTTTTCCAGTGAAAACTAAAAACTAAAGCTAAGTATGTTAAATAAGGGTAAATAGCGCTTAATTTTCAGGGTAAAAAAACTCGCTTCGGCGAGTTTTTTTATAATTATTATTCGTTGTTTTTATAGGCTTTTGTAACTAAAATCACTTTTTAAGAGTGGTTTTACCTATAAGAGTCAATTATTTTTTGATGCCTTAAATATATTCGCGCTATAATTTGTAAATAAATGTAAATATTTGTGCAGAATCACCTTTAAAGGACCTTAAATGAAAACCTTAACTCTATGTCTTGCCTGTGTAGGACTATCACTGTTGACGGCTTGTCAATCAACCAGTAAAGATTTGATGACTAAAAATGCTGAGGTGAATCAGCAAACTCAATATTTTGTCGAGGCTAAAATTTCCCTTGATAAGTTAAAGCAAGATATTAGTCAAGGCAGAAAAGAACAACTTGCTTATTTTGCTCCGAGCACCTTTAAAAAAGCGGTGGCTGAATTTGATAATGCCACTGAAGTGTATATGGATATAGGTAAAAACGGCGCTTCTTCTTTTAATGTTTTTCAAAGTGATACCGAACAATACCTGCAAGCCAAGCAAGAAATAATTAACTATATTGCCTTGGCACATCAAAAGCTTAAATTTTCATATAGCATTAAAGATACCGCGGAAAGCACCTTAGCCGAAACTTTTAAGCAACAGGCGTTTTTATCAGAGATTGGTGCGCCAAAAGTGTTTGTTAAAGATTATAGAAAAATTAGCGCTAGAGTAGATGATTTGGTTGAATACATTGATGAAGGCCAGGTTAGTACAGCGCAAGAAAAACAAACTAAATTACTTATCGATATGCAGGCACTAGAAGTTCGCACTGTGCGTTACAATTATTTAGGTCAACTTGATAGCGATATTGCTTATATCAAGAAAAAGCGTCTGGCCAAATATGTACCAATTAGCCATAAACAATTATTAGCGGCGCGCAGTCATGCGAATGCCATCATTACCGCTACTCCTCGAGCCAGCGCTGAGATAAAAGTTGCGGTAAAACTAGCTGAGTTTGAACTTGCCCATCTTTACCATATAGCGAAAGAAGTCAATGCCTTAAAGAAAACAAAAAGTAAATATTATGAGCAATATTTACTGGCTAAAGAAGCGCTGATACACACGGTAGGTGAATCATTAGCAATCGCTGATGTACGTGATTTAGCCATGAACAAACAAGTTGCAGCCATAGCATTGCAAGCGGGTACTATAAAGAGCAAGTTAACTACTGCTAAAGCTGCTGTGTTAGCACTGCAAAGTGATAGTAACCAATCATCGGCAGCAACGGAAAGCCTTAGAGCAGAGTTTAAAAGCCAATTGGTTAATTTAGATGCCAAATATGATGCCCTTGTTATTGAAAATTCAGCGCTAAATAAGCAATTACAACGTAAAGATATCGACTTGGTTCGTTTACAAGCTTATAAAGAAGCGGTCTTACAAATTGAAAGTAAACATGCTGTTGAAAAAGAGCTGGCAGTGCAGGTACAAGCTACCAAAGAAGCAGAGCAAAAAGTACTTGCTTTAAAAGCAAAAGCTCAGCAAGAGGCGTTAGCCTTAGCGGCAAAAGTTAAGCTGGAAGCGCAGCAAGCTGCTTTAGCATTGCAAGCACAAGTAAAAAAAGAGGCTGAGAAAAAAGCCTTAGCATTGCAAGCACAAGCCGCAGTTCAAACAGTGCCGGTAAGTCAAACAGCTGAGCCAGTAAAAGCGATTGCAACTAAGCTCGAGGTTGAAACTCCAGCGGTAAAGGTTGAGGTTGTTGAGGCAGTGGTTGAAAAACCCGAGAAGGAAAAAAATAACAACTAATCCTTAATAGTTAAGGGCGCTTAGTCGCAGGGGAAAATTGACTTTATCGAAATTAAAATAAACTAATAGGTTTTAACTAATCTAAGAGAAGCCGCAGTTAATGACTTAACAGCGGCTTTATTTTAGCGATAAGCATAGCTGTTTAACGGATAGGCTTTTCTATCTCACTGATGCCTTCGTGCATCATTTCACTAACATATTCTAGCTTAGTGGCAATAACCGTTTGTGCATCAAACAAGCCGCGATTATAAAAATGAGCACCGACTTCTTTAGAGAAAAAATCTAATAAAAATTCGGCATCAAACTGACCCAAATCTTGGTCGAGTTCTTTGGTAAAGTAGTCTTGTATTTTACTCACTAGTTGCTCTGTTTCAGTGCTGGAAAACTTAATGCTGCTCATAATAAACCTGTAAGAGGAGACGATTTTTATGCTTCGTGGTATCTCCCTAGTATACCTAGCTAGGCAGTAAAGTTGTTAGTGGTATTGTATCGTTTAATAAAGCCATTTCAGGGTGAATACTGCGTTAATTCGTCTCAGCAATCGTATATTATCTGTGAGATTTTTGTCTAAAAAGTGTAAGTTTATTAATCTATTAGTAGACGAGTTACTATTAGAGTGACATATTTATTTTACTTTTTAATGGACAATATAATAAGGATATTAATTTTTATGAAAGTCTCAAAATTATCAGCTCTAGTGGCTTTGCTGCTCTCAAATACGGTACTTGCCGAAAGTTATCAGTCTTTTTCGACATTAAGTTACTCACATAGTCGTTATACATCTAATATGCCAGCGTATGATCTTTATAGTAAAAGTGACACCGATGCTGTTGCGTTATATAGCAAATATTACTTCGATGAAAGGCAGACACTCGGTCCGTTAAATGAGTTTGCTTATATCAATACTATTAGTAATCTTTATGTTTTAGTTGCCAATAGCAACACGGAAGTTTCTTCAGCATATAAATCTAGAGATTCTAACTCGGATTCAAGCGATAATAGTATTGCTATTGGCGGTCAATGGATAATTAATAATTTTATTTTTGGCGTAAACTATAGCTACTACAAGTCAGAAGGTAAGTGGACAGATTCCTATTTTAGTGATGGTAACGAAATCTCTTATGATAATAGTAGTAGTTATTACGCGGCTGAGATCGGCTACTTAATTTCAGACGACTTAGTTATTAGCGCTCATTATAATGATGGCGGTGATGGCGATGACTACTTTAGCTATAGTAGTAGCTATAACTGGCAACTTTCTGGTATGGATTATATTGGTTTTAGTTATAATGTTGATGAAGACTTTGATGTTCATCAGCTGTCATCTAAATACTTTTTTGGCATCGCAGAGCAAAGTTATATAGTGCTTGGCGGCGGCTATACCCTTGATAATAGAGATGTTGTATTCGTTGATGATTACTGGAGTGTCAATGCTAGTTATTATTATAATGATAGCACCTCAGTGTCAGTGACTTATAGCGATAATGATTTTTATAGCCTAGGTGCTAGTTATTTTATTAGCAACCACTATTCAGTGCAATTGGGCTATAATTCAGTGGCTAATAATAAAGATGAAAATGATTTTGATGGTTATTACTTGAGCTTTTCCGCACAATTTTAATTAAGTAACTAGTCCGACAGCACCAGCTAACAGCCACCGATACTTTGCTGTAACGGTGGCTTTTTCATTGAGAATTTACTAAGAAAGTGTGCCTAAATATAATCTACTGGCAGGGCAGTGGTATATTTAATCTCTTCCATCGCGAAACTAGAGCTAATATCAGAAAAGTCTACCTTGGTAATCAATTCCTTATAAAAGCGATCGTAAGCTTTCATATCGGGCACAACTACACGCAGCAAGTAATCAACCTCGCCACTCATACGGTAGCACTCGACAATTTCGGGGAAATCTTGCGCAACTTGGGCAAATTTTGCTAACCAAGCAGGGTTATGTTGATTGGTTTTTATCATAACAAAAATAGACAGGCCAACATTTAATTTTTCAGGGTCGGCTAAAGCAACGCGGCCTTTAATAATGCCAGATTTTTCCATCGCTTGAATTCGGCGCCAACAGGGGGTCGTTGATAGACCTACTCGCTCGGCGATATCACTGGTTGAAAGGGTACAGTCTTTTTGTAAAATACTAAGGATATGCTTGTCGAAAGAATCCATTTGGCACCTGGGTATTTATAGAGAATATAAAACTAAAAATTTATGTAATGTTAGCATTTTATTTCTTGTTATGACCAAGTTAACATTGAATAAGTACAACTTCTTTAGAAATACTTTTGCCGAGGGCTCTCGGTATTATCTTTTAAAAGTTCTGTTGATATCATTTTGTTGATATATAATAGCGCGGTGTTTTACGAGTAGATTAATCATGAAGAGTTTTAAAAAGTGGTGGCATACCGATTGCCCTTTTTGTCGAAAGGCTAGGTTGCTATTCATCTGGCTTATACTAATGTTAATTATAGATTTATTTTTCTTTCAATTGTTATTTTAGTGGCTAGCTAAGTCATTAAAATCATGCAGCTAAGTATGGGGGTAATATCATGGCAAATGGACTACTATGGAGTGATTCTCAAGAGATCGCTCTTGATCTAATGGAGCAACATGTTGATGTTGATCCCCTTAAGTTACACTTTACTGAATTAAGACTATGGGTACTGGCATTAGATCGTTTTGAAGATGATCCGGAACATTGCGGCGAACGGGTACTTGAAGCTATTCAACTGGCTTGGATGGCAGAGATTGATTAATGCTTGGTTAATGCTAATAGATTAAGCTGCACTGATTGTTAGCCCAAAATAATAATGCCCTGCAGTGATAGCATGCCAAGGTAAAGCCGGTACTTTTCACCACAAAAAAGTAACTGATTTTTCACATAGTGGCATCGAAATATCTTTTTCAAATCTATTACCAATCGATTCCGTCAAATAGCGCTCATTTTTAACAAATTCAAGCATGCTCTTGCTTTTCAGCAGGGGTAATATCATCTATACTTTTGGCTGATTTCCATTATTCATCAAACATATAAGCAGTAAGTCAAATGCCCCAATCCAAACGCCCACTTTATATTCATTATGCTGGACCTTCATTATTAGAAACACCTCTACTTAATAAAGGCAGTGCCTTTAGCAAAGAAGAACGCGGTAATTTCAACTTAACTGGCTTATTGCCACCACGGTATGAAACTATTGATGAACAAGTTGAGCGGGCGTATCGTCAATACAGTTGCTTTAATAGTGACATTAATAAGCATATTTATTTACGTGCTATCCATGATAATAATGAAACCCTATTTTTTAAGTTAGTACAAAGTAATTTAACCGAAATGATGCCTATCATTTATACCCCGACGGTAGGAGATGCTTGTGAGCAGTTTTCGGATATCTATCGTAGCTCGCGTGGCTTATTTATTTCTTACGAAGATAGATTTAATATTGATGATATTTTACGAAATGCCACTAAAAATAAAGTTAAAGTCATTGTAGTTACCGATGGCGAACGTATCTTAGGTTTAGGCGACCAAGGCATTGGTGGCATGGGCATTCCAATTGGTAAGTTATCACTTTATACCGCTTGTGGTGGTATTAGCCCAGCCTATACTTTGCCTGTGATGCTTGATGTCGGTACTAATAATCAGAAATTATTAGACGATCCTATGTATATGGGCTCTCGACATAAACGTATCGATCAAGATTCCTATGATGAGTTTTTAGAGTTATTTATCAGTGCAGTTAAGCGTCGCTGGCCACAGGTGCTGTTGCAATTTGAAGATTTTGCTCAAGGCAATGCCATGCCTTTATTACAGCGCTATAGAGATAGAATTTGTTGTTTCAATGATGATATCCAAGGAACCGCTGCGGTTACTGTTGGCACTTTACTTGCTGCCTGTCGCAGTAAAGGCGAAAAATTATCAGAGCAACGTGTTGCTTTTGTTGGTGCCGGTTCTGCGGGTTGTGGTATTGCCGAACAAATTATCAGTCAGATGATAAGCGAAGGTGTTTCTGCGGAACAAGCGCGTAGCCAAGTATTTATGGTGGACAGGTTTGGTTTGCTAACCGAAGGTATGGCAGAGCTTAGAGACTTCCAACAAAAACTAGTACAAGGTAAAGAGGCTATTTCCGCCTGGAATGTACAAGGGGATTTCGCTTCACTTGTTGAAGTCATGCATGGTGCAAAACCTAATATATTGATTGGTGTTTCTGGGCAAGCAGGTTTATTTACCGAAGAGGTTATTACTGCGATGAAGTCACATTGTGACATGCCTATTATTTTGCCGTTAAGTAACCCTTCTCGTCAAGTAGAAGCTACCCCTAGCCAGGTGATTAATTGGACAAAAGGGCAAGTGATTATTGCTACAGGTAGCCCATTTGAGCCAGTTGAATATCAAGGTAAAACGTACCCTATTGCCCAGTGTAATAATGGTTACATCTTCCCTGGTATTGGTTTAGCGGTTGTTTCAGTAGGTATTACTCGCATAACTGATGATATGTTAAAAGTTGCTAGCGAAAAATTAGCGGCGGCTTCTCCACTGGCTAATAAAGAGTCTGATGAGCTATTACCACCGCTAACAGCCATTGCCCAATTAAGCAAAGACATCGCTTTTGCTATTGCTAAAGTTGCTTTTAAAGAAAACCTAGCGCTGGCAATGAGTGATGATGAATTGCGCGCTAAAATAGAGCGTAACTTCTGGCAGCCTGCTTACCGCCAATATCGTCGGACCAGTGCGTAAGGTCTCTAGCTAATTGCCATTGCGAGCTCTAAATAAACTAATGATGTTGCTGAGACGATATCATTAGTTTTTTACTGTTTTTTCGTCTATAATGCGCGCAAAATTTTAGCCGTTTTACCAATGGCTAAAGAGACATTTAAATTTTCAACTTAACTACATTAAATTAAGAGGGCTTATCATGGCTATCGAACGTACTTTTTCTATCGTAAAACCAGACGCAGTTGCTAAAAACTTCATCGGTCAAATCTACAACCGTTTTGAAACTGCTGGTTTAAAAATCGTTGCAGCTAAAATGATTCACTTAAGCAAAGAAAAAGCCGAAGGTTTCTATGCTGAACATAGTGAACGTCCTTTCTTTGGTGCTTTAGTTGAGTTTATGACTTCAGGTCCTGTGATGGTGCAAGTGTTAGAAGGCGAAAACGCTGTTCTTAAAAACCGTGAAATCATGGGTGCTACTAACCCTGCTGAAGCACTTGCGGGTACTATCCGTGCTGACCTTGCTGATAGCATCGACGAAAATGCTGCTCATGGCTCTGACGCGGTAGCATCAGCGGCACGTGAAATCGCTTATTTCTTCTCAGACGACGAAATTTGTGCTCGCACTCGTTAATATTGCTTAACAGTTATTACTTTGTACAATCTTTTGCTCGCCAGTGCACACGTAGTGCTAGCGCCTTAATCTTGAACAAATTAGCGAGCTGTTAATGCAACATTAATTGCAGTGAATACAAAGGATTTTACTGAGCAATTAGTAAAATCCTTTTGTTATTTTAAGCGGATAATAATTCGCAGTAAAATAAGCCAGTAAAATTGCGATTGTTGCTTAAAAAGCGTACAATACGCGCCTTGTTTTTTAGACTGCTGTTAGCAGTAGTTTGATGTTAGTTATTGAGAGTTTTTTGTATGAGTGATGTAAGCGGTAAAATAAACCTACTTAATTTTGATCATAAAAGTATGCGTGAATACTTTGAGTCTATTGGCGAAAAACCCTTTAGGGCCGATCAAATGATGAAGTGGATTTATCACTTTGGTTACAGTGACTTTGAATTAATGACTAATATTAATAAGAAGTTACGGGAAAAACTACAGCGTAATTGTGTAATAACGGCGCCGGAAATTTCTGAAAAACAAGTGTCGGTTGACGGTACTATTAAATATTCATTAAGACTTGAAGGCGGCCAAGAAATTGAAACCGTATGGATCCCTGAAAATGGTCGTGCCACCTTGTGTGTCTCCTCTCAAGTTGGTTGTGCATTAGAGTGCACCTTCTGTGCTACCGCCCAGCAAGGCTTCAATCGCAATTTAACTGTGGCTGAAATTATTGGCCAAGTATGGCGTGTTGCCAATGATATTGGTGCAACCCGCATTACCGGTACTCGTCCTATTACCAACATTGTTATGATGGGAATGGGAGAGCCGCTATTAAATATGAAAAATTTAATCCCGGCACTGGATACCATGTTGAACGATTTAGGTTATGGTTTGTCTAAGCGTCGAGTGACGGTCAGTACTTCCGGTGTTGTTCCTGCGTTAGACATGCTTAAAGAAAAAATTGATTGTGCTTTAGCTATCTCAATTCATGCGCCAAATAATAAGTTACGTGATGAATTAGTGCCAATCAATAAGAAATACCCCTTGGAAGATTTTCTTGCCGCAGCCGGACGATATATTGATGGCTCAAAAGCAAACAAACAAGCAACTATTGAATATGTCATGCTTGATCATGTTAATGACAGTACTGAACAAGCACACGAACTGGCTCATGTTTTAAAAGGCTTGCCGAGTAAAATTAACTTGATTCCTTTTAACCCATACCCAGGTTCACCTTATAAGCGCTCAAGTAACTCTCGAATCGACCGTTTTGATAAAGTATTGCAAAGTTATGGCTTAACGGTAATTACTAGACGTACACGTGGTGGTGATATTGATGCCGCTTGTGGTCAGCTTGCCGGTGATGTATTAGATAGGACTAAGCGTAGCGCTTTTCTTAGCGCTAAAAACAGCGCAAAAAATGCTGAAATAAGTTCATTGAAAGATCAGGCTAAAGCTGACACTATCTCTATCAAAGTAGTTTAAGCATTAGGGTATTGTTTTTAGTGAAAAATAGTACCAACTTTATTAATGTAAGCTTACAGTTACAACTTTACCAGCTGCAATGAAGAAAAATGTTCAAGAGCCAGGCGTTTGCTTGAGTAATAGCTGACTGCTGGCATTGAAAACAACGAAGTTATTGGCTATTTAAGCTATTTGAAAATGATCACTAAGTTAGTGAGTTTGCTATGACAATAAGAGGCGGTCAACACCTTGCATATTATGGATAAAGCTATGGCTAAATATATTCTCCCGACAATTTTGACTGTGGTTTCAATGTCGCTGTTAAGTGGTTGTGTTACCCAAAGTTTTGAAAATAATCAGCCCATAGTAAGAAACAAAGCTAATCGAGATGAAATGGCGGCAACTCGTGTTTCTTTAGGCTTAGGTTACCTAAGAATGGGCAACATGTCTCAAGCTAAGTTCAATTTAGACAAAGCGAAAAGATTCTCTCCAGACTTAGTACAAGTACATACTGCCTTCGCTCACTACTATGAAACAGTAGGTGAAAGTAAGCTCGCCATTGCGTCCTTCGAACAAGCTTTAGCTATCAAAGCCGACAGTGCAGACACTCTAAATAACTATGGGGTGTTTTTATGTCGACAAGGTAAAGTTGAGGCTGCTGAAGTTCAGTTTTTAAAAGCGATTGCTGTGCCGAGTTACATATTGGTATCACAAAGTTATGAAAATCTTGCCTCCTGTTATTTACAAATTAATGACTTTGAAAAAGCTGAAATGTATTTTCATAAAGCTATATTCCATAGCCCAAATAGAACAAAAAGCTTGTTACAAATGGTACGGTTGCAATATGCCATGGCAAATTACCAAGAAGCTAAGCGATTTTTACAAAAATTTGAACGTCATACCCAGCGATTTACGGCTGACTCACTTGCACTCGCTTATAAATTATATAGGCAGTTAGGTCAGCGGCGTACCGCAAGTAATTACGCGAATATGCTAGTGAAAATGTATCCGCAATCGTGGGAGAGTAAGCAATATCTACTCAATAACTTAAACTTTATTGAAGCGGATGATTTAGCGAGAAGGTATCAAGTTAGCCAGAAAGGAAAATATCCTCAGTTATTCCCCGCTAGCAATAAACGTGTAGTAAAACTTTCGCCTAGAAAAGTAGGCGACTCGCCATATACCACCAGTGTTAAAACAACTAGTTTAACTAAAAATAGTAAGGCCCTAGTAGAGGTGGCGCAAGTACCTACAAGGTTAATGACTGCTACGACTGCTGGTACATCCGCATTGACTATGATGCCAGCCACACTTGGCTCAGGAAGTGCTTTGCTTTCTGCTACAGTAGTGGCAACGGTAGCAGCGGCTAGCACGCAGGTCAGTCAAACTAGCGTAGCCAACCCTGAGGAAATGACAGCTATAGCAGCAGCAGCCCCTGTAGTAACTACCAGCACAGTAGTCGAACAATCGCTATTTAATACCATTGAACCGACTTCAACTCAGCCTATAGCGGCTACACGTGATGTGCCTTTACCGGAAGAGTTACCTCAACAACTTGCCGCCGAGGTTATAACGTCAGCATTGATAACGCCTGAACCAGCAATAGCTAAAGAAGCAAGGTATGTCGTGGCTCCGATGATCTCAGTCGATGCTAAAGATGCTTTGCACACAGTGATGTCAGGTGAAAATCTTTACAATATATCGATGAAATATAACGTTAAGCTAAAAGCATTACGAAAGTGGAATAATATCTCTGAAAAAAATAAAATCCATGCAGGTGATAAGCTCTATGTGGTTGACCCTATAACAGTGAAAAATATTAATGATTAATGATGTAACCCCTACTGGAAAACCAGATAAAGAACAAGGTGATATTACCGAACAAGTCACCGATCAAATTCGCGACAAAATCACCGAGCTAAGTGAAGACATGGAAATGGTGAGCCCGGGAGCTATGTTGCGCGACGCTCGAAAAGCGTTATCACTCTCACAAGAATATATCACCAGTAAGCTGAACTTTAAGGTAGCTCTGGTTAACGATATGGAACACGATATTTTTGACCCTTTAATACCGGTTACTTTCACTCGAGGTTACCTGGTTAATTATGCTAAATTAGTCGCCGTTGACGTAGATGATGTCTTGGCCAGTTATGATGCACTTGATGCTGCTAATATTCAACGTAGTGAAATGTTGAGCTTTTCTAATGAAACCACGAAGCAAGCTGAGCATAGTCGTGTTATGTGGTTAAGCTATCTTATCGTGGCTGTATTAGTCGGTTTGACCATTTTATGGTGGCAGCAAGATAGTGACCAGCAAGCGGCTGGTGCTGTCAATGTTAGCGCAAAGTCTTTAGCCGTTAACCTGGAAAATACGAGCGAAGAGCGAGAAAGTGCAGGGATTGTGCTTAACCCTTTAAGTGAACGACCCACTTTAGTTAATAGCCAAGTTCAAGCCATGGCCAAGAACAACAAAACTGAACTAGTGTCGCACCCTGAGAGTGAGCCTGTTATTGTTAAAGATACTCAGCTTTCATCTGCAGTAATAGCAATAAGTGAGGTGTCACCATCCCAGGAGCCAGAGATAAGTACTGCAGTGTTTACTTTTATTGGTGATTGCTGGGTAAATATTTTTGATGCTACCGGTGAGCGAATTGCTTGGGGTGTTAAAAAGTCAGGTTATGTGATGACTATTGAAGGTAAGGCGCCACTGCGTATTACCGTCGGTAAACCTGAGTTAACCAGTATTGTCTTTAATGGCCAGCCCGTAGACATGTCTGCGTTTGCTGTTGGAAATATTGCTAAATTTAATTTACCCATCATCGCTGAATAGCTACTGTTGAATAGTTATTAATACTTACTTTTGAGTTTAGTTACTACCCTTTATATAAAGAAAAATTATGTTTAAAGAATCTCCAATTATACGTCGTGTCTCTCGCCAAATTATGGTCGGTAATGTACCGGTTGGCGGCGGTGCCCCTATTACTGTGCAATCAATGACCAATACCTTGACCACAGATGTTGACGCGACCGTGGCGCAAATAAATGCGCTGGAAGCGGTTGGTGCCGATATAGTACGGGTAAGTGTACCAACAATGGATGCTGCTGAAGCGTTTCGTGCCATTAAAAAGCAAGTGAATGTGCCTTTAGTCGCTGATATTCACTTTGATTACCGTATCGCGCTAAAAGTTGCTGAGTACGGCGCTGACTGTTTACGTATCAATCCAGGTAATATTGGTCGGATTGATAGAGTACGCAGTGTGGTTGAGTGTGCTCGAGATAACAATATCCCCATTCGCATTGGCGTTAATGGCGGCTCCTTAGAGAAAGATATTCAAGAAAAGTATACTGAACCAACAGCTGAAGCTTTGTTAGAATCGGCTATGCGTCATGTCGATATTCTCGATAAATTAAATTTTCATGAATTTAAAGTCAGTGTTAAAGCGTCTGATGTCTTCCTTGCAGTTGAGTCTTATAAGTTACTGGCCAAACAAATTGATAACCCATTACACTTGGGCATCACAGAAGCTGGTGGCTTACGTTCTGGTTCGGTAAAATCGTCCGTTGGTTTGGGCATATTATTGGCACAAGGCATTGGTGATACTATACGTATCTCTCTTGCCGCCGATCCGATTGAAGAAATTAAAGTGGGCTTTGATATTTTAAAGTCGTTGAAATTACGCAGTCGTGGTATTAACTTGATTGCTTGCCCAAGTTGTTCTCGGCAAGAGTTTGATGTGGTGGCAACGGTCAATGCTTTAGAGCAGCGTATTGAAGATATTATGACGCCGATGGATGTCTCTATCATTGGCTGTATTGTTAATGGTCCGGGGGAAGCTATGGTGTCAGACTTAGGCTTAACTGGCAGTAGTAAAAAAAGTGGCTTTTATTTAGATGGCATACGTCAAAAAGAGCGCTTTGATAATAATAACCTTGTTGATCAACTGGAGCAGCGTATCCGTGCCAAAGCACACGCGATAAATGAACGCGAAGATGAAAAGAATAAAATCGACTTTAAGTCAGTCGATTAACTGCCGATAATAACCCGTGATTTTACGCGAAGCTAAAGGCTAAACACTAGATTATTTAGCCTTTATTCGCATTAGTTTATTAGCGCTCTGTTATTAGGTATACTGCGCGCTGCGCAATTTAACACAGCACATAACCTATCCATTATTAATTTAAGCTAATGCTAAAGATTTCGCCTTAAATGGTCAGTCTTTAAGATTATAAAATTAAAAGAAAGAGAGACCCCTCAGTGGCTAAACAAAAGGCTCTACAAGCAATTCGTGGCATGAATGATTGCCTCCCAAGTGAAACTCCTATTTGGCAAATGGTTGAAGCGGTACTGCGCCGCGTTGCCAGTAATTATGGTTTTGCTGAAATTCGCATGCCAATTGTTGAGTCAACTGCATTATTTAAACGTGGTATTGGTGAAGTCACCGATATAGTTGAAAAAGAAATGTACACCTTTGATGATCTTAACGGTGATAGCTTAACGCTACGCCCAGAAGGCACGGCGAGTTGTGTCCGTGCGGGTGTTCAACATGGCTTATTGTATAACCAAGAGCAACGCCTTTGGTATATGGGGCCAATGTTTCGCCATGAAAGACCACAAAAAGGTCGCTATCGCCAATTTCATCAATTTGGCCTGGAAGCCTTTGGTATAGCGACTGCTGATATAGATGCTGAAATTATTATACTGACCGCGCGTATATGGAAGGAACTTGGCATCAATGAGTTTGTCACACTAGAGTTGAACTCGTTAGGTTCAAACGATGAACGAGCAAATTACCGTGTGGCATTGATTGCTTATTTAGTTGAACATGAGCATTTACTTGATGAAGACTCTAAACGTCGTATGCACACCAATCCGTTAAGAGTATTAGACAGTAAAAACCCACAAGTTCAACAAGCACTTGCTAATGCGCCTAAGCTATCCGATCATTTTGGTGAAGAAACGCAAGCGCATTTTACTAGCCTTTGTGCTCGTTTAGATGCAGCTGGTATTAATTATGTATTAAATGAGCGTCTAGTACGTGGTTTAGATTATTATAATCGCACCGTATTTGAATGGATTACTACAACTTTAGGCGCCCAAGGTACTATTTGTGCGGGTGGCCGCTATGATGGTTTAGTTGAACAACTTGGTGGTAAAGCAACGCCAGCTTTTGGTTTTGCCTTAGGTATTGAACGCATAATTTTAATGCTCACAGAGTTAGATAAAGTCACCAATACTCGCCCGCAAGTTGATGCTTATGTGGTGATCTTAGGTGATGACGCGCAAGTGATAGCAAACAAATTAGCGGAACAATGGCGTGATCAAGTACCTGATATTAGATTGCAGTGTCACTGTGGTGGTGGCAATATGAAAAAACAATTAAAACGTGCCGATAAGTCCGGCGCACAAATCGCGTTAATATTGGGTGATGATGAAATTGCTCAACAGAAAATTATGGTGAAATACCTACGCGGTCAAAAAGAACAGCAAAGCGTGGAATTTAACCAAATTTCGAGCTTGTTAACTGAATTAATTTAAGGGCGTTAAGCCAGGGTGAAGTAGTGGAAATTTATCAAACGGAAGAACAACAAGTCGAAGCCATTAAAGGTTACTGGCAAAAAAATGGTAATACTATTGTGGCTGGTATTGCCTTAGGTTTTGCTGGTTTTGTCGGTTTTAACTTTTATCTAGATGATAAACTTGAGCAAGAGCTAGCCGTATCTGATAGTTATCAAACGCTTATGGAGCAAAGCGGTAAAGACTTTGCAGCTTTTACTGCGAATGGTGAAAAATTTATCAGTGAACATGGTAACAATAGCTATGTATCTTTAACGGCATTGGCGCTAGCAAAAGAGTCAGCTTCACATAAAGATTGGACTCAAGTTGAAAAACAACTAACCATTGCGATAGAGTCAGCGCCAACGGATGGTATTAAAGCAATTGCCAGTTTACGCTTAGCACGAGTTCAAGTGCAACTTGAGCAATATTCGCAAGCCTTTACTACTTTAAATAACAACTTACCGGTATCATTTACCGCAGCTATTGAAGAAATCAAAGGTGATGCGTATTTACAACAAGGTAAAAAAGACCTTGCTCGTAATGCCTATCAAGCGGCACTTGCGGCTAACGGTATAGCGACCAGCCCCAATTTACAAATTAAATTAGATGATTTAGCCCAAGTAACTACTTTACCAACGACTAAACTAGTCGTTGCAGAATTGGTAGCTACTGAGTCTGAAGGTAAGTAACTTATCCCGTTATTTGCACAATCATTTATTTTAGTTAAAAGGCAGACTATGCGTTATTTTGATAGTAAATTTTTTAAGGGCCTGAGTGTTAAAAAAGCACTGGCCATTGTCTTGTTGTCGGCAAGTTTATTTGCTTGTTCTTCAAATGATGATGAAGACCCTAGTACCAAGGTGGCAGAACTCTCAGCATTAGATAATGCTTTTGATGTCGAAGTATTATGGGAACGTAGCGTTGGTGATGGTGTTGATGATTATTTTTCTCGGATAAAACCTATTGTTGCTTATAACAAAGTCTATAGCGCAAGTCGTATGGGTGACGTTATTGCCTTTGATAAAGACAGTGGTAAAAAAGTTTGGCAAGTTGACTTAAGTGACATTAATAACGAACGCAGTTTCTGGGATAGCCGAGTTTCGGCTTTAGTTGCTGGTGGTCCGACAGCTGGGCTTAACAAAATATTTTTGGGTACTGAAAACGGTGAAGTTTTCGCCCTAGATGCAGAAACGGGTGCCTTGGTTTGGCAAGCAAAAATACGGGGTGAAGTGCTCACTCCGCCAGCCTTAGATTCAGGTATCTTAGTGGTGAACTCAGCTTCAGGCTTAATTAAAGCTTTTAACGCCAATACGGGGGAAGAGCTGTGGAAAGTTGAGCAAGATGTTCCCGCACTTACACTGCGCGGTATTAGCACGCCGGTAATCGCCTCTGGTGGTGTCTTGATTGGCTCAGGCAAGGGTGAACTTTCCGTTTACATACTTGAGAAAGGCCAAGCAGGCTGGACTACAGAAGTTGGTGAAGCGACCGGTTCCACTGAATTACAGCGAGTTATTGATGTTGACTCAGCGCCGGTTGTTTTTGGTGACAAAATTTATGTTATCTCTGCTCGTGGCAACCTTGTTGCTATTGAATTAAAATCAGGGCGCATTTTATGGAAACGCCAATATTCATCATATAGACAAATTGCTGTTTATCGTAATGACATTTTTATTACTAATACTAGTGGTCACGTTTATGCCCTTAACCGTATTAATGGCATTGAACGCTGGAGTAATGTGGAGTTAACAAACCGTAGTGTTACGGGGCCAGCTGTGGTGGATAAATACATTGTTGTTGGTGATTTTGAAGGTTACTTACATTGGCTTGATCAAGAAACCGGTGAAATTGTTTCTCGCCATAAAGTTGATGGCAGTGGTATACATTCAACACCAACAGTGGTTGATGATATCTTGTATAGCCAATCTCGTGATGGAGACTTACAAGCTATCATTACACCAATAATTGTCAGTGCGGCGCAATAAGTCGCACTTTTTAGCGGCTTTATTTTCGAACCTAGCCGCTAAAATGAATACCAATTAAATTAGTTTTGTTTTCACTCAGTGAGAATAAAACTATTTGATTTGGTATACTAACGGCTCCTATGCTAAGTGCATCAGGAGCCGTTACTTGTTTTTAGCAGTATCATTTTTAGTCATATCATTTTAAGCTAAGTAAGCTAAGACAGTTACTTATTATTAGTGGTATTTAGTTTTTATTTGTTTGCAAACCATGCATTACTCGCTTGTATGGTGAATTTTTGAGGTGCTCATGCTTCCTGTAGTTGCTCTTGTTGGCCGTCCTAATGTCGGAAAATCAACGTTATTTAACCGTTTAACCCGTAGTCGTGATGCACTTGTCGCTGATTACCCAGGTCTTACTCGCGATCGCCAATATGGCAAAGCTGTAGTAGAAGAACATCCATTTATTGTTATTGATACCGGTGGTATCAATGGTGATGAAAAAGGCATTGATGTTCTTATGGCCGAGCAGTCATTGGTGGCAATTGAAGAAGCCGATGCGGTACTCTTTTTGGTCGATGCTCGAGAAGGCTTAACCGCTGCAGATCACGGTATTGCCGAATACCTGCGTAAGCAAGATAAAAAAGTATTCTTAGTGGCCAATAAAATCGATGGCATTGATGGTGATTCAGCCGTAGCCGAATTTTACGCTTTAGGTTTAGGTGAACATGTTTACCAAATTGCTGCAGCACACGGTCGTGGAGTTACGCAACTATTAACACTGGCACTAACACCTCATATTGAAGCCCTAGCGAACCCAGTTCAGCCTAAAGTAGAAGGTGAAGAGGATGATGAGTTTGCTGTAGAAGAAGAGGTAGAGCTAACTGCAGAACAACTGGCTAAAAAGCTTGAAGATGAGCCAAAAGAAAATGACAAAATAAAACTAGCTATTATTGGTCGCCCTAATGTGGGTAAATCAACCCTTATTAACCGTATTTTGGGTGAAGAGCGTGTTGTTGTTTTTGATATGCCCGGCACTACTCGTGACAGCGTTTATATTCCCATGGAACATAACGGTCGAGAGTACACCTTAATTGATACAGCCGGTATTCGACGTCGTAAAAACGTTACCGATGTAGTAGAAAAATATTCTGT
This sequence comes from Colwellia marinimaniae, assembly GCF_002207865.1. Lineage (GTDB taxonomy): Bacteria > Pseudomonadota > Gammaproteobacteria > Enterobacterales > Alteromonadaceae > Colwellia > Colwellia marinimaniae. The sequence continues at coordinate 355,331 of NZ_BDQM01000001.1, forward strand.
CATTAAAACCTTACGTGCCATTGAAGACGCTAATGTTTGCTTACTTCTCATTGATGCTCAAGATGGCATTAGCGATCAAGATTTAAGCTTATTAGGTTTTATTCTCGAAGCAGGGCGCTCATTAGTTTTAGTCGTTAATAAATGGGATGGTTTGGCAGAGCATCAAAAAAATCGTATTAAAACTGAGTTAGACCGACGTTTAGGCTTTATTGATTTTGCCCGTATACACTTTATCTCAGCATTGCATGGCACAGGTGTTGGTCACTTATATGAGTCAGTGGAAGAAGCGTTTGTTTCAGCAACTAAGCGTATCTCTACCGCTATGGTTACTAAAATACTCGATATGGCGACTTTTGATCACCAACCCCCAATGCACCAAGGCCGTCGAATTAAACTTAAATATGCCCATGCGGGTGGTTATAACCCACCTATCATTATCATTCATGGTAACTTGGCGAAGAAATTACCCATGTCTTATAAACGTTATTTAATGAATTACTATCGTAAGTCGTTAAAAATGATGGGCACCCCGATTAGAGTTCAGTTTAAAGATACCTTGAATCCCTTTGCCGGTAAGAAAAAGTTAACCTATACCCAGCAGAAGAAAATTGCTCGATTAACACAAGGTTATAAAAAAGACTAGTCTTTGCTAACCGTTATCATTGCAACGGACACAAAAGTGTCTGTTGCAATTTTTGTCTGATTTAATTAAGGTAATAGCTACACTTCACACTTAATTTTATTGAAAATATGGCTGGAAAAGTAATTCTAACCGATGCAACTAAACCCTCTGCTCGTCACTTAGCTTTTTTAAAAGCGGGTGCAGCTATCACTATTGATATAGCAACCCCTGCTGGTCAAAAAAGAAAGTTCCATACTTTTTATATTGGTTACTCGCCTAAAAAATATGTACTCATTGAATTTCCTGATGCAAGCAAGCTAGGCGCATTTTCTCAATATATTTGTCAAGGTACAGTGATCACCGTGCGTGGTCTTATTGAAGGTCGCGATGGTGCTGCGGTTGCTTTTATTAGTATTATTAGACAAACTTTGCAAATTCCCTCACGTATTATGGTGTTAGACATCCCTAATAAGGTCACCTTACAACAATTACGTTCCTCTGTGCGTATCGATACTCATATTCACGCGAAAGTAAAAATAGATGGTGTTTACTGGCAAACGACCATGACCAACATATCAGTTGATGGTGGTCAGCTAGATATTATTAATGGCGAAAAGTTGCTGTTGGCCGAAGATAAAATAATCGAGATTGTCGTGGTAATGGGCGAAGGGGAAAGTAACCTTAAACTCAACGCCACTATTTGCAATATTAAACAACAAATTGATGGTGTATCTTTTGGTGTTAAATTCAACCAAGTGAGTAAACAACAAGTCATTGAATTACTTTATCAAGGGCTAGCACAGGATAACTAATTTAGCTTGTCCTTAACTTATCCAAAGTTCAGGTTAACTTACAAAGCTTAGATTACCCTAGCATTAATATGACCATCGCTTAACTGCACGCTTATTTCGTCACCCTTACTCACCTGAGCAACCTTAGTAATAACAGCATTGTTTTTATTGCGCGTGACGCTGTAGCCTCTTGCTATCGTCGCTAGCGGGCTAACAAGTTGTAATTGCTCAAGCAAATGCACAAAGCGTTCACTTTTATGCTGTAAAGTGTTTTGCATAGCTTGGCTAATTCTCTGCTTATTTAGGCGGACTTGTTGTTGCTGTAATAGAATTACCTTTGCTGGAGATTGCTGTAATAATCGTTGGCTAAGTTGCGCCGGTTTACCTTGTAGCTGGACCATATTACGCTTCATCACTTGCTTTAAACGTAACGCTAATTCATCGGCTTTTTGTTGCTGTAATTGTAACTGTTGCTCGGGGTGTACTTGCGATAACCTGTGCTGTAAATAACTTTTTTCATTGCCTAAATGCGCTAGTGTCCCTTGTAGGGCTTTAATTAACCGCTGTTTAAGCATAACTACATGGTTAAGCAACTCATTACTATCGCTTGATACTAACTCAGCGGCAGCAGAGGGGGTGGCGGCTCGTAAATCAGCAACATAGTCACTTAGCGTGGTATCAATTTCATGGCCGACGGCGCTAATTACCGGCAGAGCACTTTGATAAATGGCCCGCACGACACTTTCTTCATTAAAGGGCCATAAATCTTCTAAAGAGCCACCACCTCGACCAACAATGAGGACATCACATTCTTGGCGGCTATTGGCCGTCTCAATGGCATGACAAATGTCGGTTTGCGCATATTCTCCTTGCACTAATGCTGGGTAGATAATCGCTTTGATATTGGGATTACGACGTTTGAGTACCGTTAAAATATCTTTCACCGCTGCGCCAGTTGGCGAGGTGATAATGCCAACACAATTGATATGTGCAGGTATTTCTTTTTTATGGCTTAAGTCAAATAAACCTTGGGCGTTCAGTTTGTTTTTTAATTGTTCAAACTGCTGACGCAAGATACCAGTACCGGCATCTTCCATATGTTCGATAATTAACTGGAAGTCTCCGCGCGGCTCATATAAAGATACTTTAGCGCGCACTAAAACTTGTTGGCCATTCTTAGGTGTGGCACCATTACTTAATCGAACTCGTCGATTACTGCCCTTAAACATGGCACATTTTACTTGTGACTTGGCGTCTTTCAATGATAAATACCAATGACCTGAGCTGGCGGCGATAAAGTTAGATACTTCACCGGTTAACCACACCGTATTTAGTTCACTTTCCAGTATAAAGCGTACTTTTTTAGTTAATTCGCTGATTTGTAAAATATGCTGTTGGCTCATAAGGCAGAGGTAATAGTAGTGTTTTAGGCGGATAGCTAATGAGTATATCAAGTCTAATAAAATAATATCGAACTCATCATTGCAAAGGTAGCAGCCATATTTATCCAAGTAGTTATACTTTCAAATAAATTTTATATTTTTGCTAGTTATGTTAGAAAAGTTGACACATCTGTCAATTATTAGCTAAGAGGCTAATAATTCAAATTATATTCTTCTAAAAGATATATTCCGGTACTTTTTTTTAGATGTTTTATGGTGAGTTGATAAAAGTTTAAAAAAATAGGTTTACCTAAAACAAGAAAACGGTTAAAATTCTGCCGCAATATTCACTCCCTAACCAACCTTTTTAGAGAGATGTTGCGATGCTAAGAATTGCCCAAGAAGCTTTAACTTTTGATGATGTGTTACTTATACCTGCCCATTCAAAAGTACTCCCACACACGGCTGATTTAAAAACTAAATTAACCCGTAAAATTAATTTAAACATACCGATGATTTCTGCGTCTATGGACACAGTGACAGAAGCGCGTTTAGCGATCACGTTAGCGCAAGAAGGTGGTTTAGGTTTTATTCATAAAAACATGACCATTGCCGAACAAGCGCAAAATGTTTCTCAAGTGAAGAAGTATGAAAGTGGCATAGTCTCAGAGCCAGTAACAGTAAATAGCAACTTTACTATTGAACAAGTCATGCACAAAGTCGATGACTTAGGTTTCTCCGGTTTCCCGGTTGTTGATGATGACAACAACTTAGTTGGTATCATCACCAGCCGTGATTTACGTTTTGAAACGGATTTAAGCAAACCGGTATCGTCACTAATGACAGTAAAAGAAAAGTTAGTGACAGTAAAAGAAGGCGCAGCACGCGAACAGATTCTAGGTTTAATGCACAGTAACCGTATTGAGAAAATCTTAGTGGTTGATGATGCTTTTAAGTTAGTGGGTCTTATTACCGCAAAAGATTACCAAAAAGCCGAAGATAAGCCAGACGCTTGTAAAGATGAATTTGGTCGTTTACGTGTTGGTGCTGCTGTTGGTGTTGGTGCCGGTACCGATGAACGTATTGATGCCTTAGTTGCTGCCGGTGTAGATGTGTTATTAATTGATACGTCACACGGTCACTCTCAAGGTGTATTAGATAGAGTTAAAGAAACACGTAATAAATATCCTGATTTGCAAATTATTGCCGGTAATGTTGCCACCGCATCGGGTGCAAAAGCTATGGCTGATGCCGGTGTTGATGCCGTTAAAGTAGGTATTGGCCCAGGATCAATTTGTACCACGCGTATTGTTACGGGTGTTGGTGTCCCACAGTTAACGGCCATTTCAAATGCTGTTGAAGGCTTGAAAGGTACCGGTATTCCAGTGATTGCTGACGGTGGTATTCGTTTTTCCGGTGATATTGCTAAAGCCTTAGTTGCTGGTGCACATTGTGTCATGGTCGGCAGCATGTTTGCAGGCTCGGAAGAAGCTCCTGGTGAAGTTGAACTTTATCAAGGTCGTTACTATAAATCATATCGCGGAATGGGCTCTTTAGGCGCAATGGCGCAAAAAGATGGCTCAAGCGATAGATATTTCCAAAAATCTGATGGTGAAGCTGATAAATTAGTGCCAGAAGGTATTGAAGGTCGAGTGGCTTATAAAGGTCCAGTGGCAGCTATAATTCATCAGCAAATGGGTGGTTTACGTTCATCCATGGGCTTAACTGGCTGCAAAGATATTGAAACCATGCGTACCAAACCTGAGTTTATGAAAATTACCTCTGCAGGTATGGGTGAGTCTCACGTACATGATGTAACCATCACCAAAGAAGCTCCTAATTACCGTACAGGTTAGTCGAATAGCTTATTTCTGTGCTAGTTAATCACAATAGCCGCAGCAGAAGTACTCACTGACTAGCGTCAGCTCCGTGCTTCTTCTTTGCTCTAGTGCTAACTAGCTTTGAACTAAACTATTCTTGGTCTCTTAATTACAATTAAGAAGATAACAAATTCAAATAGGCTGAGCTCGAATCTCACAAGAGAAAGCTCAGCCTTTTTACTTAATATACACCGCTCTAAATGAACGAGCGTTAACAGTAGGAAAACAACCATGAGTAAAAACATTCATGATCACCGAATACTAATATTAGATTTTGGCTCTCAATACACTCAGCTTATTGCCCGTCGCGTCCGTGAAATTGGCGTTTTTTGTGAGCTTTGGGCTTGGGATGTAACCGAAGAGCAAATTAAAGGCTTTAACCCAACTGGCATTATCCTTGCTGGTGGCCCAGAGTCGGTAACGGAAGCTAACTCGCCACGTGCACCTGAATATGTATTTAATGCGGGTGTGCCAGTTTTAGGTATTTGTTACGGCATGCAAACCATGGCTGAGCAACTTGGTGGTGGTGTTGAAAGCTCTGACCATAAAGAATTTGGTTATGCTGCGGTTGAGCTCGTTACTCAGTCTGCGTTATTCAACAAAGTTGAAGATAGCGTGGGTGATAACGGTAATGCCTTACTCGATGTTTGGATGAGCCACGGCGATAAGGTCTCAAGTCTTCCAGACGGTTTTGTTACGGTTGCAAAAACGGCAAGTTGTGCTTATGGCGCAATGGCCAATGAGAATAAAAAATTCTACGGTGTGCAATTCCATCCAGAAGTTACTCATACTAAACAAGGTTTACGTATTTTAGAAAACTTTGTTGTTGATATTTGTCAGTGTGAAAAATTATGGACCTCAGCGTCAATCATTGATGATGCTATTGCTAAAATGAAAGCGCAAGTGGGTGATGACGAAGTTATCTTAGGCCTCTCAGGTGGTGTTGATTCATCGGTTGTGGCCATGTTATTACAACGTGCCATTGGCGATAAATTGACTTGTGTGTTTGTTGATAACGGTTTACTTCGTTTAGACGAAGGTCAGCAAGTCATGGATATGTTTGGTGATCATTTCGGCTTGAAAATTGTGCATGTTAAGGCTGAAGACAGGTTCTTAGATCGTTTAGCCGGAGAAAGTGATCCAGAGAAAAAACGTAAGATCATTGGTAATGTTTTTGTTGAAGTTTTTGAAGAAGAATCTAAAAAGCTTAACAACGCCAAATGGTTAGCACAAGGCACTATTTACCCAGATGTTATTGAATCAGCGGCTTCTGCTACCGGTAAAGCCCATGTCATTAAGTCTCATCATAACGTCGGTGGTTTACCTGAGCATATGGAAATGGGTTTAGTTGAACCATTACGTGAATTATTTAAAGATGAGGTACGTAAAATAGGTTTAGAGCTAGGTTTGCCGTATGACATGCTTTACCGTCACCCGTTCCCTGGACCTGGTTTAGGTGTGCGTATTTTAGGTGCAGTGAAAAAAGAATATTGTGACATATTACGTCGCGCCGATGCTATCTTCATTGAAGAATTACACAAGCACGACTTATACAAAAAAGTAAGCCAAGCATTTACCGTATTCTTACCAGTACGTTCAGTTGGCGTCATGGGCGATCAACGTAAATATGATTGGGTAGTAAGTTTACGTTGTGTAGAAACTATCGACTTTATGACCGCTCGTTGGTCACATTTACCCTATGATTTCCTCGGTTTGGTTTCAAATCGTATTATCAACGAAGTTGATGGCATATCTCGCGTAGTTTACGACATATCGGGTAAGCCACCTGCCACCATCGAATGGGAGTGAAAATAGCACTCTTTTTTGCTAGTTCACCTAACTTCAGCGTTGGTTGTACTCACTGACATGCGTCAGCTCCGTGCAACCGCCTTGAATTAAGGCAAACTATCTGCAAATAGCGCTATTTTACCTGCAATATATCTATTTATGTAAAACCCCATTGTTGAAAAACACTGGGGTTTTATTTTTGATTTATTTTAGTAAATTGCTGCTACATCAGGTATGAGAAAATTTTAAGTTTTGTTGAGGTGATAAAAGTAAGCTTCATAATCAGGGATGATTATGTAGAGCGCCCATGGATGGGTTTACCCCGCAATACTTGAAATTAACCTATTAATAAAAACTTTGGAAAAGACACCATGATTGAAAGACTAGAAACAAAGCAACGCATGAGTAGAATCGTTAAACATAACGGTACTATTTATTTGTGTGGGCAAGTGGCGGCCGATGCCAGTAAAGACATTACCGAACAAACACAAACCATGCTGGATAAGGTTGATGCTTTGTTAATACAAGCAGGTAGTGACCGAGAGCACATCTTATCAGCGACTATTTATGTTAAAGACATGAGTTATTTTGCTGATATGAATGCGGTATGGGATGCTTGGCTGCCAGCAGGGCATGCACCAGCACGCGCTTGTGTTGCTGCTAAAATGGCTAGAGCAGCCTTACTAGTAGAAATTTCAGTGGTTGCTGCTGAAATATAAGGTTACGGGCTGTTAATTGTTCGTGCCAAACAAACATGCTAGTTTAGCTATCTTATTAAATTGATAAGACGAAATATTAACTATGGCTGACAATAGCTTTAATGTTTTGTTTATTTTACTTGGCGATCAACACCCAACGACAACAGAGCCATTTTTATGGTACGCAACTAAGCTCTTTTGATGCGACCGCTTACGCTATATTATGTCAGTTTATCTCAGTAAACTGTGAGCATGATTTTAATCGTAAAGCCCGTAGTTATCCTAACTTAATGCGCTATTGTCAGCGTATCGAATAAGAATTTTATTAGCGGAGTGAGTGCTTTGAAACTTTCCAATCACTACCATAAATTAGGTAGTAGTTTTTACCAGCAAACCCAGCCATCAGCCGTAGCTAGGCCAGTATTATTACTGTGGAATGGACCTTTAGCACAAGAACTACAAATAGACTATTCTGCCCAGCAAGATAGCGAGTTACTGGCACAATACTTCTCGGGTAGTAAATTAATTGACGGCAGTAAACCGATAGCGCAAGCCTATTCAGGTCACCAGTTTGGTCATTTTAATCCGCAACTCGGTGATGGTCGTGCACACTTATTAGGTGATCTTAGTGATAAGCAAGGTCAGTATTGGGATGTACAATTAAAAGGCTCAGGTACCAGTTTCTTTTCTCGACAAGGTGATGGCCGTTGCGCGCTAGGACCAGCACTACGTGAATATATAATGAGTGAGGCGATGTTCGCCTTAGGTGTACCCACTACACGCTGTTTAGCCGTAGTCGCTACCGGTGAAGCGGTTTATCGAGAGCAAGCATTACCTGGCGCCGTGGTTACTCGTATTGCCACTAGTCATATTCGTGTTGGTACTTTTCAATATTTTTCTGCTCGTAATGATATTGAGTCCTTAAAGAAATTGACCAGTTATGCCATTGAACGCCACTTTCCCCAGCTTAAAGGCGTTGACGGTGAAGCACTATCTGGCGAGCAAGTAGTTGATTTCTTTGCGGCGGTAATCGCCAAACAAGTTACCTTGGTTGTATCATGGTTACGGGTTGGTTTTATTCACGGTGTGATGAATACTGATAATACCGCAATTTCAGGGGAAACCATTGATTACGGTCCTTGTGCCATGATGAACCATTATCACAGCGATACAGTGTTTAGCTCTATTGATAGAAATTCGCGTTATGCTTTTGGTAACCAAAGTAAAATAATGCAGTGGAATATGGCGCGTCTTGCCGATTGTTTGTTACCGCTGATTGATGAAGATGAGGACATTGCCTCAGCTAAGTTAGCGCCCTTGTTGCAGCAGTTTACCGATGACTTTAAGCAAGGATATTTTATCATGATGGCTAACAAGTTAGGCATCGCTGAGCTGGAAGACACCGATCATGAATTGATCAATGATTTGCTCGGCATCATGGCCGAGAAGAAATTAGATTACAGCCAGTCTTTTGTCACCTTGCGCGATAACTTAAACCAAGCAGAAGTAGATAACCTCCTTGCTCAGGAAAGTGTCGATGATGAAGCGGAACAAGACAAGTGGCAGCAATGGCTAAAACGTTGGTATGTAAGAATCGCCGCCGACGTAAACGGGGCTAAGGCGTTGATGGCAAAAACTAACCCACTAGTTATTCCAAGAAACCATCATGTTGAAGCTATTTTAGCGTCTAGCCAAGCTGCTTATCAAGAAAATGGTGACTTATCAGACTTAAATAACTTTCTAGCAGTAGTACAGCAACCTTATACACAATTAGATGATACTCACAATTATCAAGATGCACCCAGTGATGGTGATGAAAATTACCATACCTTCTGTGGTACTTAAGGCTCTTTATAAACGCTAGGTTACAAACCTAATAACTGCTTTAACTTATCAGCACCAGCGCGACTGGTGCTGAGTTCTGTTTTATTGTCATCATCCATGATCACCATTAACTTGCCATTAAACCAACGTTGAATCTCTTTAATTTTATCGATATTAATTAGGTAACTTCGATGAATACGTACGAACTCTGCTGACGCTAATGATTGCTCTAAGCAGTCGAGCTTTTCTGATAAGTAATGATGCTCTTTACCATCCCAAGCTAAGCAATTACCTTGAGATGATTTGATAAAGAGTAAGTCACTTGGTGATAATATGGTCATGCGCTCACCATTTTTACTGATTAAGCGTTTAATCGGTGCGTTATTATTGAGTATATAGTTTTGTTCTTGTTGGCTTTTATCTATCGGTAAGCCAGCCAAAAACTGTTTTTTTGCTTTATCTATAGCCGCTTTTAACCGTCCCAGAGGGAAGGGCTTTAACAGGTAATCAGTAGATGACTGTTCAAAGGCTTGTATGGCAAATTGATCATAAGCAGTGGTAAAAATGATCAGTGGTTTATAATCAAGTAAACTTAATAACTCCATGCCGCTAATTTCAGGCATTTGAATATCCAGTAACACTAAATCAGGTTTTTGGGCATTAATTAGCGCGACAGCTTCCTTGCCAGTGGTAGCAAAACCGACCACGTCGATATCTGCAATAAGACTTAACTGATGGGCGAGTTTATCTCTGGCAGGTTTTTCATCGTCAGCAAAAATAACGCGCATTTTATTTGGCATTTCCTTACCCGTTAATTTATTCATAGTGCCATCTCCACCAATACAGTCGCTCCTTTGCGATTAGGGGTTGTACCGTTAGTTAAAATGACTTTACCTTGTGGTAACTGCTGCATGCGCAGTTGCAAGTTTTTCATGCCAATGCCCTTACCATAACCTTTGGTTAACACGGCTTCACTAAAACCAGAGCCGTTATCACTGATCGATATTCTTAATATTTCATCTTTACGGTTAATGACTTTTTCTACTTTAATGGTGATTGCCAGTTCGATTTGCTGAGCATTGTGCTTTATGGCGTTTTCAACAATAGGTTGTAAAATAAGTGGCGGAACTTGGATATTTAACAGCTCTGCTGGAATATCAAAGTTAACGATAAGTCGGTCGCCAAAGCGCGCTTTTTCGATATTTAAATACTTATCTATAATGGCAATTTCTTGTTGTAGAGAGACACTATTATCTTCGCCTGTATCTAAGGAATAGCGAAGAATATCAGCCAATTCATGCAATACTTCATCGGCTAAATCAGGGTTAGAATGAATATAAGCTGAAATTGTATTTAAGCTATTGAACATAAAATGCGGATTTAATTGGTACCTTAAGGTTTGCAATTGTGCTTGTTTCCTTGCCTGTTTTTCCTGTGATATTTTGCCTCTACTTTCAATAAATCGCGCAATAAAATAAATGGGTGTACCCCACGTTAGTCCACCAAGGAGTAAAAAATTCCCCAACGAAAATGAATCATTGAAGCTTAGCTGTAATAATTTCTCTGTAATGAGTAAACCTAGGCTCAGCATTATTACGGTAATTATCCACTCAATAAAAGCATTTTCAATGCCTCTAGCTCTAATATTAAAAATGATATAAGCCGCCGCCCAAACAGGTAACCAATAAAAGCTAATAAACCAGATAGTTGTTGCGAGAAGAGTGCTTAATGAAATATCTGACATGCCAGATATAATAAGACCAGCAGTAAAAGTGAGATCAACAATAAGCAGAGCAAAAAAACTGTATTTAAAAAAGGGCTGACGCAACATATTCTTCTCTACTTTTTTGGTGAAATATTGAGTTGTTATCTTAATTCAGCTAATAAAATGTAGCTGAATATTTTAGATGTTTTTATAAAAATCAGCGTCAGCTTAACAAATTAAAAATAACTTATATTACTTATTTGTAAGGTGTTTTTGTTACTCGGTAATTGCTGCCCTGGCGTAGTACGCCACACTAAACTCAAACCCGCTAAGCTTTTTGCCGACCAATCTTTCTGGCTGCCAAAGCCAAATTGCTGCAATTGATTAAACGGAATTTCTACCGTTGTCCAAGTATCACTTGGCTGTAGTGTGGCAGAAAAGTGGTCCCAGTCTTGAACTTCGCTATGATAAACAGAAAGTCCAAACGGTACTTTGGATCCTTGGTAAGTTATTTTTACTCCCTTGAATTTCGAAGCGTCAATGGGCGTATCAAACATAACTTGCATACCAGCCCAGGCGCCAAAACCACCTGGTTTACCTAATTGAGTATCTATAGACAGCATATTATCTTGCTGCGCTAGTTTGGCGGTTGATTGACCGCCCATCATGGTATCGCTTATCGCCTGCCACTGAATTTCGCCACTAAAGTCATCAATAGTTTTTTTCGCTTTGTTGGCGATGACGGTTTCGACATTGCATGCGGCTCCTTGTGGTATTAGCTTTTTATTTTTGGCAATCAGATCTTTTCTATCAATTTTTATCCCTGATTTATACACTGCTTGGATATTACTTAACTGGCTAATGTCGTTAAGCGGGTTTTGTGCTAGTAAAATAAAACTTGCTTGAAATCCTACTTTTAATTGGCCTAGCTCTGCTGCATTAATTATTTTTGCCGCATCTATGGTCGCTGCATTTATTACTTGTGCATTCGTTAAGCCAGATTGACTCAGTGCTTGTAGTTCATTATGCAGACCGCTGCCATGTAAAGTATAAGGGTTGCCTGCATCAGAGCCTGTACCAATGATAATACCGGCTTGGGCAAGTATTCGAATATTTTGAAAAGAAACTTGCCGCTTTTGCCAAACGATATCTTGCCATTTTGATGGTTTTGCTACTTTATCAAATAAACAATGTTGCAGTTTATCTGGCACTGTCGCTAACAAAGTTTTGTTACTGCTAACTTGCTGATGTTTATATTCGGCACTGTGATTTTGAGTTACAGCGAGTGTTGGTATGTAAGCTACCTTGTGTTTAACCATTAAGGCGATAAACTCCTCATCAATTGCTTCGATATTAATACCATGGGCTAAGGCAGTTGCACCCGCTTTAATTGCTCTTTTGCCATCGACTAAGCTAGATACATGGACAAAGTAAGGCAGTCCAGCCGCTTTTGAACGTCGGCCAATTTCGGTTAGTTGCTTATCAGTTAACGAAGCGCCATGACCCCCAAAGGTTTCAATAACGGCTTTAGTTAGATGAGGCTTGCGCGCCATATGTTGTTGCCATAAATCATCAATAGCCGAAAAATTAGTGACTTCTAAGGCACTACCACCAAACTGTGTGCCATGACCACCAGGATTGGTAAATAATACCCCGGCGTAAAATAAGTTTGGCGAGGTCTGTTTAGCGATTAATTGGCTGGCCTCGTTAAGGGTACTATCAAAGGAAAACAGGTCGACAATACTGGTGATACCAAAATATAAGTTTGAATTAAAATGTGATGCTACTGGTAAGTATTGAAACTCTTTACCGTAGTTGCTACCAGATGCACCAAGGTGAACATGTAAATCAATTAAGCCAGGTAGGGCGAAGTTATTATGTGCATCAACAATATTATCTGCGTTTTTGCTGTTAGCTTGGCTGGTGGTTATTTCAATAATCTTGCCATCTTCAATATACAAAGTACTTGGCTGGCTAAAAGCGCTTTGCTCCGCTTGGTATAAGCGAACATTGTCTATACGTAGATCAATGGCTTGAACACTTAGGCTACTAATACAGTTAAGGCCAGCCAATAGATTGGTAATGGTCAGTGATGATTTTTTCATTCATTAATCCCTTATATTTTATTTATTATGCTGTGCTATATCGGTGCAGCACTTTTGTCATGATGGGATTAATTTAGCGCGTTAGCAGGGGCATGTCGGTCTACTTTCTTTGAACTGACATTATTTGCCTTTGAATCGACATAAAGACTGGTTTGATGATTTTAAATGGGCTGAACTAAGTATTTTTAGTTGATGCAAGGTATGATGAACAGATGAATAAGTGACTACCTTTAATGTGATAATACCCATGAGCAACCCGACATTCGGCCAGCAAGCGCCACCAATGACTCAGCAAGTCAGACAAATTAGCGAATTAGCGCCATCACTCAAAAAAATCTTTGGCTTTGATGGCTTTCGCCCAGGACAGGAGCAGACCATTACGCAATTGTTAAATGGTCAATCTTCTTTAGCTATTTTTCCAACTGGCTCAGGTAAGTCCTTGTGTTATCAATTAACGGCGTTGCATTTGCCACATTTAACCTTAGTGGTATCCCCATTATTAGCCTTGATGAAAGATCAACTGGCCTTTTTGGCGAGCAAAGGTATTAAGGCGGCAAGCATTGATTCGACCCTAAAGGGTAATGAAGCTCAAACCGTGATGGCAGGGGTGCGTGACGGTAATATCAAAGTTTTGATGGTGTCGGTTGAGCGTTTTAAAAACGAAAGATTTAGGCAATTTATTGAATCTGTACCTGTATCTATGTTGGTGGTTGATGAAGCACATTGTATTTCAGAGTGGGGCCATAACTTTAGACCTGACTATTTAAAGTTACCTAGCTACTGCCAAGCGTTAAAAATTCCCTTGGTGTTATTACTTACTGCCACGGCTACCCGTAAAGTAAAAATGGACATGGCCGCTAAGTTTGCTATACGAGACGAACATATTGTGCAGACGGGTTTTTATCGCGCAAATCTTGATTTAAGTGTTGTGCCAGTGCTTGAGGTAGAAAAAAATGGCCTATTAGCGCAAATTATCTCTCAACAAAGTACTCAGCAACAAGGCCCAGGTATTGTCTATGTAACCTTGCAACAGAGTGCTGAAAAAGTTGCGCAATATTTAACGCAACAAGGCATTAATGCCTGTGCCTATCATGCCGGTTTTGATAGTGATACTCGCAGTCAGATTCAGCAAGATTTTATGGCGGGTAAAATTCAAGTGATTGTCGCCACCATTGCCTTTGGTATGGGCATAGATAAAAGTGATATCCGCTTCGTTATTCATTATGACTTACCTAAATCTATTGAAAACTACAGTCAAGAAATCGGTCGAGCAGGACGAGATGGACAACCAGCACAATGTTTTACCTTGGCAAATCTGGATGGTTTGAATACGGTGGAAAATTTTGTTTATGGCGATACCCCGGAATTTAACGGTATTGAAATGCTGCTTAACAGTATCAAAGATGAAGTAATAACCAGTGCTTATGACAGCAAGTGGGAGCTGCAAATATTGCAACTGTCTAATGCCGTTAATATTAAACAATTACCGTTAAAAACCTTACTGGTTCAGTTAGAGCTAGCTGGCGTGATTGAACCACTTTATGCTTATTTTGCCGATTTTAAAATTAAGCTGTTAAAGCCGAAAGATGAAATACTTAATAGTTTTAATGAGCAACGTAAAGATTTTCTGCAACGTATTTTTAACGCCACCGAGTTTAAAAAAGTCTGGGGTAGTTTAAATTTTGATAGCTTGTTAAAAGATAAAAGTATTGAGCGTAATCGTGTTATTGCTGCCCTAGAATACTTGCAAGAGCAACAGTTGATAGTACTGGAAACTAAAGGTATGACCGAGGTCTTTAAAATTAACCTTAATGAGTTAGCCGATCCTAGCTTGTGCCAAACCTTAAGTGACTACTTTAAAGACAATGAAGAAAAAGAAATAAAACGCATCGCCGCCTTAGTACGTTTTTTTCAACTTGATACTTGCTTAACGGTAAATCTAGCACGTTATTTTGATGATGATTTTTTTGGCAGTAACCGCCTAGATGCTAATGGTGCTAATGGCTCTGGTGGCTCAGGCACAGTGCCACAATGTGGACATTGTAGTGTTTGTCGCGGAAAAGTTGCCGTGCTTGCGCGCTCTCAAGAAAATACGCCATGGCCGAGTGATGAGACATTAAAGCATGGCATGACTGAATTAGCAGAGCGTCTCAGCGGTAAAATCAACCAACCTTTATCACTGGAAAGTTACTGCCGCTTTTTTGCTGGCATGACAGTGCCATTATTTGGCCGCAATAAAGTCAGACAATTATCAGGGTTTGGACTTTGTCAGCAACAAAGGTATCAAGCTATACGTGATAAGTTGGCGAGTTTAGCTGATTAAATTTATTGAAATAAATATCGAGAACTAAATATCGAGAAATAAATTAACTGTAAGTAGATAATGAAAAAAGTGGCTAATACCAAACGGATTAATGAATTGACCAATTTAGAGCTGCATTAGCGAGTTAAGAACGAAAAAATGGATTAAACATAGTTATTCTATATTTTATTGATTTTTTGATGTTATTAGTTTGCTAATGAGCTCCTCAAGGGCGAGTTTAAAAGGCTTATAAGCGGCGTTATTGATTTTGACAAGGGAGTAACCATTCTCATCAATCAATGCCTTGCCTCTAAGCCTTTTAATTCTCGCTAAATGATCAATAAATTAGTCCGATTGGTATAAAATAGCCACTTTTTTATAGCTGTAATTTACCGTTAAATTTTTAAAGGTAAATGTTTAACAATAAATACTTAATAGTAAAACAGTAGCAATGTTTATTAAGGTCTAACTAGCTAACATTGCTACCATCTTGCCTCTTACTCCGGTGTTGGGTTTGCGCTACAGCGATTGTAAGTACATATGCTTCTCATTAATCTAACATCGCGTGAATTGATAACGCCATCTGCATTTAAATCAAATGATATAGGCAGTGCTTCACCACGGCGAATAGCCAGAGAAAAAGCGCGAATATCATTTCTATCGACATCGCCATCACCATCCATATCGCCAATGACAACATCGGGTACCTCGGGTTCAAAGAGTGCATTAGTAATTTCATAATCGTTACTAGTATCTTCTTCTGTCATCACAGCAACACCAGCACAATGTCCATTTTCATCAGTAATGGCGGCACGGCGGTTACCAAACCACTTCCAAGTTGAGGCACTGTCGTAAGTATCACCTTTGGCTAGTGTGGTAAAACCAAAACCTTCACTTAGTTCACCAGTAACATTATCAACACGATAAACCCGCACAGTGTGATCGCTGTTATTAACAAAGGAGAAGTCACTTTCAAAAGGTCCGACTAAATGCGGTGCTTTTAGCTCACAGCTACCAATGGTATTTGCTACAGGGATAACCTCTGGTGCAGCAGCACTCGCTACTATGGCTTCATTAACCGTAAAGCTACTAACTTCATTGTTTAATACGCCAACACTTAAACAATTTAAGCTAGTATCGGTAACCATTAAGCGGCGATCACCATACCAAACATCGTTACTGTAACTTGCCCCTGGTGCTAATATACCGTAACCATGAGTAAAGTCATTGGCACCACTGGTGGTGATGATTTTACCGCTAGTATTATCAATTCTGAATAAACGCACTGGCGTATCAGAGGTATTGGTAATGGTAAATTGATGTGATTCGTTCATGATTAAATGAGCTTGTGCTAATTCACAACTGCCCATTTGGTTTAATTCAGGAATGGTCTCAACAACGACATCTTTAACCAAGTCTTCATCGATAGTGAAAGTATTGTCATCTGCTGCCATTACCGCAACACCTAAACAGTTCATGTTGTTATCGCTTAACATCATGCGATCGCCTACCGTCCAACTGGCTGAGGTGTAAGTATCACCCTGGTTTAAGGTTTTATAGTTTTTGCCAAAGTTAGTTTTACCGGTAGTACTATTTACCCAGAATAGTGAAACTGGCGTATCGGTAGTATTAGTAAAGGTAAAGTTAGTTTTACTGGCATCATAATAACGCGGATATTGCTGGACTAAGTCACAGCTGCCAATGGTATCAGCTGCCGGAATTTGTGCAGCGATTGGCGCCACTGTTTCAGAGTTTGCTAGTACAAATGCTGGAAAGCCTGAAGCTGTGCGCAGTACTACCTCTTTAAGTGTAGCGACATAAGCATTGTTATTGCCTGATTGTAAGGCGGTAACTAAAAGGTTTAAATCATCTTTATGCTGCTCACCTAAATAACGCATGGCAAAATAACCCCATTGATATAAGTTATCGTACTCATAACTCATAAATAGGATGTTATATAAAGGGGGAATGGTTTCACCTTTTAGGGTATTTAAGGTACGGGGATGTTCTTTACCCATGGCCATATATTCAGCCAAGCCTTCAGACCAAGCGACGTTATAGTCAAATGAACCGTATGAGCCTGATTTTATATAACGACCGTCAAGGTAGTGGGTAAATTCATGTCTTAAGTTATAAATTTGATCTTCATATTGGCATGAACCACCTACCCAAGAGTCAGGGCATTGCATGGCAATAAAGCGTGCTTGGTTACCTTGCGCTGTTGGTGTGCCTTCTAAATACATACCGCCATTATCAGTACTGATACCAAAAAATTCGCCAGCATATTTTTCATAATCGTCCGGACTAGCAAAGGCAATCACTTCAATGTGTTCATTCAAATCGCCAGCAACAGGCGTGCCGGCAGTATTAAAGAAAGCATGAAATTCACTTTCTTGTCGTGCCATATCTGCACATGACTGAGCCAGTGTTGCTTGGCTGATTGAGCCTTGTGCGCGTATAGTAATGTTGTCAGTACAAGCATGGTTAACCGTTAAAATATCTGCTACTTTAGGCGGCACAATACAGCTACCAAATAAGGCATCACCCGCTTCACAACTACGTCCGGCATTCTCTAAGTAGTTTTTAGTAACAATAATACTGGCGGTTTCTACTGAGATATCAGCGATTACTTTACCGTGCGCCTCTAAAATAGTGCTATCAAAACGGGCTTTCGCTTCATCGGTAGCAATAGTTGAAATTTTACCCATAGCATTAAACGAATGCGGCAGTATCCATTTTCTGTCATCTTCAGTAGACCAGCGCATATCAAGGGATGTTTCACCTAAAAATACAAATGAGCGCATCACCGATAATACCTCTAACATATTGTCGTTATAGGCGGCTTTAACTGGGGCATCACCATAATAGGCGGCAGAAGCAATAGTACCCATTAATGCCATGGTGGTATCGCCGGCATTACTTAGTGAGAATGGCTTGCTTTGCTCAGAGTAATATTGAATAAGACCTAATAAATGCGGTAAATGATCTTTAAAATGTACCGCGCCCGAGTAGCGCTGTAAGTTTGTTAATGCATAAGCATAACCTTCTTGTATGACACTGCCCGCAGGGCTGACAAAATTGCTCATTTGAGTAACCGCTAATAATGCGGTACTTAAATCTTCAGCTTCTGAGTCCGTCATCTGCTCAGCATAATATTTATAAGTGGCTAAAAAGTATAATAACTGGTTTAAATCCGGATCGGTTAAATCATCTGCTTCGCTTAGATAATGAAGGGCTTGAGATACATCTGTTATTGGGTCGTTCACAGCGCCGGCAATGGTTTTAAAACCATTATAATCTGAGGCTAAAATTTCAGCAATGCTAGCGCCATATTGTGCTTTAGAGCTAATAAGTGCCGCAGGTACGTTAACAAATGTACTGGTAGGATAAATAATATAATCACCCATAGGCTCAGGTGGCTCTGGAATATCACCACCGCTAATGTTAACAATTAAACTGGTTTGTTGAATGTTGCCGCCAATGTGGAAGTAACGTTTACCAGCATGGGAGACAAATGAAATACTTTCATCGTTGGTATCAGGGTTGCTACTACTCGCTTCAACATCGCCGTCTCCCCACCAAGTACCCGGGTAAAGGGTTATATCAGCATCAGAGCCAGTAAAAGTACCACCCGAAGTAGTAATGGTTACCTCGCTATTATCGTAAGGCACAGTGACATATAAGTAATGGCCATAATCGGTAATACAATGCATTTCGTTAGCAGGAACTTCGCCTTGACGAGGTAGTGTTTTCTCGCCACACATGTCAGCAGCTTGGACATTAGCGATATTCATCGACAGTAATAGTGCGCTAGCAAGTAGCGACTTTTTAGGTAATATTTTCATTGTGAGACCGTTGCAAGTTTGTTGAATTTATAATTATTTTGATAGGTAAACATCGCCGTACTGAGTAAGTTGTCTAGACAACTTACTCAGTTAACTCAATGCATCCATTTATTGTTTTTTTTATTAACTTAGAGGTTTACGTGATTATTTACTTAGCTTTACGACGGCTGCTAACTAAAGCAAAACCAGCTAACATCATCATAAATACAGCACTGGGCTCAGATACCGCAACAGCAGAACTCACATTAACTGAACTTGCACCAGAAAAAGCTATAGTATAATCATCAAATGCTGACGGGTTAAAGAAGTTAGCTATTGAGAAGTCAGTGAAGCCTTCAGAACCCGCAATTAAATTAAAGCTTGCTAGGACAAAGTCACCTGCTGCCCTTATTGAAAAATCATCGGTAAAAAAGTTAAATGCTAAACCAAAATCTTCGGCAGATACTTCTAAGCCATTAAAATTGATATTATCATCGGCTAAAGTCAAGCCACTACTCAATGAGCTTGCATCATAAGAGACAACAGAATTGTCAAAATTGAAGTCAAACCAGAACATATCTGTCTCGTCAAAATTACTGGCACTAATAGTCACCAATACTGATTCGCCTACTGAAACCTCATCAGCAGAAATATCTATAGTTAGTAAACCAGCATTTGCATTAAAGCCGATAAGTAAAGTAAGCATTGCAATAAATTTTTTCATGGTCTTTCCTTTTATTATTTTAGTTATTTTTATGAAGTGTTATTAATAAATTTTATTCATTATTTTAAAATAAGCCAGACTCGCGACTGGCTGCTTTGTATTTTTTAGAGGTATTTTTATTTTATGATTTTATTTTGTAATTACTGAACTGGGCGACAGCCCTGAGTATCAAAATCAATCACTATAGTAGCGCCTGAACTGGCACCAGTAAGCTCAATGTAGCTCCAGTAATCCATTTCTGGCGTTAACTCAAGGTAGATACAAGCTTGGTTATTGGCTTCAGTAGAAGAGGCATCAAAACTGGAGTTATTAAGGTTTACCCAACCGCTATTACGGTAATACAGTGATATATCACCTCCGCCATGGGCGACAGTAATGGCGATACTTTTATGATTGTTAATTTCAGGAACTGAGAAGCTTTGACGGCTGTCAGCACCTAAACAGGTAACACTGCCCGCTGCTAATGTGCCATCAGTAAAGGCCGGCTGATTTGTACAGCTATCTAACAATGCGCCGTAATTAACATTAAGGGCAATAGTGTCAGTTGCTGTCATACCATCATTATCAGTAACCGTTAGTACTACGCTGTAGCTACCAACTTGCTGGTAAGCATGGCTTGGATTTGCTTGGCTACTGGTAGCGCCGTCACCAAAATTCCAGGCATAGCTAACAATGCGTCCGTAATTATCATTTGAACCAGCACTGCTAAAGGCAATACTTGCAAATTGTTCAACGTTATCATTGCTCGAAGCCATTGCTGTAGGTGGCTCTGGCGGCGGAGCTATGGTGCTACAGCGGTTATAAGAACAAATACTTCTCATCGCGCGCACGTCACGTGAGTTAACCACACCATCACCATTAATATCGAAAGCTAGGTCTAATTGCTCACCACGACGAATTGCTAATGATAAAGCACGCATATCATCTCTATCAACATCGCCATCGCCATCCATATCACCCGCTGGATTGATGATTACTGTCGCAGTAGCGGTAGCAGTAGCGCCATCGTTATCGGTAACCGTTAAGCTAATGTTATATTGACCCGCTTGTGCGTAGTTATGCTGAGGATTTTCTAAGTCACTAGTATTACCGTCACCTAAGTTCCACAAGTAACTAACAATGTAACCATCTTCATCCATTGAACCAGCACTACTCAACGTTAAGGCATTACCGGTAAAGCCGGTATAACTTGCACCTGCTTGCGCAATGGGCAACTCGTTAGGCATTGAATGGTCGGCATCATCTCTAATGTCGTAATACGCTTTGAAAGTAACGTCACTGTAAGCATCAAAAGGGTCAATCATGACATTAAAAATACCGCCTTGGTTAAATTGACAGCTTTCTAATGCACCTGGACCTTCCCAAGGGCGACAAGTAAAGGACTCAATGGATACCGCTTTGTTGTGACTGACATGTAAATCTGGATCGCCACTTGAGCCAGCAACAATTTCAATCACTACCAAAGATGCTGCCGTTGGTACGCTGAATTTATAACTGCGTGGCTCACTACCTTTAGCCGCAGATAAACCAATTTCTTCGGTTAAATAAACACGGCTACAACCATCACATAACACCGCATCATTAGGGTTATATAAAGTGATATCAACAACCGTATTAGTCGTGCTACTCACACCCATATCATCAGTCACCGTTAAGCTGGCATGGTACTGACCTAGTTGGTTATAAACATAAACAGGGTTTGTTTCTGTGCTGTTATCGCCATTACCAAAGTCCCAAAGGTAGCTAACAATACTGCCATCTACATCTGTTGAAGAGTCACCGTTAAAGTGCACTTCATGGTCAAGCATTGCTTGGTAGTTAGGGTTAGTATTGGCAAAAGGTGGCTGATTGCTATCATCACTTGTTTCATAATAAACATGTAATTCGCCATCCCAATATTCAGCAAAGGGGTCGATTAAGATATTAAAGGTACCGCCTTGAGCAAACTCACAGTACTCGGCTAATTTAGCGGCGCTAAAGGGCTTACAATCGGCAGTATTCATATCTACCGGTTTATTGCGACTGATATACATATCAGGATCGCCGCCATAAGCACCAGCAAAAACGATAACCACTTTTTCCGCGCTATCAGGGATAGTAAATTGATATTTTTTCGGCGCTACACCCGCAGCAGACCATATGCCAGCTTGCTTAATAACGTGGTAACGTTTATTACCTGCGGCTAATAAAGGATCTTCAACCGCTAATACTTGCAAGTTAGCTTGCTCATATTCGCTAAAGGCATGCACAGTGGCATAATAAGTTTCATTAGCCTTAGGACCTAAAACACCAATAAACTCTGGCGTTGCTGCAGATAAAAATGATATGTAATCCGCTTGCCAGCTGCCGTCGGCTAAGAGTCTCGATTCTTGACCTGCCGATACGTACATATCAGGGTCTTGCTCATAACCCGATAAGTAAAATGCCAAAGCTTGTGTGCCAACAGGTGCATCAATGACAAAAGTATCGATGGCATCTTTTTCTGCTGATAAGTTATCAAAGCTAGCGATAAGCTCACCAACTGGACCATTATCAGTACCTGAAATACCATCCCACGGATGATCGGCATTGCTGGTGTAAGCTGTTAAACCGGTAGCAATAAGGTTGTCATTTGACCAAAGTGTTGCCCGTGCATCGCCATGTAAAGCAGCGGTCATACGCGCTACTTGCCCTTGAGTAAACATGGCATAGTTGCTGGTATAGTGCATGAAGTTTTCGGTGTTGGTCGGCTGACCAAGACAGTTTGGTGAGTTTTCATACATGTCAGTTGATAACGACATTTGCGGAGTATCACAGCTTCTATCGCCGGTTAAAGCACAAAAGGTTTCGTTTGCTAATGAACAGCTATTACCGGCAAAGGTATGTGGTAGATTCAACCAATGGCCAAACTCATGGGTTAATACCGAACGGAAATTTTCATCAGTATTATCACCAACATACCAACCGTTATAAACCACACGAGAAGTGTTGGCTTGGCTCATCGCTATATCAGGATACCAAGCAACGCCTGAGTTATTGCTTGAACCATCATCATACAAGTCGTTCATAATATAAACGTTCATGTACTTAAAGTTATCCCAAGCATCCCCAGCAATGGCAGTATCTGCACCGCTGCCATTACCATAACCTGCTTGCTCACGGCCGTAACGTACAATACCTGTGGTGTCAGCACCCGTTGGAGATTTCTTCGCTAAAAAAAACTCAATATTTAAGTTGTCACGAATGGCTTGAAACTGTGGGGCAATGGGACCGTCTTGAGTATTGGTACCGAGAAAATCTTCATTAAGACGTTGTAGGGCATCAATAATTTTTGCATCTGTTAAGCAGCTTTGTGCCGCATCATCACAGGTAAAATCTGCACCGTAAACATGAAAAACTACCGGAATATAATAACGTCCCGCTACACCATTGTCGGCTACCGCTGCAGCTAAGCTGCTGGTTCTAGCCAAAAGACTGCTTGCTAAAGATCGACTCGATAGCGATTTAATGGCCTTGCTCGATGACAAGGTAAATTGTTTAAGCTCTTTGTTTAATTTTTTTTGTAATTTATGCCAGTCTTGGCCGTTATCATCAATGGCACAAACTTGGTTTGCCGCACTAACACTCGACGGATGAACATTGCGACTTTTCCGTAAACTTTTTGCTAGGGTCTTGCCCTTAACAAGTGTTTTTTGTTTTGCAGACGTCGACTGTTTACTTGTTGGTATTTTTAATTCTTTAGCAAAGCCATTATCAGACGTTTGCTTTCCCGCTACAGCAGTTAGTGATGCACATAACATCATTAACATAGACAGACTCATTATTTTATTGTTGATGAGAGTCATTTTCTATCCTTGGTTATTATTATATTTTTATCTGATAGCCAGTTACTTATCTTATCCCTAAGTTACAAATTCACTATAAAAGCACTGTTTATCAAAGCTTTGTTGTTTTTTATTTATTAACTTGCTACAAAATTTTTAAAAAAGCCTAAAGGTTATAAAGTAATCGTATATTGTAGCGAAAATCATCATAAACAATATTAGATATATTGTATATCTTATATTCCCCGTGTTTTTTACAAAATTTACATTTTTATAACGCTTAAATAGCCGCTAATAAAAAGGCAAGGCGTGCTAATGGCGGCGTGAAGAGGAAAACCTAAAGAAAAACTATGCTGTTCAAACAGAGAAAAATATGAATAGATCAATAAGTTCTAACTATATTGTTAAAAGATGTAACCAAGCGGTGTCCTAGGGTTGCATTAATGTAGTAAATAGTAATAATAACAATTCCCATTTCTATTTAGTCTTTTTAACATGAACTTATCCATTGTAAACCTTGCTGTAACAACAGCTTTATCGGCAGCAATAGCTGTCAGCCCTGTCTTTGCCCAATCAGCAGCTGCGTCTGATAATATTGAAAGAATAGTTGTTACCGCTTCTCCCTTTGAGCAAAAATTATCAGATACGGCAAACTCTGTTTTTATCGTTTCTCAAGAAGATTTAGCCTTACAAAAAACCGTTGCCCGAAATTTAAGTGAAATCATTTCAAATTTAGTGCCGGGCTTTTCGCCAAGTACTGAAACTATGTCGACCTTTGGACAAAACTTCCGTGGTGGCAAAGCTATTGTCATGATTGACGGCGTGTTAATTTCAACAACTTTACGTGCTGGTGGCCGTGATTTACAATCAATTTCAGTTGATGCTATCCAAAGCATTGAAGTCATTAAAGGTGCTAGTGCTATGTATGGTAACGGTGAAGCTGGCGCTATCATCAATATTATTACTAAAAAATCGACTGCCAATGTTGAAATGCAAACTACCATTGGCGCTGAAGCGTTTGCCAGTGAATTATCTGATACTGGCTACAGTTTCTCACAAACCGTCTCGGGTACCAGTGAGTCAGATATTGGCTTTATGCTAAACCTAGCAGGTAAAGATCGTGGTAATTTATATGATGCTGATGGTAATCGTTTACCCGGTGCTCCTAATAGCCAAGGCGGCATGGGTGATGCAGACGAGTACGATATTTTATTTAAACTCGATAAAGAAATGAGCAACTCGCGTGTCGCCTTTCTTGCCCATCATTATAAAATCGTTAATAATCTGCAATATAAGCGCAGTGTTAATGAAGATAATGGCATGGTGGAAATTGATGAAACTAGCCCGTATCAAGGTCCAAATCCATCAACTAAATTAACCAGTTTTCAAGTAACCTATGAGCATGATGATTTTTTTGGTCAGCAACTGAGCCTTTCAGCTTATAAAAGTGATGTCAATGTTGGCTATGAATCAGGCTCAGAAATTGTTTCAGAGCGAGCTGGTTTTAAAGCCGCATTACAATGGCACATTACCGATGAACAACGCTTAGTTTATGGTTTTGAATATGGTACCGACAACACAGAACAAGGTCGTATACGTGAGGTCATTGTTGGTCAAAGAGATGCTGGGGAGCCGATACTTGAGTCGCAATATATTTGCTCAGTATGTGATTTAACTGAAACCAAGTTAAGTCCATTTGCCCAATATTGGCAGCAATTAGGTGATGATTTAACCTTGCAAGCAGGTCTGCGGTACGAAAATTTTGAAATTGAAGTACCAGATTATCAGCGCTATAAAAAAGGTGTCATTACGGCAAAACAGGGCGACACCTTAAAATATCATAAACCATTAGTTAACTTAGGCGCGGTTTATAGTGTTACCGATAGTAGCGATATTTTTGCCAGTTTCTCACAAGGTTATTCACATGGCGATATGCGTATGTTACGTGATATGCCGGTAGATACAGTGGCCGAATTTGCTAATAAAATTCCGGCGACACAAACTAATTACTTTGAGACTGGTTTGCGTTTTGGCGATCATAATCTGCAAGCAAGTTTTGCCATCTTCTACTCCGATATCTCAGACAGCTATGGCTACGACTACAATGTTGCCGCTGAAACCGATAAACGTGTTGCCGCAGTGATTGTTGCCGATGAAGAAATTTGGGGCTATGAAGTAACCGCAGATTACTTTGTTACTAAAGGCTTTAAATTAGGTGGCGCTTTGTCACAGTCTGAAGGTAAGCGGACCAATGGCAGTACAGGTGAAGAGTACTGGTTAAATGATACTAAAATAACGCCAGTAAAAGTGTCACTTTATGCCAATTATCAATTTAATGAAATTGCCGCCTTACGTTTACAAGCCAATTATGTTGGCGACCGTGAAAAGAATGCTGCAGAAGGGCCAGAGGGTTATAGCTACTACGAGTCACCTTATGATGGTTACACCCTGGTTGATCTAATTGCTACTTTTAACACCAAACTTGGTCGCATTTCCTTAGGTATTGATAACTTACTTAATGAAGATTACCAACCACTGGTCTCACAAATGAACAAAGAAGTGGTTTGGCAAACATATAGGAACCAATTCAAAGGTTACGGCCGTCGCATCGCCCTTGAATACAGCATTAGCTACTAGCTATAGGCAAATATTAAGCGAGTGAGTGAATACTTGAGCTAACTGGTATATTAGATAAAATTAAAGGCTTAAGGTTAATTAACTTTAAGCCTTTTTTATTAGCCTTCATGGGGTAGAATGGGGCCCGTTCACCGAATTATCCGTTTGGTATAACTCTGCCTCTTACCTTTTCGAGTACCCTAGTAAATGTTTACCACCATTAAAAATTCAGTACCAATGAGTGTTTGGTATATGTTGATCTCAGCTTTTGGTTTCGCCTTAATGGCCGCCTGTGTAAAAGAAGTCAGTGGCTTAGGTATTCCTGTGTTAGAAATTGTTGCCGCACGCGCCATCGTTTCAGGCATGATTAGTTACGCTGATATTAAGCGTAAAAAGATCTCCCTGTGGGGGAATAATAAAACCCTGCTGATTGCCCGCGGTACTGTGGGAACGTTTGCGCTAATGTTTGTTTATTATGCGGTAACAACTTTGCCCTTGGCAGAAGCGACGGTATTACAATATTTGCATCCAGTGTTTACCGCTATGCTGGCATTGTTTTTTTTGAAAGAAATCATCCAGCGCTCAACCATAGCCTGCATCGTTATGAGCTTGATTGGCTTAGTTATTATGATTCAGCCAAATTTGCAAATAGACAGCGGATTTCAATATCCATGGCTAAGTATTGGCGCGGGGGTACTTGGTGCTTTTGGCAGTGCGGTGGCATATATTATAATTAAAAAGCTGACCAAAACAGATGACAGCTCGGTCATTATTTTTTATTTCCCGCTGATAGCCTTGCCTATCTCAATTGTTATGTTAGGTGACGATTTTGTTGTGCCGAGTTTAGCAGCAACGGGTTTACTGATTTTAATCGGCATATTCACCCAAGTAGGGCAGGTGGGCTTAACAAAAGCACTACACTGCGCCGATGCTAACAAGGCAACCGCTTATGCCTACGTGCAGGTACTGTTTTCAGTCTTTATCGGTTGGGCGTATTTTAGTGAAGTACCAGTGGCCACCACTATCATGGGCGGTACTTTCATTATGTTCGGCGCGTTAATTAATGTCTTGTGGAAGCGCTAATGATGCCATTGCTATTAGGTAATGAGTATTAGCTAAGCTGGCTTAGTTACATCGGCGGGGGCGTTGTGGAGGTTTAGTGGACGGTTGCGCCGTTTTGACGAAAACCGCGCTAAAGCTAGTCCTTAGCCGTAAAAATAGCCTGCTTATTTTGGCTCCAACCACCAATGGCAACAACTTTACCACCGACTTTTCAGACATGTGAGTTGCCCCATTGCCTTACCTAGCTAGTTGCGGCTAAAGAACCATAAAACTTATTGAACTTATCGTAATTCATCAGACCCGCCTTGCCTCATAGTCATATCAAGGCGCCTACAAGCGGCTGATAATAGTTTACTAATACCAATTGCATTAATTAAGTTCCCACTTTTATCCAGTCTCGATCACACAATTCCATTACTCTCGACACATCA
>NZ_BDQM01000002.1 GCF_002207865.1 Colwellia marinimaniae
ATGATAATACGGTGTATCTAACAAACTGATCTGTTGCGAGCGAGGCTTAGGCATAATAATCACCAGACTTAATGAAGATAAATTAAGCCTAGTTTATTGATGAAAATATGTACAAGTTATTATGGGCAAGTTATTATGGGCAAGTTATTATGGGTGGCAGATTAAGTTATCACCAGACTTAATGAAGGTAAATTAAGCCTAGTTTGTTGATGAAAATATGTACAAGTTATTATGGGTGGCAGATTAAGTTAGTGGCAGATTAAGTTATTAATGGGTGGCAGATTAAGTTGCGAGCGAGGCTTAGGCATAATAATCACCAGACTTAATGAAGATAAATTAAGCCTAGTTTATTGGTGGAAATATGTACAAGTTATTATGGGTGGCAGATTAAGTTACAAGTTATTATGGGTGGCAGGTTAAGTTGATTCTAGTGCTGAACTCTGGGCACACAATACGGTGTATCTAACAAACTGATCTGTTGCGAGCGAGGCTTAGGCATAATAATCACCAGACTTAATGAAGGTAAATTAAGCCTAGTTTATTGATGTAAATATGTACAAGTTATTATGGGTGGCAGGTTAAGTTGATTAATATATTGGTATTTATCTCCTGAAAAACGCAAGAAAAACAATATATTCTTATGATGTTATGATTTATCATAATTTTATAATTAGGATTTTTTAGCAAGGATGAAAAATGTATCTATCAAAATTAAAAGTACAAAACTTCAGGCAATTCAAAGACTTTTCAATTGGCTTTAATAAAGGTTTAAATTTGTTGGTCGGAGAAAATAATGCAGGTAAAAGCTCTGTCATTGATGCTATTAGAATTGCCCTTGATACTACCTCAGCTGAATGGGTCTCAATTTCTGACACTGACTTCTTAAGTGGTAAAAGTGAGCTGCAAATAAAACTACAATTTGTGGGCTTATCAGTACGGGAATCAGGGATATTTCTTGAGCATTTAACAACAGAAGATAACTCTGAACAAGTTGAAGAGTCCCTACTCTATATAACACTTACCGCAAAACTAACTCAAAACTTTTCAAAGAAAACTCAATACATAAAAACTGAAATTCATTCAGGTAAAAATGGTGATGGACCAATAATTGAACGTGATATTCGTGATTACCTAGCCACCACATACTTAAAACCTCTACGTGATGCAGAAGCTGAATTGAAAGCTGGACGCTCATCGAGGTTGTCACAAATATTAGGAAGTAACAGCAGCCTAGCTGGTGATAATGCTGCTACTAAACGTATTATTGAATTACTTACAACCGCAAGCAACGATATTCAGGCCGACCCATCAATCCAAGCTGCGCAAAGTGATATTGCTACTCTACTAAACTCCTTAACATTTAAGTCAAATACATTTTCCCCTGCATTGAGCTTACTTGGTAGTAAAGCCTATGCAGACATGAGTGAGTCAGAAAAATCCTTTGCATTAAAAAATATCCTAGAGAAACTTACACTTGAGCTTGATGCTACAGGCATTAAGCATGGTCTAGGTTATAGTAGCCTATTATTTATGGCGACCGAATTAATGTTAATTGAGCAAGAAGAAGATCAATACCCTCTATTGCTAGTCGAAGAGCCTGAAGCGCACCTTCACCCTCAATTACAGTTAAAGTTTATTAAATACCTGCGCGATGAGAATAGTGAATTGCAATGTATTTTATCTACTCACAGCCCTGTTCTTGCCTCAAAAGCACCGCTCAAAAGTTTGATTCTCATGCAAGATGGTAAAGCCTTTCCTCTCAGAGAAGAACACACTGCCTTAGCACCTGAAGATTATGTGTTTTTGGAAAAGTTTTTAGACTCAACAAAAGCTAATATGTTCTTTGCAAGAGGCGTGCTACTAGTCGAAGGTGTAGCTGAAGTAGTATTGCTACCTCAAATAGCAGAATTACTAGGGAGACCATTGGAAGACTATGGAGTATCGCTAGTAAGTGTTAATGGTTTATCGAGAAAGAGATACGCTAAGATTTATCGTTCTAATCCTAGTTTATCAAACCCACAGCCTTTACCTATAAAGGTTGCCTGTATTACCGATCTAGACTTGTGGCCAGATGAAGCAGAGGAAAAAGATGGTAATGCTTATGGGTTTAAAGTTAAGAAACAACCGATAAAGAACAAAGGTGGGAATCTTGGATATTGGCTTAACGAACTCGACCAACATGCTATAGACGCGAAGAAAGCAACGAAAACAGAATTCGATGGGGAATCAGTTAAGACGTTTATATCGAATGATTGGACATTTGAATTCTGTTTAGCGAAATATGGGTTAGCAGAAGAAGTATATCTGGCTGTAAAAGGGACCTCGGAAGGATTTGATAGTTTAAGCACTGACAGTCATATTAGGGCTGTTCAGTTATATAGAATGATCGAAAGTAAAGGCAAGGCCAAGAGTGAAGTAAGCTATTTACTTGCGAATATTCTGTCTAAGTACAAAGACCAACCTGAACTATTACGGAGTAAGCTACCTAGCTATATAATTGATGCTATTGAGTATGTAACGGAAGCCTTTCCTGTAATAACACCACCTGTAAATACGGACATTAGCCAAGATGATTAATATCGAAGATGTTGATGTCAGGGAAGTTGAACAAGAATTAGGTCTGTCTTTCGATGGTACGAGAAAGAACATACTAAAAACATTTGATGACGTACAAGCTTGTCCAGGAAGCGGTAAAACTACTATGGTCGCGGCCAAATTGCTCATCATAGCTAAAAAATGGCAAACAAAATATCAAGGTGTATGTGTGCTGACACACACAAATGTTGCTAAACAAGAAATCATAGATCGCCTTAATCGAAATGCCGATGGTGTAAAGTTACTGTCTTATCCTCATTTTATTGGCACTATTCAGGAATTTATAAATAAGTTCTTAGCTATATCATTTCTTCGTTCTAATGGCTATTGTGTTAAGCATATAGATGACGACATGTGCAACGTAAAAGCGTGGCATTTACTCAGTTATGGGACACAAAAATTCCTTGAAAATAAGCGGATCTCATCATTACAAAACTTACAGTATTATTTTAACAACAAGGAGCTTGAGCTAAGAGTACCTGGGTTTAAGGCTGAATCACCTTCTAATAGTTATAGAGAATTAACAGAAGCTAAAGAAACTCTCGTCAATGATGGATATTATTACTATCATGAAATGTATGCTTTCGCTAATCAGTCCATTCATGACAATCCCAAAATACTAGACGCTATTCGGCATAGATTCCCCATCGTATTTATTGATGAAATGCAAGATACCCAAAAATTTCAAGACGAGTTATTGAATAAGATATTTCTGCACGATAATGTTAAATATCAGAGGTTCGGAGATCCTGATCAAGCCATATATAGTGATGATGGAGAAGAAAACCAAACTTATAATAAGGCTATATTAGAGAAAATTGAAAATAGTCACCGATTTGATAACTCTATTGCTCAGTTAGCAAAACAATTGAGTTATAACCGTATAAATTTAACCTCGAACAAGACTAATCGAATTGTATCTCCACATACAATTTTTTTAGTTGATGATAATTCTAGGCATAAAGTCTTCACCGAATTTGCTCACTTATGTGAACAAGTTGTTCCTATGGATTGTGATAACCCAATTAAGACCGTTGGTGCAGTAGGGAAAAAAAAGGATGATGGATTAACAATTTGTAACTATCTTGATTCCTTTGATAAAGATAATAGTAAAAATAAATTTAAACCTAAAAAACTCATTCATTATTTCTATGAAGCAAAACGTATAAAGGTCGGTCACGAAGCATATCATATAGTATTAAATGGCATTGTAAGATGCGGTCATATGGCTAACGGTGAATTAGTTTATTCCGATGGGACTAAGTCCCCTTACTCCGCAACAAGCATCCGTAAATACTTAAAAGATTCAAATTGTTTTATTGACTTCAATATATTGATTAAGAAATTACTCGATAGCTCAATAGATAAAATTAAATGGGACGATGCGGTTACAAGACTAATAAACTTAGCCGATTTACAAGTTTCAACCGCTATTCAAGACTTCATTAGCTTTGAAAGCAATATTCGACTCAACCCAACCGCAAATGATAACGGCTCAAATATAGTTACGATAAATATTAACGGGCGAAAAATAGAAAATGAAGTAGCTACAATTCATGCCGTTAAAGGCGAAACTCATGCCGCAACTTTAGTTTTAGAAACAAAACATTATGAGTTTGATATGGGGTCTTTAATCAAATATATTCTTGGTGAAAACACTACAAAACCAACAGGTGTTAGGAAACCTCAGTTTATGAAAAAGTTATATGTGGCGTTTTCAAGACCAGAGCACTTACTTTGTATCGCTATAGATAAATCACGGTTTCCAACTGAGCACATAAGCAAATCAAATTATGCAGGATGGAAAATTTGTGACCTTACTACTTAGTTGATATTAAACTTAGAACGGAAATATATTTATATGGAAAGATGGGATAAGCAAACATCCACTTCCTAGTTATAAATAATAACCATTAATAAATTTAAGTAGGTAACAAAAAAGCGAACCAAGTGGTTCGCTTTTTATATTTCTGGCTGTTTAATAACTTAGTAAGCCACAATCTTAATTACGGTCACAAACTTCATTAAAACAGTCACAATCTTTATTAACAGTCACTAATCGAAAAATTTTCTATTTATAACTCTCTACTGGAGGACATGAACATATTAAGTTTCTGTCACCATAAACATCATCAATTCTGTTAACTGTTGGCCAGAACTTATCTTTCGCTGCCGCTGGTACTGGGAATACCGCTTCTTTAATGGTGTAAGCACGATCCCAAGTATCGGTAATATCCGCTAAGGTATGCGGTGCATTGTGTAGTGGGTTATCGTCGCTGCTCCACTCACCTGAGGCAACTTTACGTACTTCATCACGAATACACACCATGGCTTCGATGAAACGGTCCAGCTCAACTTTAGACTCAGACTCCGTTGGCTCAATCATAAACGTACCCGCTACTGGGAACGACATGGTGGGTGCATGGAAACCGTAATCCATTAAGCGCTTGGCGATATCTACTTCAGTAATACCACACTCAGCTTTAATAGGGCGTAAGTCGATAATACATTCGTGCGCTACGCGGCCATTAGGTCCAGTGTATAAAATTGGGTAATGTTGGCTAAGTTTAGTCGCTAAGTAGTTCGCGTTAGTGATAGCGTATTTAGTGGCGTCAGTAACACCTTTTTTACCTAACATGGCAATGTATAGGTAAGTAATACATAAGATACCGGCACTACCAAAGGGTGCTGCTGATACCGCACCATTGCCTTTATTACCTTCGGTGATATTCACTAAGGCATGATCAGGAAGGAATGGTGCTAGGTGTGACTTAACACCGATAGGACCCATACCTGGACCACCGCCGCCGTGTGGAATAGCGAAAGTTTTGTGTAAGTTAAGGTGTGAAACATCAGCGCCGATTGAACCCGGTGAGGTTAAGCCTACTTGTGCGTTCATGTTCGCGCCATCAAGGTAAACTTGACCGCCGTTATCATGAATGATGTTACAGATTTCAGCAATCGTTGTTTCGTATATACCATGAGTCGACGGGTACGTGATCATGATACAAGAAAGGTTATCGCGTAACTCTTCAGCTTTTGCGGTTAAGTCGGCCATATCAACGTTGCCTTCTTTATCACAATTTACCACAACAACTTTCATACCAACCATTTGCGCTGACGCTGGGTTAGTACCGTGTGCTGATGAAGGAATTAAACAGATGTTACGATGTGCATCACCACGGCTTTCGTGGTATTTAACAATAGCGATTAAACCAGCGTACTCACCTTGAGCACCTGAGTTCGGTTGCATTGAAATGTTGTCGTAACCCGTTAACTCAACTAACCAGTCACCTAGTTGGTCGATCATTTTCTTGTAACCAACCACTTGATCAGCTGGTGCAAACGGATGCATGTTAGCAAATTCAGGCCATGATACTGGGATCATCTGTGCGGTGGCATTTAACTTCATCGTACAAGAACCTAAAGAGATCATTGAGTGGTTCAATGCTAAATCTTTATTCTCTAATCTTTTAATATAACGAAGCATTTCTGTTTCGCTGTGGTACGAGTTAAATACTGGGTGCGTTAATATTTTAGACTCACGTACTAGTGATGCAGGAATAGAAGAATGACCACTGGCAACGATTTGCTCATCAAGAGCCGCAACGTCTAAACCATGACCTGCACCTAATAAGACATCAAATAATGTCGCTACCTTGTCACGAGTAGTTGTTTCATCTAAAGAAACAGCAATTTGGCCATCAACATCAGTACGTAAGTTTAAGTCTGCCGCAACAGCACGAGCGATGATTTCAGTTTTATTGTCTACATTAAAAGTAAGGGTATCAAAGTAGTTCGCGTGAACTGCTGTTAGCCCTTTAGACGCGGTACCTAAAGATAAAATATCGGTTAAACGGTGAATACGGTTAGCAATGGTTTTTAAACCTTGAGGTCCATGATAAACCGCGTAGAACGCTGCCATGTTAGCTAATAATACTTGTGCGGTACAAATGTTTGAGTTGGCTTTTTCACGGCGAATATGTTGCTCGCGCGTTTGCATTGCCATACGCAATGCTGGGTTACCACGGGTATCTCTTGATACACCAATAATTCTGCCTGGTAAAGAACGTTTGTATTTTTCACTGGTAGTGAAGAATGCCGCGTGAGGACCACCGTAACCCATTGGCACACCAAAACGTTGGCTTGAACCAATAACGGCATCAGCGCCTAACTCACCTGGAGACTTCAACAGTACCAAGCTCATGATATCGGCAGCAACCGCAACAATGGCTTTTTTCTGATGAATTTTAGCAATTAGCTCGCTAATATCAGTTACTTCACCTGAAGCGCCTGGGTATTGAATTAAGGCACCAAAAATATCATGATCCGCAGCTTCATTGGCCGGAGCGATGATAATGTCAAAACCAAACATTTCTGCCCGTTGTTTAACAACGTCGATGGTTTGTGGGAAAATATCTTCAGAGATAAAGAACAGGTTTGATTTTTTGTTTTTAGAAACACGTTTGGCTAGTGCCATGGCTTCGGCAGCGGCAGTGCCTTCATCTAATAATGAAGCAGAAGCAAGGTCTAAACCAGTCAAGTCGATACACATTTGTTGGTAGTTTAATAATGACTCTAAACGACCTTGAGCAATTTCTGGTTGATACGGCGTATACGCAGTATACCAACCTGGATTTTCTAATACGTTACGTAAAATAACGTTTGGCGTTAAGGTACCGTAATAACCTAAACCAATATAAGTGTCGTTAATCTTGTTTAAGCTAGCAACCGCTTTTAAATCAGCCAGTGCTTGTACTTCAGTTTTGCTTTCTTCAATGTTTGGCAAGTCGGCAAGACGGATGTCACTTGGCACGATTTCGTCAATTAACGCATCAACAGATTCTGCGCCAATGTCATTTAACATGGCTTGGGTTTGTGCTTCATCAGGACCAATATGGCGACGAATAAAATCTTGAGTTTGCTCTAACTCAGCTAATGAGTTAATAGGCGATTGTGAGGTCATAACAGTTTCACTTAAATGTAGGTAAATTACGTAAATTTAAAAAATATTAGCAAGCTTTAACTTGGTCATTCCCATTTTACTTAGGCGGGAAGCCAAAGAAATTAATACTGGCTCCTCGATTAAACACTTCGAGGATGACATTATTAAACACTTCGAGCATGACGTTATTAACGCTTGGTGTAACAATACTATTTTCTTTTATGCTTTTAGCATAAAAGAAAACCTCAAACATAGGTTAGAGGCTTCAATCTATTTTAGCTAAGATAATCAATGTTTAAGCAAAGCCGTCAAGCCGCGAACTCCATGAGCTTAGTTTACTAAGTGATTGGAGTGAGCGGTGTAGACAATGCCGACTAAACTTGATTAACGACGCTAAAAATTTTTCGTAAACAGTCAGCTGTTAGGCAAGGCGCTGAAGTTATGAGTTTACTGAGCTTAGTACACTAAGCGATGGCAACGAATAACAAAGGCAACGCAGCATAAATGCTGAATGTGACCGAAAACTAGTCTTCGTCGATAGAGTTCTTATAGCCTTCCGCATCAAGTAAGTTTTCTAACTCACTTGCATCGTCAAGTTTCACTTTAAATAACCAACCGCCACCAAAAGCATCCGAGTTAAGTAACTCTGGAGCATCTTCTAGTTCTTCGTTGATTGCAATAACAGTACCTGAAACAGGTGAGTAGATATCTGAAGCAGCTTTTACTGATTCTGCTACGGCAACATCATCGCCAACACTAATTGAATCATCAACATCTGGTAATTCAACAAATACCATGTCACCTAAAAGGTCTTGTGCGTGTTCAGTAATACCGATAGTAGCAGTACCGTCACTTTCAAGACGAACCCACTCGTGAGATGTTGCATATTTTAATTCTGAAGGAATGTTGCTCATTTTTATTTTTCCTATTTCACTTTATTAGTAAATTGATTCACTACTTAATTAGAAAGTAGATTAAATTTCTGTAAATTTATATAGCACAAAAGCTGCTAGATAATAATATTTATGTACTAGTTAACGCATCCTAAATAATAGTAATCACAGTGAAGCTGTCAAATTTCGTAGCGCTGAGCCTAGTTTAATTAAATTTACTAAGTTATGCGCTATGTCAATGCCGACAATAAAACTGCGGTTACTAGTATGACTGATGAATTAGAATACTTTTTTACCGTTACGAACAAAGCTAGGTTTTGTCACAGTAACTTTAACTAATTTCTTACGCATTTCAACTTCAACCACATCACCTACTTTTACGCTACGAGGTACACGCGCTAAAGCAACACTGTGACCTAATGTCGGTGAGAATGTACCTGAAGTGATGATGCCTTCGCCAGCTTCAGTAATAACCTTTTGCGCGGTACGCAAAACGCCCTTCTCTTCCAATACTAAACCAACCAACTTAGGTTGGTCACCGGCAGATTTTTGTGCAGTTAATACCTCACGACCGATAAAATCACGGTCTGTTGGTTCCCAGCTTATGGTCCAGGCCATGTTAGCTGCGATAGGCGAAACGCTTTCGTCCATATCTAAACCGTAAAGGTTCATGCCGGCTTCTAAACGTAAAGTATCACGGGCACCTAAGCCACATGGCGCTACGCCAGCGTCTAATAATTTTTGCCAGAAATCTTCTGTAGCACTTTCCGGAAGGATAATTTCGTAACCAAGTTCACCGGTATAACCGGTAGTGGCGATAAATAAATCACCTACTTGTACACCAAAAAATGGCTTCATGCCTTCAACGGCAGCACTTTCTTCAGCAGAAAGTAAAGTACCGACTTTAGCGATAGCTTCTGGGCCCTGTACGGCAATCATGCCAAACTCAGGACGCTCAGTAATAGTAATATCAAAACCAGTTGCTTGCTTAGTCATCCAAGCAAGATCTTTTTCACGTGTTGCCGAGTTAACAACTAAGCGGTAGTTAGTGTCGGAGAAGAAGTAAATGATCAAATCATCAATCACACCGCCAGCTTCATTTAACATACCTGTGTATAACGCTTTTCCTGGGATTGTTAACTTAGCAACATCGTTAATCACTAAACGACGTAAAAAAGCTTTTGCATCTGTGCCTTGCACGTCAACAATGGTCATGTGTGAAACATCAAACATACCGGCACTTTTTCTTACCGCATGATGCTCTTCAATTTGAGAGCCATAGTTAATTGGCATTTCCCAGCCATAAAAATCAACCATTTTTGCGCCTGAAGCTAAATGCTTTGCATGTAATACTGTTTTATTAGTCATGTGTTCCACTCTAAGAATTGACAAAGTTGCTTAATTATAGCTGGCACTTACCGTTGATTCAACAGTAAAAGCTACAGTTTTAAAATATAAACCCGTGTTCCATGTAATATCGGAATTATATTTCAAAATTAAGCGTATTATGGAATATATCGCAACATTATCTTGATGTTCTAGCCACAGAACAAATAAAAGCCAATAAATTTATTGGCTTTTATTTTTAACTGCTTATATTTACTATTTATTATAGCGGCGGCTATTGCCGGGTGATTAGTAGCACTACAATGTGTCTTTTTGATAGGCAAGCTCGGGCAGATCGGCCTTGATACCTAACGCTTGGGCAATCAAGTGGTTTTTAGCTGGCGCAAAGTTATTAAGAATATTCATGGCGATACCGCGCAGTAATTTAACTGGCGATGGCTGCGGGGCAAAGGCTTGTTTAATGGCAGCCATGGCCGCAATCATTTCACTTGCTTCACTTTTACGCCAGCGGGAAAATGCTTTAAGGTCGGCGACATTAACAAATTCCGCATAACTTTCATCATACTCACTAAGCTTGGCCGTTAAGGTTTGTGCTAAAGCGGCAGCATCAAGTAAACCTAAATTAACGCCCTGGCCAGCAAGTGGATGTATGGTATGAGCCGCATCGCCAATAAGCACTACGCGGTCTTTAACAAAATCTTGTGCTAAACGCATGGTTAAGGGGTAAGTGAAGCGCTCGCTGACTAATTTAATATCACCTAATTTACCATCACTGGCTGCCGTTAATTCTTTAGCAAACTCACTGGCATCAAGCGCGGTTAAACGTTTAGCTTCATCCGGTGAGGTAGAATAAACAATAGAGCATAACTTCCCAGCTAATGGTGCTGAAGATTGCCCTGACTTTAGCGGTAAAAAGGCTAATGGCCCAGTCGGTAGAAATACTTGCCAAGCGGTGTTTTGATGACCTTGAGGACATTCAACTGTGGCAATAATGGCGTGGTGGTCGTAATCTTTAAAGATCATCGCCATAGCCATTTGTCGACGTACCCAGGAATTGGCGCCATCCGCACCAACAACCAATTTAGCAATAATAGGCGGCGTTGGCTTAGTAGCACTTTCATCAGCATTGTCATGAACAAAAGTAGCAAAAACTTCACTATCGCCATGACTGATGCTGGCTAATGTATTGTCGGTAAAAAAGTGAATGCCTTCATCAAGCTCGGCTTGTTGCCATAACGCATGGCGAATAACTTTATTTTCAATGATCCAACCTAGGTTATCTTCAGGTGGCCAGCTGGTACTGTCTTTTGCGGAAAAATCTAACTTACCTAGGCCGGCTTTATCCCAAATATGCATATGTTGATAATCTTGCACGCGGCTATGTTCAATGGCAGACCATACGCCTAGGTTAGTAAAGATATTTTTGCTGGCAACATTAATGGCGCTGACTCTAACATCGATACTTTCATCAAGCTCAGTTACGGCTGAGCTATCTACCAAAGCAATTTTTAACTGGCTTGCTTGGCGTAGCGCTAATGCTAGGGTTAAACCCACCATGCCAGCACCGACAATTAGTACATCAAATTTTTGCATGTTTTTCTCTGGTTAAATTCAAGTAATGGCACATCGACTTTCACCAAGTATCCACGAGAGTGACAATAATACTAGTGAGATTTCATCAGCCGTCATCCCCGAAATGTCTGATCGCGGAGCCAGTTGTTTATCTTATTTACGGTACTCAACACCCACAGCTAATATCATACATCGCCGTCATCCCCAAAGTGTCGGTTCGCGGAGCCAGTGTTTTATCTATGTCTGGTCAAATTAATGTGGCTACACTCATTGCCTCATGCCTAATAACCCTATATCTAATAACCCATAGTTTTCTTAACTAAGGCATTTTTAAGCGGTGCAATAAAATTAAGCGCCTGTAAGCCGATATTGCGGCCAAGCACCAGTGGTGGTAGATCATTAGCAAATAAGGTCACCAGTGAATCCGTTAATTGAATCACTTCGCGTTGATCTTTCGTCCTATTCAGTTGATAACTATATAATAAGGAAAAACGTCCAATATCTTGCCCTGCTGCCACGGCCTTAGTCACTAATTCAGCCATAACCTCAACATCACGCAAGCCTAAATTAAAGCCTTGGCCGGCAATAGGATGGATAGTATGGGCCGAATTACCCACCAATGCCATACGATGATAGCTTTGCTGCTGTGCTTGCAATAATACCAAGGGGTAAGTATCACGTTTTCCGACATGCGTGATCGCGCCAAGATAACTACCAAAAGCGCGCTCTAGGGCAACTTTAAAAGCATCATCAGAGAGCTTGTTAATTTCTTCGGCTTGCTCTGGTGTCATGGTCCAAACCAGCGAACAACGTGACTCGCCATCCGTTGATGAGCTCGAGTTTACTGACTTGAGCGGCAACATGGCAATAGGGCCAAATTCAGTAAAACGTTCGAAGGCTTTTTGCTGATGGGCTTTGCTGGTTGAGACATTGGCAATTAAAGCAACTTGCTGATAATCAGCACAAGTAACCTCGATATTGGCAAGTTTTCTAACCGGTGAATGTACGCCGTCACAGCCCAGTAATAGCTGTGTGGATAAGACTTTACCTGAGTTGAGGGTAACCTTAATTTTCGTCTTATCAGGGTCGCTATCGTTTTGCTGTTGTGATTGGTCTTTGTCTAGACCTTGGCCTTGCCAGTCGATATCCGCTATTGAGTCTGGATTAAACCAGTGGATATTATTATTTATGTTAGTGTTTTGACTTAAGGCTTTTAATTGCGCTTTACCAATAAGCGCCATATCGATGACATAACCTAAGGCATTTACACCATGGTCCTTGGCGGTTAACCTTGCTTTAGCAAAGTGCCCTCTGTCAGAAATATCAATATCGGTAATCGCACAGGCATCATCTTTCAGGTATTGCCAGACGCCTAACTTAGCGAGATAGTTAGCGCTACCGTGAGACAGCGCTAATACGCGGGCATCAAATAAGGCATGGTCATCTGCTGAGCTAGTTTGTTTAAACGTCTGGGTTTCAACGATGGCAATGGTTAAAAAACTGCCATCAGTTTTGCTTAATTTACTTAAACTTAACGCCATTAAACTACCCGATAAGCCACCGCCTGAGATAATGACATCAAAATGTTGGTTACTGTGTTCCATCGCGTTAATCTTAGTTTTATCAGAATGAGTATTAATGTTTTGTTGCCCGCATCATTGTGTAAGTTAGATGACCAGTTTTAGTAGCTGCCTGTTTAAGCTTAACTAACCTGAACTCTGGATAATGAGTGCTTGATGGTTAAGTAAAAACAACTTACGGTTGTTAAGAACAAAATATACAAGATGTAGTTACTTAACGTCTGCTAGCACTGGCTTGCTATAGGCAGGCTAGCGTTAATTCAACAATCAAGCCGTTACTTTCACGTTTTTATCATCAGG
This sequence comes from Colwellia marinimaniae, assembly GCF_002207865.1. Taxonomy (GTDB): domain Bacteria; phylum Pseudomonadota; class Gammaproteobacteria; order Enterobacterales; family Alteromonadaceae; genus Colwellia; species Colwellia marinimaniae. The sequence goes on from NZ_BDQM01000002.1 coordinate 13,233, forward strand.
TCTTCAATATCTTCAATGGTTTGTGGTGAGTTAGCCGTTAAATTCTCAAAGCCCTGTGCTGTCACGGCAATATTATCTTCAATACGCACACCTATGCCACGCCACTTTTCTGCCACAGCTAAATCACTAAGGGGGATATAAATGCCCGGTTCAATGGTCATCACCATACCCGGTTCAAATAAACGCAGCTGCTCTCTATCGCTATTGATATGATAGTCACCAACATCATGAACATCTAAACCTAACCAATGACCAAGGCCATGAATAAAGTACTCTTTTACTTTCTTATCACGAATAAGCTCGGTTAATTCACCGGTAAGTATGCCTAAGTCGACTAAGCCTTGTGTTAAAAAAGCGTTGGTTAATTCATTTAACTTGGCAAAAGACATACCAGGTTTAATGGCGTTAATCGCCAGATTTTTGGCATCAAGTACCAGTTGATAGATGGCTTTTTGCTCCGTGGTAAATTTACCATTCACCGGGAAAGTTCGGGTAATATCGGCAGCATAACCGGCTAATTCGGCGCCAGCATCAATCAGTAATAACTCATTATTTTTTAATACCGCGTTGTTATCGGTGTAATGAAGAATATTAGCGTTATCACCGCCCGCTACAATACAGGCATAGGCTGGATGCCTAGCGCCATGGCGAGCAAATTCATGGAGGATTTCCGCTTCAAGTTGATATTCAAACTTACCCACTTGGCATTTTTGCATGGCGCGTTGATGTGCTAACCCTGAAATATGATTGGCTTGGCGCATTAAGGCCAATTCATTATCGGTTTTAATTAAACGTAGCTCAGCAATAATAGGGTCAGTATCGGTTAAATGCTGTGGCGTTTTGGCCCCTTGACGAATACTGCTCTTTACTTGCTTTAACCAAGTAAACACTTGCGCTGCAAAGTTATGATCACTAAAACCAAAAAGCACTTGGCTTTTGCCATCAAGATAATCAGGTAATAGGTTATCAATTTCAGCGACGACAAAACTTTCATCAATACCATAGTCTTGCACCGCTTTGACTTGGCCAATCCTTCGCCCTTGCCAAATTTCATGTAAAGGGTCTTTCGCTAATGAAAATAAAATAGACTCAGCTTTACCCTGTTCATCTTTAAGCAAAACTAATAAGCCATCGGGCTCATTAAAACCGCTTAGGTATAAAAAATTTTTATTTTGGCAAAAAGCATATTCGGTATCGTTACTGCGCGTAAGTTCACTGGCCGCAGGAAATAAAGCGATAGAGTTATGTGGCATTTTCGCCATCAATGCGGCACGATGCTTAGCAAAGTCAGTCAAAGGTAACTGGCTAAGGGCTGGTTTACTTAACGGTGAAGTGCTCATGTAATTACTCGCGCCTATTTATTGTTGTGCTAACGGTCATGAAAAATTAGTGAATTATTTTTTTCTTAGTGCCGTTACTTTCTTGATTTGGTGGTGTCGCTAACTCGCTAAAACATAATAACGCAGAAATTCGTACATACTCACTGATTTCAAAATACGCTTGTTCAGTATCTTCATCTTCGTCCATTTCATCAGATAAGTTAGCAATTTCACTAAAATCTGTCAGTACTTCTTTAACTTCAGCAGAAACAACCGGAGTATCTTTTTGCTCTAAACCAAAACCTAAATTAAAGCCTTGTACCCACATACTCAAGGCATGACCACGTTCGGCCATACTATCATCGTCATCCGGTAATAATAAATTAAAGCTATAGGTGTCATCTAATATGCTAGTCCACAATTCACTATACATTTGCTTAAGTGCTATTTTAACGGCTTTTGGAAAACTATCACCGTCATTAAATAAATCATTAAGCATAGCCATATAGCCTTGATTTTCAAATTCAAAACCTGCACAAACTAAGCCAGTTAATACACCATGAATTTCACTGGCATGTGATCTTACATCTTCGCTAGTTAAAATGGCTTGTATACTGGGAAAATCCATTAAGTTATTGTTGGCATCGTTATTTGAGTTTGCTTGGGTCATGATTTACTTTCTATAATTACGGGGAGTTATGGTCAGTAATGGTATCACTGGGGAAAATGACAGAAAAGGAAAATAACAGAAAAATCCGATAATAGTCGCTAAATGCTTGCATAGCAGGCTTAGCATCGTTATTATGAAAATAATAGCTTAAAAACAGTCCACTTATGGCTATATTATTAATAACTCTTGGAATTTCTTGTAAATGGCGCAACGAACGGTAGAAATCAACATTGTTGAGCGCAAGCTGAAAGTAGCTTGTCCAATAGGGCAAGAAACCGCCTTATTATCTGCAGCGCAAGAATTAACTAACCGTTTAATCAAAGCGGGTGAGCTCAAAACGATCTGTTCACCTGAGCAGAAGTTATTAATGACCGCGTTAAATTTAGCCAATGATTTATTGAAAACTCAACAGCAATTAAAGGTAGAGCAACAAGAAAATCAAAATAAAATCGCTTTATTGCAAGCAACTATAGAACAAGCCATTGCTCCACATAATAAAAAAAGTGCCTAAGCATTAATCACTTACTCTTTTTTAGCACTGTTCATTTATTATTTAAGCCAGTAACGCCTCTTACCACAATTAAAGCCTAAAAATAAAACAAAACGAATAATTACTCGACACTCAGCTAAAAATTATAAAAAAAAGCTTATTGGATGATTTCTTTTTCGCTATACTGGTTTTGTCTTCTGGGGTGTTTGTGTGCGAACTATGTCCCTGAGCCGATAAGTTTTACCTTAGGAAATTGACTATTAGCTATTGTGCAAGCCCGGCTCGTATCGGGAAGCCTACGGTTAGCATGATACTTCCGCCCTGAACACACGGTGTTCAGGACTAAAGTTAGCTGCGGCACCTTGGAAGCACCCTCCTCTCTTTTCAGAACAATCATATATCAACAATATTTCCGCACCCTCTACTCTTACCTAAAGAAAAGAGCACACGGTAATCAAGACTAAGTTAGCTGCGGCACCTTGGAAGCACCCTCTTCTCTTTTCAGAACAATCATATATCAACAATATTTCCGCACCCTCTACTCTTACCTAAAGAAAAGATCACACTGTGTTCAGGACTAAATTCCCTGCGGCACATTGGAAGCACCCTCCTCTCTTTTTTGAACAATCATATATCAACAATATTTCCGCACCCTCTACTCTTACCTAAAGAAAAGAGCACACGGTAATCAAGACTAAGTTAGCTGCGGCACCTTGGAAGCACCCTCTTCTCTTGTCAGAACAATCATATAGCAACCATATTTCCGCGCCCTCTACTCTTACCTAAAGAAAAGAGCACACGGTAATCAGGACTAAATTCCCTGCGGCACCTTGGGAGCGACTATATCTACTTGCAGATTTATCCCCAATTTATATATATCTCCCTTCGAATAAAGAATATCAACAATATTTCCGTACTGTCTCTACTCTTTCCCTTAAACGATTACCTTAGCGACTATCCCATTTCTAAAGATATCAAAACAGCATGTTGGTTCCCTCTCCCTTTAACGCCAAGCAAACAACAATGCTACAATAATAGTACCTAGAACCGCCAAAGTAGTGAGCTTGTTATGACCAATAAGCAACAGTGTATTACCGTATTTTTCGATGGTGCTTGCCCTCAATGCATTAGAGATCAACGTTTTTATCAACGCTTTGCTGGCCAAGGTGGTGAGCAGGTAAAATGGCTAGATATCACCGGCCAAGATGAGTATTTAAAAACCTTAGGTATTGTCCCAGTTAAAGCACTGACCGAGCTGCATATCCAACTTGCCAATGGTGAAGTGTTATCAGAACTAGATGCCTACATTGTTTTAATGTCTCGAGTATGGCTATTAAAGCCTTTAGCTTTTTTTATATCTTTGCCAATAATTAGGCCTTTTATCGCCAGAATTTATCACCAAAGAGTGACAAAACGACTAAAATCACAAGGTAGAATGTAAGCAAAATTTCCCTATAGAAAGCAATTATTCAATTACGCTTTTTTGAACTCAGCACACTAAGTTCATTCCGCTAAATTTAGCTATTTTTATAAACTACCACTATGGTTATTTATAGTAACAGTTCTGCTTGCACCGAGTATTGAACCGCTAAGGATGAGGTAATAGTTTTGTTCATAAACTCATTAAAAACTAAACTTATCATCTTTTATTTATTTCTGATTATCTTTGTCATTTTTATCAAAGTGGGCGATCTTAACCTTATTCAACTACCACAACTTTATGCATTAGAAGCTTTATCAGATGAAAAAGATATTAGCCGTATTAAAATGGCTTTTACTTCAAAGAGTAGAGAGTATGGGGTGATAAATTATGATAATGCGGTTTGGGATGATACTTATCATTATGTGGATAATAAGAACAGCCAATTTACAGAAAGTAATTTTGTGCTTGATACCTATAAAAGTTTAGGCATCAATGGTATCCATATTTATGATAAGCAAACAGTAACGATATGGCAGCAAGCATGGAATATCACTGATTGGAGTCCACTAACATTCCCCCCTTTTGACCAACCTTCGACATTTGTTAAAAAACACATTTTAATATCCGAAGAATTAATTATTAAAAACAATAATAAACCGGTTTCTCGGGTCGGTTTTACCTTGCTTGACGATAAACTCATTTTATTTGCCGCCACCAGTATTTTCAAGGCAAACTTAACCGGTAATGCAAATGGCACCATGCTATTTTGGCGATTTTTTGATGAACAAGTTTTAACTGACTTGCAACAAAGAGCAGGCATTAAGTTTACTATTGAAGTTATTCAACCAAATCTAAAAAACACAGTAAAATTAACGTCGAAAAATTCATTTATAAAGAACTCTTACCGAACGAAAAAAGATGAAATATTTGACATTATCCCGCTTATCACAAATAACGGCGCGATTAAGTTTACTTATCAAGCGCCGATAAGGCAGTTTGCCACCAGCTGGTTAAATCATGCAACCATTGTTTCTTCAACGCTTCTGTTGTTAACACTCGGGGTGTTATTTATCTTTTTTCATTACTTTATCATTCGACCTATATTACAAGCTGACAATATGGTCACCGCTATTATCAAAGACAATGACCATTCAATACGGTTTGCCAGCAAAAGAAAGGATGAGCTAGGCACCCTATTTAATTTAATTGACCGACTTTTAGACGGGGTAGAATCTAATGAACAGCAGTTAATCTCTCATAATGTCCGTTTACAACATATCAGTCAGACCGATAGTTTAACCAAGATCCCTAACCGTCGAGCATTTGATACTACTATGAAAAAACTATTGCAGGTGAGCCCTTTAGGTTTAGATGTGGCAATCTTGGTTGTTGATGTCGATTATTTCAAAAAGTACAACGACTGCTATGGCCACGCTCAGGGCGATAAAACCCTTTATGCCATTGCACAAACATTACGTAAAAACTTACATGAGGACACCGATTTTGTTGCTCGTTACGGCGGGGAAGAATTCGTTGTGGTGTTAAAAAACACCGATAAAAAATCGGCACAGGCAGTTGCTAATAATTTAGTCAACATAATAGCAGACTTAAAAATATCACATCAGGATTCCGATATAACTGATATTGTCACTATCAGCATAGGTATTCATGCTTTTGTTATTTCTGGGCAAACGCAATATATGCCACTGTTTGAACTGGCCGACCAAGCGCTCTATCAAGCGAAAGAGCAAGGGCGAAATAGAGCGATAACCACAGATTAACCTTACTTTAACATGCAGATTTTGTATGAAATTCTCATTGTAGGATATTCCTTCAAAAAACCTGTTCATTCAGCTTAGCAAGCTGAACAAAATCTGGTCGAGGCATTTTATCTAAAATGCTATAAAGATACATTACTATCAGAGTTAACGCACTACCAACAAAACTCACCAAGACAGCAATAACTGCAGCACTGGAGAGAATGAGACCAACGTGTGTGGCAGATAAAGTAAATTTTTCATAAAGAATGACCGCTAGAAATGGCCAGACCATGTAATAATTACCACGGGTAATAAATGAACCAAATAACAAGATCCACATTAGTTTCGGGAATTGTTTAAAGCGCTTTACCGAGACGATATTTGACATAATAGCCATTCCATTAAATTAATTTTCAATTCAGAACTACATTAGTAAGCTTTGAGTAAAGACTACCACTGATTATATAAACAAAAAACCTTACATAATTAATTGTATTGCTTTTTTGCTGATAAAAGCAATACAATTTGCCCAGAACAAGCTAATTTATGTAGTTGAGCACAGAGCATCACTAGGCAAAAAACGTAATCAAGCAACTAATTCAAATAGCCAAGCAGTAAGAGCAAGTAATAAATGAAGCAAACAACAACTGACAACTCAGCCGCGATTGGCGTATTTGATTCGGGTGTCGGTGGACTTTCCATTGCCAAGTGTATAGCTCAGCAACTGCCCCATGAAAATATTATTTATATTGCCGATAGCCGCCATGCCCCTTATGGCGAGAAGTCGGTCGATTTTATTATCCAGCGCGTTAATACCATGGCAAAATTACTCCTTGCTAAGGGCGTTAAAGCCCTAGTCATTGCCTGTAATACCGCCACCGTTAATGCCATTGAGCAACTCAGAGCACAAGTAAATATCCCTATTATTGGTGTTGAGCCCGCAATTAAACCGGCAGCAAAGCAAAGTATCAGTAAAAAAATTGCCATATTAGCGACTCAAGCGACCAGTGAAAACCAACGTTTTAAAGACTTGATTGACCGGCACCATAATGGTGCGCAAATTTTCATTCAGCCCTGCCCTGGATTGGTCGAATTTATTGAGCAAGGCCAGCAGCACAGTCCCGCCTGTAATGCCTTATTAAGACAATATATTGAGCCCTTAGTTAAGCAAGGTATTGATACCCTAGTTTTGGGTTGTACCCACTACCCTTTTATACAACAACAAATAAGCGTTATTGCCGGTCAGCAAGTTAACATTATTGAAACTGCCGCTCCTGTTACCCAGCAGTTAATGAAGAAATTGGCTGAAAATAATTTAACTGCCGGTAAAACACAGCAAGGGCAGACTCAATTTTTTAGCTCGCTGGCGACTAAACAGCAAGAACAAATATTCAGCCAACTATGGCAAGCACCATTGACTTTACAGCCATTGAAGGAATAAAAATTACCCGAATAAGGGTTTACCTATAAGCAAAAAAAACAGAATAATTAACAGTGGGCAATAATATTTTAAATAATTTTAGCCGTTTAGCCGTCTAGGCGTAAAAAAAGCTAGATAGTTGTTTTCAACAGGTGTAGAATCGCCGCATTATTTTGTATAACTCAAATTTTTCTGAGGACTTATGTCTAGACACCTTTTTACTTCCGAGTCTGTTTCTGAAGGCCATCCTGATAAAATTGCCGATCAAATCTCTGATGCGGTTTTAGATGCCATTATTGCCAAAGATAAATATGCCCGTGTGGCGTGTGAGACTATGGTAAAAACCGGTGTTGCTATTATATCGGGTGAAGTATCGACTAATGCTTGGGTTGATTTAGAAAAAATAACCCGTAATGTCATTAGTGAAATAGGCTATACCTCGTCAGATGTTGGTTTTGATGGCGCAACCTGTGGCATCATGAATTTGATTGGTCAGCAATCACCTGAAATAGCGCAAGGTGTTGATCGTAGTAAGCCAGAAGATCAAGGTGCTGGTGACCAAGGTTTAATGTTTGGTTATGCAACCAATGAAACCTCAACCTTAATGCCTGCGCCCATATACTATGCACATCGTTTAGTTGAGCGCCAAGCTGAAGCACGTAAATCGGGTATTTTACCTTGGTTACGTCCAGACGCTAAATCTCAAGTGACGTTTATCTACGAAGATAATAAACCAATCGCTATTGATACCGTGGTACTTTCTACCCAGCATAATCCTGACATTAAGCAAGAAGATTTAGTAAGTGCGGTTATGGAAAATATCATCAAGCACGTATTACCTGCTGAGTTACTTACACCTGAAACCAAATACCATATCAATCCAACAGGTCGTTTTGTTATTGGCGGCCCAGTAGGTGATTGTGGTTTAACCGGTCGTAAGATTATTGTTGATACTTATGGCGGCATGGCACGTCACGGTGGTGGAGCTTTCTCAGGTAAAGATCCATCAAAAGTTGATCGCAGTGCTGCTTATGCAGGTCGTTATGTCGCTAAAAACATTGTTGCCGCTGGCATTGCCGAACGCCTTGAAATCCAAATTTCTTATGCTATTGGTGTTGCCGAGCCGACATCTATTTCAATCGATACTTTTGGTACCGGTAAAATATCTGAAGAAAAATTGGTCGAGCTAGTCCGTGAGCACTTTGACTTACGTCCATACGGCATTACTAAGATGTTAGATTTATTGCATCCTATGTATCAGCAAACGGCGGCATACGGTCACTTTGGTCGTGAACCCTATGAAATGACTGTCGGTGATGATACGTTCACCGCCTTTAGCTGGGAAAAAACCGATAAAGCGGACGATTTACGCAAAGCTGCGGGTTTATAACGTCAGTTAGCTCCAAGATACTATTTTCTGCGAGTGAGTAAATAGAAATTATGTATTGTGCTGACCCCTAGACATCCTGTCTCCGTTAGCTACTGTACATAAAAAAGCCGGTATACCTTTAGGTGTAGCGGCTTTTTTGTTTATGTTTTAGTCATAAAGACTAGCTAGCAGCACCTAATTTTTACCTAAGCCCAGCTTTAAATAACACCTTAGTACCTTTAGCACCCAGCGATTGGCAATATTTACTTGGTAGTCATTGCCAATCGCTGGTGTGCCGGCAAAAATATCAAGTAAACTTATGATGTTACCGTCACGTAGCTGAACTGAACTGAACTAACCAGTGAAATTCACTGGCAGCTTTTGTGCTGACTTCAGTATTTTTTTGTCAGAGAGCAGAGTTCAAGTTAGCTACAAGTTAGCTGCTATCAAATGAAATGAAATGAAATGAAATGAAATGAAAACGAGAGGATAAGTAATTTTATTCAATATTACATTGTTTTTTAACCTAAGCGCCCATATTTTATATTGCATCAACAATGGCAAAAAATTATCATTAGTGCCGGTGAGCAAAGCGGTCGGATCCATGTGGTCATTGTTGATGAGGTATAAGGGTTGTTCCCTTATCGAAATCAATAACGTAATATAAAGGCAATTATAAATTAGCCCTACCGGGCTTGTGCAAGACACATATTCAGCTGGCTTGGGTATGAAGCGTTGTTACCGTTATAGCCCAAATATTTTCATTGGCTACTGATATTTAAAGCAATGAGTTTTAACCGCTATGAGTGCTTAGCATAAACTCTAGCGCAGAGACTGCAATAATGACGGATAAAGGCAAGGTTAACATTAACACTGAACAGGAAAGATAATGACAACAACACAAAAAAAATCTCAAGCAATTAAACTTGGCGTGGTTATGGACCCTATATCACAAGTGAAAGTGGCCAAAGATTCAACCATGGCGATGATGTTTGAAGCCCAAAAACGTGGTTATGAACTGTACTACATGGAAATGAAAGATTTATACCTTGAACAAGGTCAATGTCGAGCGACGACACACAGAATAAAAGTCTTTGATGATAGTGAACATTGGTATGAATTGTCTGACCCTCAAGATATCGCGGTAAGTGAATTAGATGTAGTATTAATGCGAAAGGATCCACCGTTTGATACTGAATTTATTTATGCAACCTACATGCTAGAACGAGCTGAAGTTGAAGGCACACTTATTGTCAATAAACCACAAAGTTTACGTGACTGTAATGAAAAACTATTTACCGCGTGGTTTAGTGATTATACCCCTAAAACGTTAGTCACGCGTAGCAGTAAAAAAATTCGCGAATTTCACCAAACACAAAAAGACATCATTATTAAACCCCTTGATGGCATGGGTGGTGCGTCAATATTCCGCATAAAAGCTGATGACGTGAATATTGGCGTCATTATCGAAACCTTAACCAACCATGGCGAGCAATATGCCATGGTCCAAGAGTTTTTGCCAGCCATTGCCGACGGTGATAAGCGTATTCTTATTGTTAATGGCGAGCCTATGCCTTATTGTTTAGCGCGTATACCGGCTAAAGGTGAAACTCGTGGTAATTTGGCTGTAGGCGGACGTGGCGTTGCTCAACCATTAAGTGTTAGCGACAAGGCTATTGCTGATGCCATTGCCCCTGAATTGAAAAGACGTGGTTTATTATTTGTTGGCCTTGATGTTATTGGTGATAAAATCACGGAAATTAATGTGACTAGCCCAACGTGTATTCGTGAAATTGAAGCGGCTTATCCAATAAATATTAGCGGCAAGTTAATGGATGCCATTGAAGATAACATCAATAAATAAGAGCTAAACTGCATGGAAAAACGACAAAAAACAGCATTAAAAACAAAATTAACCCGTTCGCAGGAGCAAGGTGAGTCGCCATCAATGATGAGTTTAGAAAATCAATTATTGATTGCCATGCCCACCCTTGCTGATCCCTATTTTCAGAAGACTGTAACTTACATTTGTGAACACAATAAAGCTGGTGCTATGGGCTTGATCATCAACTTGCCGGTAAATATCACCGTAGCGGATTTACTTAAGCAAATAGAGCCAGTAGAAGCGGCCAAAAACGACAGTTGTGACTTGCCTGATAACAGTGATAGTACTGAGACCACGGCGGTAACTGATAGCAAGAATAGCTTAAAGCAATTAGTACTCTCAGGTGGCCCCCTTGCTCAACACCGTGGTTTTGTTTTACATAGCTCACAAACGGGTTGGAATAGTTCATTGACCTTGAGTAAAGAGTTAATGATCACCACCTCAAAAGATATCCTTATGGCTTTGGGCACTGAAAAAGAACCAGAGCAATTTATGGTAACACTTGGTTATGCTAGTTGGGGACCCGGTCAACTTGAACAAGAGCTGCAAGCCAACTCGTGGTTAACCGCGCCTGCTGATAGCGAAATTCTTTTTAATACCCCTATCGAGCAACGTTGGAAAAAAGCCACTGAAATACTGGGAATCGATCTCGCTCACTTATCCTCAGATATTGGCCACGCTTAATTCTTCGCATAAATACTGTGACCTGAACTATGGCTCCCTTAATGACTGATTGCACCAAGGAAAAGAATGTCGACTAAAACTAAAGCGCCTATTGGCCAACGTACCGTTATCGGCTTCGATTTTGGTAAAAAATATATTGGCGTTGCCGTCGGCCAAGAAATGACCGGTAGTGCCACGCCTCTTGGCTCTATAAAAGCGACCGACGGTATGCCACATTGGCACAATTTAGCTAAATACCTGACAGAGTGGCAGCCTGACGTTATTGTCGTTGGTTTACCCCTTAATATGGATGGTAGTGAGCAGCAATTGACTCTCGATGCTAAGAAATTTGGCAAGCGAATCCAGGGCCGTTTTGGTATAAACGTGGAATTTCAAGATGAGCGCTTAACCACCGCCGATGCTAAAGAGCAGCTATTTGCTCGTGGTGGCTTTAAGAACCTTAAAAAGGATAATATTGATGCTGAGTCGGCCCGACTTATTATTGAAAGTTATTTTGCACAACAATATGGCGACTAATGGCAAAGAGCACATTAGGGTTTACTGGCTCCGACCATAATCATTGCTCTTTTGGGGGTAAATGCTCTGCCCTTTTTATCAATAAATTTAAAGGGTATGGCAATATTTTTTAACCCAGCATTTTTAATAATAGAAAAATGTAGATGTGGGCCGGTAGAAAAACCTGACGACCCTGAACGTGCCAGCCTATCGCCAACGGCCACTTTATCTCCCTCCTTAACCAAAGCAGTAGCCATCAAGATATGTGCATACGATGAAAAAGTACCATCATCATGCAACACTTTAATGACATTAGCTTTATCGCGGAAGTAGCGAGTAGTGCCACTCATATGATAATCATCTTTCACCCAAACGACTGTGCCTGCTCGCACAGCAGTTAAGTAAGTACCCACATCCATAGCGATATCTACTGCATATTTATTATAATCATCGGTATGAGAAAAGCTGCCATTAAAGGCTTGGCTGATCCTATGCCCCTTAGGTGAAAAAAAAGGCGCATGGTATGGGTAATTATCTGCCACACTGCTGGGGTCACCCAGTGCCCAACGATACTGTACCTTGCTAGTATTTTTATCACTGTGACATAAAGCAATACTATCGCGTGCGGGGATCACTTTTCGAATTTCTTTTTGGGTCACGGGTGAGATAAAGCCGATTTCAATGGCGCTATAAAAATTATTTTTGCCATGGAGGGTAAAACCTTCACTATTTTTCACATAATAGAGCTCAATTTTGCTGCTTGGTTTTTTGGCTTGAGTATAGCTTAGCGTTTCAAAGCTTTGTTCTTTTTCTGGCGGCTTATCACTGAAAACCCAATTGCCTTTAGCATCTTGGTATTTATACATTTGCCCTGCTTGACCCAGATTAAGACCAGCAACAAGTAACATTAATACCAATAAAATTTTCATTGTTAACCGTCCTTGTTTTCCTTAAGTGATAAAACTATTCACTGCAAACTGCCATATACTGATCAAGCTATGTTATGGTTCATATTGAATGAGAACTCCTGCTTTTACATAACGATTTAAAGAGCATTAAAAAGGATTTTATCAATATGTTGAGACTATTAGGCACGATTTTACTACTAGCAGCCAGCACTTTATCATTTAATTTAAGCGCTGAAATTTATACTTGGACCGATAAATACGGCAAAGTTCACTTCAGTGATAAGCCCATAGATGGTGAAAAAGTCACCACTGTAACGCCCAAAGAAAATCATAATATTGCTGATGTAGTCAGCAAAGACAGTCAGTGGCAACAAGACTATAATAAGACTAAGCAAGCGAAAGCTGAACGAGCACAAAAAGAGGCCACGTTAGCTAAAAAAAATAAAGGCTATTGCAAGCAACTAAAAAGCCAGCTAGCAATCATTAGTCAAGGCGGCCGAATTTATATGATGTCACCTGATGGTCAGCGTAGCTTTAAAAGTGAAGCGCAACTAACGGCTCAAAAGAAAAAACTCAATAAGACCATTAAGAAAACCTGTCGGTAACTTAAAAATAATTTTGCTCAAGTAAGCCCCTAGGTGTGAGAGGTGTGGCTAATGACAAATAAATTACCTGTTATAAAGATTAAAGCGCAAAGTAATCACCATGCCATATTTTTAATGTTAACAGCGCTCATGCTATTTATTATGATCTTAGTATTTAGCCAAGGCTATTGGCGACAATATCAGCTGGTGTTGATTTTTATCTACCTTACCTCATTGGTCATTTTTATCACGGGATTAGCTAAGTACCTGCAACCAAAATATAGTTTATGCCTTAATCCTCAAGGCATAAGATATCAACATAGCTATGGCCACTGGCAAGTTAACTGGCAACAGATACAGCGCATTGCTTTAATGAATGAAAGCTTAGGTTTTATACAAGTACAGTTACCCTATATTGGTATTCGTCTAAAACATTTATCGACTCTGGCCAAGCAAATTTCGCCGCGCTTAGCCAATCGCCTGATTCATGAACAAAGGCCCTTATTAGCCTTTGCTATTCAACAACAGTTAATTAGCCTGGAGCAAAGTCAGCTTAATTTCGAACCTTTTCAATTATCTTCAGGAGAGTCACTGATCGGCCCCTTAGCCGCATTTCTTCACCACAGTACCGTGTTACATCAGGCCTTTGGTTACCATTTATTTCTGCCTGAAACAGCCCTTGACCGTGAGCTGAATGAGTTTTGTACTTTACTAAAACAGTGCATGCAATCATCAGTTGAATATAGCTGAGCAATACTTTACTCATGGCTAATCAATTAAAGCGCAACCTTAGGCATTTTTTCAACCAGTAAATCAATAAAACAACGTACTTTAGGTGATAAGTGTTTTCTACTGGGGTAAATAGCATAAACATCAATAGTTGGAGGAATATAATCGTTAAGTAAGATAACTAATTGTTGCTGTTGCAGGGCTTTTTCCATAACAAATTCAGGTAAGCGGCAAATACCATGACCTGCAAGTACCATGGCCAACTCCATACTAGCGCTGTTGCATAATAACTTAGCTTTCACTTCAACTTGGCTATGTGTGCCATTGTTATGGCTATAGCTCCATTTATTAGCTTGCTTTAAATTACTATAACAAATGCACTGGTGTTCACTGAGTTGCGCTACCGTTGTAGGCACACCAAAGCGTTTAAGGTAATCGTGTGATGCCACGGTATAGCTTTTACAGCTATATATTTTACGGCAAACTAAACTTGATTCAGCCAACTGCTCTGTTGCTCTAATGACTAAGTCAAAGCCATCTTGAACTAGATCGACATGTCGATCATTTAAGTCTAATTCCAGATTTACTTGCGGGTATTGGTGCATAAACGCTGACACCACCTCTTGTAAATGGCTTTGGGCAAAGGAAGTTGGACAACTCACTTTAAGTACACCTTTAGGTTCAATATGACTTTGCTTTAATAAAGACACCGCATCATGAGCATCAAAGACCAGCTGCTGACATTGCTCATAGTAAACTTGTCCTTCTGGGGTCAAACTGATAGAGCGAGTAGTGCGATTTAATAACCGTACACCCACACGTGTTTCAAGTTTATTGAGTGTTTTACTAATGTAGGAGTTTGAGTGCCCGGTCGCTATCGCTGCGCCAGAAAAACTGCCACAGTCAACGACTTGGGTAAAGATAACCATGCCGTCAAATAGCTTGGAATCGTGATTATGAGTCATATGGAAATAGTTTTTATCATTTAAGGGTATTAATTACGTTTGGTTATAGCTGTATACTACTCACATCTTAAGACTAAACCAAAGGGTTAGTCACTTATTTACCATTGAACTAAGTATTGAATTAAGTATTGAATTAATCATATATCTAAATTATTTAGATAATTACAGGACGCATCATTATGAAATTATTAGCCTTCGCAGCCAGCAGCAGCTCAAAGTCAATCAACAAACAATTAGCAACGTATGCCGCTTCTCTGGTACCTGATGCCACGGTAGAAATATTAGATATTAACGATTATGAAATGCCTTTATTCAGTCAAGATAGAGAAGATGAATTAGGTCAACCCGATGCTGCCAAAGCTTTTTACGCTAAATTAGGCCAAGCCGATGCTATTATCATTTCTTTTGCTGAGCACAATGGCTCTTATACCGCAGCTTATAAAAACTTATTTGACTGGACCTCACGCATCAACATGAAGTTATTTCAAAATAAACCTATGGTTTTATTGGCTACCTCTCCAGGCCCCGGTGGCGCTAACACAGTATTAACCGCAGCAACAGCCTCAGCGCCTTATTTTGCCGCGGATGTAAAAGCGAGTTTATCCATTCCAAGTTTCTTTGATAATTTTGATAGTGACAAACAAGAAATTACTAATCCGGACCTACTTGATGAATTACAGTCGGCTCTGGCACAGCTAAGCTAAAGAACCGCGGAAATTCACTAAAATCAACTTGAGCTTAGTTAAATTAGCTAGCTCAAGTAACGCCCTCAAGTGGCAATAGAGATAATATTTACCTCCACGTTAACCGTCTAAGTCCCGGCTGAATCGATTAAATGCAGTAGGGAAACACCTAGCCCATTCGATACCAGTTATGAGCTATAACTTTTTACCCAGACCTTATTACACTTAGCCCTTGAATAGTGCCACCAGTTAGCATAAATTGAGCTACATTATCTTTGCTCAAGACCCATGATTACCCTATGACACCAGTTAGCTACTTCCCACACAAAAATGATGAAATGTATGTTGATGATATTGCTATTAGTGATATTGCCAAACAGGTAAAAACACCTTTTTATTGCTATTCAAGCGCGGCCATTGAAGCAAGTTTTCAAGATTATCAACAGGCATTTAGCGCTCAAGACACTCTGATTTGTTATGCAGTAAAAGCGAATAGCAACCAAGCGGTACTTGCCACTTTAGCAAAATTGGGCTCAGGCGCTGATGTGGTATCTATGGGAGAAATTCGTCGCGCCATTGCTGCTGGCATCCCCCCAAATAAAATTGTTTATTCTGGGGTGGCTAAAACCCAAGATGAAATCCACTACGCGTTATCCTTAGGTATTTTACAATTTAATGTTGAGTCGGAGCCTGAGCTAGAGTTGATATCGAAAGTTGCCAGCTCACTTAATACCACAGCAGCGATTGCTTTTCGCATTAACCCTGATGTTTGTGCGCAAACTCATGAAAAAATTTCCACCGGAAAGGCAGAAAACAAGTTTGGTATTCCTATTTCCAAGGCACAATTGGCCTATAAAAAAGCCGCAGCGTTACCCGGCATAAAAGTTCAAGGTGTGGATGTACACATTGGCTCGCAATTAACCAGTTTGGCTCCTTTTGCCGAAGCTTACCAACGTATTGCCGAACTGGTTACTGCGCTTCGAGCCGATGGTCATGACATTAGTGTAATTGATGTTGGTGGTGGCTTAGGCATTACCTACCGTGATGAAGTTATTCCCAGCAAGCAAGCCTATGCCGATATAGTCAACGCCCAACTTGGCCAACTTAATTGCAAAATAATTATCGAGCCGGGTCGCTCGCTATTGGGCAATGCGGGGATTCTGGTAGCCAGTGTTGTTTTTGTAAAAGAGGGTGAAGAACGGCAATTTTTACTGCTCGATGCTGGTATGAACGATTTAATCAGACCCAGTATGTATGATGCATATCATCAAATTTTTGCCGTCAATAAGGCTAAAAAATCACTAAAAACCTATGATGTCGTTGGGCCTGTTTGTGAAACTGGCGATACCTTTGCCAAAGCGCGGCAAGTGCATGAGTCAAATGCCGGCGATTTGATTGCCATTATGAGCTGTGGGGCCTATGGCGCGGTTATGTCATCAAATTATAATACCCGTATGCTGGCGCCAGAAGTAATGGTTAAAGGCAGTAAATTTGCAATAGTGAAAAAGCGCCCTAGTTATGAAGAAATCATCAATCAAGATATTATACCAAGCTGGCTTTAGCAAAGGTGCCAAGGACAGGCTTATGTTCATCTTTTTATCAAGCGTTGCACCTTAACACTGCGGACCAAGCAACCTTATCTAGCGCAGGCCGAAAAATTTAATAGCACCTTGCTTCTGCCATTAGCCGGCTTTAAAGGCTGGGCAATATTTGCCAACAGCAGGCGATAATCAACATGGCCATAGAGCACTTACAGAGTAGATAACATGTTTTTCGAACCAGCATAGCCGCCGCGCTCAGCCCATGGTTGTGGAATTTTATTACTGCCATCACCAAAACATCAAGCTAGTGGTAACCTAGCTCAATTTTATTGGCTAATTTTTCATTTAATTATACCAAATCAATTAAGTTTGTTACCACTCAGAGTTTAAAACACTAATTGCTGAGCCTAGTTAGTCGGTAAAATATTTCTCAGCTATATGGTATTAATAAATTAAGCTGTGTTGTAGTTAGGTGTTGGTAATATAGTAAGTTATTGATTTTATAGTGAGTGTTGGTGGTGTGATAAAAGCGAGCGTCACAAGCATGACGGTATATGGATATACCCTTACTAGACAGTGCAGGAGCACACTGTCCTGATGCTTGTGCAGAGCCCCATGGATGGGTTTATGCGTCTCGCTTATTTACTCGCCGACACTAAACAACAACAGAGCCATAAATTAACATGATGATATTTATTGTTTAATTAACTGAGTTATCGCAATAAGGTAAAACTTATTACGATTTTTTCATTTACATAAGTTTACAAGTTGGCTGTCATCTAAAAATTTGATAGGATCGCGAAAAATTAATCCCTCCAACATTTTAACTGATCAATTATCATTTTTTAAGGATGAACATGAAATCTAAAATAGCTGCTGCAGCTCTGCTGTTATTACCTTTTACTGGCCAATATGCCTTGGCTGAAGAAGCGGTTGATGAAGAAAAATCATCATTAACTATTTCGGCAGAATTAGGGTTTTTATTTACCACGGGTAATACCAAAACTGGTGATATCAAAGCGGGTATAAATCTTAAACATGAAGCAGGACAATGGTTAAACTCATTGTCTTTTAATGCCCTTGCTAAGAAGCTTGAAACAGAAGATAAAATAACAAAAGAAAAGTCTTTTGAAAGCACAGATAATAAATGGGACATCCTAGGGCAGACTAACTACTCGCTAGAAGAAGGTGGTAAAAACTACCTTTACGGCAGCGCTTATTATGAACAAGATAAGTTCAGTAGTTTTCAATACCAAACTTCAGCTTCTTTTGGTTGGGGTCGTCACTGGTGGGAAACTGAAACTAGTTCATTTTTCGCTGATATTGGCCCAGGTGTAAAATACGACGTTATTCGCGCAATAGCGGCGACAGCAACAACTGCCGCAATTATTGAAAGCAGTGAAACTGCTGCCATTGTGCAAGCCCAAGCGTTATACACTAAACAAATCAATGACTTTGTTGAATTCAAACAATACTTTGTTGCCAAACAAGCATTCGAGTCTGGTAAAAACAGTGTCTATAAATCAGAGACTTCATTGACTACCAAGCTAATGGAATCTTTACAATTCAAGTTTTCTTTTCGTGTTGATTACGATACTGAAGTAGAACAAGGTTTTGAAAATACTAACACTGAAACATCAGTGACCTTAGTTTATAGCTTCTAATACCAACCGGTATACGGTGAACAGCTTGAGAACTTAGTTGTTTTATCGCTAAGTTAATAGTCAAAAAGGCTGTTATTTCTTTTAGAAAGCAGCCTTTTTTATTGTCTATTTCTTGCTTATGAAAACTTAAACCACTGCTCATTAAACATAAAAAACCAGTCGTTAAGACTGGTTTTTTATTAGTTAACTAGTTAGTAAGGAATCTAGCTAAACTGGTTAGACGTATTGTTCGCGCCGCCAGCTTTAAGGGCATTCTCACCAGCAAAGTATTCTTTGTGATCATCACCCATGTCAGAGCCTGACATATTTTGATGCTTAACACAGGCGATACCTTGACGAATTTCTTTACGCTGTACACCTTTAACATAACCCAGCATAGCCTCATCACCAAAGTACTCTTTCGCCAAGTTATCAACAGACAATGCTGTGGTATGGTAAGTAGGCAAAGTGATCAAGTGATGGAATATACCGGCTTCACGTGCAGTATCCGCTTGGAAACTACGAATCTTGTCATCCGCACGTTTAGATAATTCAGTTTCGTCATAGTCAACATTCATTAAATCAGCACGAACATAAGCCGATGTATCTTCACCCGCCTCGATCATAGCGTCATATGCTTGTTGACGGAAGTTTAACGTCCAGTTAAATGATGGGCTGTTATTGTAAACCAGTTTAGCATTCGGAATTTCTTTACGAACTTCGTTCATCATTGCCGTGATATCGGCAACGTTTGGTGTGGCTGTTTCTATCCAAAGCAAGTCAGCACCCGCTTTAATTGCTTCGATGCTGTCAAATACGCAACGCTCTTCACCGGTTCCTTGACGGAATTGGTATAAACCAGAAGGCAAACGTTTAGGACGAACAAGCTTGCCGTTACGGTTAAAGCAGACATCGCCTTGTGCCATATCAGCTACGTCAATTTCTTCAACGTCTAGGAATGAGTTATATATATCACCTTGATCGCCCGGCTCTTTAACCACCGCAATTTCTTTGGTCAGGCCAGCACCTTCAGAGTCAGTACGTGCAACGATAATACCGTTGTCGACACCTAGCTCTAGGAAAGCATAACGCAAGGCGCGGATCTTGGAATGAAAATCAGTGTGAGGAACCGTTACTTTACCGTCTTGATGACCACATTGCTTTTCATCTGCAACTTGGTTTTCAATTTGCAGGGCACAAGCACCGGCTTCGATCATTTGTTTTGCCATGATATAAGTGGCTTCCGCGTTACCAAAACCCGCATCGATATCGGCAATAATTGGCACTACGTGAGTAACGTGATTATCGATTTTGTCTTGGATGGCAGCTTTGTCGCTATCGCTTGCCGCATCTAGTTCGCGGAAAAGACCACCTAATTCTCGGGCATCAGCTTGACGTAGGAAGGTATAAAGCTCTTTAACCAGAGCGGCTACCGACGTTTTTTCGTGCATAGATTGATCAGGAAGAGGTCCAAATTCACTGCGAAGTGCCGCCACCATCCAACCAGAAAGGTATAAATAACGACGGTCTGTTTTACCATCAAAATGTTTCTTGATAGAAATCATTTTTTGTTGACCAACAAAACCGTGCCAACAACCTAAAGACTGAGTGTACTTAGAGCTATCAGCATCATAAGCGTCCATATCACTGCGCATAATGTCTGCGGTATATTTAGCGATGTCTAGACCCGTTTTGAATCTGTTCTGGGTACGCATGCGAGCAGCAGACTCAGGGCTAATAGCGGCCCATGAACTACCCGCTTGTGCCTTAATGGCTTTAACTGCTTCAATTGCACTTTGATAGTTAGACATATCATTCTCCAAAAGTCTTGTTGTAGATTAAATAGGTGTTATTAGTATTGGCTGATTAACTTGCTAATTGAGACCTTAAATCAAAGGGTCAAACCTTAAGGTGAATATTAAAAAGTAAGTTTTCAAACCGGACTACAAAAACAATAACCTATGTTTAGGGTATTTTTAAAATATATATTTACTATTACCATCATTCACACAATGAATAAAACTTGCCGTTATGCCACTTATCAACCACTTTTTTATCACTATATTGCTAAAAACACATTGAATTAGCTCTTAATTTAGCTTATATCTACCTGACTTATATTTATCGAGAGAGCCATTAACGACATGAATATTTCTAAAATCGATTTAAACCTACTTATTTATTTAGACGTATTATTGCGAGAAAAGAATGTTACTCGGGCAGCAAGCCAGCTTAATATTACCCAACCGGCGATGAGTAATGGCTTAAAACGGCTCAGGACTTTATTTAACGATCCCATTTTAGTACGTACTTCTAATGGCATGGTCCCGACAGAACGTGCTCGCGTTTTAGGTCCAAGTATTCGTAAAATATTGCTTGATTTAGAAGAAGCTTTGCAAGGCGAGGAAGAATTTAACGAATTTAACAGTCAACGTGTTTTTAGGATCATGGCCAGTGATTATGCTGCTTCAACGTTGCTCTCTACGCTACTAAGGTCTTTAAATGAAGTAGCCCCTAATATCACCTTAGACATTATGACGCCAAGTGATGTTACCTTTCATGATGTAGAGGCAGGTAAAATTGATATGGCGATTAACCGTTTTGATGAATTGCCACAATCTTTCCATCAAAAAACAATTTGGCGTGACTCTTTTTCCTGTTTATTAAGCGCTGACAACCCATTAGTCAATAAATTTAATTTAAACGCTTACCTTAGCGCAAAACACGTGTGGGTTTCAAAAACTGGCTTTGGTGTTGGCGTGGGTATGGATCCTAAAGATGTGCAAAAGCTCGGTTGGGTTGATGAAGCGCTAGCCCGCTTAGGTAAGAAGCGTGACATTAAAGTTTTTACCCGTAATTACCATGTTGCTATGCAATTTGCTTATGAAGATAATTTAATTGCTACTTTACCGACCAAAGCGGCGATGTTACACAAGAATGACAGTAACTATACTATTCTAAAACCGCCCTTTGATATCCCCGACATAGAGTTAAAAATGATCTGGAGTCCCTTATTACATCACGATGCCAGCCATATTTGGTTTAGAAAATTAGTCATTGCTGCGGCACAAACTTGTGAGAATAATAAATAACTGACGATGAAAAATGTGCTTTATACCCTTTTTGCCATCAGTATTAGTTTACTGCTAGGAAAGCTTGTTAACTATTTATTGTCAGGCCTACCAGCAAGCTTATACGGTATGGTTATTTATGCTGTTTTTTTACAACTAAACTGGTTTAGCCCGCATAAGGTTAGCGTTACTAATCAGTGGCTTATTAGAAATATGGGGGTTTGTTTTGTTCCTGCCGGCGTTGGTGTTATTAATCATTTTCAATTAATACAACAACACGGCATAGCCTTGATTACCATTATCTTTAGCTCGACTTTTCTTTTACTGACGGTCATAGGTTGTCTCAGTGAACGCTTTCTTATTACACCTGTACCCGATGATGACAGTACATCCGCAGGTGAAAATAATGCTTGATAGTGTGCTAATTAACACGCCTATTTTAGCAAGTATCGCCATCACCTTGACTACGGTTGCCACCTATCAATTATCCGCAAAACTTCAACAAAAATGGCAATCAATTTGGTTAAACCCGATGTTGCTTACCATCATTTTATTAGTACCCCTACTGCTTTTTCTTGATATAACGTATCAGCAATATAGCCAAGCAACTTACTTTCTTAATCTTATGTTAGAACCAGCGATTGTTGCCCTAGGTTTCCCACTTTATCAACAGCTCAGACAGATAAAATTTCATTGGCGGGAGATCATGTCTATCTTAGCCTTAGGTATTATAGTGGTGATATCAGTCAGCTTTATTATGGCGATGATCTTTATTAAAGCCCCTGAAATAGCCATAGCATTAGCACTTAAATCAGTAACCACACCTATTGGTATTACGTTAACCGAGCAATTATCTGGTGATAGCTCCATTACCACTTTTGCTATTTTGCTTGCCGGGCTATTTGGCGGTTTACTCGGTCCTGCTTGGCTTAGCTTTATTGGGGTAAACTCCGCAAAAGCTCAGGGTTTGGCCATAGGTAGTGCCAGTCATGCTATTGGTACCGCGGTGTTAGTTAGGGTTAGTGCTGAACATGGCGCTTACAGTTCAGTTGCCTTGATTTTATCCGCCTTACTTACCGCACTGATCAGCCCTTGGTTAGTACCGTTACTGCAGCAATTATTTAACTAAAAGGGGGTACCAGCACTCAGCAGCAAGAATCATTCACCATATGAATGCTGTTTATCATAAAGTACAATAATATCATGCTAGCTACATAATCTATAAAAATAATAACAAAATAACACTAACTAACAATAACTTAAATGGTGTTGTAGCCAAAATAGTCTGGCCTAGTATAAATTTATAAGCTTAAAGCACTATTGCCAGCAGTGATAATAAGCCATAGGATTATCATTAATATTTATTTACAACGCTATTTCAGTGTAATTGCGCTAGCAGTGACGTTAGTAATAGAAACTTTCACACCAATATTCTTAACACTTTTAATATATTTTTTTTGAAAAAAAGGTCAAGTTATAATGCCAGCAACAGTAACCATAGAAAACTTAACAGTTAGCCAATGTCTTTTTGACTTTATTGAATATGAAGCATTACCTGGCACAGCCATTAGTTCAAAGCACTTTTGGCAGCAATTTTCCAATATAATTAATGAACTTAGCCCCAAAAACCAACAACTGTTATTAAAACGTGAGGCCTTACAAGCAAGCATAGATAAATACCATCAAGACAATAAGCCCTTTGATTTTGCTCACTACAAGCAGTTTTTAATGACTATTAATTACCTTGTCCCGCAAGTAGCAGACTTTAGTATTAACACCTGTAATGTTGATAGTGAATTAGCGCTTATGGCAGGACCGCAACTTGTGGTACCAATAATGAATGCTCGCTTTGCCTTAAACGCGGTAAATGCACGCTGGGGAAGTCTATATGATGCGCTTTATGGTAGCGATGTCATCAGTGATGAAAATGGTGCCAAGCCAAGTAAAGCCTATAACCCAGTACGGGGTAAAAAGGTTATCGCCTTTGCCAAGGATAGTTTAGATCAAGCCCTGCCACTTGTTTCTGGCAGCCATAAGCAAGCGATTAGTTACCACTTAACTGAGCAGCAATTGATGGTAACTTTGACTAATGGTCAACAAACCGCCTTAAAGGTACCCTCAGCTTTTATTGGTTTTACTGGCAGTATCAATAAACCACAATCGTTAATGTTTTCTCACCATGGCTTACATTTAAATTTATTATTTAATGATGAAAGTAATAGTGGTCAGCAAGATGTTACTGGGTTAAGTGACATCATGCTTGAATCTGCTTTAACCACTATTATGGATTTTGAAGACTCAGTCGCAGCGGTTGATGCCGAAGATAAGGTATTAGCTTATCGAAATTGGTTGGGGTTAATGACAGGTAAGTTATCTGCCACGGTAAATAAAAATGGTCAAAACATCACTCGTACCATGAACCCTGATTTTAGCGTACAGACACTGAATGGCGACACAGTTACCCTGAAGGGGCGAAGTTTAATGTTCGTCCGTAATGTCGGTCACTTGATGACAAATAATGCCATTATCGATAGCCAAGGTAACGAAGTACCTGAAGGCATTCTCGATGCAATGATCACCTCTTTAGTTGCCTTGCATGACTTAAAAGGTAATGGTGAATACCGTAACAGTAGTGAAGGTTCAATTTACATTGTTAAGCCAAAAATGCACGGCCCTGAAGAAGTAGCTTTTGCCGACACCTTATTCTCTCGGGTAGAAAAGGCATTGTCATTACCAAGCAACACCATAAAAATGGGTATTATGGATGAAGAAAGACGTACCAGTGTCAATTTGAAGAACTGTATTTTTGCTGCCAAAGATCGTGTGGTATTTATCAACACCGGATTTTTAGACAGAACAGGCGATGAAATTCATACCTCTATGATGGCTGGTGCTATGGCAAGAAAAGCCGATATAAAGTTAACGACTTGGATTAGCGCCTATGAAGATAACAATGTTGATGTCGGCCTGGCTTGCGGTTTTAGCCAAAAGGCGCAAATTGGTAAAGGTATGTGGCCAATTCCAGATCAAATGTCAAACATGTTAGCAACCAAGATAAATCATGTGGAAGCCGGGGCAAATACGGCTTGGGTACCTTCACCTACGGCAGCGACATTGCACGCCCTGCATTACCATAAAGTGAACGTATTTGCTGTACAAACACAGCTTAGTCAACGTAAAGCCGCTGATATTGATGATATATTAACCATTCCACTGGCAAAAAATACCGATTGGAGTGCAACGGAAATAAGCCAAGAGCTAGACAATAATTGCCAAGGAATTCTAGGCTATGTAGTACGCTGGATAGATCAAGGTGTCGGATGTTCTAAGGTACCGGATATCAATGATGTCGGCTTAATGGAAGATAAAGCGACCTTAAGAATTTCCAGTCAACACATTGCCAACTGGCTTACACATAACATTTGTACAACCGCGCAAGTACAGGCAAGTTTAGAGAAAATGGCCCGTATTGTTGATCAACAAAACGCGACTGATGTTAACTATCAAGCAATGAGTGATGATTTTAGCAATAACATTGCCTTTAAAGCCGCTTGCGCATTAATATTTTCCGGTGCCAAACAGCCAAATGGTTATACCGAGCCGTTACTGCATCAATATCGCTTAGCAAAGAAGCGTCAACAGCGCTAACTAATAGTTAAAGTTAAACTAAGTCGCTCAAGCGCTAAACGAAAAAAGTAACCAACACAGGCGCTATTGCATAATAGCGCCTGTGTTGCTTGTCATGCTCCCCCAAGCGAAGTCAAAGCGTTAAGCTAGGTTCAACAACTACTTCGAGTTTTTTGTGACTCATGTAAATTTTTTGAAATACTTGGTAATATTTATGCCCTTAAATGGTGCTAATAAATAGACAGCTTATAGGTAATTATTAGCCATTTTACTTTAACAATGTTCTTTAACCAACTTTTACCATCTACCGTGTGAAAGAAGCAACTTATCTCAACTCGCTAGCATAATGAGTAAACAACCAGTAAAGTAACAACTGTTACAATTGAGTAATCTTAAATAATAGCTGCAACTCAAGCAATAAAAGACATAGTGGTTGCGAACAACACCACACTTAACCAGTATATGGGCAAAGCTAAAGGATATAGGCAATGAAATCAGTTAAATTACTATTAGTTAGTTTTACTATCACCTTCGTAATATTGAGCAATATATCCCCGGCACTTGCCAAGTCTGCTATTAAAATACAGTATTTAAATGTGAGCAATGCCTATAGCTCGAGCTATAATAACTACAATTTTATCAAGGTAGTGGCAAAAACACCTAGCACACTAGCCAGTCAATACCGTAATAATTTTTCCACGGGCTTAATTTTGTCAAACCCGACTATGTTAACGCTAGAAAATTCACCCTTAACAATGAATGTTGTCAATAATTCCAATGAGTTTTTTAACAGCGCCATGGCTTTTAGCGACAAGCTAAACCAATTTATTTCATACTTTACCAGCCCGGTTAAAGGAAATATTACTGAGCAGCTAGAGCCAACACCTAAGAGCAAAGTGATAAAGGCAAAATGTAACAGCAAAGTATAGTTAATGACCCGCTATTGATAAACGTTTTACCTTCATAATTGAATAAATTGTGCCATTAATTTAACTTAGATATTATCCCCCCCCATGATCCAGGGTTCAGCTTAGTTAACTAAATATGGGCAAATCGCCAAGCTCTCTCGTCCAACAACTCAGTATTGTTCAGCCCAGTATTTACTAGGCCAAGAATAAACAGTAATACTCTGAGGTCTATTGAGTTAATAGCCATAAGTATGCTAATACCATTGTTTAAATAAAAGTAACTAAGAATATTCACTCAGGGCATTTTGCGTTACTCTGCTATATCAATTTATCTAGCTTGCCTTATCCATGAACAAAATAAAAAAAATACTCACTGGCTTCTTACTTATCAGTTTATTAGTGTTAGCAACGGCATTAACTTGGCTTTACAGTAAAGTTGATAGCGCCCTACCACTACTAGACGGGAAAAAAACCGTTTTTGGCTTAAAAAAAACTGCCATAATTGAGCGAGACCAGCAGGGTATTGCCACGATAAAGGCCGAAAGTAGAGCCGATATTGCTGTTGCTTTAGGGTTTGTCCATGCACAAGAGCGATTTTTTCAGATGGACTTATTAAGACGAAACTCCGCAGGTGAGTTGGCCAGCCTTTTTGGTGTTGTCGCTCTTGATTATGATAAATCGATCCGTAAACATCGCTTTCGCGATCGGGCCAGAGCAATAGTCGCTCAGCTGCCCCAAGAGCAACTTGATTTAGTTAAAGCCTATACTCGAGGTGTCAACCAAGGGTTAAAATATTTATCCTCTTCGCCTTTTGAATACCTTCTGCTGCAACAAGAGCCGGTGCAATGGAGTGAAGAAGACTCAATCCTCACTATTTTTAGTATGTATATAGATCTTCAATACCACGATGGTAAACGTGAGCGTACCCTGGGTTTAATGAAAGCAGTGTTATCGGGTGATGTGTATGCATTTTTAGATCCTAAAGGCAGTATCTGGGATGCGGCAATTGATGGTAGTCAATTATCTCCAGCGCCTATGCCTAAAGAGGCGTGGCCTTCTGCTACAAGTGTTAACCTTGACGGTAAAAATGACATTGCATTGGCTAATAACACACAACTAGCTAATAATATTGCCAATAGATATCAAGGTGAAAATTTCCCTGGTTCTAACAGCTGGGCAATTTCAGGCGCGTTAACCTCGACCGGAAGCGCCATTTTAGCCAATGATATGCACCTTGGCATTCGTGTACCTAATACTTGGTTTCGCGCTTCTTTTGAATATCCACATATCACAATTTCTGGCTTAAAGTCCGTTACTGAACAAATTAAAGTCACTGGCGCCACCTTGCCAGGTACTCCAAATATGGTTATTGGTAGCAATGGTCATATTGCCTGGGGCTTTACCAATAGCTACGGCGACTATAGTGATGTGATTGTGCTAACCACTAATGCTGATGACAGCCAATATTTAACGCCAACTGGCTATCAAGACTTTACCTTTCATAAACAGGTAATCGCCATTAAAGGACAAAAAGCCCAAGCGATCACGGTAAAGGAAACAATTTGGGGGCCTGTTATTGGGAAAAACCATCAAGGGAAATCACTGGCCTATCGCTGGGTTGCCCACGATAAGGAAGCAGTCAACTTAACAGCTACTCAATTAGAGCAAGCAAAAACTGTTGAGCAGGCGTTAGATATTGCAGCTCGCTCCGGTATCCCTGCGCAAAATATTTTGGTCGCGGATAAAGACGGTGCTATTGGCTGGACCATTATGGGACCAATCCCTATCAAAAAAGGCGCCGTTGGTGAAACACCTCAATCATGGAGCTCAGGGGATAATCGCTGGCAAGGCTATTTAATTCCTTCAGACTATCCTCGCATTGAAAATCCAGAAAACCACAGACTATGGACGGCGAATTCCCGTGTCGTTGGTGGTAAAATGTATGAAAAACTTGGCAATGGTGGCTATGCCCTCGGTGCTCGTGCAAAGCAAATTAGAGATAATTTACTCGCCCAAGAACAGTTTGACGAACAAGCGCTACTTAAAATAGGCCTAGATGATGAAGCCGTTTTTTTACAACGCTGGCAGCAGTTTATTATTGAGACCGTGTTAACCGAACAAGTACTTGCCCAGCATAATAACTTTGCGCAAGTAAAAACCTTATTAACAAAACCCGAGGTATTAAGAGCTAGCATTGACTCTGTGAGTTATCGCTTAGTGCGTAACTTTAGAATTAACCTTCGAGATAGTGTTTTTTTCGAATTGAATACAAGTTTAAAAAATATTGATAACGCTTTTAATTTCAAAAGTATTCGCCACCAAATTGAAGTGCCCTTATGGCAGCTTATTAATGAACAACCCAATAACTTCATCATGCTAGGGGGAAATAGCTGGCAAGAGCTGTTTACTAAGGCACTAACCTTAACCCTTAGTGATATGTCGACTAACCAGCCACTAAATGCTGCGACCTGGGGGCAACAAAACAGTTCGGCGATAAAACACCCCTTAAGTAGTGCCCTGCCGCTATTAAATTATTGGCTTGATATGCCAAGTGAAGCATTAGCTGGCGATAGCTATATGCCAAGGGTACAAGGAAAAGCCTTTGGTGCCTCTGAACGTATGGTGGTATCACCGGGGCACGAAATTGATGGTATATTTCATATGCCAACTAGCCAATCAGGTCACCCTTGGAGTCCGTATTATGGCATGGGACATAGTGACTGGGAACAAGGTATAGCTTCGCCATTTTTACCGGGAAAAACGCAGTATAAGTTGACCTTACTTAGCTATTAAGTAGTGTTTAATTACGAAGACAATATTGGCACTATGCTGACAATTTAATAAAGAGATAAACTATGACTATATTAATTATTTGCTTGTTTTTAGCACTGTTTTTACCACTACTGGCAAAAATCCCAGTAGCTTTTGCCATGGCTAAACTTGGCGGATACAACAATAATCACCCAAGAGAGCAGCAAAGCAAACTCACCGGATTTGGTGCTCGTGCCCTCGCTGCCCATCAAAATGCTTTTGAGTCAGTTATTCTTTTTTCCCCCGCACTTCTTTTAGCCCTAGCAACAAACAATAGCCAACCAACAATACTGGTGTTGGCTGTTGTCCATATAATTGCACGAGTGCTCTATAACCTTTTCTATTTGTTAAATATTGGCCTATTAAGATCAATAGTCTGGGCTATTGCTACCTTATGCAGCTTTGCCATAATATTTCAATGCATACCTTAACCACTACTGACAAACAAAAACGTCTAAAGAAACAGTTGACACTATTTAGCTAAGCTAGCTAGAGTAACTACTCAAAGTAAACAGTCAATCAACAATAAAAAGGTAAACTAGTGAGCGAAAAGTTAGATTTAAATGAAATACGACAAGAAATAACGCTTTTAGATCAAGATTTATTAGCTTTGTTGGCAAAACGTCGGGCGTTAACACTTAGTGTCGCGAAGAGTAAAGTGCAACAAATCCGCCCTATTAGAGATCAACAACGCGAACAAGAGCTTTTAATACGTTTAATTAAGCAAGGTAAAATCTTAGGTTTAGATGCTCACTATGTTACCAGTGTATTTCAAACTATTATTGAAGACTCGGTTTTAAATCAACAAGCTTACTTACAAACACTGGCTAATCCTGATATTCAAGTGCCAACCGTTAGCGTAGCCTTCCTAGGTGATAAAGGCTCATATAGCTATCTTGCCAGCCATCGCTATTTTTCCCGTAGAGCAGAGAAAATCATTGAATCAGGTTGCCAACGTTTTTCTGACATATTACATCAAGTTGAATCAGGGCAAGTTGATTACGGCATGTTGCCTATAGAAAACACCAGCTCAGGTAGTATTAACGAAGTTTATGATTTACTGCAACACACTAACCTATTTATTGTGGGTGAAATAACTCAGCCGATAGAACATTGTCTGCTAACGTCGGTAAACACTAGCTTAGATAAAATAAAAACCATATATGCCCATGGGCAACCCTTTACCCAATGCAGCAATTTCTTAGATAAGCAAACTGGTATTCGTATTGAGTATTGTGATAGTACTGCCGATGCCATGGCACAGGTTGCTAAGTTGCAAGATGAAACCATTGCGGTAATTGGCAGCGAAGAAGGTGGCCATCTTTATCAGTTGCACGCTTTAGAGCACTCGATTGCCAACCAAATAGAAAATCACTCTCGCTTTATTTTAGTTGCTCGAAAAGCAATTGACGTGGCAGAACAAATTCCAGCAAAAACTGCGATTATTTTGTCTACCGGTCAAAAATCAGGCGCCTTAGTAGAATGCTTATTAGTCCTTAAGCAAAAAGGCATTAACATGTGCAAACTTGAGTCTAGACCTATCCAAGGACGCCCATGGGAAGAAATGTTTTATATTGATGTCGAAGCTAATTTAAAGAGTTTTGCCTTGCAAGAAGCAATTAACGAAATGACCCCACATACTAACTTCATTAAAGTGCTAGGCTGCTATCCGATAGAACATATCAGTCCGACTAGCGTTCCCAGTAGTGCGCTATAGACGGCAATAACATTGTATGGGGCTATATATCGTTAACCTCAACGATATATAGTACTAGCGAGAGTTATAGGAAAGTGTTATAAATAATAGAGTCGTTGTAGCATTTGGGTCTTTATCATGCCATTTTTTCTCATTAAATCTAATAACCCACAAAAAGTTAATTATAATAATAGTTCAAAAGGTTTTTCACTCGTTGAACTCATGATAACTATTGCCGTAGCCGCTATCATGATCACTATCGCAATTCCTAGTATGACTGTTTTTTTAGTGAAAATGCGTATTGATAATGAAATAAGTCAGCTTAATCGTTTAGTGCTTTCAGCTCGAAATAGTGCAATAACGATGGAGCAAAATGTTATCATTTGTCCACTAGAAAATGGTGTCTGCACGACAAACTGGCAAAATGAATTGACTGCATTTATTGATTTAGATAACAACGGGCTATATACAGACGATCCTTTAGCGCCTGATACTCTAGTAAAAATAAAGGCAGCGACTACAGCCGGTGACACCATTACTTATGCGGGTCAAACCAGTATAAGGTTTGCTCCAACAGGTACGTTAACCACTGCTGCAAGCATCTTTATATACTGCCCACAAAATGACAAGAGTCTCGGACGGGCTATTGTTTTATCAATTTCCGGACGAACTTATGTCACTACTGATGCTAATAATGACGGTCATGATGAATTCAGGAACGGCGGGAATGTTATTTGCCCATAATAGTCACCTAAATATTACCAGCGTTCTGTATTCAAACGAGTATCTTTTCTCTAACCTATTAGGCGTTAGTATGCATTATATCCGGCTGCTAACATCCATCAAGGCCCTAAGTTCAGCAAGCTCAAAATTTTAACATGTCGAGATAATGTGCATATCTCACATAAAAAAAGCCCCATCTAATAATACAGGGCTATTCTAATCGAGATTCTTAACTTACCTTAAGCTTTGCCGTTTACCTGAGCAACTTTTTATCTAACTGCCTCGCTTTTGCACTGCTAAAGCGCTCATGCTCTTGTACACACTGCTTGACTTTATATACGGTCTTTTGAGTGTTGTGTTTACCCACTTTCCTACCTTGCAACATTTTCATTGCCTGGCTTGGTTTGTTAAAACGACCCATCACAAAACGGATATCATCACCACCACCTTGGTACTCCACAAAACATTTAACCTGCATTTGTTTGCCCAAGACAGCTTCATACTTTTGTTGATGGTTTTTTTCAGCTATTACAGTAAACGATAATAATAATGCTGACATAGAAAAAAATGCAACACCACAAAAAGTAAAATGAACTTTAATCATATTATTTCTCCCAACAAGTCGGTGAATTAGCACCTTGCTGCCCGGCTTCATTGATTGTTAAACTAGGGCAATAAGTATCCCTACTCTGTCTACCTTGTGCTGTAGCAGTTAAAATAAACGTGGTGCCGTTATTAGCAACCACAGAGCTAATACTATAATTTTTACTCTCGGTCACATAAGGATTGGCTGACATGCCTAAGTCTGTCATATCGGCACTATAACTGCGTCTATCAACAAACAATTGCTCTTGTAAATTAGCTAAACGCATTAATTCTCGTTGTGCCTCAGCCCTGTTTGAACGCACAACAAAATCAGCATAAGAGGGATAAACCACGGCGGCTAAAATACCAATAATGGCAACAACAATCATTAATTCTATCAGGGTAAATCCTTGTTGCTTTTTAACTATCGCCTTATTTTGCGGCATTATTGGTTCTCCGTACTATAAAGATAGGTGCGTGTAGTTCCTAAAGAAAAACCTACATTAATGACCTCATCACCAACAATAATATCTCCTTTAGCTTTATCCACTGTCGTTGGGTCACCATCACTTTCAGGTATCACAATTAAAGTAGGCGCTCCCAACCAGTCATTATTGATTTTATAAACACGGTTATCATCATCACGCACATCTTGAAGGTACAAGTTCTTTCTAATACCTAAGGCAAGATCTACCGCATATAACCATCCACTTCCTTCCGGTGGTTTACAATCAATAATAGTTCCATCAGGCGCAGGCGTGTAAGTAGTAAAATAAGCAATGCCATTAATAACTAACCCCGCTGCAGTGGCTTTTTCACCACTTTGTAATAAATCGATATACCAACCCGATTTTTTACTTACCAACAGTTGCAAGTCTGCTTTTGCTTGTGGGGTGGAAGCATTTCCAAAAGGATCATAGGTATAGGGATATAAATCATCTTTAGTAAATCCTGCAGTAGGGACCGGAGGAGTACTACTATCAGAAAATGTTTGAGTGATTATATTACTGTCCTTAATCATATAGAGAGTGTCCGAAGTATCAGTACCTAAAGGGTCTGATCTATCTCCTGAGCCAATTAAAACAGCATCATAAGGGATCTCTTGATGAACTGTGATAGTTTTTTTACCGCCTTGACCATCAGAAACCTCTGTTTCTATAATTTCAGAAATAAGTGCTCGCACAATTGTCGGCTCATAAAAGAAGCGCTGATCATCATCTCCCCCCCCAAATGTAGCCAACTCAAATACTGAAATATGCTTTGTATCCTCATCTGGCATATCAACTCGCCAGATACTACCACCCGTATCTCCAATATATAAGCGATCAACTAAGCCATTACCGGTACTATCAAGCAAGCCGATAGCAGAAGCTATACTATGAGAGCCTGGAAAGACTGTAGTACCATTCTGAGGTAACGCACTCCACAATATGTTGCCGGTTTCTGCGTCAAGCATGTAAATTGCTCGACCTTTAGTATCAGAAGTTGCTAAGCCGTCACTATCTTTATTAACATCATAACCACCACCAATAAAGAGCACGGGGCTAGCAGTGTCACCTGAAGTATTAAGTGCTGAATAACCGACTTTAGGTTGTGACCAAGATTGACCAAGTTCCTCAAAACCATCTGTACCACTATCAATATGCCACATCAACTTAGGTGCATCTGGTGTGGTAATATCTAAAGCATAATATGAGCTGCCCCCTCGGCGTAAACCAAAGAAAATCCATGCTTTATCGGTGCCGCTGTCTATTTTACCATTGCCATTTTTATCATATAAATGCAATGTAATTTCACCATCAATACCGTAGACTTTATTCGAAGATGCGTAATTATCACGTAAAGGTTTTATATTATGGATGAATTCTTTTGGCATAAATGCCCAACTTTCTTCTACTGTGGCACCACTATCTTTAAACATATGCAAGGCACCTGAGTTAGTACCAATCACAATACGTATACTCGTTCCATAGTTAACCACTAAAGGTTTGGAGTGTAGTGGGTCACCAAAAACATCGGCTCGCATGTCATCAAATTCGTTGTCATTGTTCTCATCATCAACATCAGCACCGGTTGCCCAAGCAAGCATCTCATCAACAGCGGCGCTTTCAATCGAGTCACCATTACTGTCAACAAGATCAGCCACCCCCAACATAGCGGCCAAACTCACCACGCCGGTATCGGCATCAGTAAAAGCAGCCTCAAGGTTTGTCCGGTCAAATGTAATTAAGGACCCGACGCCACCATCCATGTAAAGCGTTCTATCACTTGGTTTTTGACTATTAAACCACGCCACCACACCTCCTTTACCAACAATATCACCATCAACTTGAGGTGACCAAAAACTTTGTGCATTTTGACAAAATGTGTTGCGATCATTAACTTCACAAATTGCCTCAGTACCACCCACGCCGGTTATTTTGCCATCCTTGACTTTATATTTTTTCAAATTCCCCTGCCAACGAGCCCCAGTTTGCGGTTCAAACATAGCATAATAAACAGAATCAAGGGTTTGTGTTCTATCAAAGCTGTTAGCCGCCACCGAGGCTGAAGCCAAACGATCATTAGATTGCGGTAATCTATTAAGAATACTGATTAAAGCTTGTGTTAGTTGCAAACCACTATCAGCATGGAAATATTCCCCTTTACCTTGTCTTGCTGTTTCTACTAGTAAAGATCTTGCAGCATCCGCACCACCACTAAAGCCAATGGTATGAGTAACTACCGTTTGCTTACCATCTAAATTTGTATTTATATCGTATTCACTCATCCAGCCTGCTAGCGCTGGTAAGTAACTATCATCCTTACTATAGTTATTCCAATGGTATGAGCTTCCAATGAAATTTTTATCATCATAAATAGGCTGACCATTGGCATCATAAACAGGAGTGCCATTGCTATCAACACGCAGCACTTTGGTCTTCAGAGCAGTAATTTTACTATCCGCTCTATGATCATTAGTCGGTACACCATCAGTGATCAGAATAATATGAGCAATACTCGAAGCACAGTTATTGAAAGGACTGAGATAATCACCGTTTGACTTGACGATATCGGTGTCCGGTGGCGGTCTGTTTTTATGATAATTATAAGAAGGATAATTGATATCATCATCACCGAACTCTACCCCTGCACCAGCAAAATATTGTGAGGCTTCATAAACAGATTCACAAAGCGGGGTTGCTCCATTCGGAGTTATTTGGTTATTTATAATGTTGAGTAAATCGGCCTTATTGGATGTAGTCATTTTTTGGATGCCTAAAACAATACGGCCTCCATTACCACTAGCACTACCATCACCGGCATTAAAGTTAAATAACTCTAGACCGAAGTCAACTGACGGAGTGGTCTTTATAACACCGCTGATACTTGTTATGGCTGTATCCATAAGCGTTTCTGTAAGATTACCCACAGTTTGACCGTGATACCAGCGTAGATATTTAGCCGTATATAAGGTAACATAACTCGCTGAAGCCCAGTCAACATTAGTGGTGGTCTTCAGCGGGTTATGGGATATGGGGGATTTTTTAGTGCCTAGATCGTTCACGGGATAGCCAGGAAGCAGGCCTTCGGCATTATATGTAGACCCGAGATCAACAACGCCTTCACTATCAATTATATAAGCATCATCTTCACAGTCTATTATTTCAATACCACTTAAGCTGTTATTATCGCGAATTTCACCCCAAGTACCCTTGTGCCCCTTATAGGTATATTCTCGAATATGACCAGTATAGTAACCTTCGGCAGCTAAAATATCTATTGACTTTTTACAGCTATTAATAACAGCATCAAACCTGCGAGCATCATTGTGGTGGCTAGGAATTGTGGTGTTATTATCAATTCCACCCTTATTAAAATATAGGGCTAGATCCTGATAAGCATGAGCTGAATCAGTTGCCGGATATGTTAGTTCAGGGTCAAATTTAGCTGATACCGTATGCACATCACCCATACTGCCTGAAGTATCAAAAATAATCAGTACCTTAGTACTCTTACCAGCCTGTCGAACAACATCACTAATATAAAGATCAATATCTTCACTTAACGTTATATCAGATGCTGTAGCGAGCATTAACGCCAACAGGCTTTTCGCTAAAAAATTATTCATTTTATAATCCTCATACATTTCATCAATGCCTAGCATCTATTTTAATAATTGCTGAGCTATCCCTGAATTAACTTGTACTGTACTAGTGTTATTTCGACCATATTGCTTAGTTATTTGCACCCTGAGTATGTTACAAGTAAACACCTGTACAGAAGAAGCGTTCCTTGAGTGAGGACAAGGATATTCGAGTATCAAGGGGTTATTTGATAAGCCTATACTAGCAGAAGTTATATTACCATCGGCATTACTACTGGTTAAATCAGCTAATACGGATTTATCTACGGCAAAGTTACTAATAGGCAGGGCAAAGTCATTTTTTTGACCAACGCCATGTTGGACTTGTCGAAAAATAAGCTCATCCATAGCACCAAAAGCCTGTTGGTTAGCAACGACTTGCATTTCACTCGCCCCAGACATTTTCATATCAGTGGTGGTATTTAACATTAAGGCTGAGGCAACTGCTGTTAGCGCAATTAAGAAGATGAGTGAAACCACTAAGACTACCCCACGTTGTTTACCTCGTTCAATACCAAGATAACTAGTAGGATATTGCCGATGAGAGCTTCTCTTAAGTATTGTCATTAGTTTACTCTCGCGTTATATAAAGTTATTGTTGAACTAAAAAGTAAACGACGATAATTATCACCGTTCCCTTTAAACTGCCCAGCAACACCAGCACCAAGCTGATATGTGTTGTTATTTTGATATTTAAAATCGGGTAAAATGCTACGCGCCAGCACATAAACTTTAACCGCTAAAATTCTCGCCCCACCAGCATTATCCCATAAAGCCTCGCTCATATTATCGGCTGAAATATAGGCATTAATTACCCCGTCACCATTCGTATCAATACCATACATAAAACGGATCACTTCAATGCCATCAACAATAGGGTTAAAGCTCATACTAAGATTTGCTAAACGCCCTTGCATTAATACTGGTACATAGTCATTACCTACTTTCTCTTCTCTGACATAGTAAACATGGTGTTGATATTGCCAAGTGCGAGCATTATCCAATACAGGTACTGGTTGCCCTTGAGCATAAATACCACCTTGCATGACGTTAATGTCCAAGTAATAGTTTCCTGGAATCGTTGCCGCCACAGGAGTGCCAATCACTCGCTTAAGTTGAATAACATCGGAGCCTTGTTTAGTACGAGTACCTGTGGGAGTAGTAAAACAATCTAAAGGGTTTGGCGTTCCTGCAGTAAGTGTTTGTCCCCAGATTGTTCTAAAGTGGCCAATCGCGAGAGGAAAAGTTGCATTATTAACCCCTCCGCCAATACAATCATTACCTGGAGCAGCTTGTAAGCCTATAAGGTTACTAGTACTAAATCGCCCGGCATAATCGCCCCAGAAATCTTGTCTTAATAAATCATCTGTGAGTACACTAATGGCAAAGCGTCCATTTTCTTGTAACTCTCCATAGGTAGAGGTTTCCGCTGCTGTTGTCCGCATACCAACAAAAACACTCATAACTCCAGCAAATAAAACTAAGCCAACAGATAAACTGATCATCAGCTCAACCAAGGTAAAGCCTTTTACTGCTTGGCTTGGTAGTTTAACTACGTCGTACCTATTCTTAGCGTGCATACTTATCAGGTTCCTTTTCCATCACTGTCAACAGCGAGTTAGCTTTTACAGTTGAGACTATGTTAAATATTATATATAAAGGTCTGTACTACTACTTGTCGCCTCTTAGCGCCGCTAACACCACAATTAATAACCGCACTATCTGTCGTCTTGCTTTTTGCCTGCCAACTGACAGTAACAGTATACACATTACCATTTTGACTAATGCAAGCTGCAGCACCAACTAAACCACCAACATTTTTTCCAGCCGAAGTTACATCTGCCCCCATAAGCGCAAGTTCCCATTCGTATATATCATTACTTATTACATCTGCTGTTATGCAACCAGGTGCTAAATTACAGCGATTTCCAGCTACGCCTATAGCGCTACCATAATCATTTCGTGCATATTGATTCAACGTTAAATTAGGGTTTATTAAAGGCGCGTTCGCTCGCATTCGGGCAATGATATCTTGTACTAAGCTTGAAGCAAGGGAGCGCTGCATTGCATCAAAACTACCTTGCTTAGCTGTTATCTGCATGGCAACTGCGCCTAAAATTCCAGTAACAAGAATAACCAAAGCAATAAGTACTTCTATAAAACTCATGCCTTGTTGCTTTTTTATTCGAGGCGATGAGAATTTATTTATTGTCTTGCCCATCATAAAGATTACTCCACTTAAATTGTTTAATCGTTTTGGTATAAATAGAAAGTAACGATTGTTTGAATGAAAATTGATAAATAAAAGAAATAATAACTAGAGAAAACGATGGGAAATAGAGTGATTTTTTTAGGGTGTACTCAATATTAAAAACACATACTTGAGAGTAATAAAATGAAGAAATTGTTAGCATGATTAACTACCCCACCATGTCCATGGCTATTATTTAGCTATACTGTATATGTACAAGAAACACAGACGTACCTTGGGATACAAGCAGCACAACTCACTAAGAGTAGTTTTTCTAACACTTCATCATTATTTTTTTAATGTGTACAGCGACTACTCACGGCTTTAACTCACTTAATCATAGCCCAAACACTTATAAGCACTTCATCAATGATTAAACATTGGTTGATGTTATCCAATTAAAACCGACACTGTACATTAACACTATGTGAATAAAATTTACAACATAGTGTTAACATAACAAGTTATTTTACTTTCAACAAGTAAATTAAGACTAGCGCAATTCTGCAGGGACTGCAAATACAATACTTTCTTCTTTACCTGGGTGTTCTATAACCTCACGACCACCATAGGTTTTTAAGGTTTCAACGACTTGCTTAATTAACACTGCAGGTGCCGATGCGCCAGCGGTCACACCCACTTTATCAACACCAATTAACCAGTCAGCTTCAATATTTTCTGCGGTATCAATTAAATAAGAAGTCACCCCCATTTTACTCGCGAGTTCTTTTAGACGATTGGAGTTAGAGCTATTTTTTGCACCGACCACCAACATAAGATCAACTTTACTGGCTATTTCACGGACCGCATCTTGACGGTTTTGAGTTGCATAACAAATATCGTCTTTACGCGGACCTTCTATTAACGGGAACTTAGCATGAAGTGCAGAGATGACATCCATGGTGTCATCTACTGATAAGGTGGTTTGGCTACAAAAATAGAGTTTCTCCGGATTTTTAACCTCAAGGTTTTTCACGTCCTCCGCTGACTCAACTAAGTAAATACCCGCAGAGTCACTACTATATTGTCCCATGGTACCTTCCACTTCGGCGTGTCCTGCATGGCCAATAAGAATACACTCGATATTCTTCCGGCTGACACGAGACACTTCCATATGAACTTTAGTGACTAAGGGGCAAGTAGCATCAAATACTTTTAATGCTCTAGCTTTAGCTTCGTCTCTAACCGCTTTAGAGACACCGTGTGCACTGAAAATAACGGTATTATCATCAGGTATTTCACTAAGCTCATCAACAAAGATAGCGCCGCGTTTTTTTAGACCATCAACAACAAACTTGTTATGGACAACTTCATGACGAACATAGATAGGCGCACCAAATAAATCTAAAGCGCGTTCCACTATACTAATGGCTCTATCCACACCTGCACAAAAACCACGAGGATTTGCTAAAATAATTTCCATACCTTCCCTTCAAATAAGCAACAACAAAAGCTGTTTTACATTATATCAATGAAACATAATAATTATCTATATTTTAACCGCGGCTAAAGTAACTGACAAGAAGTAGTACATATTGTAGGGGTTATACCAGAGAGAAAATAAAAAAAGCGAACTTAGTTAAAAGTTCGCTTTATCAAAAAAGTACCCTTGGTGAATATTATAGCAAGCCGAGCTTTTTATACTCTTTTGCCGCAACGGCACTTGGCAAGGGGATATAGCCATCTTTTTCAACAATGGCTTGACCTGATTTAGACAGTATCATTTTTAAAAATTCAGCTTCCATAGGTGGCAGCGACTTATTAGGATGTTTATTTACATATACATACAAATATCGCGATAACGGATATTTTCCTGAAATGGCATTTTCCATATTAGCTTCAATATAGTTTTTGCCTTTTTTAGCTAAAGGTAAAGCTCGGACTCCAGAGGTACGATAACCTATACCTGAGTAACCAATACCGTTCAGTGAGGCTGATACGGATTGAACGACCGATGCTGAACCAGGTTGCTCATTGACACTATTTTTAAAGTCCCCTTTACATAACGCTTTCTTTTTAAAGTAGCCATAGGTACCCGAAACAGAATTTCGACCATATAATTGTATATCTTTGCCTGTCCAAGCTCCTGATAAACCAAGGTCTCCCCAACGGTCAATATCTTTATTAGCTCCGCATTTACGATTGTTTGAGAATATAGCGTCGACTTGAGCGATTGTTAGCCCTTTTAACGGATTATCTTTATGAACAAAAACAGCTAAAGCATCAATAGCGACTCTAACTCTAGTAGGTTTATAACCATAGCGTTTTTGAAAAGATTCAATTTCTCGCATTTTCATTTTACGGCTCATCGGCCCTAAATTTGCTGTGGCTTCAGTCAATGCCGGTGGCGCAGTTGAGGAACCGGCGGCTTGAATTTGTATATTCACGTTTGGATAAGTACGCTTAAACTCTTCGGCCCAAAAAGTCATCATATTGGCTAATGTATCAGAGCCAACTGAAGATACATTGCCCGATATACCGCTAACTTTTTTATATTCTGGTAAGTTGTCATCGAGCGCGAGAGCAGAGAAACTAACTAGACTTGATAAACTAATAATACTTAAAATTTTTTTAAAACTCATGGTGTCTCCAATAAGAGTTTGAACTGATTGATTATGCACACTATACGAAGTTAACATGACAGTTATATAGATGTTTTATGACAAAATTATGACGGTAACTATAAAGTAATATTCACCTTCAATCTTAGCTAGCGCGCAGTATCCGACAAAGTACTTTGATCAAAACAAATTGAGAATTCACTGCCTTTACCCCAATGACTATTAATAACCAATTCAGCTTGGTGGTGTTGTAAAACATGCTTCACTATTGCTAAGCCTAAACCAGAGCCACCTGTATCTCTAGATCTGGACTTATCTATACGATAAAAGCGTTCGGTCAATCGATTTACATGTTCAGGTTTAATACCATCACCGTTATCTTTAACGGAAAAAATAGCTTTATCGTCTTGTAACTGCCAACTAACCTTGATGCAGCCATTGGGCGGAGTATAGGCAATAGCATTAGATAAAAGATTAGCACAAGCACTCTTAAGCTCAGTTTCAGCACCCCAAATTTTAACATTACTGCTAATATCTAACGTAATTGCATGCTGTTTATCCTGATTAAGCCAAGCGACCTCATCAACCAAGGTAGTAATTAATTGCGCCATATCTACCCATTGTTTTTCATCATTACTATTATTCTCTATTTTCGCTAGATTGAGTAATTGTTCAACCAGACGATCCATGCGAGATACTTGCTCTTCAATAGTCTGAAATGCTTTTTGCCAATGAGGCTCAAATGAAGCCTTTGAAGCTTGGATCATTTCAACATAACCGCGAACGACGGTTAAAGGTGTTTTTAGTTCATGGGAGACGTTGGCAACAAAATCTCGACGCATATCTTCTAAACGCTGAATATTAGAAATATCTCTTGCCAAGAGGAGCACATGCTCGCTGCCATACGCCATAATACGTATCTCTAATTGTACTGCTGGGTGTAGAGGAGAAATTAACAGGCAAGGAGACTCAAAATTTTCTAAGGCTAAGTAATCAGCGAATTCTGGCGCGCGTAACAAGTTATCTATGCGCAGACCAAAGTCATCCGGCCATCTAACCCCCAAAAGCCGCTGTGCTTTTTTGTTACCCCACTCGATGGTTAATTCTTCTGATAACATTAATGCCGCATCGGGCAGTGCTTCAGCACCATCACGGAAACGGCGGATTTTTTCATTGAGCTGCTTTTGTTTATTACGTTGCTGTTTCACTTGACGATATAGACCATCATATAAATAGCCCCATACACCATTTGCTTGCGGCGGAGACAATGCCTTAGATTGCCATAGCCACTTAATTAATTTAAAGAGATGATGGTAATGCCATAGTAATAAAAATATGCTGCTGGCAAGCATAACTAACAGCACAAGGTCAAATAACCAGCCGACAAAAGCACTGGCAATCAGTATGGCGAAGAAACGAGAAACTATGTTTTTAAAAGATAAACGAAAATACATGCTTGCCTAATTACTTTGTAACATCAAAAAAACCATAGAATGTTTACTTCTTTAATTTACTAGAAAAGCGGTAACCTGCACCGCGTACAGTTTGAACAAAATCATCATGACCTTCTCCTGAAATAGCTTTACGCAAACGCCTTATGTGCACATCAACCGTTCGATCTTCCACATAAACATTGGTGCCCCAGACATTATCAAGTAACTGTTCTCGTGAATATACTCTTTCAGTATGGGTCATAAAAAAGTGTAATAATCGAAACTCGGTCGGCCCTAGATCCAAACTCCTTCCGTTGATGGCAACACGATGAGAAACGGGATCGAGCTTGAGACCATGAAAGTCAACTTCCTCTTCAAGAGACGTTGGTGAAACACGACGAATAACGGCTTTAATACGGGCAATAAGCTCTTTAGGGGAAAAAGGTTTCGTCACATAGTCATCAACTCCTGCCTCAAAACCTTTTACTTTATCATCTTCATCACTTCTGGCTGTTAGCATAATGACAGGGATGTTACGAGTGTATTCATTTTGCTTTAGTTTTTTTGCCAAGGATACACCGGTGCCACCAGGCAACATCCAGTCAAGTAATATTAAATCAGGGTAGGGTTCATGAATTTTAGCTAGGGCTTGCTCGATATCACAAGCCTCAATAGCATTAAAGCCATTTTGATCTAATACAAAACAAATCATTTCCCTGATAGGGGTTTCATCCTCAACGACTAATATATTCCGACTCATGTATACATCCTAATAATATGAATAACTGATGGAACCTTCTGCTAGTAAACTAATATTAACAAACGGTCATACTCGATAGCTTATTGTGCCGAAGTTAAGTGACAGTTTTATGACAAAAAGAAAATTATCAAGCAAACTTAATGCTTTAGCAAGCCTATAGACACAAAAAAAGCCGCTGACGCGACTTTTAACTGATAATTATTAACTAAGCATTAACAATACTATTAAAATTTAGAACTTATACTGAATACCCGCAGCTAAATAATCTTCATCATTGGCGCTATCTAAATCAAAACTAGTATAAAAAACATAAAGTTTAGTGCTTTTCGCAAGTTTGTAATCTATACCCGCAGTTATGCCATTACGACTGTCACCGACTTTATGATCTGCTGCTTGAAACTGCCCTTTTAAGGTAATGTTATCAAAAGAATATTTGGCTGAAACCATCACACCATCCATTTCAGCACCCGTTGCAATTTCTTCTTGGTTTTGCAACATTAAACCTAAGGTGACACCGGCAATTTTACCTGACACGGTAACGCGCATGGTTTCAAAGTGCCCTGAAACTGCGCCATCTTTTGACTTTCCTTTGACATCAGAATCAAAGGCAACTGCAGCATAGATATTTGATTTTTTTAAATTCTTATCACCG
This sequence comes from Colwellia marinimaniae, assembly GCF_002207865.1. GTDB lineage: Bacteria > Pseudomonadota > Gammaproteobacteria > Enterobacterales > Alteromonadaceae > Colwellia > Colwellia marinimaniae. The sequence goes on from NZ_BDQM01000002.1 coordinate 57,005, forward strand.
TAAAATACTGCCATAGAATAAGCATCTTCAGCGTCGATTTCGTCTTCAGCCATATAAGTCAGACCAAACTGTAAGCCCTTAAATTTGGGCGATTTATAACTAATAGTATCACTTAAACGGTTTTCACCTACCCAAAGGTGTTTGATATCACCATTATAATCACTAAATATATCCACTTTACCTTGTGACTGCTTTAACATGGTGTCGTTTTTACCGAGTAAAACTTCACCAAAAAAACCACGTAAGCCGATATATTGATTACGCGTCTTAAAGGTCTCGCCATCGCCATCTATATCCACTTCAAATTCAGCTTTATATACCACCTCTAGACCTTCACTTAGTTCATGAGTGCCTTTAAAACCAAGTCGTGAGGCATTACTTTTAATTTCAGTAAATCTACCATCACCATCATCTGATGATTGTACTGAAACATCAGCTCTACCATAAATATCTACAGATGCAGCCATGGCAGGTACAGTCGCAGTATAAAACATTGAGACTAGTAGTACTTTTTTAGAAAAATTCATTTTGTTAAACCTTGAGTTATTAGTTATTAATGACTGTTTGATTATTATAATATGGCGATTTTTTTCTTCCGTTTCTTATAATAAAAATAGTAAACTTCCCATAAAAACAGATAACTCATTTATTGTCTTAGGCTTTCGTTAGCACTATATCGGCTGCAAACATTGGCATAGTTAATAGAAAACAAATCGTTATTGCCCTAAGGCTTTAATCTGTTTCACGAGTATATCTAAATAATAAATGGGGAGTAAGATGACTGATTAATAGTGAGTAGCCTACAAGATCTTTATTGCACTTTTATTACAACCGTAAGATTAACTTTATAAATAACACCTCTAACTGCCATAGTATCTATTTATATAAAATAATGTTTCAATTGGATAAATTAACTAATTAACATAATTTTAGACCATAAATTTTAATTTCGCGCACTTTTAAAATTGATTTACTAGAATTAACAATAAGCTCCTATAAATCACCTAAAAGATAACTGATATGAAAATAACCAGTATATCTCGTAAGCTGCTATCAAAAGTACTCTCTGTTTATTTTATTTTGACCTTCAGTGTTACGGGCATTCAAATTATTGCTGAATATTTTAATACCAAGAGTCATATCAATAGTGAGCTACTGACCTTACAGAAAACCATTAGTGGCAGTTTAACTCGCGCAGTTTGGGAGCTTAATACCCAACAAGCTATTGATATATCTGAAGGCCTAATCGCCATCCCTATGATTAAGGGAATCACAGTAACGGATGAAGCTAATAAAGTTATCACTCAACTTGGCGAAGTACTTACCCTGTCCTCAACCGCCCAAGAAAGCTATAGCGAACATCAAAGTATAAGCTCTATTAGTGAAGGTTTATTTGGACACTCTTTCCCATTAATATTTGAATTTTCAGGCCGAACAACTACCGTTGGTACCGTTACTTTATTATCGAGTAATGATGTTATATTTGGTCGGATAGAAGTAGGCATATACTTTCTTATCGGCAACGCTATTGTAAAAACGGCGTTTTTGATCTTTTTATTCTCATTGGCTTTTACCAAGTTATTAACTGAGCCTCTACAAGAGCTCACCGACCAAATGAAGCAACTTGATTTACATGACCCTGAAGCGTCTAAATTTCATAGTATGAATAATGAAAGAAATGAGCTGAATGTCCTAGAAGATGCTTATAACAACCTTATCGATGAGCTGGTTGCATTTAAAGACAAGCTGGCATTATCGCAACGAGAAACAAATTTAGCCAATGATAAATTAGATGAGCAAAACTTGTTACTTGAACAAGAGGTGGCAAGAAAAACGTCGACGTTAAGCCGCACCTTATTACGAATGGAAGTACAACAAAAGGATATGTTGGCTCAGCAGCATCAGTTAAAAGCAGAAAACAACCGTCGCCGTAAAACCGAAACCACGTTAATCACGACCAATAAAGATTTAAAAATTTCGATAATAGAATTGAGTAGAGCTCAAGATAGGCTGTTAGAAGCCGAAAAAATGGCCTCACTGGGCTTGCTTAGTGCTGAAGTTTCTCATGAAATTAATACCCCCATTGGTATTAGTATTACCTCAGCAAGTTACCTCTCAGATATCATCCATAAATTTCAACAAGACATAAATTCGCAAAAACTGTCTAAACGTACTATCGACAGCTTTATTGATAATGCTGGGCAATGTGTTGAACTACTTTCAAATAACTTACAAAGAGCAGCAGAATTGATCACCAGCTTTAAACAGGTCGCTGTTGATCAAACTAATGACAAAGTGAGATTAATCAATGTTGCTAAATACCTTGATGAAATTATTCATTCAATTCATCCTAAATTAAAGAAAACCAACCATAGTATCAAAGTTCATTGCGATCCACATATTGAAATATATACCCACCCAGGGGCTATAGCGCAAATTATTATCAATTTAATTATCAATTCTATTTCTCATGGTTTTCCAAATATTAACCGCGGTGAAATGACTATTGATATTGCCGTAGAACAGCAAAGGCTAGTGATACTTTATCGTGATAATGGTGTCGGGGTTAATGAGCAGCAGCTTGAGCGGATATTTGAGCCATTTTACACCACTCAAGCAAACAACGGTGGTACCGGTTTAGGCACTCATATTATCAAAAATCTTGTCATAGACACCCTTAATGGCTCTATCGATGTATATTCTGCAGAAGGTAAAGGTTTAAGGTATCGCATAACCTTCCCAGATATGAGGTATAGTTAAAAAGCTTGCTGCCTAAATAGCATAATTCAGGTATGATAATCGCCAAAATACGCCCTTATCAGCCTAGGAATTACTTATGTGGTTTAAAAACCTATACTTTTTTGCCTTTACTCGCCCATTTGAATGGTCAGAGGAAGACTTAGAAAAACACTTATCGGAACACCTATTTACTCCATTAGGCTCGACAGAACTAGCACACTTTGGTTGGATTAATGCTTTAGGCAAGCATGGTGACTCGAGTGTTCATAGCGCCAGCGATAATTTTTTAATCTGCGCTCGTAAAGAAGAAAAAATACTTCCAGCGCCTGTTATCAAAGATATGGTAGAACAGAAGGTTAATTTACTTGAACAAGAGCAAGGCCGCGGCGCTACAAAAAAAGAGCGGGAGCAGTTTAAAGAAGATATTATATTCGAATTACTGCCTCGTGCTTTTTCCCGTATTACCGATACACACGCTTATATCAGCCCAGTAAATAATATCATTGTCATTAATTCAAGTTCACGTGGTAAAGCAGAAGATTTATTAGCATTATTACGTAAAGTACTTGGCACCTTGCCTGTGACCAGCTTTGATCCTGATATTTGTGTCGATGAAACCATGACAACTTGGCTAAGCGAAAAAAGTTTAGGTGGCAAGTTTACTTTAGGTATGGAAGCCGAATTTAACGCTTTAGGTGATGATGGCGCGGTAGTTAGGGTAAAAAATCAAGATCTAATAGGAGATGAAATTCAAGCGCATTTAGATGCGGATAAATACGTGGTTAAAATAGCCCTAGAATGGGATGAATCTTTATCCTTTATTTTATGTGATGATTTAGCCATTAAGAGAATTAAGTTTTTTGATGTTATACAAGAACAAAATGATGATATTGATAGCGATGACGTAGTCGCTAAACTTGACGCTGATTTTGCCTTAATGGCTGGCGAGCTAAACCGTTTTATTATCGATCTTTTAGCTGAATTTTCCATGAAAACAACGGATCCTCTAGAAAAAGATTAATATTGTGCCTTACAAGAGTGCCTTAAAATTTAATTGACACAATTGAGGGCGATATTATATCGCCCTCTTCTTATACTCAATGACACCACTTTCTTTTATATAAAATATTGACTAGCTAAATAAACATAGCTCTTACCGCATCACATTTTTCTTTGAATTCATCACTGTCCATGTAATCCACATCAGGTAAGATTCCTTTCTTAGTATAACTGCTTAACAGTGCCTCTTTAGTTGACTCATTTTTAAAGACATTATGATAAATAGCCCCAGCACGAATGAAATCTAAATAGTGTACCTCGGTAGGTAAAATCGTTAAGTCGCTCCAACTTTCTGCCAAGAGAGTAAACTCCTCAGAAAAACCCCAACTGCGGGTGATATCTCCGCCAATTCGCCCAGATAACTTAATAATGGCTTGCTTCAAAAAAGTCGGATTAGCAAAAATATCGGGGTGATTTTCAGCCTCAGTTAAAATTGGTAATACGCCAATATTATGTACAAGTGCCGCCAAGGTAATAGTATCTAAAGAAAGTGAAGTATGTTTATGCTCTTTTAAATACATAGCCATTAAACTTACCGCCACCGAAGCAATATCAATGGTTTTTAACCAAGCTTTGTTCATATACATGGTTACCACATCATTATGTGATACAAATACCTGCTCAATTGCCATCGCCGTGGCAATACTTTTTATCTGCCTTAAGCCTATACGAGTTACTGCTTGTGGAACCGTTTCAACTTTTATACTTCGTCCTAAAATAGCATTATTAGCCACTTTAAGCATACCTAGAGATAATGCTGGGTCTTGAGCAATAATATCACTCATTTCATGCAAGTTAATATCAGGATCATCGGCAGCACTTCTTACTTTTAATGCTATCTCTGGTAAGGTCGGCAGTACAAGGGTGTCTTGTTTTATTTTTTCAGTCAAAATAGTATACAGGGCATTTTCAGTTGCCATAAATCCACCTTTATTTTTATTGTGCTTAACATTAAAAGTAGCACATTTTCTAAAAATTAATATATTTCAACTTAATAGCAAGAATATTTTTTATTTCCCCCTTAAGCAATGAACCGCACAACGCTCGTTAAAGCAAGGTTAACATTGATACAGTTTACACTTATCTTGATTCAAAATAGTGACGATAATCACTAATGAGTATAGTTTCCCGCCTATTTTATTGCGTCTTTATACTTTCATACTAGTTAACCTGAACTCTGGATAAGCAGCACTTGCTCAATATTCCCCTTTATCCGATTCTCAGCGTTAACACGTCGATAAATAACCCGTTATTCATAAACGTTTTACCTTGATAATCGAATAAATTGAAACATTGATAGTGTATATTGCTACTTAATCTTGTATATTTTGTTCTTAACAACCGTAGGTCGTTGTTTTTACTTATACATCAAGCACTCATTATCCAGAGTTCAGGTTAGTTAAGCTGAACTTCTTTCTCCCACTGCTAGCTTGAAGAAGTTCATCATCGCAGTAAAAACTTTTCTTAAAGATATTGCGATTTTTTAAGGGAAATGTGAATTTTAAACTCATGGAATGCTACCACGATAAAAATTAGGACTGGCTAATTACCTTGGTTACACTATCATATGGGGCTAATATTTCTGTAACAGATATAGATATAGATACTGAATGACTAGGTCATTACAACATACCTAGCTGGGTAGGTGTTTGCGCAATTGATGGTGTAAAAATTGATGTCGAGCATAGCGAAGAGCTGACTGAAAATTGATAAGGTTTTCTGGCTGTTAACCGCCATGATGCGAGTAACACTAGCAATAAGCTATTATTGCCAGTGTTACTAAATCATCTTAACGTGTCGGTAACTCAATATCCGCTAAGAATTCGTCAACCTCATGGTTATTTTTCAATAACATAGCACGAGTGACAATATCTTTAGTTAGATGTGGAGCAAATCGCTCAATAAAGTCATACATGTAACCACGTAAAAAACTGCCTCGCCTAAAACCGATTTTAGTTGTACTCGCTTTAAATAAATGACTCGCATCAATGACCACAAGATCGCTATCGATACGTTTATCAATAGCCATGGAAGCAATCACACCGACACCAATACCTAAACGCACATAGGTTTTAATCACGTCAGCATCTGTCGCTGTGAAAGCAATTTGAGGTTTTTCTCCAGCGGCATCAAAGGCAGCATCGAGCTCAGAACGGCCGGTAAAGCCAAAAACATAAGTCACCAGCGAATATTTAGCAATATCGGCTATGGTAATATCTTTTTTGTTCGCTAAAGGATGATCAGGACGAACAATAATACTCCGATTCCAATGATAGCAAGGCAACATGACTAAATCGTTGTACAAGTGTAACGACTCTGTTGCTATGGCGAAATCTGCATCGCCTTTAGCGGCCGCGTCACTTATTTGCGCGGGCGTGCCTTGAGACATTTGCAATGAAACTTTACTATATTTTTTAATAAAGCCCTGAATAACATCAGGTAAAGCATAACGAGCTTGTGTATGTGTGGTAGCAATGCGTAATTTACCTTCATCCGGCTGAGTATGCTCGCGGGCAACGGCTTTGATAGCTTCGACTTTTGACAGGATTTGCGTTGCAATATCAATGACATCTTGACCGGCTTCCGTGACATGAGTTAGATGCTTACCGCTACGACCAAATATTTGAATACCTAACTCGTCCTCAAGCATTCTTACTTGTTTAGATATACCGGGCTGAGAAGTAAACAAACTATCTGCTGTGGCAGAAACATTTAAATTATTGTTTAATACTTCAACGATGTAGCGCAGTTGCTGTAACTTCATATAAATACTCAATAGCATTAATAAATGCAAGGTTGGTAACGTTCTTATACTAAAATAATATACTTAATCAATCATTTATTCCATAATAATTTATTGATTTTTGTAAATAAAAATTACCACTTCGGCTAAATTCAACAAATAATATTTTCACTCCGCTAAACTGTCTGTTATAAATCCACTTTTTTCAGCAGTTTTTAAACTAAATATGCAACTAGCTCTATGCTAAACAAAACATTTTTTGTAAACTGCTTAGTAGTTTATTTATTCAAGAGAATCTTAGATGATTGCTATTATTGTTGGGTTAATTATCGCCTTAATTGTTTTTGTTGTGGTGGTAACCTCAATACAACAACATAAAGAAAAAATAGAAGCTGAAAAACGCATTAAAGTCGCCAAACAAAAAGCGATTATTGATGAAAATGAAGAGTTGATTTTCAATTTGGCAAACCTACCTAGTAACCCTACTATCGTCAAGATATTAAACCGCCGCAGCTTAAATGCCGCTAAAACGATGCAAGAACTTATGCCTGAAGTCAAAGGCATAAAAAAAAGAGCTCAAGAATTAAAGTCTCGATTAAAAGCATCGGAAGACCTAGCTGATAATCAGACTGACATGGACGATAGTTTTATCTTACCCGATAATGAGCAGCAACTGGTTGGCATTTTACAGTGTATAAAAAAATTACGCGTTGTAATTAAATCGGAGCAAAGCAAAGGTGCTTTAGATGCACAGACTTTTACGGCAGAAGATCAACGATTAGCGGCCATGCAACTAAAAATTAATATAGAAAGTTTAATTAAGCGTGGTAGCCAAGCTTTTAATAAAGAGATGCTTGGCTCTGCCAGACAATATTTTGAGAAAGCCTTACAAACTTTAATCAATAGCCCAGTTAAAAATGATTATGTTACCGCAAAGCATGCAGAAATTTCACAAAAATTAGAAGACATTACTGATGCCTTGAAACACACCAATGCTAAAGATGCGGCGAAGAAAGCAAAAAGTGAAGAAAGCGAATTAGATATTTTATTCCAACCGAAGAAAAAGTGGTAAATTATTTATAAGCCAGCATATAGCTGGCTTATTTCTTACTATTCAAGACATAAATCCCCATGGCAACAATCAACAGCATTAGCTTGCCGAGCTTTCTTCGACGCACGATGAAAGCATACATCTTAAAAGCTCATATAAGACAATTAGGCGGTGAACTAAGCCGTATTGGCCGCTCAAGGAATTGGCAACTAAAAGCTAATTTTAATCAATTACAAGCCATCGTTGAATTTATCGAGCAAGAGCATGAAGATAGTTGGCTGTGGCTTGCCAAGCTACTTAGAAAAGAATATAAATACTTAAGCCATGAAAACCTTTTACAGCTTGCTGCTCGACTGGACCAGGTTACTGTCACCGCTTTAATGGCACAAACAGACTGTACTTTGGCACAAGCAAGAAAAGTATTAGATGAATTAGAGCAACTAGATTAACGCACTGAACTGGACTTAAAATACAGATAAAAAAATAGATACCACTTGGTATCTATTTTTGTCTTCAAACTAGAATAAATTCTCTAGGCTGATTTTGTATCTTCTTTCTTAGCTTTAGTTGCCGTTTTTTTAGCTGCTGGTTTTTTCGCAGCTTTCTTTTTCGCTACTTTCTTCTTAGGAATATCTTCGACCCATTTGCCGTCAATATACTTTGCGGTCCAGCCTGTTGCTTTGGGCTTGCCTTCATCAGTAGCAATCTCGGTCATAACATACTGTTCTTTAGTTTTACGGCTATAACGTACTACCGATAAATTCCCTTCATTATCTTCTGCTGGTGCATCAGCTAAATAATAGAATTTTTCTGAAATTCTATCTCTAAAGCGTTTTAGCTCAGCCACTTTCGGTGCTCTGGTTTCCCGAGAGCGAGGGAAAGTATGCGCGGCTAAAAAGATTCCCGCAGCGCCATCACGAAGGACAAAATGTGCATCAGACTTCTCACACTCTAGTTCAGGTAACTGTACCGGGTCTTCTTTAGGTGGCGCAGCTTCACCACTGGCTAATAATTTACGGGTATTTTTACATTCGCTATTGGTACAATCAAAATACTTGCCAAAACGACCCGACTTTAACTCCATCTCTGCTTCACAACGGTCACATTCCAAAATAGGACCATCATAGCCCTTAATTTTAAATGTCCCTTGCTCAACTTCAATGCCATCACAAATAGGGTTATTGCCACATACATGTAACTTTCTGGTTTCATCGATAAGATAGCTGTCCATTGCGGTATTACACTTTGTACAACGATGCATAGCTCTTAATGCTTCAGTTTCCTGATCTTCAGCTAGCACACTAACCGCTTCTTCACCGGGCGTTAGGTTCATTGTTGTAGTGCAACGCTCTTTCGGTGGTAAGGCATAACCTGAGCAACCTAAAAACACCCCAGTAGAAGCCGTTCTAATACCCATTTTACGTTGACAGGTAGGGCAATCAATATCCGTTAATACTGGGTTATTATTTGGCATACCACCATCAGCAGACTCTAGATTAGCAATGGCTAGCTTTTTACTGAAGTTTTTGTAAAAGTCATCAAGTACATCTTTCCAGTTGAGCTTACCTTCCGCTATACCATCAAGCTCTTGCTCCATATTGGCAGTAAAATCATAACTCATTAGTTTTTCGAAACTAATTGATAAACTATCGGAGACTATTTCACCCATTTTTTCAGCATAGAAGCGTTTTTTATCTAAACGTACATAGCCTCTATCTTGTATGGTTGAGATAATAGACGCATACGTTGATGGCCTGCCAATTGAGCGTTTTTCTAATTCTTTAACCAGAGATGCTTCGCCAAAACGAGCAATGGGTTTAGTAAAGTGCTGGCTTGCAGCTAAGTTATCTAATGTTAGTGTTTCGCCGACTTTCAAATCTGGTAAATGTTTATCATCACCTTTACTTAATTGTGGGTGAACTTTGGTCCAACCATCAAACTGCATAACCCGACCTTTGGCCTTCAAATCAAAGCTAGCGGCACTTATGGTTAGTGTACTAACAGCGTAGCGCGCTGCTGTCATTTGACAGGCAACAAATTGGCGCCAAATCAGCTCGTATAGTTTTTTAGCATCTGCATCAACACCTTCAATGAAAGCACCAACTAGTTTTACATTAGAGGGACGAATAGCTTCATGCGCCTCTTGAGCGCCAGATTTTGAGCCATACACCTTAGCTTTATCCGGTAAATAATTATCACCAAAATTATCACTAATATAGCTACGACACATTTCTACTGCGTCTTTACTTAAATTAGTTGAATCAGTACGCATATAAGTAATATGCCCCGCTTCATACAAACGTTGCGCTAAGCCCATGGTACGCTTTACGCCATAACCTAACTTAGTACTTGCTGCTTGCTGTAGTGTGGAGGTGATAAATGGTGCCGACGGCGTACTTTTAGACGGTTTATCTTCTCGCTTACTTACCGCATAGTCGGCGCTGTTAAGTATCGCTAGAGCCTTATCAGTATCCGCTTTATTGGTTGGTTTAAATGCTTTGCCATTTTCATGAGTAACATCTAACGCTAATGCTTCGCCAGTGCTGGCATGAGTATCAGCAGCTATTTCCCAAAACTCTTTGGGATCAAACGCTTTAATTTCACGTTCACGCTCAACCACGAGTTTCACCGCGACCGATTGAACTCGCCCAGCTGATAGGCCACGAGCAACTTTTTTCCATAGCAGCGGGCTAACCATAAAGCCAACCACGCGATCTAAAAATCGTCGAGCTTGTTGGGCATTAACACCCGGCATACTCAATTCACCGGGAGTTGAGAACGCCTGTTGAATTGAGCTTTCGGTTATTTCATTAAAAACAACACGACGAAATTTTTTCTCATCGCCACCTATAATCTCTTTCAAATGCCAAGCAATCGCCTCTCCCTCGCGATCCAAATCGGTCGCGAGATAGATAATGTCAGCTTTTTCTGCCAGTTTTTGCAGTTCACTAACAACTTTCTCTTTTCCTGGCAGTATCTGATAATTTGCCGCCCAGTTATTCTCTGGATCAATACCCATACGATTAACCAGCGCTTGTTTATCACGCTTAGCTTTGTATTTAGCTTTTGCTTCGGGCGCCATCTTGCGCACTTCAGCCGGAGACTTAGCAGCAACTTTTTTACCTGTACTACTGTGTGGCAGATCACGGACATGACCAACACTCGACTTTACAATAAAGTCTTTACCTAAATATTTATTAATTGTTTTCGCTTTGGCTGGCGACTCGACAATAACCAGTGATTTTGCCATAAAAATTTATAATCCTTCGAAAAAGGCAAATTATTTTTGCCTTTTTATTCAAACGCTAATTTAGTTAACAAAGTGCGAGCGTACTTGTTATGACCTTGCTAGCGATAAAAAAAACATCTTATTTAAAAATTATTCTCTGCATAACTATCTATAGGTATATCTATAAATATGCAAACTGACAAGTAATTATTTTCTTATCAGGGAATGCTATTCACCCACATAGGGGTTTTAGCTATAATAGGCATTTATTGATAACACTGTGCGCTAAGGCACACCTTGCCTATTTTTAGCGGCAATCATAATAGACTTTACAATAAAACATAAGAGCATATTGTTAAAAAATTTAATTTATGAACGTATTAAGGGTCACCTGCATCAACTGATGATCCAAGTAAACAATCAAACAGAGACTTCAAATGACAACTATTACATCGGAATTTTATCACAAACTTAGCAATTGTTTGTGTCCTCCGGGCAACGGCGTATTTACCGTAAATACCGCTAAAGAGCGTAAGGAGCAATTACATCAAACTATTTTCGGACAAGCGGTTGGTGTTGATGATTTATGGAAAGCATCGTTAAATAAGCTGCCAGACGCATCTAAAGCGATTATTTTAGGTATAGCGTCCGATTGTGGTGGCGGTATTTTACGTGGCGCTAATTGGGGGCCGTTATTTTTACGTGCTAATTTACTAGAGAACTACCCCGAATTGACCGCTTTTGACATGGGTGATATTCGTGTTATTCCACATTTACTTGCTGACAAATATTTAAATGAAGCAACAATAGCTAATTGTCGCAAAGCACTTTATCAAGATGAACACAGCAAATATGCTGTTAGCCCATTAACTATTACTGAAGATGTTTTACATGACTTTTATGCACAATTCCCTGAAAAAGGTATTTTTGGTATTGGTGGTGATCACAGTGTAAGTTATCCGTTAACCAAAGCCTACTTACAAGCGAAGAAGCAGCAAGGTAAACGAGCTGCCATTATCCACTTTGACGCCCATACCGATTTATTGGTAGAACGTTTAGGCATTGATTTATGTTTCGGCTCTTGGTGTACCCATATTTTAGATGACTTGCATGAAAAACATCACCTTATTCAAATTGGCATTCGCTCGAGTGGTAGACCGCAAAGTCACTGGGAAGAGACTTTTGGCGTAAGACAGCATTGGGCAAAAGACATTAAAGCCCAAGGTATTAGTAAAACCATAGATAATATTCTTAACCAACTTAAAGATGAAAATATTGACGAGCTTTATGTAAGCTTTGATATTGATGCCATTGATGAAAGCTATGCTAGTGCCACCGGCACGCCAGAGCCCGATGGTTTAATGCCAAGTGAAGCCATGGATATATTGCGTGCGTTAGCGGCTAAATACCCGATAACAGGCGCTGATATGATGGAGATAGCTCCTTTTACTGATAGCTCTGGGCAAGGACTAGCTGGACAAGAGAAAACGTTAAAAGTAGGTGCTGAGATTTCAGCCTTTTTACTGGCAGAGATGGCTAAATAGCTTTATTTTAAGATTATCAGATCAAAAAAGGCTCCTGATGGAGCCTTTTTAAAGAAGTAATCTCCCTTAATTAAAGCGGATCTTGGCTTACATTATCACTACAGACATTTGATAGGCCAAACGGCCCTCTATGCCCAAGACCTTGATGAGGAGGTGATATTTTTTCATTTGTTACATGTGCAGCCAGTACGGGTAGGGTGAAAATAGTTTGAGTTGCGCTTTCACTGCCCGTCACTTTACCTGAAACAACAAGTTTAACATCTAACCAATGAGCATAACTTTGTGGGTAAATTATTCTTATAACGGAGCGACCGTCGGTGTCAGTGATAAATGAACCACTTACTGACACTATATTCTTGGGAGTCAGTTGACCATCTTTATTAAAGTCTTCGCTAGCATCTGTACCAACACCATCTAAAATACCATTAAAGTTAGCATCCTCATTACCACACTTAGTCGTTGCAAGCAATATGGTAGGCTTTGATTGAGAGCCAGCACCGGCTGTAGCCCAGACAACAAAGTCGTCACCATCATAAGTTGGCATCCAAAAACCTTTATAATAACTTTGTGGAATAGCAGACACTGTCAGTTCAACATTCTCAACGGCATTGGATTCCGCATCAATAACAAAAATTGAATATTCTTTAACGTAATCAGTAGTACCTAGCTCTTCAACTTGATTACCTGTACCTAACGATATGAATAATTCACGATCAGAAACGGTTAAGGTTACCGTATCTTTAATGTCTGAGTTATCTTCAACACTAGCAGTTATAGCAACAGCGTCTTTGGCTGAGGTACTATTAGAGGTGTAAATAGTTGAAGCGCTACCACTACTATTAGTTACTGCTGTTGCTGGAAAAATAGAACCTCCGCTTATATCCTCTAAAACAAACTGAATTCTTTTATTTTTAACGCGGTTACCGTCAGCATCTTTAACCACCACGGATATGGTGGATTTTTGTTCATCAGGACCAATAGAGTTAGGTGATGCCTGCGCATTAATAGTAGCTGCGGTATCGGCAAAAAATTCAAATTCAAGCTGATTGGTTAACTCAATAGCGTTACCATCAACAGTATCCGAGCCAACAAATGTAATTATTGCTTGACCGGCGTCAGTAGATTTTAAATATACAGTCACCTTACCATCGATAGTTTCGGTTTTGGCATCCCCTGTTATAGGGGTCCCGCTGATATCCGTAAATACACCTCGAGTAGTGGTAAAGGTTACATCGGTACCATTAGCTACTGGGGCACCATCTCTTTGCCAAGTTAGCGTTAGCGAGGCAGTTTGTATTAAAGAAACATCAGGAACAATAGGCGTATTTGCAGGATTAACCGTGTTAACGCCATTACTAAAACTAGTGAACAAGAACGAATCCGCTTGCACTGAAACATCTTGACTGGCCGAGGTACCAAGAGCAGTAACAATTATTGTGTTAGTGCCACCCGTAGTACCGGTTACCTTTACCGTAGCCTGTCCTTCTGAGTCTGTAGTTACACTTGATGGAATAGTTATTCCATCAACGTTACTTGCAGATACCGCTACAACGGTTTGAGCAACACCATTACCATCAGAGTCTAAAACATTAACTATGAAACTAGCTTCATCATTTAGCGCTAAAGAGGCAGAGCCAGTTAAAGTCAAGGTAGTACCAACAACTTCAATTGCTAGTGAGTCAGTAATATCACCACTGGTTACTGTTACTATGATAACTCTATTACTCGGGTCAATTTGAGTTGATAGTTTCTTAGTCACTTTACCATCAGGCCCCGTTTTATTAGAACTGTCACCGCTTTCATCAAGTATATTTCCAAGTTCGCCTGAATCTGGTGAAAATTGAATAGTTACGCCTTCGAGCAAATTATTATTTTCATCTTTAGCAATGGCGAATAACTCTATCGATTGAGCGCCACTTGAAGCGAGTTGTTGTGAGCTAGCAAATAAACTAATAGAAGCGGCCACTGGCTCGCCGACAATAACTTTTACGCCATCCCCTTTGCTATCAAAGCTAATATCATCTGACACACTTCCATAGGAAGCAATAACACTCACCGAGCCTTTCATATCGGTAACTTTCACATTGATACTTGCATTACCATTAGCATCCGTTGTTGCAGTGCCTGCAACGGGATCAAAGGTGGCTGAGCCTTCGACAGCAAAGGTAAAGGTAACCGTTTTATTAGCCACTGCACTGCCATTATCAAGAACAGTTGCAGTAATAGTTATGTGGTTTGCTGCTGATAAATCACCATCGGATTTTGTAACCGTTAAGGTTACGGCATCAGTTGTATCACCATCGCCATCACTCCCTCCGGTTAGATCACCATCACCATCACCACAGGCAACTAAAGTCATTAACGACATCAGTAACATGGTAAAACTTAAACGTCGAAGTAACTGCATAAAGCTTCCCTAAATTTATTTTTAATTTTACATACTTTAACCATATTAACTTATAAATCACAAAAAGGTACTTGTTCTTAAAAAAAAGTTACATTCCTATAATGAGTTAACCATTATTTACTTATTGCCACTTTCGCAACATAGATAATAAAGTAGTTTTTAATCCCTTCAATAATTGCTAGTCTAAGCCTTTAAAATTTCACTCGTAATAGATATTTAATTATTACCACTTAAATTACAACCTAGCTGAAGTAACATAGACACTATGACCATTGAACAAACAACTTCCCCTGCCCTCAAAAAATCCAATTTAACTAGCCGTATTGTTATCGGTATGGTTGCCGGTATTTTATTAGGAACATTCTTACAGTGGCTGATGCCAAATGGCTCTGACAAAATCATCAACCTTTATTTCTTTGATTTATCTCTGAAAGGTTTTCTCGTTGATGGTGTTTTAGAGGTCATAGGGCAAATATTTATGTCCAGTTTGCGTATGTTAGTTGTGCCTCTGGTTTTTGTCTCTCTGGTGTGCGGGGTTTGCTCATTAAAAGATATCAGTAAACTTGGCAGAATTGGTGGTAAAGCCATTGGTTTATATCTCGCTACTACCGCCATCGCTATTAGCTTTGCTATTTTTGTTGCCTTACTTATTGCTCCGGGAGAAGGCGTAAATATGGTAGCGAATAGCAGTTTTACTAGTAAAGAAGCACCTTCTTTAGCGCAAGTTATTATTCAAATGTTCCCCACCAACCCTTTTGCTTCCTTTGCCGAAGGTAATATGCTGCAGATAATTGTTTTTGCCTTACTCTTTGGTATTGCCATTGCACTGTCAGGAAAAGCCGGTGACCGCATTGCTGCATTATTTGACGATTTAAGTGTCGTAATTATGCGCTTAGTCTCTATCTTAATGAATATTGCTCCTTATGGCGTCTTTGCACTATTAGCAACCTTATTTACTTCAGTATCACTCGATACCTTTGGTAACTTAATAAAATACTTCTTTGTGGTCTTCTTTGTCTTATTGATCCATGCTTTAGTCACTTACCCTATCATTCTAAAATTATTAACCGGTTTAAACCCGTTGATATTTTTAAAAAAAATGCGTGATACCGCTATTTTTGCTTTTTCGACGGCCAGCTCTAACGCCACCATCCCAGTTACCTTAGAAACCGCAACGAAGAAGATGGGCGTTAAGAACTCTATAGCGTCATTTACCGTACCACTAGGCGCCACCATTAATATGGACGGCACAGCCATTATGCAAGGTGTCGCCACGGTATTTATTGCGCAAGTCTTTGCTCAGGATTTAACCTTGGCTGACTACTTAACCGTTGTTCTTACCGCGACTTTAGCCTCAATTGGCACGGCAGGTGTTCCCGGTGTTGGTTTGATTATGCTAGCCATGGTATTAGAACAAGTAGGTTTACCGGTGGAAGGTATTGCGCTAATTATAGGTGTTGACCGTTTACTTGATATGACTCGTACTGCCGTCAATGTTACTGGCGACAGCATGGTAAGTGTGGTGATTGCTAAGAGTGAAGGTCAGTTTGACCATGAAATGTATTTAGATGCCAAAGCCGGTCAAAACATTGACGATGGTAGACTTTAAACACGTAAAAGATAACTAACAACTCGTTTAACTATAAGGTAAATATAGCTACCGAGTCGTTTTATAACTGGCGACTAGTCAACAAAAAAGCCTTACTGGGTAAACTCAGCAAGGCTTTTCTTTATCTTATCGACGGCTAAACGCAATGTAGCTCAACCACGTTCACCCGCCAGTGATTTGAGTGGAGGCTACTTACTGAGTGACTGACTACCCGGGAAAGATGTTGTTGCGCTGCAGCAGCTTACCAATAAAACTTTCTGCCGACAATGAAGCGGCTTTAGAAAACTTCTCGGCCAAGCCTTTTTTAATTTCATACTTAATCGCGACAACTTTATGACTTTTACTTTTCCCTTGTAAGTAGTCATCACTGGTTTGGATGCTATCCACGAGGCCAAGCTCTAGTGCTGTGGTGCCAAACCAGTGTTCACCGGTTGCAACTTTCGCAATATCTAAGCTAGGTCGGCGCTCACTAACAAAGTTTTTAAATAACACATGAGTTTCTTCTAACTCTTCAATAAACTTTGCTTTGCCTTTTTCAGTATTTTCACCAAACATAGTCACTGTGCGTTTAAATTCACCGGCGGTAAATTGCTCAAATTCGATATCATGCTTTTTAAGTAATTTGTTAAAGTTAGGTACCTGAGCAATAACACCAATAGAGCCTAAAATGGCAAAGGGTGCACAAATAATATGATTAGCTACACACGCCATCATATAGCCGCCACTAGCAGCCACTTTATCAACTGATACTGTCAATGGAATATTATGCTGACGGATGCGGTCAAGTTGCGAGGAAGCTAGACCATAGCCGTGTACCATACCGCCGCCACTTTCTAAGCGAATAAATACTTCATCTGTCGGCTTGGCCACAGACAGTATCGCGGTCACTTCTTCACGTAACGAGCTGACCTCTTTAGCATCAATACTGCCGTTAAAATCTATAACAAATACATGGGCTTTACTTGGCTCTTCGGCTTCGCCCGCTTTAGCTAACTTAGCTTTTGCTTTATCGGCCTTTGCTTTTTCTTTTGCTAATTTTTTATCGACTTTTTCTTTTTCTTTATATTCTTCCTTGGTTAATAAGGCATGAATAATATCTTCTTCGGTCTCGATAAATTGCTCTGACAAGTTGGTGATTTCCAATTCACCTTTTTTGTGTTGCTGTTTCATCGCGGCACCAGCAATGGCTATGATAATGGCAATTACCGCCAAAACGAAAGTAACCGTTTTTGCTAAAAACATTCCGTATTCGTATAAAAATTCCAAGAGGACTCCTGAGGATTAATTGTTAAAAAATGGTAAAAACAATGCAGGTAATTCTACACTATTTTATTGGCTTGCAAACTACAGTTAATAAACATAAAAATTAGACAAAAAAAAGCCCTCAGCTGAGGGCTTTAAAACTACTATTTTACCAAAACTTTGTTACCGCTCACCTATTCACTAGCAGGAACAATATGTTCGTTATCAGTTATCAATATTAACTTACCAGCAGTTTTAGCAAATGCAGCAACTTGTGTTTGCATTTCAATGGTTACAGCTAGGTTAGCTGCAGCATCTTCAGCTACACCCTCTTCAATCGCAGGACTTAAAAGAGAACTATGATGACCTTTTAAGAAACGTACCGCCGCACTAACAGCGCTACTACCATCTCCTAACGTTTCACTTATGCCAAGTAAACCTAACGCTCTGATTAGAGGCTCAGTGCCCACTAATGGCAAACTAGCATTAGCATTCACAATAACCTGATCGGATTTATTGGTGCCACCAACGGCTTCATCTCCAACAATCTCCATCAAATGTACCGGTGTCATGGTAGCTTGTACCGCTGCTGCATAGTTAATTGGATCAGCAGCATCAATAATAGTTTGCGCGGCAAAGTTAAACTCGTTAGCGAAAGCTGGATAGATGGCTGCGACGTATCCCTGGTACTCTTCATCAGTCATATCTTCTACTTTTTTACCGCTAGTCTTTTCAACTAAATCAATAAATGTTTGGCTTGATGTTAAACCAGCCTTCACCACAGGACCAAATGCTGGTGAATTTAGTAAGAGACCAGGGATACCGCCACCAGGGAATGCATAGGATGCACTATTGATTTTATACGGATTAACTGCCGATAACTCCCCTGTAGTAGGGTCAATAATACCTGAGTTAGCTAACGCTGTAAAAGTAACACCCGCGAACCCACCTAAAGAATGCCCTAAAAAACTCACCTTAGTTGCATCAAGCTGACCAGCTAATGCGACACTATTTAAGCTTAAGCGCAACGCGAGTAAATCCACTTCACTTTGACGAATATTATCTCTTGCCGTTAACAAGCTACTGAGATTCATATAGCTAGTTACATCGGCATTAGCATAAGCTGGATGCTTACCTTTTAGCGATTGTGTAGCACTAATTTCATAAGCACCACCCATTGCAACATCACCATTAAAATCGATACCTCGTGAGCCATGGTATGGATGGTCGATAGAAATTGTGGCAATACCTTGGCTTGCTAAGGTGCCGGCAATAGCTAGGACTGTTTCTTTATACGAGGTAATACCATGAGAATAAATCATCACTGGCCAGCCAGCTGCTGGAATTTTCATGGTTTCAGCTTCAGTCAGCGCTGCGCCCTTTTTCATTGCCGCAATCTCATTGATACGAACAACATCTGGTGTAGTAATAATAACATCGATGGCACTAGCACCGGTTTTATATGATTTCACCTGAGGTAACGGGTTATATTTTGTCAGGTGACGAGTTTGATCTATTGCTACTGCAACAGTATTACCTTCATCGTCAATAGGAACATCAATGGTAAAAGTTAATCCTACTAATTTAGCCGGATTAGCTAATAACTCTGCTGGGTCTTGACCTTGAGCAATGGCTTGCTCAGCAAAAGACTGTTGTGATAGTACGCCGGATGTTAATGCACCGCCAACAGTTACCGGGCTATCACCCATAGCTTGCCAGCGACTAAATAAATCAGGGCAACCTTTGGTGATATCGTCAGCTAATAAATCACAGCTACCTGCCTGACCATCAGCATACGGTGTTTCAAGGTAATATGGAGTTGATAAACTACTTTTAGAAACAGCAGCAAAACTTGCTAACGTACCCGCACCTAGATCATCTGGGTCTAAGCCAGCAAGCATTGCGGCATTAGCACCCGTTGGTGTAATAGCAGATAAAATAGGAGTGGTACCAGGCGTTTCTGATAACATTAATAATTTAACTGTTTGTGCAACATCATCAATTGACTGGGTCGTCATAGAAAATGAGTAAATAATATTATCTTTACTAAGACCACCTTCAACAGCGACATTCTCGTAGCTATTAGTTAAGCCCTGTAATAATAACTGACTCTCGGTTGCTAACGGATTTTCTATGAAGTCTTGCTTTACCGCTTCATACGTATTGGAGCCAAAAATCGCCGTACCTTCATTATCTAAAATAGCATCTGTTAACGCGATAACATAACCTGTTTTCGCTTTAAACGGTTTTAATGGCACAATGGCAATATCATTACCTGACGCTTTAGCAATAAAATCAACGCCAAAGGTTAACTCGGCTACGAATTTACATGCAGGACCTCTTGGCATAGCCGCACACTCGGTGTCACTAGTATCTCCACCCATAATAACTTCATAAATATGGACAGCTGCTGGATTAAATACACTATCGGCATTTAATGTTCTTCCCTCAGGGAAATCAACTTCAATTGTGAATGGGTTTATTGTTGACCAACCATCTAATGCACCAATAGCTGCCGATGGATTGAAATAATCAACAGGCAGCTTATTGCCGTCTTCATCAACTAAATTTTCATCAGGCAAGTTTAGTGTGCCATCTTGAGTACCGGAAAATAGTAAGTCATTTGGAATCGATAAACGTGGTTCATCGGCACCGGGATCAAAAACAATACGAGCTAAAGACTTAACCGCTGAGCCATTATCGGCCACTTCTTTTTGTACATCTTCGATAGTTTCGCTATCACAGGCACTTAAACCAAGTGCGCTAATAATCGCAAGACTGAGAGCTAGCTTTTTCATATTAAATTCCCCAATGCCTTAATTTTTATTATGTATAGTTGTTAAAGTTATTTAAATCTTAGCTTTTGAACCAAAGTTCAAACTAACGTTTGAATAACTAGTTAGACCAGTTCAAGTTACCCCAAGATGTCACAAGGTGCTAGTATTTTTTTACTTTTTTGTATTATTTTGTCTTACTTTGTGTTGTTTCTTCATGTTAATAAACTTTTTTCTCGTCAATGAAAATGTCAACGAGTAGAATAGACAGGTATTTTTCTCACACACAGCGAAAAGATCTAAGATGTTTAATTATTCAATAAAAGATGCTTGTTTAAACAACAAAACCATTCTAGTTACCGGTGCTGGTGCTGGTATTGGCCGCACTGCTGCATTAACTTATGCCAAACTTGGTGCCACAGTAATTCTTCTGGGTAAAACGGTTAGTAAACTTGAAGCTGTTTATGATGAAATTGTCGCCCTTGGCTTAGCTAAGCCTGCGATTATTCCTTTAGATTTAAAGGGTGCCACTAAGCAAAACTATATTGATATGTGTTCAACTATTGTAAGTCAATTTGGTCAGTTAGATGGTGCATTACTTAATGCCTCAATTTTAGGTGAACTTACGCCCTTTACTCAAATTCATGAGCAAGTGTTTAACGATGTGATGAAGGTAAATGTTACCGCGCAATATCTGCTGGCCCAAGCATTAATACCAACATTATTATTAGCACCAAAATCCTCTTTGGTTTTCACTTCTTCAGGTGTTGGTAATCAAGGTCGCGCCTACTGGGGAGCATACAGCATGTCAAAATTTGCCACTGAAGGCATGATGCAAGTTATCGCTGATGAATACGATACCAGCAATTTGCGTACTAACGCAATAAACCCAGGCGCTACCAATACCAATATGCGCTCTTGTGCATTTCCCGCTGAAGATAAAACAGAAATTGCTAGCCCAGAAGATATTATGCCGTTATATGTTTATTTGATGTCGAACGACAGCATTGAAGTGAATGGTCAAACCTTAAAGGCCCAGTAAGGACTGGATAAACCTTGAGAAAATTTACCAATAAAAAAGGCAAGCTCGATGAGCTTGCCTTTTTTATTAATGAGTACTTTATTTACTGTATTTAAAAAACTGAGAAATTAACGTAACTCTCTTCTTAAAATTTTACCCACATTGGTTTTTGGTAATTCTTTACGAAACTCAACCAATTTTGGCACTTTATAGTTGGTGAGGTTTTCACGACAATGTTTAATAAGTATTTCTTCCGTTAAATCATCGGACTTACTTACCACAAATATTTTCACAATTTCACCTGAAACTTCATGAGGAACACCGATGGCAGCAGACTCTAGTACTCCCTCATGCATGGCCAGTACTTCTTCAATTTCATTGGGGTAAACATTAAAACCAGAAACGATAATCATGTCTTTTTTACGATCAACTATAGTAAAGAAACCTTTATCATCCATCAAGGCAATATCACCCGTAGCAAACCAGCCATCTTTTAACACTTCGTCTGTCGCTTCCTCGCATTTGTAATAACCCAGCATCACTTGCGGGCCTTTAACCCACATTTCACCTGACTCGCCAATATCTGCTTCACTACCATCTTCGCGCATGATTTTAACATCAGTTGACGGTGCAGGCAGACCTATACTGCCATCATACGCAGCAAGGTTATAAGGACTTATACACACTAAAGGTGCACATTCAGTTAGACCATAGCCCTCTAATAAGCGGGTACCGGTAATTTTCTGCCAACGCTCAGCTACAGGTCGTTGTACTGCCATACCACCGCCTAGTGACATTTTTAGTGTACTAAAATCAAGTTCACTAAAGCCTGGTGTATTCAATAAACCGTTAAATAACGTGTTAACGCCGGTAATGGCGGTAAATGGGTACTTGGATAATTCTTTAACAAAATTAGGCATATCTCTTGGGTTGGTAATCAATAAATTGGTACCACCCATAGTATAGAATGTTAAACAATTCGCCGTTAAGGCAAAGATATGATAAAGCGGTAAAGCGGTTACTACTAACTCTTTACCTTCCTCGAGTAATGGACAAATAGCCGCTTTCGCTTGTTGTAAGTTTGCCACCATATTACGGTGCGTTAACATGGCGCCTTTAGATAATCCTGTGGTACCACCAGTATATTGCAAGAAGGCAAGATCATCTCCGCACAACTCAACCGGTGTCAATTCAAGCTTCATGCCTTGTGCTAAGGCACGATTAAAACGCACAGCATCTGGCAGGTTAAAAGCGGGTACCATTTTTTTAACGTACTTAATTACACAATTTACCACAGTGCCTTTAACTAAACCCAAGCGATCACCCAGTGATGTCATAATCACATGTTTCACAGAGGTCTTATCAATCACTTTTTCAAGTGTTTTAGCAAAGTTTTCTATGATTAACATTGCTTTGGTATCAGAATCTTTTAATTGATGTTCAAGCTCTCGGGCAGTATACAAAGGATTTACGTTAACAACGGTAAGTCCCGCTAACAAAGCACCAAATAATGCGATGGGATACTGTAAGCAGTTAGGGACCATAATGGCGAATTTGTCGCCTTTTTGTAAACCTAAATCTTGTTGCAAATAAGCAGCAAAAGCCGTTGCTTGTTCTAAAAGCTCTCCATATGAGATTGAAGCGCCCATATTAATGAATGCCGTTTTATCACTAAATTTAATCGAGTATTTAGTAAACATGGCGGCAATAGATGGATACTTATCAGCATCTATGTCGAATGGCACTGCACTTGGGTAACTTTTTTCTAACCAAATTCTTTCCACAATGGCTTTCCTCAATAGGTAATTAGGCATTAATCTTTCTAATAATTATATTTTTTACAGTAACTCTTATTTTAATAGCACTGTTTTATCAAAATTTTCATCATTACGCCAGTAAAATTTAAACGCTTGTTTGAATTTCACTAAAAAAATTACTGAGCAAATGTACTAGTTCTTCCGTTTGTTCCATATGTACATGGTGCCCACCTGTCAGTTTATTAGTGGTTAAATGACTAACGCAGGAAGAAAAATGAGCCAGTCCGGTAGCCACCATATCCATGCCTTTATCACCGTAAATTAATTGTAGCGGGCATTTTATATCACTAAAAAGTTGTTGCCCTTGTTCTTGGCTTAGTCGATAAAGTGAAACAGTCCGTAAGCGCGGGTCAGATCGCCAACGATATAAAACACTAGCCTCACCAACAGCACTTATGTTGCCTGACTGATCTTTAACTTCGATAAGTGATCTTTGGACAATTAACTTAGCATGGTCAACTTTTAAGTCAGAAACATGCAACCGTGCTTTAACCGCAATATCTTCACTAAACGTTCGAGTAGGCTTAACTGACTTTACTCGACTTAATATACCTTGCCTTAACTGCTTAGTCGTTTGCTCTGCCGGGGCACAAATAAAACCAAACGAGTCAATTAATGTCAGTGACTTTACCTTCTCAGGAAAAGCGGCGGCAAATGCACTGGCAACCATAGCGCCCATTGAGTGAGCAACAATATCAATTGCTGGCCAGTTATTAAGGGCAAACAAAGCCACTAAATCACTAACATAATCAAAAAAATGGTAATGGGCACCAACACTGCGATGATCTGAATGACCATGCCCAGGCCAGTCTAACGCAATGACATACTTATCAGACAGCAAATCACTTTTTTGCGTTTTTTGCTGCACTATTTCTTGCATTAAAGGTAAAAAGCTGGCGGCATTATCCAAGTATCCATGTAAGCATAGCACTGGTTGCTGATTCTTATTACCACAAGTGATTGCACTTAGCGTTAAACTGTCTAGCTCAAAGCTAAGCGCTGCAATGTTATTTGTATCTGCCATAAGGGTTAGGCCCTTGATTTAAGCATAAGACTTTTGATTGCTTTTAATTAAGGAATACAGCGCCGCAATGGCTAACACGCACCAGATCAACACCCAAACCAGCTCAGGCACCATAGTCATTGAGGCTAGAGCAGCACCATCACCTAAGTCACGGCCATCAAATAAATACGTTGGGCTAAATAAGCTGTTTAATAAAATACTCAAGCCAAAGAATTTTAACAATAACTGTAAATAGTATAAGCGACGCATTTTTATACTTAGTACAAACATTACCGCTAAGCTTGCGATAATAATCATAGTAAGCAAGTCTCTTGCCCACAAGACGATTGAAGCGAGTAGTAAAACAATCATCACGCCAGAAAAAATCTGTGCTGTACGTTGATGGCTATTCGCCAGCTTGAATAATAGCCAGCCCCAAAATGTTGCTCCTGCATAACCAAAAAAAGTAATAAAGAAGCTTAAGCCGCCTTGGGTAGTACATAAACCAGCGCCCGTAGCATACAGTTGGATATTGATGATTTCACCGCCGGTAAGCAATGCAGCAATACCATGACTTATTTCATGAAAGTATGTTTCCAACCAATTCAGTGGGATAGAAACAAGCGGGATCTGTCTGATGACAATGGCCGCCACCAAGAGGAAATATAACTGATATTTTTGCCAAAGACTGGCTGAGGAATGTTTCAGGGTGCTAGTCATACTTTGCTGCCATATTTACTGTCATAGTTTGCTACCGTTATTTACCCGGAAGTTTTTTCCAGGAAACTGTATCTCGAACATAGACTGGCTGAGCATCTTCTGCTGCCACGCCTAGCCCTTGTGCTAATTTTATTTTACCTATTGTCAACATAGCTTCAGCACTCGGGAATAATATATCCGGGCTACCGTCATTCAGCTTCAAGCTAAATAACTGCTCTCCTGATTTTTCACTTAACTTTTCACTTAGCTTTTCAGAGTACGCATCCCAACCTGTACCGACAGCATATTTAGGCGCAGTGACAACAGCAGACAGTTGCTCGGCTAATTGCTCTGGCGGAGTAACCGCTTCAGCTTGCTGCGCTTGCATAATATTATCTTCATCAAGCACATAATAACCATTATACACTTCAGACATACGGGCATCTATTGCCGCAATGACCTGTTTATGGCCATGTTTTATATAGGCCAGTTGTGCCATAGCTTGTAAGCTAGACACGCCGACCACAGGTAAATTGGCAGAAAATGCTAAGCCTTGAGCAACACCAACACCAATACGAACGCCAGTAAAGCTACCCGGCCCTTGACCAAATATAAGACCATCAAGCTCTGCAAGTTTAATATTCGCCTCATTAAGCACTGCATCTATCATCGGCAGTAAATGTAAACTATGCGACTGTGGACAAAGTTCAAAGCGAGAAAATATTTTACCGTTTACTTGCAACGCTACTGAGCATGCTTCCGTTGAGGCATCGAGAGCCAAATAATTCACAATACTTACCTTTTAATGACCTTTAAATTAAGGTCTGTTGAACATTAATTTCATGCCTATGCACTTGGCTCAGGATCGTCATCCCCGTGGTGTTTTAATCGGGGATCCAGTGTATAAAGATCAATGGAACAGGACAATATGCGTCCTGCATTGTCTAATAAGTAGCATCCATGCTACGTTCCGATCAGATACTTCGAAGATGACGTTTACAAAGAGTTCCTGAGTAAACTACATAGACATATTAATATTGATACTCTAAAGAATTTCGACTAAATCAATAACAAACGTCACTGTTTGTCCCGCAAGCGGATGATTGAAATCAATAGTCACTGAGTTGCCATTAACTTCTTTAATCATGCCGGGTAACTCACCACCGGGTTGAGAAAAAGTAATAATATTACCTACTTTAGCTGGTGCATCAACAGTAAACTTATCTATATCCATATAATGGATATTATCCGGGTTGCTCTCACCAAAGGCGTCTTTAGCGACAAGAGTAAACTCTCTTGAATCACCTTTTGACATGCCAATAAGCTCAGCTTCAAAGGCCGGTGAAATACTGTTATCTCCCATAATAATTTTAGCGGGTTTATTATTGACTTTGGTACTATCAGCTGCCGAGCCATCACTCAACTTCATGGTAATATGAACAAGAATACTTGAGTCATTTTTAATTTTTAATTGCGTTGCTTCAGTCATTTTAACTCTCTATCTTATTTGTTTTATTCTTTTGTTCTTCTTTATTAGTAAAGGATTCAAAAATCATTAATGCTGCACCAAGAAAAATTGCAGAGTCAGCAATATTAAAGGCGGCAAAGTGGTAGCCGCTCCAATGAAAATCGAGAAAGTCGATTACATAGCCAAATAAAACTCTATCAATTAAATTCCCGACTGCGCCACTTAAAATTAAAGCAAAAGAAATACTTAATAAACGTTGTTGTTTTGGTGTTTTTGCCATCCATACGAGAAAGATAATACTAGCAATAGCGGCAATGCCAGTGAAAAACCAACGCTGCCAACCACCTTGGTCTGCTAAAAAGCTAAAGGCCGCCCCGGTATTATGGACATAAGTTAGGTTAAAAAAGGGTAACACCGACAAGGTTTCACGATAGTCAAACGTACTGGCAACCCAATACTTGCTGACTTGATCAATGATTAAACAGAGTAAGGTTAGCCATAACCAACGTAATCCGGTGTCATTAAATAGTTTTTTCAATTGAGTTAATCTCATATAGCACAAGGGTATAGCCTAATAAAATAGGCTATTACCCTTTCCTAATAATAGGGTGAGGTAATAGCCCATTAATGTTAGTGAGTTAAGTTTAATGCAATCGGTTGAGCCAATTAAGCAAACTGCCTGGTTTCACCGGCACCGTCAATATTGGTAATACAACGACCACATATTGTCGGGTGCTTTTCACTTTCACCAATATCGGTAGTGACATGCCAACAACGTTCACATTTAGTGCCGTCTGCTGGTGCTACTGATAACCACAAACCTTCCATTTCAGTCTCTAGCGCATTTTCAGGTGCTTGCGTTACTATTACAATCGTTGCTTTTGAAGCAATTAATACAAAGCGTAATTCATCACCCAATTTAGCTAACTTAGCGGCTAACGTTTCAGTGGCAAATAATGTCACCTGCGCTTCTAATGTTTTACCTACTGATTTGTCTTTTCTTGCTTGCTCTAAGGCACGGTTTACTTCTGTGCGTACGCTAAGTAACTCGGTCCAAAATTCATTATCTAGCTCATTGGCAGAGTCAGTGCTCTCAGACATAGTTGATAAGCCATCGAACCAAACGCCAGTAAAGACAAACTCATCACGCTCACCGCTTGCTGGTAACGGTAACGCTTGCCAAATTTCTTGTGCAGTAAATGACAAGATAGGTGCCATCCATGCGGTCATTGCTTCAGCAATTAAGTACATTGCCGTTTGACAAGAGCGACGTGCTTTACCATCACTTTTAGCGGTATATTGTCTGTCTTTGATGATATCAAGGTAGAAACCACCCAACTCGTTAGTACAGAAGTTCATTAACTTGTGTACTACTACATGGAATTCATAGTCATCATAGGCATTAATAATATCATCTTGTAAACGTGAGGCTTTATCAACAACCCAGCGATCTAAAGCCACCATGTCATCAAAGGCAACACTGTGTTGCGCCGGCTCAAAACCATTTAAGTTAGACAATAAGAAACGTGAGGTATTACGTATACGGCGATAAGCATCAGCTTGACGTTTAAATATTTCATCACCCGCAGTTATTTCTTGGGTGTAGTTAACTGATGCTGTCCAAAGACGTAAAATATCAGCACCTAAGTTATTAGTAATACTTGAGGGCGTAATAACATTACCTAACGACTTAGACATTTTGTGGCCTTTAGCGTCAACCACAAAACCGTGAGTTAGCACTTGCTTATATGGCGCTGTACCATTCATCGCTACCGATGAAATCATGGATGACATAAACCAACCACGATGTTGATCAGAGCCTTCAAGATATAAATCAGCAATGCCGTCAAATTCTTCACGCGCCTTGATAACAGATTCATGCGTAGTACCTGAATCAAACCAAACATCCAAAGTATCAGGCACTTTAATGTATTCTTTAGCATCATCACCAATAAGTTCGCTGGCCTCTAGATCGAACCATGCTTGAATGCCTGACTTCTCAACGCGTTGAGCAACTTCTTCGATCAGTTCTATGGTGCGAGGATGCAAAGCACCGGTATCTTGATGAATAAATAATGCCATAGGCACGCCCCACGTACGTTGACGTGATATACACCAATCTGGACGACCTTCAACCATAGATTCAATACGACGTTGACCCCAGTCAGGGATCCACTTTGTTTTTTGAATTTGCTTTAATGAATCTTGACGTAAACCTTTTTTGTCCATGCTGATAAACCACTGCGGCGTAGCACGGAAGATTAATGGCGTTTTATGGCGCCAGCAATGTGGATAAGAATGTTCTATCGCGTGATGATGCACTAAAGCACCATTTTCTTTTAATATCTCAATGACACTAGCGTTGGCTTTAAAGACATGTTGACCGGCAAGTAATGGCGTATCTTCAAGGTATACACCGTTAGCGCCCACTGGGTTAGCAATTTCCAAGTCATATTTTTTGCCAACAACAAAATCGTCGACACCATGACCTGGTGCTGTATGTACACAACCGGTACCTGAATCAGTGGTAACGTGGTCACCTAAAATAATAGGCACAGTAAAATCATAAAAAGGATGCTGACATTGTACTAATTCTAAATCCTGACCTTTACAGAAACCTAAGGCATGATATTTAGCTAAACCAAAGCGGTCCATACATGAGGTAACAAGATCTGAAGCAATAATTAACCGTTGCTGCTGACCTTCAACATCACATTGCACTAAGGTATATTCTACTTCAGGATTCACGGATATCGCACGGTTAGCAGGAAGTGTCCAAGGTGTTGTTGTCCAAATAACAATGCCAATTTCACCCGTGCCTTTATGACCTTCTGGGTGAGAAAATTTATCGGCAACAGTTTCATCAGTAATTACAAATTTGACATCAATAGCGGGTGATTGTTTATCTTTATATTCCACTTCAGCTTCAGCCAAAGACGAACCACAATCAGTACACCAATGTACAGGTTTAAAACCTTGATGTAAGTGACCATTTTCAGCAATTTTACCTAACGAACGAATAATATTCGCTTCAGTGCCAAAATCCATGGTTAAGTAGGGATTATCCCAATCAGCAAAAATGCCTAAACGTTTGAAATCTTCACGCTGACCATCGACTTGCTTAGCGGCATACTCACGACATTTTTCACGAAAAACACTCGCTGAAACTTTATGGCCTGGTTTGCCTATTTTTTTCTCAACCATTAACTCAATCGGTAAACCATGACAATCCCAGCCAGGGACAAACGGAGCGTTAAAATCGGATAAGGTTTTTGATTTAACAATAATATCTTTTAAAATTTTATTAACGGCATGACCTAAATGAATATTACCATTGGCATAAGGAGGGCCATCATGCAAAATAAATGACTTTTTACCCTTTTTGGCTGAACGGATCTTGCCATAAAGATCTTTAGCCGCCCACTCTTTGAGCATATTAGGTTCACGGTTAGCCATATTACCTTTCATAGCGAAGGAAGTGGCTGGCAAATTCAGGGTCTGTTTGTAATCACTCATTTAAATCATTATCCGTTTATGTTGGCTGATAAATTTAACGAAACGCTATAAATATCAACCAAATTTATAACTGTTTATTGAATATATTATTTTTAACTATTGCAAATCCAGCATAAAAAAACCTTAAGCTAATACTTTTTTTGCTTGTTCACTATCTTGATGGATTTGCGCGGTTAACGCCTCAAGGCTGTCAAACTTAATCACCGGCCGCAGTTTTTTCTTAACGATTACTTCAATGCATTGTCCGTACAAGTTTTCATCAAAGTCAAAAATATGCACTTCCAGTTGTTGCCTTACGCCATTAATGGTTGGCCGAGCACCAATATTTGCAACACCTTTAAATTGTCCGCTATTGGTATTGACCAGCACGGCAAAAACTCCACTGAGTGGCGACACTCGCCTTTTTAGCAAGACATTGGCGGTTGGAAAACCTAACTTTCGACCGCGTTTATCGCCATGGAACACTCGACCAATTATCGAGTATTCCCTACCTAACATCTGCTTAACTGACACTAGGTCATCTTGCTCCAATGCTTGGCGAATGGCCGTTGAACTTATGCGGCAATCTGCCATTTTATAGCTGGTAGTATCAGAAACATTAAAACCGTACTCTTTGCCCGCTTGGCATAACATGGCAAAGTTACCGGTACGATTTTTACCAAAATGAAAATCATCACCGACAATCAGGTGTTTTATGCCTAGTTTTTTTACCAGTAAGTTTTCTATAAAGTGCTGGGCACTTTGATTGGCAAACTTAGTATTAAAATTTACACAAATAAGCCGTTCTACACCAAGTTTCGCTAACAAGTTATATTTATCACGTAAACGACATAATCTAGCTGGGGCTGTTTCTGGCGAGAAAAGCTCTTGTGGCTGAGGTTCAAAAACCAATACTGCCGCTACACAATTTAATGCTTTAGCTTTGCTGACCAAGGCTGTAATTACTTGTTGGTGACCTAAATGTACGCCATCAAAGTTACCAATAGTTAATACACAACCATGATCTTGTAATCGAATATTATGTATACCGCGAACTAACTGCATTAGCTATTATGTTGCCCTTTACCGTGACGCTTATGACTTAGATAAGCCATCGACGAATCTCAATGTTGACATTCGCATAAAATAAATCGGAAAATTATATACCAGCGCGCGTTAATAATCAGTAGCTCAAACACTTTATTTAGCTTATTTTTCGCCTTTATCTATCGTAAAGTCATTAAATCGTATGCCTAATAAAACAATCATCAGCAGATAACTAGCAACACCTGATATAATACAAAGACTTAGCTGTTTAACTTTATCTAGAAAACTCATCTGCAACCAAACATCAAAATCACTGGATAACTGATAAACAACCAAGGCCATAACACCGGCACTCAGCACTAATTTACCAATAAACAACATAGTTTTGGCTGATAGCTCATAGACACCCGCTGCTTTTAGACCGCGATATAACAGCCAAGCATTCAGTGTTGCTGACAGTGACGTGGCTAACGCTAGGCCAACATAACCTAGAAAAGGTGCCAACATTAAGTTAAAAATCATATTAGCAACCATGGCTTTAATACCAATTTTTACCGGTGTTTTAGTATCTTGGCGTGCGTAATACCCTGGGGCGAGTATTTTGATAAACATAAAACTTAGCAAACCAGTCAAATAAGCAAATAAAGCCATAGATACTTGCATAACATCATTTTGGCTAAACTCGCCGCGCATAAATAGCACCATAATAATGGGTTGTGCTAACACCATTAACCCCGCAAGTGCTGGCCAACCAAATAGACTAATAACGCGTATGCCCCAATCAAGAGTAGCGCTAAACTCAGCGGGGTTATTTTTACTATGCAGCTTGGCCAAGCTAGGCAATACCACAGTGGCAATGCCGATGCCAAATAAGCCCAGTGGAAATTCAAGTAATCTATCGGCGTAATAAAGCCAACTGATTGAACCTGTGATTAAAAAACTAGCAATTAAAGTATCAAGTAATAAGTTGATTTGTGTCACTGAAACACCAAATAATGCCGGTATAATCAATTTTCTTATTTTTCTAACACCTTCACTATGCCAAGCCCACTTCGGTTTTACTAACATGCCCGCTTTGTACAAAAAAGGAATCTGAAAAAGAAATTGTATTAAACCACCTAAAAACACCCCCCAAGCTAATGCGTGGGCAGGCGTCTCGGTATAGGGTGCACCAAAAATAGCCATGCTAATAATGGCGACATTAAGCAGCACAGGGGTAAAAGCAGCAACGGCAAAGCGGCCCATGGTATTTAGCACTGCACCTGAAAGCGCGGCAAAACTAATAAACCATAAGTAAGGAAAAGTAATACTCAGTAGATTACTTGCCAGAGTATACCGCTCTCCACCGGGTGCATCATTAAACCAATCGACAAACCAACCAAAACCAAACAGCATAACAAACAAGGGTGACGCTAACATACCAAACAAGGTTACCCCGGTGATAATGACACCTAAGGTACCGGAGACCTGCGCTATTAATAAACGCGTTTGCTCATGATTATTTTTGCCTTCATGCTGCTCAGCCTGCTGTTCATCTTTAACTCGATATTCACTTAATACCGGTACAAATGCTTGGGAAAATGCCCCTTCAGCAAAGAGTCGTCTAAAAAAGTTAGGGATTTTATTAGCAAATATAAATACATCTGCCATCACCCCCGTTCCCATTACATTGGCAATCACTACATCGCGTATTAAACCTAACACCCGAGAAATCAAGGTCATAACACTAACAATCAACCCTGATTTAATTAACTTTTTACTCAAAAAAACATCCCCCAACCAAGGTCATTTTGGTTGTTTAATCGCGCAACACTTAAGCGAAAATATAGCGAAAATAAATAATGTGTATTATGTGATGATTTTAGCTATTTAAACAATGTATACTTACCGCTGTTCACAACATGATTTGTTCTATCGGCGAAGATTTTTGTCGTAAACATCAACCATATTCTTTTTAATTGCTTTTTTATCGTTGAAATAGATATTAAACAATTAAATCATTTGACAAACCACTTAAAAAGAGGCATATTTCGTCGCCTTAAATTTAAGCTTATAATCAATCTTTTAGGAGATCACCTTGGCTAACTCAAAGCAAGCTAAGAAGCGCGCAGGACAATCTGAAAAGCGCCGTCAACATAATGCAAGTCGTCGCTCAATGATGCGTACTTTAGTTAAAAAAGTATTAGCAGCAATTGCAGCTGGTGACAAAGATGTAGCAACAAAAGAATTTGCTGCTGTTACACCGATTTTAGATCGTTACGCAAGTAAAGGTCTTATTCATAAAAATAAAGCAGCTCGTAGTAAGAGCCGTTTAAATGCAAAGATCAAAGCACTTTAATTATTGCTTAAATTGTATTGTTTTATGAATTACTTTCATCTAGTTAATCTAGATGAATGATTAAAAAACCGACCTTGGTCGGTTTTTTTATGCCTAAAATTTGCCTTACCCTTTTTAAGATTTAATTTTTGCTCTCTTTAACTTACGTTTACAAAAAGGCCGTTAGCGTTAAGCGATTAAATTCCTCCTTGCTATTGCACTCAGCAGCATTTTTTTTTAGTCTCTAGGCAACTTATTTATAGAGACCTGCTATGAAAGCACTAAAACTAACAAAAATTGCCGCAGTGGTATTACTTGCTAGCACCACATTAACCGCATGTAACAATTCTGATGACTCTAGTAGCGCTAACAACAGTGCCATTGAACAAACAGCGTCAAGCCATAAGAAAGTACAGCTAAAGGCGGAAAATCAGCCAGAACTGCTTACTGGCTTTGAGAACCGTTTAAATATATACAAAGAAGTCACCCTTACGGCTGATTTAAGCCATTTATCGACCAACCAGAAACATATGTTAGCTTTACTTATTGACGCCTCTAAAATAATGGATGACTTGTTTTGGCAGCAAGCATATTCACAAGATAAAGAAAGCTTCTTAGCTAGCATTAGCGATGAAAAAGTAAGACGCTTTGCTGAGCAAAACTACGGTCCTTGGGATCGTCTTGATGGTGATAAAGTATTTTTAAGTCAAGCGGTAACAAAAGCACACGGCGCTGAATTTTACCCTGCTGATATGACTAAGTCTGAATTTGAACAGAGTGACTTTAGCGATAAAAAGGGCCTTTATTCTGTGGTTCGTCGTGATAACGACGGTAAGCTAATGACTGTCGCTTACTCTGAAATTTACCATGACAAAATGAACCGTGCAGCGGCAATTCTTGATGAAGCCTCAAAATTTGCCGATGATAAAGAGTTTGCTAATTATCTCACCATGCGTGCACAAGCATTACGTACCGATGACTATCAAGCCTCAGATTACGCCTGGATGGATATGAAAAATAACCCTATTGATGTGGTGATTGGTCCCATTGAAAGCTATGAAGATCAACTTTATGGTTATCGCGCCGCTTTTGAGTCATATGTATTAATTAAAGATTTAGCCTGGAGTGAGAAACTGGCTAAATACGTACAGTATTTGCCTGAGTTGCAAAAGGGTTTACCTGTACCAAAGAAGTATAAAGCTGAAGTACCAGGCTCTGATGCCGACTTAAATGCTTATGATGTTATTTATTATGCTGGACATGCTAATGCGGGTAGCAAAACTATCGCCATTAACTTACCAAATGACGAAGAAGTACAACTTAAAAAAGGCACCAGACGTTTACAGCTAAAAAATGCTATGCGCGCCAAATTTGACGCCATCATGTTACCAATCGCTGACACGCTTATCGTACCCGAGCAGCGTAAAAACGTCACCTTTACCGGTTTTTTCGCCAATACCATGTTTCATGAAGTTGCCCATGGCTTAGGCATTAAAAACACCCTTAATGGTCAAGGGACAGTTCGTCAAGCGCTCAAAGAGCATGCGTCGGCATTAGAAGAAGGTAAAGCCGACATCCTTGGTTTATACATGATTCGTCAGTTGCTTGAAAAAGGTGCCATCACTGAAGGTAGCTTAGAAGATTACTACACCACCTTTATGGCTGGAATTTTCCGTTCAATTCGTTTTGGTGCCAGCTCAGCTCATGGTAAAGCGAATATGGTGCGTTTTAATTACTTCCAAGAACATGGTGCCTTTAGCCGTAATGAGCAAGGATTATATAGCATTAATGTTGACAAGATGACCGCAGCAATAGACTCCTTATCTAAACTAATTTTAACACTGCAAGGCGATGGTGATTATCAAGGTGTTGTTAAATTAGTGAAAGAAAGCGGCGTGATTGGCGAAATTCTTGCTGCTGATTTAGCGCGTTTAGAAGCGGCTAATATCCCAGTTGATATCGTTTTCAAACAAGGTAAGCAAGTATTAGGACTTTAATGCACTCAATAATATAAGCAAAGAAATAGATAGATAGATAATAAAAGGCGCTTATCAAGTTATTCGATAAGCGCCTTTTTTCTTAATTTAGCAACGATATGGTGACTTAAAAGGAGAAGTCATCCGCATCCAATGCCATCATGGATTGTGCACCATTTTCAACACAAGCGGCATGGCCCTTGGCACGTGGCAATATACGTTGGAAATAAAAACGTGCTGTTTTAATTTTTGCTTGATAAAAAGCTTCATCCTCACAGCCCTCTGCTAGCTTATCTTGCGCAACTTTTGCCATTTTAGCCCAGAAATAAGCCAGGGTTAAATAGCCTGAATACATCAAATAATCAACAGAAGCAGCACCAATTTCGTCTGGATTTTTAATCGCTCTTGCACCGACTTTCTCGGTCATTTTCTGCCAATCGCCACCAAAGCTCTTAATGGGTTGAATAAACTCTTGCATGGCATCATCATCAGCATTCTCTAAACAGAATGTGGTTACTTCACTGGCAAAAGCTTTGAGAATTTTTCCTTTAGAGCCTAATATTTTTCTAGCCAATAAATCCAATGCTTGAATACCAGTAGTGCCTTCATATAAACAACTAATTTTAGTATCACGCATTAGTTGCTCCATGCCCCACTCTTTAATAAAGCCGTGGCCACCAAAAACCTGTACACCATGACCGGTACACTCTAAACCTAGTTCCGTAAGGAAAGCTTTAGCAATAGGTGTTAATAAAGCGAGTTTAGTTTCTGCTGCTGCTTTTTCTTCTTCACATGTACTTACATGGCCGATATCTACTAATTGCGCTAAATAGGCAATCAGTGCTCGTCCACCTTCTGCAATAGACTTCTGTGTTAATAACATACGACGAACATCGGGGTGAACTATGATGGCATCAGCTGGACCATTAGGATTCTTCACACCTGATAAAGAGCGCATTTGTAGTCGATCTTTTGCATAAGCTAATGCGCCTTGAAATGAGGCCTCTGCAGCAGCGACACCTTCAGTAGCCACACCTAAACGGGCAACATTCATAAAGGTAAACATGCAATTTAAGCCACGATTTATTTCACCAATTAAATAGCCTTTAGCGCCATCAAAGTTAATCACACAAGTTGCATTAGCGTTAATACCCATCTTGTGTTCAATAGAGCCACAAGAAACCGCATTACGCTCGCTAATGTCACCATCGTCTGTAACATTAAACTTAGGCACAATAAATAGCGAAATACCTTTACTACCTGCTGGCGAGCCAGGGATCCTGGCAATAACAATATGAACAATATTGTCAGATAGATCGTGTTCTCCGGCAGAAATAAATATTTTTGAGCCAGTTAAAGAGTAGCTACCATCGTCATTTAACTCGGCTTTGGTGCGTAACATGCCTAAATCAGTTCCACAATGTGATTCAGTTAAGCACATTGTCCCAGTCCAAGACCCTGCAACTAATTTAGGTATAAATTGATTTTTTAACTGTTCACTACCATGAGCTTCAATGGTCGCTAATGCGCCATGACTTAAACCTGGGTACATGGCAAAACTATGATTCGCGCTAGAGAAAATTTCCGTGATGGCGGTGTTTAATGAATGGGGTAAACCTTGTCCACCAAATTCAACACTTTGTGCTAATGTTGGCCAACCACCGGCAACATATTGTTGATAAGCGTCTTTAAAACCATCAGGAGTCGTCACCTCACCATCGGTCCAAGTACAGCCTTGTTCATCACCTATTTGATTTATAGGCGCGACGACTTGCTCAGCAAATTTTGCTGCTTCGCTAATAATGGCATCAACCATATCTAAACTAGCATCTTCATAACCTAATTTTTGATAATGATTATCGCAATTAAGCAACTCTTGCATAACAAATTTAATGTCTCTTATCGGTGCTTTATACTCTGGCATGACTTTCTCCAATGGCTATTTTTGGGTTTGATAAAAATAAACAGGTCTGAATTTTTATTTTAAAACAGGTGTTTGATTAAATCATGTTATGAACACTTTAAATAGTATAAATAAAAAAAAAGCTTAGTGAAGTGAATCACTAAGCTTTTTTCATATCTGATTTTAATTTTAAAAATACTACTTTAAAAATATTTACAAAAAAACAAATTTATAACTCACCACACGATAAAGTTTTAATCCATTTTCTTGCTATAATTTTGAGCTTCAAAATAAGCAAAAACAGTGGTAAAGGCTTGTTCTTGATATTGCTTTAAGCCAGTATCACGAAAATCGATATTCACTTGGCTTTTCGACAATTCTTTTTTAATGAAGCTACCCGCTAAAATTTCCACGTTTAATTCACTAATTAATTGAATAGCCGCTTCAATCTTAAAGCCAATAGGCCCGCCAGAAAATTTACCTTTTAAAGCGCGACCTTTAATTTGTACATGAGTGACTTGGTAATCTTCCATCAACTTAGCGAAAGCAAATTGAAATTTTTTCACTTGCTCGGCATCACCCGCGTTATCAAGGCTAATTTTTTGTACCCGCGTATGAGGAATATCATACAAGTTATTTTCTTTTGACATGATACAAATAATTGCATCATTACTTTTAATTTCTACACCACAAGCTCTCATGGAAAAACCTCATTAAACGAATTGCCAATATTATACACGCAAAGTAAATGGAACTGAACATAATGACACTGAACTTAATGGAAGTTAACTAAGCTTACAGGTATCATTTATCATAATTGAATTAATTGAGTAACTTTAATGAAAAAAGTGTGTGTGATCACCGGTGGCAGCTCTGGTATTGGTTTAAGTATGGTAAAACTCTTTGTCGATAATGATTATCGAGTTTTTAATTTAGACTTATCCCCTTCTGCCCACGGTGATTTTCGTCAATGTGATGTCAGCAACTTAGCCCAAGTAACCGCAATAATTAATGATATTGCCGAGAAAAACACCATAAATGTTTTGATATCTAACGCGGGCATTCATTTTTCTGCCAATATAGAAAACACCAGTGAAGCTGATTTAGATAAAGTCTTTAGCATTAATGTTAAGGGTGCCTATGCGGCAATAAAAGCCGTTTTACCGAGTATGAAAGCCAATAAAAATGGCGCCATCATCTTGATGGCTTCAGATCAGGCGCTAATTGCCAAGCATAACTCGTTTGCTTACAACTTAACTAAAAGTGCCCTAGCCTCTATCGCTAAAACCACTGCCCTTGATTATGCGGCCTTCAACATTCGTGCTAATGCCGTTTGCCCTGGCACTATTGAAACACCACTTTATCACCAAGCAATTGATAACTATTGTCAAAAATCAGGTGCCGATAAAGCTGCTGTGCATAGAGCAGAAGAACAGTTACAACCACTACAGCGCTTAGGGCAGCCAGAAGAAGTTGCTGAATTGGTACTATTTTTAGCGTCAGATAAGGCCAAATTTATCACCGGCAGTTTACAAGTGATTGATGGCGGCTATACCGCACAATAGCCTTTATTAGCATATAAAAAGTTAAAACCCTGCAAAGCTAAACACTATGACTATTAATATCATTGACCCACACCTACATTTATTTAATCGTTCACTCGGTGACTATCACTGGCTTAACAGTGAAAACCCACCCTTTTGGCCAGATAAGTCTCTGCTGCAGCGCGATTTTACTATTAAAGACTTGGCTATTGATAATTTAACCAGTTCATTAACCCAGGATAAAATAAAGTTAGCGGGATTTGTTCATATTGAAGCGGGCTTTGACAATACTAAACCTTGGCGTGAACTTGAATACCTTGATAACTTAGCCATGGAAAGCGGCTCATGTAAAAAGAGTCGAACAGTTGCCAGCATCAACCTATTAACAACACCATTAGACTTTAACCAGACAC
This sequence comes from Colwellia marinimaniae, assembly GCF_002207865.1. Taxonomy (GTDB): domain Bacteria; phylum Pseudomonadota; class Gammaproteobacteria; order Enterobacterales; family Alteromonadaceae; genus Colwellia; species Colwellia marinimaniae. The sequence goes on from NZ_BDQM01000002.1 coordinate 96,105, forward strand.
TAGACAAATTACAGCAACACGCAAGTATGATTGGTGTTCGCCATATTCTTGATGAGCAAGCTTATAGTACCTTAGCGAATCACAACACTCAGCGTAATTTTGCCCGCCTTAATGAAGTAACCGGCTTAGTATTTGAGCTGCAATTATCATTGGCTGATGAAAGTGCCAAAGATGTCATGCCACTATTAAGGCAAACTATCGCCAATAATAGCCAGCTTAGCTTTATTATCAATCATGCCGGCTTCCCGCCAACAGAGATCAATAGTGATGCATGGCGCTTATGGCAAAAACATATAACTACACTAGCCAAATACGCTAATGTATTTATTAAGTGCTCAGGTTGGGAGATGACCGACCGACAATATAAAATGTCTTGGTTTTCAGCGGTTAGCAACTTTTGTATTGGTGCGTTTTCAATTGAACGCGTGATGTTAGCCAGTAATTTCCCACTGTGCTTACTTGGTAATAAACTCGCTAATAAGGTAGGTAAGAAGCTCGGTAACAAGAGCTATCAAGACTATTGGCGAGATATTCTCGAGTCCACCTTGATTAAACAGTGTAGTAAAAAAGAAAAAAACGCATTGCTGTATGACAATGCGCTTAAGATTTACCAATTGTAAGTAACGCTTAATAAGCTGAAAAAACAGTTAAAAATGCTATTTAGCTAACTATTGAATGGCCTATTTAACTACCGACTTAACTACCGACTTAACTACCTACTTAATAGTCACGTTTGGCGATCTTTTCACAATGACATCATTGAGCTCAATACCAATACCTGGAACTTCCGTCACTTGGAAAAAACCATCAACGGGCTGTGGGTCTTGTAAACATAACTCTCTATTCCAGTCTTTAGTCGCATAGGTATGATGCTCATGAATCAAGAAGTTTGGAATAGCGGTTTCTAAGTGCAATGAGGCTGCAGTTGCAACAGGACCGCCACATACATGTGCCTGAATGCGTATATCGTAAACCTCGGCATAGTCACAGACTTTTTTCGTTTCGGTAAAACCACCACACAAACCAATATCTGGCTGTAAAACATCAATGCTTTGATCTTCAAAATAAGGTCTTACATCCCATCTATGATACAAGCGTTCTCCACCAGCCATGGGGACATTAACGTTATCGGCTACTTTTTTATGCACTGCCGGGTTTAAAAAATTAACGGGCTCTTCGTACATCATACAGCCGACTTCTTCGACAATTCTACCCATTTGAATCGCTGATGCCGCGCCCATCAGAGAGTGAGCTTCAAAAATAATATCAACATCTTCACCAACCGCAGCACGAATAGCACGCAACCTATCACCAAATAGACGCATTTGCGGCTTAGTAAATAGTTTAGTGCGGTCAAAGGAAGAAGTACCATCAGCGTTATATACTATGGGGTCAACTTTAACCGCGTCATAACCTTGTGCCACGGCTTTTAACGCCGCCTCAGCATATTCCTCAGGCTCAATTAATTTCTTGATTTCAGTATCCCAATCAAATTGAAGTTGGCTGGCATAAGTACGTAATTTATCATTGACCTTACCGCCGAGTAATTGATACACCGGCACGCCCAACGCTTTACCTTTAATATCCCAAAGTGCGGTATCAATAGCACTCATCGCTGAATATAAAACGGGTCCGCCGCCTAAGCCCCAAAAACTTTCGCGTAACATGCGTGACCACAAAAGCTCAGTATTAAAAGGATTAAACCCTATCAGTATCGCTTCACTGATTTCCTTAATCATGGCAGCAGCAGCACTATGACCCCAGTCATAAGCTAAACCCGCCTCACCAACACCGCTAATACCTTCATCGGTGTGAATACGGATAAAAACAGGATTCCAGCCAATGCGCTTAGGGCAATGGATATCAAAAACTTCAACGTGAGTTATTTTCATTTGTTTCTCGATTTTATTTTTTATTCATTCAATTATTGGATAGTAGTCGCTCATCTTGCAGCGGTATAATTCAAGTTAAAGGAAAGAGCACGGCGTTGACGAATGTCATCCATACCATTCCGCATAAAGGAGTGACCACTTAGAATGATATGGACGACATTAGAACAAACAAAATGAGTAAATATATAGTTGTTCTATATTTAACTCATTTTGTAAAGTTATCATGATGTCCCATACATTCCCAAGGGCGAGTTTTAAAGACTAATATACTACGTTATTGATTTTGATAAGGGAATAACCATTATCTACAATCAAAGCCTTGCCTATTAGTCTTTAAACTCTCGCTAAGTGAGCACTTTCTTATGTGGATTGGTATAAGTACTCTTGACGCCTAAATTGGGTTATACCGCAAAAAGATTAGCACTACTCTGCGAAAGTTGGATCAGCACGATAAACTCGACGTAGCATGGCTGGCCACGCTTTTTGACCGCCAGTTTCGCCATGATGAACAATATTTGCTTGGGCTTTAATGCCATCAATAATACTTTGTGGCGCATAAATAGGTGGCATACCTGTTGCCATTACCTGTAACTGTATCTGACAGGCACGGGTTAAATCATACATATGCATAAAAGCATCACCTATGGTCTTGCCCATAGTTAAAGCACCATGATTTCGTAATAACATGAAATTTTTATCACCTAAATCATTTTGCAATCTTAGCTTTTCATCATCATTTACCGCCAGCCCTTCATAATCATGATAACTCATCGAGGCTAAAGCAAACATAGAGTACTGGCTTAAGGGTAACAAGCCCTCTTTAACACTGGCGACGGCAATCGTTTCATTGGTATGAACATGCAGGGCACAAATATCATCATGACGCACTTGATGGACGGCACTATGAATAGTGAAGCCTGCTGGGTTGATCTCAAACGGACAATCTTTATCAATAATATTGCCATCAATATCAATTTTCACCAAATTTGAGGCGGTAATTTCTTCAAAGGCCAAACCAAAGGCATTAATCAAAATATGCTCGGTACCGGGAATACGCGCCGAAATATGAGTATGAATAAGATCATCCCAGCCATGCATTTGTACTAATCGATAACAAGCCGCTAAATCGACACGTAATTGCCACTCTTGTGTTGATACTTTGTTTTTTAAATCTAGTTTAGGCAGTTGCTGCATTTCAAAAGCTCTCTATGTATAGGTAATACCATTATGATTAGATTTTACCTGATGATGATTCGGCAATAAAGTCGTTTAAGGCTGTTTAAAGCATTGCTCTGATAATAGCCGCTATTATTAATACAAATACCAATATAGGTATAATTTTACTGTACTTAGCTTGCTGTTCATCGGTCATGGGCTTACCAAATTTCTCACCCAAAGTAACCATCAAAAACACCGATAAAAAGACACCAGCCAAAATAATTATTAATGTCATTTTTCTCTCTTTTTGTTAATTTTTTATACCCTGTTTTAGCAAAATCGATTACCATAGTACTTAGTGCCACTTACCATTAAATATCGCAATGCAGCAAACCGATAATTTTTACCAAAAACGTCGTTTTATCATAAAATTAGGCAAAGCCTTACATAAATTAGGCTCGACCGCTTATCGCCTAGAAGACAACCTTTTATCTATTGCTAAATTTCTCGATATTCGCGCATCATTTATTATTACGCCTACGTCGCTGACCTTTATCTTATCCGATGATGAAGATGATCAGCAATATAATCATTTAGTACGTGTTAGCCCAGGAGATATAGATCTTGGCTCATTAGCGCGAATTGATGAACTAGTTGATGAATTAATCAATGGTGAGCGCACCTTAGCTGAAGCGATTGACCGTTTAGCCGAAGTTAAAAATAAACCCGCACCTTACGGCACCTTTTTATCCTTTTTAGCTTTTGGCGCTTCAAGCGGCGCCTTTGCCATGTTAATGCATACCAGTTGGCACGATGTATTCTGGTCGGCTATCTTAGGCTGGGTTATTTTTGTTTTTGTGCTGTGGGCAGAAAAATCGCGCCGTATGGCAGAATTACTTGAGCCTATTGCGGCGCTAACAGCATCACTGTTAGCCTCAGCCATCTCTATATTTGACCCGAGTATCAATATACCCATGGTCATTCTATCAAGCATCATAGTTTTTATACCCGGATTATCACTAACCGTTGGTTTGTCTGAACTTGCCGCTCGACATTTAATGTCAGGTACGGCGCGTATCATGGATAGTATCATGATGTTATTTAAGCTTTATTTTGGTGCCGTCTTGGGTATGGCCTTTGGTAACTTGATGTGGGGTACCGCTGAGTTTATTGCTCCCGAATCAATGCCAATGTGGACCTCATGGGTAGCGGTAACAACCTTATCAGCAAGTTTAGTGGTGTTATTTAAAGTCAGATTAAAGGATGCCCCTTGGGGGATGATTGCTGGCTATATTGCCTTTGGTGTTAGCATCTGGGCAAGTACTTATTTAGGCGTGGCCTTAGGGGCCTTTGTTGGCGCTTTCGCCCTTGGCTTATATAGCAACTTATTTTCACGAGTGATGAACCTGCCTTCTAGCATTGTCAGGTTGCTCGGTTTAGTGGTACTAGTCCCTGGCTCTAAAGTATATATAGGCCTCAATAGTGCGGTTTCAGGGCAGAATATGCTCAATGTACCCGATTTAGGCTCACAAACATTTCTAATATTTATGTCCCTCGTTGCGGGTATTATTTTCTCCAATGCGGTATTACCACACGGTAAAACTTTATAATCAATAAAATTAATACTCACTTTGTTAAATCAAACAAAGTGGACGATAGTCAGTCGCCTTTTGGCGAAAAAACCAGCCATTATTTGCAATATTTTTTGTACAAATAGACTAACGTATTAATTTACCTACAAAACAACCTTATTGATAATTATTATCATTAAGGTTATTATATGCAACATTAATTACGAGTTATTTTTCAAGTAGAGAGCTGTATGTACGTTTGTATTTGCCATGGGGTCACTGACACACAAATAGAGTCCGCAATAGATAATGGCGCAGAAACGATGAAGCAGCTAACTAATGAACTCAATGTCGGCTCGCAATGCGGGAAATGCTGTCAATGTACTAAACAGGTATTGAACAAAAGACTATTACAAATTGCTGAAGCACAACCCAAAGTCGCTTAAAATAGCGGCTTTAGTTTCATCACTAGATTAGCACTCACAACAAAGACTAAGCCATCATAGACTGTAAGTAATTTTCGAGACCAGCATGGTCAATAATATATTGTTGTGATTCAATCCAGTCTATTTGCTCTTCTACGTTTTCCAGTAAATCTTCCGCTAAATCTCTACTGATATAATCTTGCAGCTTTTCACTCTCTTCGATTAAGCTTTGTAAAGCCTTACGAGATACATATTCTAAATCCATATTTGCTTGTAACATTTCTGTCGCGTGCTCACCTATCTGTATACGTCCCAAGTCTTGTAAATTGGGTAAACCTTCTAAAAATAATATCCGTTCAATCAAGCCATCTGCTTGCTTCATTTTCTCAATAGAAAGCTTGTAGTCGGCTTTATTAAGTTTGTCCAATCCCCAATTTTTATACATACGGGCATGTAAAAAATATTGATTAATTGCCACTAACTCAATACCTAAAACACTATTTAATAGCGCAATAATTTGTTTATTACCTTTCATTATGACTCCCCTTACCCTGGTAGATGTTGACCCATATGAGATTGAATATAATTTTGCAAGCCGATTTTGTCGATAAGGCCAAGCTGTTTCTCAAGCCAGTAAACATGATCTTCCTCGGTATCTTCTAGCAGTTTCTCTAAAATTTCTCGACTTTGAAAATCCCCCTCACTTTCACATAAGCTAATAGTCGTTTTTAATGCCGCTACCACTTCCATCTCCAGAATTAAGTCATTTTTAAGCATGCTAGGAACATCATTACCAATAAGTAAATCTCGACGGTCTTTTAAATTAGGCGTGCCTTCAAGAAATAAAATACGCTTTATTAACGCATCGGCATGGGTGATCTCTTCTTGCATTTCATGATCTAATTGTTCATAGAGTTTATCTAAACCCCAATCTTGATACATACGTGAATGAGTAAAATACTGATCAATTGCTGCTAATTCATTGTGTAACAAGCCATTTAGACTCGCTATAACTTTTGCATTACCTTTCATCTGACACCTCGACATAATAAGTTAAAAAACACTTTGCTTCAGTTGCCTTAAATCCTAGTAGAAAGTAGCAGAATTATCGAATTAATCCGCTAAACATCGGTTACTAAGTATTTATTTTTTAAGTGAAAATTATTATCATTTGCATTATTGCTCTTAGTTAAATTATCAGACTTACAATGTGCTAAACATTTCCTAAAAATCACCCAGGGACTCAAGTAGGAGGCGCCATCAGTACAACAAATAGCCGTCTAAACATCTAAAATTTGCTAATAAGATGAAATAAAGCTAGAATCCGCGTCCTAAAGAATTTTTGTGTTATGAAGATGGTGAAAATCCATCGCTGTGCCCGCAACTGTAAATGAAGTGATATTCAGTTTTCCGATAAATATCGCCTCAAAGTCAGATAGCTAACCAAAAAAACTATGCTCACTTATCACCGTGCGGGAAAACACGAATTTCACTATGTCGACACTCCTTAATATCTCTCAGCTAAGTTGGCAGGTGCCAAATAAAGCCATCTTGCACAACATTAACTTCACTGTCCGCAAAGGTGAAGTCATCGGTATTATTGGCCCCAATGGTGCGGGTAAAACTAGCCTATTACGCTGTATAACAAATCAAAATAATATTCTCGCCAGCGCCAATGTTACCGGTAGCGTGCAATTAAAAAACCGTGCCATAACTCGATATAGTACGAAAGAGATTGCCCAACACTTCGCCCTAGTGATGCAAAAGAATGACAGCATTTTTGCGCTTTCTGTGCAAGATGTGATGAAAATGGGCTTATTACCGCACAAAACGCTTTTTTCCTTAGACAGCGATCACGACAAAGCACAAATAAATTTAGCGCTTAAAAAAGTGGGTTTAGAGCAAGCGCTACATACTAACTTTAATCAACTATCCGGTGGCGAACAACAAAGAGTATTAATTGCTCGGGCACTAGTGCAAGCCAGTCAAATCTTGATCCTTGATGAGCCGACCACTCATTTAGATGTGTATTACCAACATCAGGTATTGCAGCTAGTCAACAAACTCAATATCACCGTTATCATGACAGTACATGATCTTAATTTGGCCAGTTTATACTGCCAACGATTAATATTATTAAATCAAGGCCAATTAATTTGTGATGGCAGCCCCGAAGAAGTATTGGTGCCTAAGCAATTAAGCCAGGTATTTGGTTTACCTTGTCAGAAAAGTATTGATGAAATGACAGGTGCCATCCAAGTATCTTTCTACTTACCAGATAGTCATGGAAAAAACAGTCAATTTCCGGAGTCACCTGATGAATAAAGTTACTACTATTTTGTGGGGATTGTCAGCCTTAGTTATTTTATCGGCGATGGCGGCTATTACCTTTGGCCCTGCTGATATCGACTCTGCAGAATTAATTAGCTGCTTAGTGAGTAGCTGCCAAAACCCCATCGTTAATGTCATTATCTGGCAAGTACGCATTCCAAGGGTGTTAGTCGCCTTGGTGGCAGGCATGGGCTTAGCCATTGCTGGTGCTATTTTACAAAATACCACCCGTAATCCACTTGCTGACCCTTATCTCTTTGGTATTGTTTCTGGCGCTGGCTTAGGCGCTACCATCGCCAATATTACCTTGGCCGATAACCTCACCATAGCCTTACCTTTGGCGGCATTTCTAGGAGCACTGTTTGCCGTCATTATTGTAGTCTTTATCGCTAAAGTACTGCAGCGCATGGAGCAATTATTGCTCGCTGGTGTTGCGGTTTCATTTATGCTGGCATCGATCACCCAATTTATTTTATATTTTGGCGAACCTTTTGCCACCAACCGCGTTATTTTCTGGCTTATGGGTAGCTTAGCGCGGGTTGAAATGAGTAACTTTTACGTCATTGCTAGTGTTCTTGTTGTCGCAATAATTACCGTCTTTGCACTACACCGACAAATAGATGCGCTGTTATTAGGTGATGAGAGTGCTGCCAGCTTAGGTGTTGATGTCGATAAGTTACGTTTACTTATGTTAGGCATTTGTGCGGCCCTAACCGCAACTATAGTGGCCTATTGTGGCGGTATTGGTTTTGTTGGCTTGATGATACCTCATATTGTTAGACAGCTAGTCGGAGTGACAACACTAAAACTAATTATTGGCAGTGCGTTAATTGGCGCTATATTTCTTATATGGGTAGATGTTATTGCTCGCTCATCACTGCCTCATGCGGAGATCCCAATTGGCATTATCACTTCGGCACTAGGTAGTATATTTTTCTTATTTATCATGTACCGCTCTCGGGCGATAAATTAATAAATCAACGGTTAATAAACTAATATTTAATAAAGACGAACAGCAGAGGTAACCCTATGACTGATGAAAAAACCACTGACCACAACATAACTGATAAACACCAGCAAAGAATGCAAAAAATGAAAGAGAAAGTTGATGCTCGCATTGAAAGTGCCACCGAGGAGCGCGGCATACTCATTGTAATAACAGGTAATGGTAAAGGCAAAAGCACCTCAGGTTTTGGCACTGTCGCTCGTGCCGTCGGTCATGGACTTAATGCTGCAGTGGCACAATTTATTAAGGGTACCTGGGCTTGTGGTGAACGACAACTGCTGGAAAATGCGGGGGTAAAATTTAGTGTAATGGGCACAGGCTTTACCTGGAATACGCAAGACAAAGAAAAAGACATCGCCGCAGCCCAGCAGGTTTGGCTTAAGTGTAAAGAGTTACTCAGCGATACCAATATTGATTTGGTCTTACTTGATGAGATGACCTACATGTTATCATATAAATATATTGATTTAGATGAAGTGATTACCGCATTAAACAATCGCCCTAAACATCAGCACGTTATCATCACTGGTCGTGCATGTCATCGAGCCATCATAGAGCTGGCAGATACAGTTAGCGAAATAAAATCAATTAAACATGCCTTTGACAGTGGTATTAAAGCGCAAAAAGGTATCGACTGGTAAAGCACCCTTTACCTATATAACCACTTTACCTTAGAAGCACCTTACCTTTACAAATAATAGAGCTAGCACTTTATACCCTAGCTCTTTAATTTATCACCAAACAGAAAAAACACCATGAAACTAACCGTTCTGCTGCTTACTTTATTGCTCATTGCCAATGCTGCGTATGCCGAGCTCAATAAAGAGCTTAATAGAGAAACTAATAAAGAATTATCTAAAAAAGAAGCCAAGCCAACTATTATCGCCCTTTCCCCGCATATCGTTGAGATGCTTTATGATATCGGTGCCGGTGAGCAAATTATTGGCACCACTGCCTTTGCTGACTACCCAGAGCAGGCGAAAAAAATACCGCGCATAGGTAATTATATCCGTTTACAACTAGAGCGAGTCATTGAGTTGCAACCTGACTTAATTATCGCCTGGAAAAATGGCAACCCGAGTGATGACTTAGCACGATTAGAGCAACTGGGTTTTAACGTTATTTACTCCCACCCGCAGATTTTTTCAGATATAGCGAAAGAAGTTCGCCACTTTGCTAAGCTGACCGGCCATAGCGCGCAAGGTGAAAGAGTAGCGAAAAAGTTCGAGCTAGAGTTAGCAAAGATAACCATGGCTTACCAAGATAAAACAGTAATCACTGGTTTTTACGAGCTTTGGTCAAGACCCTTAACAACGGTTGCCAAGGGCAGTTGGCCACAACAATTTTTTAATATCTGTAAAGTCAAAAACCCCTTTGCCCAGGTGATCACGCCATACCCACAAATTAGCATAGAGCAAGTACTACCAGCGGCAGTGCAAGTCATTATTCAGCCACTATCCGTTAATCAAAAAGAGCGCGAGGGCTTTAATTGGCAAGATTGGCCAATGATACCCGCAGTAGCCAATAAGCAAATAATTCAACCTGACGCCGATGCTATGCATCGGATGACAGTACGCAGCTTAACGGCATTAAAAGATTTGTGTGCAGCAATCGATAAAACAAGAACGATTTTGCAACAAAAGCATAACTAGCCTATCCGCTAGTCAATAATAAATATTTTAGGTGCCCGATAGTTTTAGTGATAATTGGTAAGCAATCATCACTAAAAATGAAGGTGAAACGGGAAATTTGTTAACCCTATACTGCCCCCGCAACGGTGTAAGTTACAGTTTTTGTGTAACTCAAGTCCGGAGACCGGCCTAAAATTAAATTAATCATTGTAAGCACGGTGGGTGCTTATAACTGAGGACAACATGAAAAAAACATTAATAGCACTAAGTATTAGCAGCCTACTTTACTCATCACTTTCTTTTGCTGAGCAAAGTAACATCGAAAACTTTAACAAAACGAGCAAAGCCGATGAAACTATACTTATCACCGGCAACCCATACAAGCAGTCAACCGATGAAATCATGTCAACGGTATCTATCATTACTCGTATAGATATAGACCGTATTCAACCAAAATCAATAGCTGACCTATTAAAACTCACCGCTGGTATTGATATTGCTTCTAATGGTGGTCCGAGTCAACTCACTTCTATTTTTGTTCGTGGTACCAATTCAAGTCATACCTTATTCTTAGTGGATGGGGTACGTATTAATACGGTAACTGGCTCAGGTGGCGCATCGGTTAATGATATACCTACATACCAAATTGAACGTATTGAAATATTAAAAGGTCCACGTGCAGCAATGTATGGCTCAGATGCTATTGGCGCTGTAATACAGATTTTCACCCGTAATTTAACCGGTGGTGAATATCAAGCAGCAGTAGAATATGGTTCAAACAATTATATTTTTACCGGCGTAACTGCTGGCATTAGCCATGGAGAAGGAGCAACAACCTTCAGTATTAGTAAAGAAACAAGTGATGGCTACGATATAACAAATAATGACTTCGCTGTTGATGATGATAAAGATGGCTATGAAAAAATTAATCTGTCAATTAAGGGGCAACAACCTTTGAGTGATGCATTAACTTTAAGCTGGGTTGGTCGATACGATGAAGGTGATTATGATTATGATGGTAACTCTAAATGGACAGTAACAGCCCCAAGCCAAGAGTACAAAAAATATTTGTTAGCAACTAACTTAAACTATACGCAGGATTCTTGGTCTCACGATATTAATATAGCCCACTACCAAGAAGAACAAATACGTTTTGGTGACTACCCAGGAGTTGATGAAACAACGCGAAATCAAGCAGATTATGTCGGTATTTACAACGTAGCGGATGCCTTGAGCTTTAGCTTTGGTGGTCAGTTTTATCAAGATGAGTATAGTGGTTCTAATGACGGTTTTAATGGCGAATCACGCAATACCAGCAGTGTATTTGCTGGTGCTTTATATAATGCAGATGCATTCATTAGCGAATTTTCATTACGTTATAACGACGTAGACGATACCGGTACAAAAACCACCTATAACGTTAGCCTAGGTTATAACATTAATGACTCTTTTTTCACCAGCATTAACTACGGTACTGGTTTTAAAGCACCAACCTTGTATCAACTTTATGATAGCTACGCTGGTAATGCTGAACTTGAGCTAGAAACATCAGAAAGTTGGGAGTTTTTACTCCGTGGTGATGTCTATGGTGTAACAACTGAAGTAGCATACTTCAACTTAAGTTTCGACAACTTATTAGACTACAATTACGTTACTTCTCAATTTGATAATATTGCAGATGCTAAAATAAAAGGCGTTGAATTCAATGTATCTCAGCAGGTAGAAAACCTCAACTTATCTGCCAATTATACTTATACCGATACTGAAGACAAAACAACAGGAACACAACTAAGTCGCCGTGCTCGCCATAAAGCAAATATTGGCGCAACATATGACTGGGAACAAGTTAGTCTAACGGGCATTTATCAATATCAGGGAACACGCTTTGACGCTTACTCAAATGCCACATTATCTGCGTATAACACCCTTGATATGAGTGTTAATTATCAATTGAATGATGATTGGAAGTTGCAACTTAAAGCCAATAATATTTTTGATGCTGATTATGAAACTGTGCCGGGCTATGTTACCCCTGGAGCAGAGTACTTTTTGCAGATTAGCTTTAGCAACTTATAATCGTAGCGACTAACTCTAGCAGGTAGTTTGCTAGAGTGTCCCATCCTAAAAGATGTTGACGATTTTTAATAGACGGCCAGAAGCTTTTGCTGCTGGCCTTTTTTATGTGTATTAACTTAATTTAGGAGCGGAGAAGTTAATCTATTTATAACCCGTTATTGGCATACTAATAGCTAACATGTATTTTTCCTCCTAGCAAAAAAACCACTTACTGGTAATCACTTATTTCATGAGTTAAAGGCTATAAATATCAAATTAATCTTAGCCATAGGAAAACCCACAACATTGCCTCTGTCGTCAAATGGACACAAGCCTGAGATTGCTAATAAGCTTCATTGTTATAGTAAGTAGCTATGAAAAAACCACAAATCCTTGCTCACCTTTAACAATTTCTGTAGTAAAATGCTTTGCGCCTTTTTAGCGGTATGATTAGCTGTAAATAATTGAGGAAAAATGAAAAAAACATTAATAGCACTAAGTATTCACAGTCTACTTTACTCATCACTTTCTTTTGCTGGGCATACAAGTAGCCAATTTTTTAATAAAACCACTAAAAACGATGAAACCATTGTCGTTACCGCCAATCGCAGTATGCAAGATAAGTTTGATACCCTAGCCGCGGTCGACATTTTTACCCGTGAAGAAATAGAAAAAATTCAACCGTTATCTATCAGCGACTTACTAAACCGCGTTGCCGGTATATCGATAAGCACACAAGGTACTACTGCACAAACATCGTCAGATTTTGTTCGTGGCACCAACTCAGCTCACATTTTGGTTTTAGTCAATGGTGTTCGCCTTGGCATAAAAAACCTCGCCGATATTCCAGTGCAACTAGTCGAACGTGTCGAAGTAATTAGAGGGCCAAGGTCTGCCTTGTGGGGCACTGACGCCGTTGGTGGTGTTATCCAGATTTTCACTCGAAGTTTAAATGCCGGTGAAGGCCAAGCGGGTATCAAAGTTGCTAGTAATAGCTTATACCAAGGTTATGGCGCATTAGGTTTTGGTAATGACGATCATAGTTACACATTAAGCGCTAGCGCTGAAATATCCAAGGGATTTGATGTTACGGCTCCTAGTGGCAGCATTCCACCTGCTGTTGACAAAAATGATGATGATGGTTATGACCGTCAATCAGTAAGTCTTTCTGGTACTAGCCAATTTAGCAAACAATATACCGTTGAAATAAGCACACAGTACGCCCAAGGCACTACAGAAATTGATGCTAATACCCAATACACTGGTGACGAAATCAGCTATAAAAACTACCATCTATCATTAAGAAACCACCTGCAACTTGAGCAAGTATATTTACAGCTTGGTTTAAGCACTTCTCAAGACAGCACAGCAGATAACTACAGTGATTACAATAATCAAAATGGTTTTCCTAATCCAAACAGCTTATTCACCACAACGCGAGAGCAAGTAAGTGCTTTAGCGCAACTTCCCTTTGCTGAAGCGTCACAATTGACTGCTGGCTATGAGTGGTATAACGAAAGTATTGATAGCAATAACATTTACGATAAAACAGAACGTGATGCTAAGGCGTTTTTTATTAGCACTACCCGTAACATTGAACGACTTAAACTTGAAGCCTCGGTACGCTACGATAAAATAGCTGATATTGATGGTGAAACTAGCTATCAATTAGCCGTAGGTTACCAAGTGAGTGACCAGTTACTTTTCTCATTAAGTCATGGTACCGCTTTTAAAGCACCGAGCTTAAATGATTTATATTATCCACTGCAAGGTAACCCTGATTTAACTTCGGAAACATCTGATAGCTTAGAGTTCTTAACACGTTATCAAACGGAACTATTCTCTGCGGAAATATCAGTCTACCAAACTACTATCGATAACTTAATTGAATGGGCACCTCTTGATAGCTCTGTGCCATATAGCCCTTGGCGACCGGAAAACATAGCTAAAGCGGAAATATTTGGTGCAGAAGCAACTATTACTGCAGATATAGCTGATACCAGTAACAGATTAACCTTAAGCCATATTGATGCTGAAGATAAGAGCACAGGTAAGCAACTAGCGAGACGGCCACACTTTTCCGCTAACTATAACTTTATCTACACCCTCGGCCAGTTAGGTTTTACTTTTGATGTCAATTATCAAGGTAGTAGTTTTGATAATTCAGCTATTCAAGAGAGCCAACTTAAAGCATATACGGTATTGGATATAGGGGTAAATTACCGTATCAATAGTCAAATGAGTTTATGGGCTAAAATAACCAACCTCACCGATAAAAATTATCAAACGGTGAGTGAATATCTTAGTGCAGAGCGCGGTTACAGCTTTAGCTTAGATTATAAGTTTTAAGGTACTTAGTTAGGCTGGTCATATTTTTCACACAAAAAAGCCTGCAATTGCAGGCTTTTTTATTACTCAGAATAAGCTGATTAAACTGTTCTGTTGAAACTACATTAATTAAATTTCAGAGCAAGTTCTATTGCTGTCATATCTTTAACAAAATCATTAGTCAAATCTGCAGAGCTATCACCTTGATAATATTTAATATAATCCGAATAAGTATTGCTTATTTTACTGTTAATTAACTGTACATCTTGAGATTCTTTACTAGTTTTAATATCAATAATATCTTCATAGCCAGTTAAAGGCGCACTTATCGCTAACGTACCTTCTTCAGGACCATAAAAGGTCCATTGAGCAGGCATTGCTAAACCCGTTTCAGGATCAGTAGTCCTAAATACGAAGTTAATAATTGCCATAGGAAAAGCGGCAACAGCACGATAGTCGTAGCTGCCATCGGCTTTAATTTCGTCAAAGTAAGGTTCGTTAAAGGCTGGTTCATTCACACCTGCCATTACGCTCAATGACTCCTCAATAATGGTTGAAATTACTTGATGCTTAGTCTTAGAGACAGCAGTACCAAAAATAGAACCACTTGGCACCCAGGTCATACTGGCTTGAGATTGATAATAACTTTCAGAGGTATGAAGGTGATTATCAAAAATTAGTAAGCTCTGCTCACCTTCAGCTACCTGCGTGGCAAAGTACTTCTCACCGTTTATTAACTGAACACTAGTGAGCTCTTGATACGGTAGAGTTAACTGGTAAGAAGTTGCAGAAAGCGTAGCAAATAATGACCAAGCACCACCGCTATTATCTTCAGCATTAAGGTCAAAAAAGTTACCCGCGGCAATAAGCTTTTGATTACCACCTAGACCTTCTACCGAAAATGAATGTAACGGCCAATTGCCACCTATTATACGGCAAACTCGCACGCCTTCGAATAAAGTATTGCTCTCATCAATAGGCTTCGGCTTATCAAAATTTGCTGAGCTAGTCACCGTTCTGTCCATTGCCAATGGCGCGTGAACTAAATTTAGATCCTTTGTAACACACTCACAACTGCTAGCATTATCCACTAAGCTTAAGCTATCAAACTGCGCTTGGTAATGGCTAGGTGTGTCACTACTGGCTTGATAAAAGCTAACAACATTTAAACCTTCGGCTTCATCGCCCTGCTGATTTTTAGCCACTATGGTGTAGTTAATAAACTCATCTTGGGTGATAAAGCTAATAACACCGTTGTCATCAGGTTGATAGGTTTTAAGTGTTTGCCAAGTATCGTCTTGCAGTAACAATTCAATTTCCATAAAAGCACTACTAACGCCGCAATCATTGCTTAATTGTGAGGTTAAAGAGAAGTTGTATTCAACCGGCTCAGGCGGCTCAGACGGCTCAGGCGGAGTACTAGATGAACTACCACCACAACCTTGAAGAAGAATGGTTAATAATAAAGGTGATATTAAGTATTTATTCAAGAAGAATTCCTCAGGGTATATTTCAAAGTAAAGGATAAAAAATCTAACGATAAAGCTGTCATTGCTCAAGCAGTCTAACCTTGCTGCTATTTAGAGGTCAACAAAACAACTTTGACATAATTATACCCAGTTTTAACGGCAATTAGCTAACTTTTGTTATGACGACTTACTCGAGGAAAACACCGGTAAAAGCAAAAGAAATACAATAACATTTGTTAGATTGGACAATCACTTAGCATATAACTAGCAAGCCTTGTTTTATTGAATTTCATTGTCTACGCTAATTTATAGCGTAACTTTTTTAGCTTTATGTTTAAGGTCAAGTTTTTATGAACATATGATAAATCACACGCCATCATCTATAGGAACAGTAATGCTTATTAATATGCAAAAAAAACTAAATATTAGCTTTTTCATTCTCTCTATTTGCGTATTACTCGCCTTACTTGATAGTGCTCAAAGCATAACATTAGCAATTATCCTTGCTATGGTTGTTATTTCTGCCGGTTATGCTTGTTTTTTTTTCCAAAAAAAAATATTTATTGCATACCAACAAAAGCTATTACAGGCGGAAAAAGCATCGTCAACAAACAAGCAAGACAAGATTCATATAGAGCAATATTTAGATTTAGCACATCAAATCATTGCAGTATGGGCTGGACAAACAGCATTGGCCAGGGGCCAAGGCGATGAAAATATAAATCAACTAGCAACAAATTTTTCCCGCATTAAGGACCAATTAGCCGAAGCCATTCAAACATCACAAGATACTTCTGGCGATATGAGTGGCGAAGGTGGTCTAACCCATATTATTAGTCAATCGGAACAGTCATTAAATACCATCATTCAATCCTTACACGACGCTATGGTAGGCCGTGATCAAATTTTAAATGAAATAAATAATTTATCCACCATTGCAGAAGAGCTTTCCCGTATGGGTGATGAAGTTGCGGGGATAGCTTCACAGACGAACTTACTCGCTCTTAATGCTGCCATTGAAGCAGCGCGTGCAGGTGAAGCTGGCCGAGGCTTTGCCGTTGTTGCCGATGAGGTTAGAACCTTATCAACTCGCTCTGGTGAAACGGGTGCCCGAATCACCAAAACCATTGAGCAAGTTAATGCCACCTTACAAAACACCTTAACTAAAACCCAAGAATTTACCGAACAAGATGCCCTTATCATTAACTCAGCTGAAGAAACAATAAAACAAGTCATCAAAGATTACAGTGTCGCTGGAGAGAAAATAATGCGCAATGCGAGCCAACTAGTACAAGAAAATACCACGGTGCAGTTGGCGATAGATGATGTACTGGTATCGCTGCAATTCCAAGATAGAGTTAGCCAAATACTTGGCCATGTTTTTGATGATATGAACAAACTTGCCCCGAACTACCAACAATGCCAATACAATTTCAGCCAAGGGCTGCCTATAGAGCCGGTAGATATAAATCAGTGGCTTAATAATATTAAACAGACATATTCCACCTTAGAGCAAGTTGCCTTGCATGATGGCAGTGAAAAATCACCCGATAATAAAAATGATGAAATTACCTTTTTTTAAAGGAAAATTCTGTCGCGCTTAATTAAATAATGGTAACAGAGTAATGAGTAAAACAATTTTAATAGTTGATGATTCAGCCAGTATCAGACAAGTAGTCTCTATGACGCTAAAAAGCGCGGGCTATGAAGTTTTAGAAGCCGTTGATGGCAAAGACGGTCTAAGTAAACTTGATGGTAAAAAAATTCATTTAATCATCTCCGATGTCAACATGCCTAATATGGGCGGCATTGATATGGTTAAAGCGATTAAGCAAATGCCCGCTTATAAGTTTACTCCCATCATTATGCTTACCACTGAAGCATCTGATGATATGAAAAAGCAAGGTAAGGCTGTAGGTGCTAAGGCTTGGATGGTAAAACCCTTCAAACCAGAACAAATGTTGCAAGCAGTGACTATGCTTACTTAAGAGGTTAGCTAAAGTGTACGGCTGCTGAACCGTAAAAAGGCGCAAGAAGCAAAGGATAATGGTTGAGAGAATATGGCTGAAATAACAATAACTCAAGCAAGCAACGACAGTACCGAAATTGTCATTAGCGGTGAGCTGACAATTTATTGTGCTATGGAAGTCTTTCAGCAGCACTTTAAACAGCTAAAAGTAAGGGGCCTCACCCTACTCAAACTAGATAATATTACCGAGATTGATACCGCTGGTGTGCAATTACTCATTATGCTAATGAAAATAGTCAATGAACAAAATTGTCATTATCAAGTAATTAGCTTAGGTGAAGCGCTCACCGATTATAGTAATTTATTTCAGCTTAATCGCTACTTTATTGACTTTGAAGACATTAAAGTAATGACTACCAGTAAAACAGAGGAGGAGTAATGAGTCTAGATGACGTGTTACAAACTTTCTATGTCGAGGCGCAAGAACATTTAGAGTCAATGGAAAATGTGCTGCTGAAAATGGATGAGGGTGAATGCGATAACGACATGCTGAATGATATTTTTCGTTCTGCACACACGATCAAAGGCTCGGCTGGTATTTTTGGCCTAGATCACATTGTTAGCTTTACCCATGTAGTCGAAAACGTACTTGATCGTGCTAGAGACAATGAAATTAAGATAGAAAAAAATTTAATCGACGTTATGTTCAAATGTCGCGATCATATGCAAAATTTAGTTGCTGTCACACTAGATGAATTTAATGGACAAGCTGAACTACAAAAAAATGACGGTGATTTACTTGCCGCATTAGCGCCTTGGGCAAGTGCAGACAGTAAGCAAACACAAGCAAAAACAAGTACAGTAACGGCAAGCCAAAATGATAATAAACTCACTGATGAGGGCGATAATAATAAGCTGTGGCATATTTCCCTACGTCTATCAACAGATTGCCTTAGAAATGGCATGGACCCATTGTCCTTTATCAAGTTCCTCTCTAGCTTAGGTAAAATTAAACATATAGAAACAATTATCGATGCCTTCCCTGATTCAGCCCACTTTGATGCTGAAACTCTCTATTTAGCTTATGAAATAGCGCTACAGTCTGACGCTAGCTTAGAGGAAATAGAAAACACCTTTATGTTTGTCCAAGATGACTCTGACATCACCATTTTATCTGCCAGCGCTAAGGTTGACGACTACCTTGCCCTAATTGATAAACGGCCAGAGGACAACCAAAGGCTTGCAGATATCTTGGTGAATTGCGGCTCACTAACTAGAGATGCGCTCGAACAAGGATTAATTTCACAAAATAAAAAAAATTCTACCCCAGATAAACAAGCAGCAACGGATAAATTAGCCGGGCAAGCAGTTGAACAAGATAAAACGTCTGAATCAACAGTAAGTATTGACTTAACTAAACAAAATAAAAATAAAAGTTCTGAAGGTAAGCAAATTCGCATTGATTCAAATCGCTTAGACCACCTAATTAACCTTATTGGCGAATTAGTAATCAACCAACAACGTATTGAATTACTCTCTAAAGACACTAAGAACCCAGCACTAACTGAAGCGGTCGACGATTTTGATAATTTTACTAATCAAATCCGTGATGCTGCCTTAAGTTTAAGAATGGTACCTATTGGTGCTACCTTTCAGCGTTTTAAACGTCTTGTCAGAGATACCGCCCAAGCACTAGGTAAGGACGTTGAACTAATTATTGAGGGCGCAGATACTGAGCTAGATCGCTTAATGGTGGAAAAATTGGGCGACCCACTCACTCATATTGTTCGAAATGCCATGGACCATGGTTTAGAGTCAATAGAAGCGCGACAAGCCGCGGGAAAAAACATTAAAGGACAGCTGAAGCTAGCGGCCTACCATGAAGGTGGACACATTATTATTGCTATCAGTGATGATGGCAATGGCATTGATAAGGTACGTGTACGAGAAAAAGCCATCGAAAAAGGTCTTATAAATCCCGACGCGCAATTGAGCGATAACGAACTATTTCATCTTATATTCCACCCCGGATTCTCAACCGCAACCGAAGTGACAAACTTATCAGGCCGGGGGGTTGGTATGGATGTGGTAAAACGTAATGTAGAAGCATTACAAGGCAGTATTGATATCAGTTCACAAACAGGTGTTGGCTCCGAGTTTAAGATTCGACTGCCCCTAACTCTCGCTATTATTGATGGTTTTCACGTGGAAGCTAGCGGTACACATTTTATTATTCCCCAGGCGACCATCATTGAATGTATCAATCTGGCTAATCACCAAGACATCAAAGGCAGGCATTGTATAAATTTACGTGGTGATATGATCCCTTATCTAAAAATGTCCGAAATATTCAAGCTAACACCAAGCCATCCACAGACACTAGCCAATAATAAAATACCGAGTTCCGTTAAAAGAGAGTTAGTTATAGTTAAATTTGGCAATGATGTTGCCGGTATTGCTGTTGATCGACTTAATGGCGAAATTCAAACCGTAGTAAAACCCTTAGGTCCAATTTTTAAAGCGCTTAAAGGTATAGGGGGCTCTAGTTTACTCGGTAATGGTGAAATAGCTTTTATTTTAGATATACCACAATTAATTGAATTAGCTATCGCCAATGAAATAGTCAACAAGACAGGTAAAAGTAAAAATAGCGAGTAATAAGCTTATGAACAATATGCCAATTAACAGGCAAGAACATGATAACTCGGAGGATACAATGGTGGATAAAACTAGCCAGTTCTTAACCTTTACCATTGCCGGTGAGCATTTCGGTATGGACTTGCATCAAACGAGAGAAATTATTGAATACGCCGGTATAACGAAAGTGCCATTAATGCCGAAATTTATATCTGGGGTAATAAACCTACGTGGTGAAGTTGTGCCAGTAATAGACTTGAGCGTTCGCTTAGGTCGCAAACCTATTACCATACATAAAAGAACGTGTGTCATCGTCATTGAATTACACACCAGCGAACAATATTGTGTACTCGGTTTATTGGCAGATGCAGTCAATGAAGTTATCGACATATCCGCTAGTGATATTGAAGAGGCTCCCGCTTTTGGTGCAAAAATTAGAGCCGAATTTATTCAAGGTATAGCAAAAAAAGATGGTGAGTTTATTGTACTTCTAGATGCAGAAAAAACCTTATCGCCTAGGGAATTAGCTCATTTAGTTGAAGCTGAACTGCAATAATCCATTCACTAAATATAATTTTGAGAGCAGAGGAACACAACATGTTAGAAAAAGTAAGCTTAAAAGCCAAAGTTCTATTTTTGGGCCTTCTGGTGGCATTATCACTGATATTGTTAAGCTGGGAAGCCGTCAATGAGCTATCAAAATTTCATGATTCAACAATTCATAACTTTGAAAAAGTGGAAAGAAATGTAGATATCTTGAATGATATTACTCATCTACATGTCATTTTTAAAAGCCAAGTACAGAGCTGGAAGAATATTCTCATCCGCGGTAATAACCCAAAACAATTTGAAAAATACCATGCTCAATTTATTGAATACTCAGATAAGGTACAGTCATTATTAAGCCATGTTATTGAAAAAAGTTTAGCTGTAGGCAAGAACACAGATGAATTAGAAAAAACTAAAGATGATCATGCTAAATTAAAGCAGTCATATTTAGCAGCCTTACAGCACTTTGATAGTAAAGATCAACAAGCAGGTAAAAAAGTAGATAAAATGGTTAGTGGTATCGATAAAGCCACCAGTAAAGACATGATTGAGCTAGCAGAACACGCTGAAAAGAACTTTGAAAAAATTATAGAAACAACTCATAAATCAATGGAAGAAGATTTTATTGAAGATAGAAGATCATTAATATTATTCTCCGGTATTGAAGCAAGCATTATCATACTGTTAATGATTGTTATTTTTTATGATTTATTTAAAACCTTAGGCGGTGATCCTCGCTACGCGGCACATATTTGTAATCAAGTAGCCAATGGTGACTTAAGTATCGAAATTGAATTAAAACACAACGACAAAACGTCTCTGCTTTATAGCATCACTAACATGAAAAACCAATTAGCCACCATTATCCACGATGTAAGATCCTCTTCCGAGGCTTTGTCTTCTGCATCAACAGAAGTCAATTCTACCGCACAAACTATTGCTAAAGGTGCATCAGTACAAGCGGCCAGTGTTGAAGAAACGTCGGCCTCAATGGAAGAAATGTCAGCCTCTATCTCACAAAATAATGAGAATGCGGGCATAACCAATGGCATAGCTCAACAAGCGGCAAAAGAAGCAATGATAGGTGGAGAAGCGGTGTCAGAAACCGTTGCTGCCATGCAAAAGATTGCCGAAAAAATAAGTGTCATTGATGATATTGCTTATCAGACCAATATGTTGGCACTTAACGCCGCTATTGAAGCCGGCCGTGCGGGAGATCACGGTAAAGGTTTCGCGGTAGTTGCCTCAGAAGTAAGAAAACTTGCTGAGCGCAGCCAAATCGCTGCTCAAGAAATTGGCGAATTGGCCAAAGATAGCGTAATACGCGCAGAGCTAGCCGGTAAGTCACTAAAAGATATGGTACCTTCAATTAATAAAACAGCGGACTTGGTACAAGAAATTGCCGCAGCGTCTGCAGAGCAAGCCACAGGAGTTCATCAAATTAATGAAGCCATTGCTCAAGTAAATCAAACTATGCAACATAATGCCGCCGCCTCGGAAGAGCTCAGTGCAACGTCTGAAGAAATGAATGTACAAGCATTACAGTTACAAGAGTCGGTAAATTTTTTCACCTTAGAAGCCTCTCCTCAAGCAAAAAACAAATCATCAAACAGCAGCCCTACCATAAATAATTCTTTGAGTTCAAAGACTAAAAGGTCGGCGAGTAAATTAATAAATAAAAGCAGTAATCGAGATGATGATGATGATAAGTTTGTCAGTTATTAAGTTTTATTGTTGATAACACTGTCATGTTAGCCCTCCTTTGGGCAATGAATATGGCATCAAAGGATAAGGTTAGATAATGCGAGGGTTAGCCGTAATGAGTACATTAGAAACACTACCCTCTGAGGAGATTTTTACCCTTTTTCAAAGGCTAGTTTATGACAAGCTAGGCATTCACTTAGCCAAACAAAAGCGCATGATGTTAGGTCACCGCTTGTTAAAACGCGTTAAGCATATCCAAGTTGATAACTTCTCTGCTTACTTTAGATTTATCACTAACCCTGATAATAGTCATGAACTAGAAGTTGCCTTAGAGTTGATGACCACAAATGAAACTTTTTTCTTTCGCGAGGAAAAACATTTTGATTACATGAGTAATATTATTCTGCCAAGGATAAACGCTAACCAAGACTATAAAGTTTGGAGTGCTGCTTGCTCTACCGGTGAAGAGCCCTACAGTATTGCCATGCTACTGAATGAACATTGCTCTACACCTTGGTCTGTGGTCGCTTCTGATGTTAATAAGTCTGTCTTAGCCCATGCCCGCAAAGGCATATATATTAATGATAGAACTAAATTACTGCCTAAGGAATATCGGCAAACTTATTGTGTGAAAGGCACCGACGAATTTGAAGGTTATATGCGAGTGAAACCGGAATTAAGAAAGCAGCTACACTTTTTCTCTTTCAACTTACTTGACAACATGTCAGCTTTAGGGAAATTTGATCTTATTTTTATTCGCAATGTGATGATTTATTTTGATGATAAAACCCGACAAAATATAATTAATGGTCTACAACAATGTCTAAATGAAGAGGGCTACCTATTTATTGGCCACTCAGAAACATTACATGGTTTAGAGCACTCATTTGAATTAATAAAACCGGCAATTTATCAAAAAACTCACGTAAAGGAAAATCAATAAATTAAAGCTGCTTTATCGAGATATGGTCGATGAGACAAGATAATCGCTGCACTAATTTACCGCCAAGCGAGGTGTACTTTATGAAGATAAGAGCAATGAGACAAGATAATCGCTGCACTAATTTACCGCCAGGCGAGGTGTACTTTTCTCAACCATTAAAAAATAATGCCCCAAAAGAATTAAAAACAATATTAGGCTCTTGTGTTGCGGTTATAGTTTGGCATGCAAAGAGTAAAACTGCGGGCATGTGTCACTACTTATTAGTTCAGGAAGCAGAAAAGTCCAAATCATCACCCGTAATGCAAACATATCGTTATGGAGAGCAAGCGCTAGATTATTTATTAAAAAGAATGGCATCACTTCATCCATTAGATGAATATGAATTAGCGCTTTATGGCGGCAGTAATATGTACCCTAGTGTCACCTACCCTTCTATTGGTAAAGTTAATGTCATGTTTGCCAAAAACTGGGCAAAGAAAAACAAACTAACATTCTGTCAGCAAGATACCTTAGGTCATCATGGTCGTAGTGTAACTTTAGAGCTAACCACAGGTGGCATCACTGTTATTAAGTATAAAGATGATAAAGGAGGCTTTAGTGAGCATTCAAGTAATGATAGTTGATGACTCGGCAGTGGTTCGGCAAGTTATCTCACAGATACTCAATGATTCAACAGATATTGAGGTCTATGCAGTGGCTAATGACCCTATATTTGCTTACAGTAAAATGCAAAAACAGTGGCCTGACGTCATAGTGCTCGATATTGAAATGCCGCGTATGGATGGTATATCTTTTTTAAAAAAAATTATGGCTGAGCGGCCCACGCCGGTAGTTATTTGTTCATCACTAGCGGAAAAAGGAGCTGAGATATCTTTAAATGCCTTAGCGGCAGGAGCTTTTGATATTATTACCAAACCACAAATGGGTTTAAAGAACTTTTTAGAAGAAGCCGCCGGTCAAATAAAAGCGGTTGTCCGCGCTGCGGCAAAGGCAAGGTTACAAAAACCGCTGGTTAGTAAGGTGGCTACTAAGACTCAATACTCTTCAATGGCAAAAACAAATGAGGCCACTAAGTCCCTTATTGAAGCTGTGCTAAACAACTCAACTTCAGCTACAGCAACTGACTTAGTATCCATGAGCCTTACCACAGATAAAGTTATCGCTATTGGCTCATCTACCGGCGGAACTATAGCACTTGAAAAAGTACTAACCGCTCTCCCGCCCACTTGCCCTGGCATAGTAATAGTTCAGCATATGCCTGAAAAATTTACCAAAGCCTTTGCTGATAGACTAAACTCTTTATGTGAGTTAGAGGTTTTAGAAGCAAGCTCTGGCGATAGAGTTATCCCTGGTAGAGTACTGATTGCTCCCGGTGGTAAACACTTACAAGTCAAGCGCTCAGGTGCGCAATATATTGCCATTGTCTCTGAAGGTCCAGCTGTAAATAGGCACTGCCCATCTGTTGATGTATTGTTTAAGTCACTAGCAATCAGTGCTAAGCAAAATGCTACTGGCATTATTCTGACTGGGATGGGCAATGATGGTGCTCAAGGCTTACTAAAAATGAAAAATGTTGGCTGTAAGACCATGGCTCAAAATGAGAGTTCTAGTGTAGTATTCGGTATGCCAAAAGAAGCGATAAAGTTAGGTGCTGCGCAAAGGATTGTTGATTTAAGTGAAATTGCGGAGCTAATTAAGCATTAAAAATAAAAATAAGCTTGATAGTGAAATTAACCTTATGAGTGACTCTATGAATAAATTAAATGTATTAGTTGTTGATGACAGTAATGTGCAACGAAACCATGTCATGAATATGTGTTTAGAGCAAGGTGTTACTAATATCGTCGGTGCCATCAATGGTGTGGACGCCATTAAAAAATTATCAGAGGATAAATTTGATCTTGTTTTCATAGACCTAGAAATGCCGGTCATGGATGGTGTTGAATTATCACGTAAAATTGCTAAAGATAAATTGGCAAAGTCGGTAATCATTTTAAGCTCAAAAGACCCTTCTCTAATTTCCAGTATTGGCACCATGGCTGAATCTGATGGCTTAATTGTCCTAGGTACATTTAAAAAGCCTATGAAAATTAATGATCTAGTAAATAGCTTAAATAGACTAACAACTCATACTAATAGCAATGAAACTCACAAGATATACAACCGACTGGTAGTTGATGACATAATTAACGGCATAAAAGAGCAACAAATCACGTTATTTTATCAACCAAAATTGACCTGCAAGGGCTTATTACTCAAAGGCGTGGAAGCCTTGGCTCGCTGGAATCATCCTAAACTAGGTATTGTCTCTCCGGTAGAGTTTATTACTGCCGCAGAGGAATTTGGTGTTATTTCTGAGTTAACTCATTATTTATTTGATATCGCGCTCAAGCAAAAAGTGCAGTGGCGAGATCATGGCATAAACTTCCATCTTGCTTTCAATCTATCACCACTATCTTTAGCCGATAATGACCTTGCTGAACAAATATACAATCAAGTGATACGCCACCATATAGAACCAAAAGATATTGTCTTAGAGGTAACTGAAAATGCTATTTGTGGCGAGATATCAACCGCGATAGAAACGCTAGCGAAATTAAGATTAAAAGGTTTTAAACTGGCAATTGATGACTACGGTACTGGCTTTGCCAATGCTCAACAGTTATCTCGAGTACCTGCCACCGAGCTAAAACTAGATCGTATTTTAGTCGATAATGTTGCCACTAGGCCGCAGCAATTGGCAATATTAAAAAGCACAGTCAATCTTGCTAAAGATTTAGGTTTAACAACGGTAGCTGAAGGGGTAGAAAATTTTGATGACTTTCAACTGTTATATCAATTGAACGTCGACTTAATACAAGGATATTACTTTGCTAAACCTATGCCCCCTGAAAAGTTAATCCATTGGCTACAAGTTGACTTAGCTAAAATAAGGCAAGATTTACACGAAAAACAAGCTCAGGAAAGTAATAGTTAGCAATTATTATATTGTGATGATAATTGCTAACTATCCAATTGAATAAATTAGCTATTATGCAACTTTTTTATTGGCTTCTATCCAATGTAATTGTTTTTTCAAGGTATTACAATTAAAAGGCTTGACCATAAAGCCAGTGACTTCCCCAGCAATAAGCGCCATTATTTTTGCCTTATCATCTTCGCTAGAGACCATCAGCACAGGTAAGTTAGAGAGCTTTTTATCATGCCTTATTTTACTTAGCAATTGCTCACCATCTAAATTAGGCATATGTAAGTCGGTAATTAATAAATCATAGTCATTTAATCGCAACATTTTCAGCGCATGCAAGCCACAGCTTGCTTCATCAGGGTCGTTATGACCTAAACTAGTTAGCATATGCAGCATAACTTGGCGCATTGATGGCATGTCATCTACCACTAATATTTTCATCTTATAAAATCCCTTTAGTTAAAGACGTGGATATTGAATTAAGGCCTGATTAAAAATTATAGCGTCACATTGAAATTTTTCCACCGCATCAGTAATAATACCAATTTCACTAAATTATTACCCACTTGTACCGGTTAAAATATCCCAGACCAGCTTGTTCTCAATCGCAAGAACCAGCGATTACTTAATCAAGCGCCTGTGCTGAATTTTCACCTAAGCACAACAAGATCACACACTTAATGAAACTAGCATAAGTTCTTATATCCCCTAATAGCGACTACAAAGACTAGTAAAGCGAACTTTACTTATCGGGTTTGATCCCTACAATAAAGTCAAATAAACTTTACATTAAATCAAAGAGAGTTTACTTATGACTAAGAAAAATGCTACACCAAATAGTTACTAACTAAAAAATAATGCCAATAACGTCACATTAAGAAATTGGACGGGCTGCTGGGTTATTACCATGGCTATAGCCTCTTTCGCTCCAAAATTTATTTGGGAATTCAACACAGTGTTAACCATTATCGCCGTGCTAATTAACCTAGCGGTTGGTTTGCGTATGTTAATAGCTAATAGAACTTATTTGCATGGCCTAGATGAAATGCAACAAAAAATACTGTTTGAAGCCATGGCCTTAGCTTTAGGGGTTGGCTTAGTCGTCGGCCTAAGCTATGAATCATTAGAAGATATAAAATTAATCACTTATCAACCTGAAATACCTCATGTAATTATCTTAATGGGCATAACTTACCTAATAGCCGTTGTCTCTGGCCATAGGAAATACCAATGAAAAATCGCTTAAAGGTGTTACGCGCAGAGCGTGACTGGACACAAGCTCAACTTGCTAGCGCGTTAGAGGTATCGAGACAAACGATTAATGCTATTGAAAAGGGCAAGTTTTATCCTAGTTTACCCTTGGCATTTAAAGCGGCTAGGTTGTTTAATTTAGCCATTGAAGATATTTTTCAGGACGAAGTTACAGAAGTTACAATGGTTAAAAGCTAGCTCATATTAAAAGGTATGTCACGTTAATTTAGCCTCTATACATACTACTTTAACGCGACGCCTTGTTAAATATACCATTGCTGACTGTTTAAAAATTGGCAGCGACAGTGAATTCCATTAATTCATTTGTTGTTGGGTGTTTCAGTTTTAACATTTCTGCATGTAAATGTAAGCGGTTAGCTGTAGAGCCATATAAATCATCACCAACAATGGGCGTATTAAAGCCTAAGTGATGAGCACAGTGCACTCTTAGTTGATGAGTTCGACCCGTTTTAGGATATAGGTGTACTCTAACTAGGGTTTGCTTACCTTGCTGTTCAAAAGCGACCCTCTGCCATTTTGTTTCCGCGTCTTTACCTGTTTCAAAACAAACCATTTGTCTCGGTCTATCATCGAAGTCACCCGCTAAGGGTAGACGAATAATGCCCTCTTCATTGTCTAATATCTGTTTAGGGCAACCAGACAACAGAGCAACATACCTTTTTTCCACTGTTCGCTTGATAAACTGCTGCTGCAAGCTTTTATGTGCTGATTTAGTCAGTGCTATAACCATTAAGCCTGAGGTCGACATATCCAGGCGATGGACAATAAGTGGTCCGGTTGCTTTAGGGAAAAATAGCTTCATTCGGCTATAAACACAATCAGTTATACTCTTACCTGGCACAGATAAAAGTTCACTGGGTTTATTGATCACCGCCATCTCATTATCTTGATAGAGTATATCGATGCTTTTTTCTTTTGCTAGGTCTTTCAGCATAGGATTATCATCCATGGGCATACCACTGAGCATGTGAGCCAGAATAGGTTGGCATTTACCCATACAGGCGGTATAGAAATTTTTATGTTGTCTGACTGCTGATTTAGGTGATTTACCCCACCAAAACTCTGCCATAGCTAGCGGTTTTAGCCCTACTTTAAAGGCGTATTGCAACAGTTTAGGGGCGGCACAATCGCCGGCACCGGCTGGCGGAACACCATATCTATGGTGAAAAGCCGTATCAATAAATAAATCAGTTAAGTTTTTCTCTTCTTGCTTAATATTTAAAAAGCGGTATTGCTCAAATAATTTCTGTTGTAACGCCTTTGATAATAATGATCTTCTCTCTTTAATCCCCCAAATCACCTCAAGTAAGCTATCTAGAGCATATTGGGCTGTTGTTAGCTTTTCTTGCCAAGAGTATTTCAAATACTTTAATGCATTTTTATCA
This sequence comes from Colwellia marinimaniae, assembly GCF_002207865.1. Classification (GTDB taxonomy): domain Bacteria; phylum Pseudomonadota; class Gammaproteobacteria; order Enterobacterales; family Alteromonadaceae; genus Colwellia; species Colwellia marinimaniae. Next base: position 125,398 of record NZ_BDQM01000002.1, read on the forward strand.
GCAACACTTTCTTTTGCTAGTTGCTTTTTTAACTGGGTAAATTCATCATCTGAGAGCGAGGCCATAGCTAGGGTACGTTGTGCTTTTCTTGCTTGTCTTTGAGTCGAATTTTCACTTTGTAATTGGCTAATATCATTATTAGCTAAAGAGGATAATTTGGCTAGCGCCTGCTTTTTCACCGCAATTTCAGGGTTGTCTTCTAACAAGCTAAGCTGTGCGTTAAGGTCATTAATCAACTTTTGCTCTTTTTTAAAGAATTCGGCCTTGGTTGAATCATCGACCGGCGGCACAAAGTGACTAAGATCATTATTATCCGCCAACTGTCCTGAAAATCCAGACAGATAGCCTAGCTCCCCTTGAGCATTTACCACTAAAAGAACGCCAAACATTTTGCCACTTTGGCTAAAGTTATGCTGTAATGACTGTTTCTGCTCTAGGCTAACTTGCAGTTCTTGTGCCGCTAATAAACACAAAGGGTGTGGCTGATAATAAAAGGGGAAAGTAAAACGTTCAGGTAAACTATAACAATCAATAGAGGACTTAAAACGAGTAAAACAAGGATCATTCATTTGCATAGATAACGCTCAAAACCATAACAATAAAGGCATAACACCAAAAACAAAAGTGGCCTTATCAGCCAGATAGATTTCAATTAAAGATTAGTACCACTAATCAAAATCCGTAAAGGCTATTTTAATCGTTTGTCACATGGAGGACAATGGAAAATATCATTGCCATTAATTACTTGTCATTGATTAAGTTCAAATGAGCCCCATCTAATACCAGTTTCATTAAGTGTGTGATCTTGTTGTGCATAGGAACAATACTTCAGGGCAGGCGCTCAATTGAGCAATAGCGGGCTATTGGGATTGAGAGCAACGCTGACATGAGATATTTTAACCAGCACAAGTAAGCAATAATTTAATGAAATTGGTATAATACACAATAATTTTATAATATCACTTACTATGCGTTTACTTAAATCAACAATTCACCCGAATATTAATCCGCTTACGGTTAATTCCCCTGATAAGAAACGTTTTATTCGTAAAGCGACCCGAGCCATAGTACTTAATGGTGAGAGTATATTGCTACTTTATACCAAGCGTTATCACGACTATAGCCTACCCGGTGGTGGCATAGATGCGGGAGAAAGTCATATTGACGGACTAGTGCGCGAGCTTAAAGAAGAAACTGGCGCGCATAATGTCAGAAACATTGTAGAATTTGGCCTCTACGAAGAATTCAGGCCATGGCATAAAGCAGGCTTTGATTTTGTTCATATGCAATCTTACTGCTATACCTGCACCATTGATGAGGAACTACTTGAGCCAGAATTTGAAACCCATGAGCTAAATAATGGCATGCAGCCAGTATGGATGAACATTCATCAAGCCATTGCTCACAACGAAGCAACCATGGCAACAAGTAAGAAAAAAGGTCTTTCGATAGAACGTGAGACCTTTTTACTAAAGCTCATTGTCAGTGAATTAGTAAACGAATCCGTACCGGCTTAAGTACCTGATTAGTTACCGCCAAATAAAACATCTTGCCGGTTCTCTAGCCACAGTGGGTACTTTGCCATAACCTTGGTAAAAACAGGGCTCTGCAAATAACTATTTAGCCATTGCCTTACCCTTGGGTAGGGTGATTGCAAATACCACTGACGTTCTATGCGGGCAAATTGTCGAATAAAAGCAATTAAGGCAATATCAGCGAGACTTTCTTTATCTGAGATTAAATAACAGTGTTTAGATAAGCGTAGCTCTAATTTTTCTAGGTATAACTGGCAAGCTTCGCGGCACTGGCCAATATTATCTTCTTGATAGCGTTTAGCGCATTTATAGGCTTCCAAACAAGTTTTAAAGCCGGTATCAAATTCATTAATGAGTAAGAGCATTTCAGCTAAGGCGCCCTCTTGCTGACTGGGTTTGCGACCACCTTCGTCTCTGTGTAATAAATCATCAGGATCCGTTGCACGTAAAGCCCATAACATGATAGCTAAACTTTCTTCGATTACCGTACCATTTGTTAAGACTAATACCGGTACTGTCCCTTTAGGCGATACCGCTATCATTTCAGCAGGTTTATTACTTAATACCAAGTCTCTTAACAAAACTGCCTGTTTAGCTTTAAAAATTGCCAGTCTCGCGCGCATGGCATAAGGGCAGTTTCTTAAAGAATATAATATGGGAAGTTCTATTATATTACTGTTTTTACTAACAATTACATTGGTACTTTTATTCATAACGGTAAACATTCCAGCGCTGCAATAAACAATTACTTTAAAGAGCTATTTTAACGGTATTCATCGGCTCATTATACGAGTAAAATCCCCCCTTTGAAATTTAACCGCCGTTTAATTGGCTAAAGTTGTATAAATGAGTCCTAAAATTGAATTGTTAGCCCCCGGTGGTGATGTAGATGCGATAAAAGCGGCAATTATTGCTGGCGCAGATGCGGTGTACTGTGGTTTAGATACTTTTAATGCCAGAAACCGTGCTACTAATATTTCTTTTGATGAACTGGTCCGTATTATTCGACTCGCACACCAGTATGAATGCCAAATATTCTTAACGCTTAATATCATTATTCTAGAGCGCGAATTTAAAACCCTGGCTAAGTTATTAAGTAAACTGGCTAACACCACGCTCGATGGCGTTATTGTCCAAGATTTAGGCATGCTGTATATTCTTAAAAAGCACTTCCCGACCTTAGACATCCATGCTTCGACCCAATTAACAACCCATAACATTGGTCAAATTCCATTTTTAAAAAAATTGGGTGCCTCACGGGTTAATTTATCTCGTGAATTAAACTTAAAAGAAATCACCGAAATTACTGCCGTATCGACGGAGTTAGATCTGCTTACCGAGGTATTTGTCCACGGCTCATTATGTATCGCATTTTCAGGTTTATGTTATTCCACTTCAGCCAGTGTCGGTAATTCTGGTAATAGAGGGCGTTGTAGCCAAGCTTGTCGTGAAGAATATAAACCCACCGAAACAGGTAATAAATTCCCACTAAACATTAAAGATAATTCGGCATTTTTCGATTTACCGGCACTAATCGATGCTGGCGTGCACTCCTTTAAAGTTGAAGGTCGTATTAAAGGCGCTAGCTATGTACATACCGTTATCGATAGTTTCCGTAAGCAAATAGATGGTTTTGTTGCCACCGGTGAACTACTTGAAGACGGCGAGCGACTTTATAAGGTGTTTAATCGCGATTTCTCTAATGCTTTTTTACGCGGCGATTTAAACCAATCGATGTTTATTGAAAACCCGCGTGATAATTCAAAATATTACGCACTAGATAAAAGTAACGCTATCTCTGTAGTAGAAATACAAGATGTTGAACAAAAACTAAGTGATGAAAAAGAACAAATTCACGCCAGTGTCTTTGACAAAATAAAACACCTAAGTATTGAAAAACGTGTCTTATCTTTAGTATTCTCTGGTGAAGTTGGTAAACCTTTAACCGTTACCATCAAAATAAAAGAAGCGGCAAGTACAGGTGTTTCCGAGCAAGCTACCACAGAGCAAACCCATGTTATGCACTCTGAACGCCTACTTATAGCCAGTGAAAAAAACTGCATTGATGATAGTGCCATTGCAAAGCGCTTTAAAAGCTTCAATAACGCTGAGTTTAACTTAACTCAGTTAAGTACTGACGCTATACCACAAGGTGTCACTATTCCTTTTAGAGAGCTTACCGCACTTAAAAATAAGATAGCGGCCTTACTCAATAACGATATCCCGATATTGGCAGCAGTAGAGCTACCAAAACTAGTACGTCATGCAAAACAAGACCAGGCGGTCAAATTATCACTATTAATATCTGATGAGAGCGACATCAAGCTTGGCGAAATAACTGATGCCGATATTTATTTTAAACTGCCCGATGCCTATAAGCGAGGCTGTACTAAATATGTCAGTTTTTTCCAACAGAACCCAGGTCTTATTCCTTGGTTCCCCTCGGTATTAATTGGCAAAGATTATGATGTAGCGGTTAATATTTTACAGCAAGTCAAACCTAAATTGATTGTCACCAATAACACTGGCATTGCCAATAGAGCCTTTGAATTAGGCATTGACTGGATTGCTGGACCGTTTTTAAATACCACCAATTCTTATGCGTTATTGGCGATGAAAGAAAACTTTAACTGTAGTGGCGCTTTTATTTCCAACGAAATTAACCGCCAACAGATGAAGACAATCGCCCGTCCGGAAAACTTTAAAATGTTGTACAGCGTTTACCACCCCATTTTATTAATGGTCAGTAGGCAGTGTTTCTTCCAGCAAAGTGTTGGTTGCGAGAAGCCTAGGATTGATAATGGCTGTATGCTTTCATGCGATAAATCGACTAGTATCACCAACCTCAAAGGCGTTTCCTTTGCTATTGATAAGCAAAAAGCTGGCTACCCAAGTATTTATAATAACGATCAATTCTTAAACACAGAAATAATCCAAGACTTAGCGCAGTTATTTGATGGTTTTATGATTGATTTAACTAACATAGGTGCCGGTGATAAAGAGTCACCTGATAAAGCGGTCCTCATTGCACAATTTGAACTGTTACTTAACAATAGTAATATCGAGCAGGCTGGACAACTTGGCAGACAAGCAAACTCGTTATCAAATTCGTCGATAAACGCCCAAAACAAGCTGAATAGCTTAGTACCTGAGTCGACCAACGTACAATATCATAATGGCTTATAAGCCATGATAAAACCTTTGTTGAGCTAACGATACCATCAGCCAACAAATAACAAAAAGGCCATTGACATATTCATGTCAATGGCCTTTTCAATTTACATAGGTAAAAAAAATTAGTGAGCTTCAGAAACCATATTGATTGTGTATTTAGGGATATCAACCACTAAATCTTCATCGCCAACAATTGATTGGCAACTAAGACGAGATTCAGGTTCTAAACCCCAGGCTTTATCAAGCAAATCTTCTTCAAGTTCATCACCTTCTTCGATAGAGTCAAAACCTTCTCGAATAATAACGTGACAAGTAGTGCAGGCACATACTTTTTCACACGCATGCTCTATTCCAATATCATTTCTTAACGCGACGTTAAGTACGCTTTCGCCTTTTTCGGCTTCAACAACTGCGCCATCTGGACATAGTTCTGCATGAGGTAAAAATATAATTTTTGGCATTTTATCTATTCTCTTTGTAGGCGTGAACTTGTTCGCACCATTATCTTATTCAATTTAAAGCGAGAATAAATTCTCGCCTACAGTTTAGCTAAAGCTTATCAATCGATTGGCCCGCTAATGCTTGGCTAATTGAACTATCCATACGTCGTTCAGCAAATAATACGGTACTATCGTTCAACTTATCAAGGGCTGTTTCTATCGCTTTATTATCACTGCCTTGACTTACTTGAGCGAGGGACTTAATCGCACTTTCAATAACAGTAACTTCATCACTATTGAGCAATTTACTATCGGCAAGTAAGGCTGCTTGCACTGACTCAATAACACGTGCCGCGTCAACTTGTTGCTCTTTAAGCATACGCGCTTGCATATCTTCGGCAGCATTATTCATTGAATCTTTAATCATCTGACTAATTTGATTGTCATCTAGACCAAATGAAGGTTTAACTTCAATGCTGGCTTCTACCCCGGTGGACTTTTCCATCGCAGTTACCGAAAGTAAACCATCCGCATCAACGTTAAATGTCACTCTTATATGGGCTGCACCAGCAGTCATAGGGGGAATGCCACGTAACTCAAAACGGGCTAGTGAACGACAATCATCAACTAACTCACGCTCACCTTGTAATACATGGACCGCCATTGCTGTTTGACCATCTTTAAAAGTGGTAAATTCTTGCGCCTTGGCCACCGGTATAGTGGTATTACGTGGGATCACCTTTTCTACTAAGCCGCCCATGGTTTCAAGGCCAAGGGACAAGGGTATAACATCAAGCAATAACATATCACTATCAGGCTTATTTCCAGCTAAAATATCTGCTTGAATAGCCGCTCCAATAGCAACCACCTTATCGGGATCAATAGTAGTTAATGGCGTCTTATTAAAGTACTTTTCAACTTCACTGCGCACCAAGGGTACACGTGTTGAACCACCTACCATAATAATTTCAACGACTTCATCAACCGTTATACCAGCATCTTTAATGGTACGACGACAAGCACGTAGTGTTTTCTTCACTAATGTGCCAATAAGTTCATTCAATTGTGCTTGGTCGAAACTTACCGTCCAATCACTACCGCTATCAAGAGAAAGACTGATCTCAACTTGATCATTATCAGTTAACTGCTCTTTGGCAAAACAAGCTTGCTGCATCAATTGACGCTCTAATGATGGCGATAAAGGTCTGGTTAAATCTGCTTGTTCAACAAGGTAGTCAACGATAGCTACATCAAAGTCATCACCACCCAGTGCAGTATCACCACCCGTAGCTAATACTTCAAAGACACCTTTATTTAAGCGCAAAACAGAAATATCAAAAGTACCGCCACCTAGGTCATAGACAGCAATAATACCTTCTTGTCCTGAATCTAACCCGTAAGCTACCGCAGCGGCCGTGGGTTCATTTAATAACCGTAAGACGCTAAGGCCGGCTAATTTTGCTGCATCTTTAGTACTTTGCCTTTGAGCATCGTCAAAGTGAGCGGGCACAGTGATAACAACACCGGTTAACTCGCCGCCTAAAGCGGCTTGTGCGCGTAGCTTGAGGGTTTTTAATATTTCTGCTGATACTTGTACTGGGTTAATAGCACCTTGCCTGGTCATAATTTCAGGATGATTTTCATCACCACAAAACTCATAGGGTAAAGATGGATATTTACTTTTAATATCAGGCAGTGAGCGCCCAATTAAACGCTTAGCAGAAGTAATAGTATTCTCTGCGTCCTCAATGCTAAGAGCTTGGGCTGCCTGACCCACTAAAATATTGTCTGCTTGATAGCTGACTATTGAGGGTAATAAATCACGGCCTTGCTCATCGCTTAAAGTACTAGCGTTTCCGCTTTGTACACTTGCTATCAAGGAGTTTGTGGTACCAAGATCGATGCCTGCAGCTAATCTGTGTTCATGAGGAACGGTACTTTGACCGGGTTCTGCAATTTGTAATAAAGCCATGATGTTAATTCAATGATCTGAGTTTAGGTTAATGGTAAGTGGTAAATACTAAGGTGCTTGGGTTTTCAATTATTGCTGCCGACTTGCTCTGCTAGTCATCAAACAAGGCATCTTCAAGGCGGTCCACTTCAATATTTAGCTTTTGATAAAACTTTAATTTGCGTAAATTATCGCATGCTGCATTATTAGATGCTGAGTTATTTTCACTTATCTGTGCTCTCATCAGTTGAGTAAGCTGTAAGTATTCACTTGATAATACTCGTTGAACTTCAAGTAAGGCGGCATCCGCATCACTTGCCTGCTTAACGTCTTCAAGCATTTCTCGCAATTCCATTTGATGCAATAAAAAACCTGTATCGCTAAAAGAGTGTTGCTCGTTTGGCATATCAACACCGCGTTGAACTAATATATATTCAGCACGTGGTAATGGTTGTTTTAGGGTTTGATATGCGTCATTAATTTGCGCAGACTTTTGTACGGCAATGCGTTGATCTTGGTCTGATGCGTGGGCAAACTTGTCTGGATGTACCGCCTTTTGCAAGGCTTGATAACTTGATGATAGATTTTGTAAATCGAGATCGAAAGAGGCTTCAATGCCGAAGAGTTGGAAGTAATTCAAAATATTTTCTCAGGATTAGCACGGGTGCAACACCTTAAAAAATGATTGCACCATAATGAATTCAACTCAACACTAGTTTACCCTGATGCTAGGTAAAAGTAGCAAGTTGGCATGAGCCAATGAATACTTTCAACTGAGCAACTGGGTAAAATAGTAAAGAAGTGTCTTCGCTATTACACGTTAAAGCTCTCACCACAGCCGCACTCACCTTTGGCGTTGGGGTTGGTGAACTTAAAGCCTTCGTTTAAGCCTTCTTTAACAAAGTCGAGTTCAATGCCATCAAGATAAACCAAGCTTTTCTTATCTATAATAATGTTGACATCATCAATAGAGAACAGCTGATCATCTTCATTTAAATCATCAACAAACTCGAGTACATAAGCTAAACCTGAACAGCCGGTAGTTTTAATACCTAAGCGAAGCCCAAGCCCTTTGCCACGATTTTGCATGAATGATTGAATACGTTCAGCTGCTGCAGGTGTCATGGTAACAGACATTGTTTTCTCCGTTATTTACCTTGTTTACTTTGTTTACTTTTATAATCTTCAATCGCTGCTTTAATGGCATCTTCAGCCAAAATTGAGCAATGAATTTTTACCGGTGGTAAAGCTAACTCTTCAGCAATATCGGTATTTTTAATTTTACCCGCTTCTTCAATTGACTTGCCCTTTACCCATTCAGTAACCAATGAGCTTGATGCAATCGCTGAACCACAACCGTAGGTTTTGAATTTAGCATCTTCAATGATACCATCAGCAGAAATTTTAAGTTGTAGCCTCATCACGTCGCCACACGCAGGTGCGCCAACCATACCAGTAGCTACTGTTGGATCGTTTTTGTCCATTGAACCAACATTACGTGGATTCTCATAGTGATCAATTACTTTTTCGCTGTAAGCCATGTTACTCTCCTAACTTGTGCCAAATTGTTATTAGGTAATTTCGAGATAATTACTTATACACCTTATTTGACACTAAATTTTATCTAAAGTGCTGAACTATTTTACTAAACCTTATTTTATTTAACTCAGTTTAGTTTAGTGAGCAGCCCATTCAATTGAATCTAAATCGATACCGTCTTTGAACATTTCCCAAAGCGGTGACATATCGCGTAAATGACCTATAGCGCCTCTAATTAATTTAATGGCGTAGTCAATTTCTTCTGACGTGGTAAAACGACCAAAGCTAAAACGAATTGAGCTATGGGCCATTTCATCATTTAGCCCTAATGCGCGTAGCACATAAGACGGTTCTAAACTTGCTGATGTACAAGCACTACCTGACGATACCGCCAGGTCTTTCAGTGCCATAATTAACGACTCACCTTCAACATAGTTAAAACTGACGTTTAAATTACCAGGATAACGTTTGTCAAAATCACCGTTAACAAAAACTTGTTCCATTGAGTTGACACCAGCCCAAAGACGGTCGCGCATTGCTGTTACATGGATAAGGTCTTGTGCCATTTCTGCTTTAGCCAAACGACAGGCTTCACCCATACCAACAATTTGATGCGTTGCTAAGGTACCAGATCGCATGCCACGTTCATGACCACCACCGTGAGTTTGTGCTTCAATACGAACACGCGGTTTACGTGACACATATAAAGCGCCAATGCCTTTAGGTCCGTACATTTTATGTGCTGAAATAGACAATAAGTCAACTTTCAACGCTTGCATATCAATGTTAATTTTACCGACACTTTGTGCGGCATCAACATGGAAAATAATTTTGCGAGCACGACACATTTCACCAATTTCATTGATGTCTTGAATAACACCAATTTCATTATTTACATGCATTATGCTCACTAAAACAGTGTCATCACGCATGGCATCATTTAATTTTTTTAAATCAATTAAACCATTTTCTTCCGGGTCAAGGTACGTTACTTCAAACCCTTGACGCTCTAATTCGCGACAAGTATCTAATACCGCTTTATGTTCGGTTTTACTGGTAATAATGTGTTTACCACGTTTGTGATAAAAATTAGCAGCACCTTTAATGGCTAGGTTATTTGATTCTGTGGCGCCCGAGGTGAATACAATTTCACGTGGGTCGGCATTAATTAATTCAGCAACTTGATTACGAGCGATATCAACCGCCTCTTCGGCTAGCCAGCCAAATTTATGAGAACGGGACGCGGGGTTACCAAAATGACCGTCTGTGGTCATGTATTGCATCATTTTTTCTGCTACACGCTTATCTACAGGTGTAGTAGCTGAGTAATCAAAATATATAGGAAGCTTCATGCGCTAACTCTCTCCGATGGTAAATCTTTAATACGACGCGACTGGCTATTACCAGTCGTTCATTACATTTTTAGTGGTTATCAATGTCTCTAACGGTATGCTTTTATTAGCATTTATATGTAGTTTATCTTGTCGTTTAGAAACGGCTATCACATCACGCTTTGCCACTAATTCTGATAAGCTGATGTTTTGCAAAAATTCTTCAATTCGTTGGCTTAACCCTTCCCAAAGAGAATGAGTTAAACATTGTTCACCATCCTGGCAATTGTCTTTTCCTGAACATTTAGTGGCATCAACACTTTCATTTACCGCACAAATAACATCAGCAACCGCTATTTCAGCTGAGCACCTGCTCAAGCGATAACCGCCTCCAGGACCACGAACACTGGTCACTAGCCCTTGCTTGCGTAAACGAGAAAAGAGTTGCTCTAAATAAGACAAAGATATACCTTGGCGCTCAGAAATATCAGCCAAAGATACAGGTCCAGATACGGCATGAATAGTAACGTCTAACATGGCAGTAACTGCGTAACGACCTTTAGAAGTAAGTTTCATAATCTGCTCTCAAACACTATGTTAGTGTACTCAATATATCAATTTAGTAGGACGATTAAGTCAAAGCTATTTGACCACCAAAGCATAGAAAAAAATGCTTAGTTTAGTAAATGCTGCGCAATTCTACCTAACCCTACATATTAGTCAAATGAATACCCTAGTAATTTACTCAAGTATTGTACACCAAGAAATGAGAGGCGAGAAGTAATAGTTGACTAAATTAGTCAACTATTATTTTTTAATGAAATTAAATTTCAGGATCAAAGCTGCTCACCTTGCTTTCACGACGCTGCGCCGCTGCTTTTTCATCTTCAATAAACTCACCCACTCTTAATTCAGGCAAGTTTTGATCACAAATATTACCACCTAGGCTATTAACTTCTTTGCAAAGAGCACTCACTCGATCATCCATTAAATGCACATGATCAAGTAAGCGACCAATAGCTTTAGCCACAGGATCAGGGTTATCGTGGGAAACAGCATAGGCATCAAAGCCATATTTTTTAGCGGCAGCTTCTCGCTGTTGGCCTTCACCTTTACTCGGTTTATCCGGAACGATTCTGCCAGGAATACCTACCGCAGTAGCGTTAGCGGGTAAGTCTTTAACAACCACTGAATTAGAGCCAACTTTACCGCCCTTGCCGATAGTGATAGGGCCTAGTACTTGGGCGCCTGCACCAATAACAACATTGTCTTCTAAGGTGGGATGGCGTTTACCCGGTTTCCAACTAGTACCACCGAGAGTAACACCTTGATAAAGGGTAACATCATCACCTATTTCGGCGGTTCCGCCAATAACAACGCCCATGCCGTGATCAATAAAAAAGCGTCGACCAATAGTGGCACCGGGATGTATTTCAATGCCCGTTAACCAACGTGAAAACGTAGAAAAAACGCGCGCTAATAACTTCCAATTAGCACACCATAATTTATGACTCACTCGATGAAACCATATGGCATGTAAGCCTGGATAATTAAGTAACACCTCGAAACTAGTACGAGCGGCGGGATCTCTATCAAAGACACTATTGATATCTTCTTTGATACGGCTAAACATAAATTATTCCTTCTATTACTCTTAAGTGACTAACTATTATGACTACTCTTTACTAGACCTTTCCATTGAGGCAAAAATCCCCCGCATCATCTTAACTTCTTTTACATCTGGCCTAGCGCGATTAAATAAACGCCTTAGCTTAGTCATCACTAAACCAGGATGGTTTTCTACTATAAAGCCGGTGGCTTTCAGTGCTTTTTCAAAGTGTTGATAAAAACGCTCAATTTCTTCACTCACCGGATAAAGTTCTTCAGCTTCATTTTTGCTTTTAGCAAGCAATTTACCATTACCGGTACTGCGTTCTTGATAATTTTTATCATGAGCCAGTAAATAACTGGTACGCACTTCATAACTTAACGTTTGTACCGCCATGGCTAAATTCAACGAGCTATAATCTGGATTAGCAGGTATCTGTACATGAAAGTGACAAAGTTGTAATTCTTCATTGGTTAAACCACTACTTTCTCGACCAAAAACTAACGCTACTGGATATTCACCTGCTTCGGCAATCAACTTCTCACCACAGCCTCTTGGCTCTAGCATAGGCCAAGGTAGTGTCCGAGAGCGAGCACTGGTACCCACCACTAAACCACAATCTTCAATGGCTTCTTGCAAAGTGCTCACTACTTTAGCATTTGCTAACACATCCGTTGCACCAGCAGCCATGGCTTGCGCTTGACCATTAGGCATTTCAATAGGATCAACTAAAATAAGCTGGCTTAAACCCATGGTTTTCATAGCGCGTGCTGCACTACCTATGTTTCGACAATCAGAGGTATTTACTAAAATAATTTTAACGCGATCTAATAGTGAACCTGGGGTGTTACTTTGCTGAGAATCTTGTTGGGGATCTGACATCTTATACTCTACTGTTTATTTCACTGGGCTTGTAAGCCCATCTAGATGGCCAGTATTCTACCATAGAAGATTACTGCTGTAGCTAACAAAAAGCACGCTTATTAAGCATCTTTATCTATGGCAATTTGATATTTAATAGTCTTTTTTTCTCTATTAAAAAACCAAGCCAATGAGTCGCTCATTTATTAAACGATTTATTTTATAAGATTATCGCTTAATGGTTTTTTTTTTGCTATAATTTGCGCGCTCGAATTTCAAGACAATGTTTGCTTGGAAATAAATTGTTCTTTTAAAAATTATTTACAAATAGGTACTCTATTATGCATCCCATGCTAAATATTGCCGTGCGCGCAGCGCGTACAGCAGGTAAAGTTATCGTTCGCTCTATGGAGCAACTTGATAAAGTTGAAATTGAATCAAAAGGAACGAATGATTTTGTCACCAGTGTTGATATTAGCGCTGAAGAGGCAATTATTGAGACTATTCGTAAATCATATCCAGATCACACCATTATCGGTGAAGAGTCTGGCGTGTTAAAAGGTAGTGATGACGATTACCAGTGGATTGTTGATCCACTAGACGGCACCACCAACTTCATAAAAGGTATTCCGCATTTTTGCGTTTCAATTGCCTTAAAAGTAAAAGGTAAACTAGACCAAGCGGTAGTATTTGATCCTATTCGTGGCGAGTTATTCACCGCTAGTCGTGGTAAAGGTGCACAATTAAACGGTTTCCGTATTCGAGTTAATAAAAATAAAGAGCTTTCAGGAACTGTCCTAGCCACGGGTTTTCCGTTCAAACACAAACAACACACTGCTGCTTACATGGCAATGTTCTCGGGCTTATTCCAAAAAAGCGCAGATATGCGCCGCACCGGCTCTCCTGCCCTTGACCTTGCTTATGTCGCAGCTGGCCGTTTTGATGGTTTCTTCGAGATAGGCTTAAAACCTTGGAATACTGCTGCTGGCGAACTATTAATAATTGAAGCTGGTGGTCTAGTAACTGACTTTACTGGCGGTCATAATCATGCAAAATCAGGTAATATTGTTGCCGCAAATACCCGCATATTAAAAGATGTGTTGAAAGAAATTCGTCCTCACCTAGGTGAGGCACTTAGCAAGTAATTTTTGTCTGAGTTTACTTAGTTAAAATAGCTAAGTAATAACACAATAATATTAAGCGCCACAGTAACCTTACTAAATAAGGTCACTGTGGCGCTTTTTTTGCTTTAGACTAACTATATAGTTTTTAGTACATTTGTTAAGAGAGCTCATGGATAACATTAAGACCACAAAACAAGCCTTTATCGGCGGAGAAGTCGCCTTAGTTGGCGCAGGTCCTGGCGACCCAGATTTACTGACCATTCAAGCCTATCGTTTTATCAAACAAGCAGAAGTAGTTATCTATGATCGGCTAGTCAGTGAAGCTGTAATGGCACTATTACCTAGCGATTGCCAGCAAATATATGTTGGTAAAAAGCAAGCAGATCATAGGGTTCCGCAAGAAGGCATTAATCAGCTTTTGGTTGATAATGCTCTATTAGGTAAAAGAGTGGTCCGCTTAAAAGGTGGCGATCCCTTTGTCTTTGGTCGTGGCTCTGAAGAAGCCCAGTTTTTATTAAGCCATGGTATCGCTTGTCATATTGTCCCTGGCATGACCGCAGCATCGGCTTGTACTAGTTATGCTGGTATCCCGTTAACTCATAGAAACATAGCTCGAAGTTGCACCTTTATCACAGGGCATGTGCAAGATAATGGTGCACTAGACTTACCTTGGCAGGCATTGAATGATAAAGAGCAAACGATTGTCTTTTATATGGGTATAAAAAGTTTACCGATAATTACCACTCAACTGATAGCTGCGGGTCGTGATATAAATACCCCAGCAGCGTTAATTCGTAAAGGCACGCACCAAGATCAGCAGGTGATAAAGGGCACATTAGCTAATTTAAGCGAACTGGTAACCTTACATAAAATAACACCACCAAGCTTAATTGTGATTGGTGATGTTGTTGGACTATTTCCCAGTGAGCAGCTCACTAACTTAGGTTACTTAACACCTTAACGGCACTAACCATTCCGAGCAGTAAATAAAAAAGGCTTATGATGAATAGAATTACTATTGGTCATAAGCCTTTTTCTTGCTATTAAGATGTGCTAATTAGAACTAGCTATTATTTGCTGCACGTCTTGGGGTACGTGGCTTAGGCCCAGTACCGTCGTATTCCGGCTTTTTACGTCTAGAGGAGTTGTTCGCAGGTTTTGCTTTATTGCCACCGGTATTGTGACCATTAGCATTACCACCTGAGCGTTGACCATCTTTATGTTCAACTCGACCTCTACCACGTGCTGAATGTTGACTTGGTTTAGACTTTGGCGGCCTACCTGTTCTTAAAGGTTTTATCGCACGTGATTCGCCCAGCTCATTGGCAGGTATAAACTTCTCAATAACTTTACGCTCAATATGCTGCTGAATAACATGTTCAATGCCCCACAATAAGTCTAACTCATCGGCACAAACTAATGACAATGCTTGGCCAGTATTACCGGCACGGGCTGTACGGCCAATACGATGCACATAATCCTCTGGCACATTCGGTAAATCAAAGTTAACCACTTGCGGTAATAAATCAATATCAATACCACGAGCAGCAATATCGGTTGCCACTAGTACCTTGACTGAGCCATCTTTAAAGGCAGCAAGTGCTTTAGTACGTGCTCCTTGGCTTTTATTACCATGGATAGCCGCTGCAGTTATGCCTTCTGCTTCGAGGTGCTTGGTTAGCTTATTAGCGCCATGTTTGGTTTTAGTGAAAACCAACACTTGTTGCCAGTTATTTTCTTGTATTAAATATGTAAGTACTGCTGGCTTACGTTTTTTATCAACGGCCATTAACCATTGGGTAACTTTGTCTGCGGTGCTATTTTCAGCATCTACCGAAATCTCTAATGGGTTATTAACCAGACCTTTAGCAAGCGCACGGATCTCCGGAGAGAAGGTTGCTGAAAAAAGTAAGTTTTGACGGTCCTTTGGTAGCACTGCGATAAGCTTTTTAATATCGCGAATAAAGCCCATATCTAACATGCGATCGGCTTCATCAAGAATAAACACTTCAAGTTGACTAAATTTTACCGCTCTTTGATTGTATAAATCGAGTAAACGTCCTGGCGTTGCCACCAATACATCAACACCTTGGCGAAGACGCATCATTTGCGGATTAATTTTCACGCCACCAAAAACGACCATTGAGTGTAAATGTAAATACTTACCATAGGTCTCTATACTTTCGTGGATTTGCGCCGCTAGTTCACGTGTTGGGGTAAGTATTAATGCTCTTACGTTGTTTGACGCAACCTTATTGCCTTTGTTACTAGAAAGGCGCTGTAATAACGGTAAAGTAAAACCTGCCGTTTTACCGGTGCCCGTTTGCGCTACTGCCATAATATCTCGTCCAGAAAGAACCGCTGGAATAGCTTGCGCTTGAATAGGAGATGGTGTTTCATAACCCTTATCACGTACTGCTTTTAGTAATGGCTCAGATAAACCTAAATCAGTAAATTTAGTTGTCGGGGTATCGCTCATAAGAATCTCTTTAGTAAATAGAAAATACTGACAGCGGGATAAAAATGTTGGCAGCATGAAAGGGCGGCAGCATACAGCATGGTTAAGTGTAGTGCAAAAAAAGAGTGAATAATTCTGATGAATTACTTCGTTGAGGGAAAATTTAATCGCGTATCATTTTATTAAGTCAAACGTGGATAATATTTTATGTCATTAAAATCAAAACACTATAAATACGAAAACTATCGTTTACATCATTATTACACTGTGCTTACAATGATACTCACATGAAGCTTGAGCATAGCTTATACCTGTCTATTTAAAGTTTTTTATAAGGATATATAAATGAATAAAATATTTTAACCTCTGTAATTACTGTCTGTGTTTTAACAAGTACAGCAACTTTCGCAACTCAATCACCCAACTGGAGTTATGCTGAAATTGGCTATATTAAAGGAAGTGTATCATCTCTAGAACAAGCTGACTTTACTGGTATACATCTTGAGGGCTCTGTTAGTTTTCATGAGAATTTTTTCGCCTTTGGCCGTTATCGAGATATATCTGATTCTTTTAACAGAGTAGATGTCGAAGCAAATTTATTGAATTTAGGCCTTGGTTACCGCCATGGGATAAATGATAAAACTGATTTTTTTACTACCGCTTCATTTGCCAGCATATCCACGAAAGTATCATACCTTAGTGAGCACGAAAGTAATGACAATAATGGTTATGAATTATCTTTAGGGGTTCGCTCTATGCTCACTGATTCTTTTGAGTTCATGACGGCTATCTCATACGAAAAAATAGAGGGAAATGATACTTCATTTAAGTTTGCTGGCTTTTATCATTTCACCGAGAATATATCGGCAGGAGTAAACTTCCAGCTTTCCACTGATGTGCAATACTTAACTTTCTCAGCACGTTATTCTTTTTAAACGATATTTAATGCTTGCTAATTATTCCTCCTAGTTTTACTAATCCATTTAATACAAAAAAGCCGAGTAACTTTCGTTACTCGGCTTTTTTTATGGCTCAATAACAATAATTGTTAAGGCATCATAGCGTCTTGATCTGCACCTTCTTTTTCAATCACTTCTTGAATTAAATCTTCTCGTGAAACCCCTAAAGCTAAGGCGACTAAACTAGCGACATAAATTGAAGAGTAAGTACCAACAAAAACACCAAACAATAATGCGGTGGCAAAACCGTGAATTAGCTCTCCACCTCTAAAGAATAAAGCCGCCAATACTATTAACGTGGTAAACGAAGTAATAATGGTACGACTCAAGGTTTGTGTTAAAGAGATATTAATCACGTCTTCCGGATCACTATTGCGTATTTTCCTAAAGTTTTCACGAATACGATCCGAAACCACAATAGTATCGTTCAGTGAATAACCAATAACCGCTAATATCGCCGCCAATACCGTAAGGTCAAACTCTAGTTGTAAAATAGAAAACAAACCCAGTGTTAATAATACATCGTGGAATAACGCCACCACTGAGCCAACAGCAAAGCGCCATTCAAAACGGAAGGCTACATACATGAGTATACAGATAAGCGCCGTTAACATGGCTAAACCTCCCTGCTCCGCTAACTCATCACCAACACTAGCACCAACAAATTCAATACGGCGCATATCGACAGTTTGCCCCGTAGCCTTTTGTAAAACGCTAAGTATTTCATTACCTAACATCTCAGCTTTAACATCACCACGTAAACCTAAGCGAATAACTACGTCACGACTGCTGCCGTAAAATTGTACTTTGGCATCTGCAAAACCATTCTCAGCCATTACTTGGCGTATTATCTTTAAATCAGCTGGTTGTTCAAAACCAACTTCAATAAGGGTGCCGCCAGTAAAGTCTAAACCAAAGTTTAACTTGTTTGTTGCTAACGAGATCACTGAAGCGATCATCATTAAGGCGCTAAATACTAGGGCTATCTTGCGATAGCTCATAAATTTGACAGTTTCTTTTAAGTGTAAAATTTGCATAATTTATCGTTCCTGTCTCTATATAGGTAATTTATCAAGGCGTTTACCGCCCCAAATAGCATTAACGACTGCGCGAGTACCAATAACAGAAGTAAACATTGAAGTGATAATACCGATAGACAAGGTGATGGCGAAACCTTTAACAGGTCCTGTGCCAATCGCATATAAAATTACTGCTGCGATTAAGGTGGTGACATTGGCATCGATAATAGTAGAAAATGCGGCATCATAACCTTGATGAATAGCTTGCTGAATGGTCTTACCTTCACGTATTTCTTCTCGAATCCGCTCAAAAATAAGTACGTTAGCATCCACCGCCATACCAACGGTTAAGACAATACCTGCCATACCGGGTAATGTTAACGTTGCACCTGGCATCAATGACATAATACCCACTATCAGGATTAAGTTTGCCCCTAAAGCAAGGTTAGCCACCACACCAAAGGCACGATAGTAAACCATCATAAAGATAAATACTAAGCCAAAACCCAGCATAATAGCTTCAAAGCCAAGTCGCACGTTTTCAGCGCCTAAGGTAGGACCAACAGTACGTTCTTCAACGATGGTAATTGGTGCAATCAAAGCACCCGCTCGTAATAATAACGCTAGGTTATGTGCTTCAGCAGGACTGCCTGAGCCAGTAATACGGAAGGATTTACCTAATCGAGATTGGATTGTAGCAATAGAGATTATTTCTTGTACTTTTTCAAAAATAATATTGCCTTCGGCGTCACGTTTACCCGTAGGTTTATACTCAATAAATACCGTCGCCATTGGTTTACCAATATTACTTTTAGTGCCATTGGACATTTTTGCACCACCAGCACTATCCAGTGAAATATTAACTTGTGGACGTGAGTACTCGTCAAAACCTGATTTAGCATCGGTAATATGATCACCCGTTAACATGACACGTTTTTTCAATAAGCTCGGGCGACCGTCTCTATCTCTTAATAAAATAGAGTTTGCCGGTATACGACCTTTTAAGGCATTAGCTAAATCACCTTCGGTATCGACCAAGCGAAACTCGATAGTTGCTGTTGCATTAAGAATTTCTTTTGCTTTAGCGGTATCTTGTACACCCGGTAATTCAATAACAATATGCTTTTTACCTTGTCGCTGAACAAGCGGCTCGGCAACACCGAGTTCGTTAACACGGTTACGAATAATAGTAATGTTTTGTTGAATAGCGTATTCACGAATTTCTTTCAGCTTTTGCTCGGTCATTTTCGCGCTAAGCGTTAACTTATCATCATTCGTTTTTACCAGTAAATCACGGTAACGTTTTTTCAGTAGTGTCTCTGCGGCTTCTAGATCGGCAACTTTACGAAAGATAACAACGACGCCATTATTGGCTTCTTTTACGCTGCGATAGCGAATTTTTTCACTGCGTAAATCATCACGAAAATCACTGACCATAGCGCTTTTAGCTTTATTAATGGCTTCTTGCATGTTTACTTCCATCAAGAAGCTAACACCACCACTTAAATCTAAACCTAATTTCATTGGCGTACCGCCAATAGCTGCTAGCCAATCTGGTGTATTAGGCGTTAAATTTAAGGCAACTGAAAACTTATTACCTAATTTATCATCCAATATATCACGGGCTTTCAACTGATCTTCAGTATTTGTAAAGCGCGCTAATATTTGACCATTTTCTAAAACGACACTGTCAAAATCTAGGTTATTTTCGTCTAAATATGCCTTGATATTATCAAGTGTGCCGGCATCAGCTTCGACACCACGTAAACCTGACACTTGCACCGCAGGTGATTCACCATATAAGTTTGGTGTGGCATAGAGCGCACCTAAAGCGACAATAACTACCACCATCAGTGTTTTCCATAAAGGGTATTTATTTAACACAATGAGTCCTTTTTATTCGTTTATTTCTTTCACTATTTTTATCAAAAAATAATTATTGGGATATGTTCATAATTACTGTTAACTAAGTTAATTGGCTTTAATTCAAAGAAAATGCACGGAGTTGACGCACGTCAATGAGTACTTTTGATGCCGAACTAATGCCAATTAACAAGGGTAAAATGATTATAAATTTTTCATTGTGCCTTTTGGAAGTACTGCGTTGATAGCACTTTTTTGTAATGTCACTTCAGTACCTTCGCTAATGCTAACAACGACAAAGTCTTTTTCATCTGATACTTTAACGATTTTGCCAACAATACCACCTTGTGTTAACACTTCATCGCCTTTCGCTAATGAAGACATCAAACCTTTATGCTCTTTTACCCGTTTAGCTTGTGGACGGTAGATCATGAAAAAGAATACCAAACCAAAAACGGCTAGCATAATCATCATTTCCATACCACCGCCACTGGTTAATGCGGATGCGTCTGCGGCGTGTGCTGTACTGATAAATAAACTCATAAATTCCTCTTACTTCTTATTTTAATTCTTAATTGATTAGTGACTTTATATTTTTTTGCTCTTTCGCTCAATTGAGGCGTCAAAGGTACTCACTGACTAACGTCAGCTCCGTACGTTTTCCTTTCAATTGAAGCCAATAGCTGCAAATACTAAGCCACTAGATTTATTAAACGTTGATAATTATTTACTACTTAAACTTGTTTTTTAGTTAAGGCTTAAAGCTAAACTTGCTTACTACCTGTCGCTAATGGTGGTACAGGTAAACCACGTAAAGCATAAAACTCTTCAACAAAGGCGTCTAATCTACCTTGCTCAATCGCATCACGCAAACCTTGCATTACTTTTTGATAAAAATGTAGGTTATGCAGGGTATTTAACTGCGAGCCTAAAATTTCTTTACACTTATCTAAGTGATGCAAGTAGGCACGTGAGTAGTTTTTACAGGTATAACAATCACAGGTATCATCAAGGGGGCCAGTATCTGTTTTATGAGCGGCATTACGAATCTTAATAACGCCCGTATTGACAAATAAATGACCATTGCGGGCATTACGTGTTGGCATAACACAGTCAAACATGTCAATACCACGACGAACACCTTCAACTAAGTCTTCTGGCTTGCCTACTCCCATCAGATATCGGGGCTTATTTTTAGGTATCAAGGGTGTAGTATGATCTAATATACGAATCATATCTTCTTTAGGTTCACCTACCGATAAACCGCCTATGGCATAACCATCAAAGTCAATGGCTTGTAAACCAGCAACAGATACTTCTCGTAAGTCTTCAAACATACCGCCTTGCACTATACCAAACAGTGCATTAGGACTATCGCCATGCGCATCTTTTGAACGTTGCGCCCAACGAAGTGATAACTCCATGGAGTCTTTTGATTCTTTGTGACTTGCTGGATATGGCGTGCACTCATCAAAGATCATGACAATATCAGAGTTTAAGCTACGCTGCACTTCTATTGAACGCTCAGGAGTCAGCATAATTTTTTCACCATTAACCGGCGAGCTAAAACGAACACCTTCTTCAGTGATTTTGCGGGTTTTTCCTAAACTAAAAACTTGGAAACCACCTGAGTCAGTCAAAATTGGCTTATGCCAATTCATAAAACCATGTAAGCCACCATGTTGTTCAATAATGTCAGTACCTGGGCGCAACATCAAATGAAAGGTATTACCTAAAATTATATCAGCGCCGGTCGCGGCAACGTCCTCTGGCTTCATACCTTTAACCGTACCATAAGTCCCTACCGGCATAAATGCGGGCGTTTCCACTACACCACGATCAAAGGTTAATCGACCACGACGTGCTTTACCATCGGTGGTAATTAACTCATAGGTCATTTTATTTTTTACAGTTTTAGTCATAAAGTTTTCTCTCTCACCTACTAGCTAAACAGGCTGGCGGTGCTTGCTTTTAAAATAATATTTTTGCTTAACTAACGATTACTTAGCTCTTGCTTTGCTCTTTTTCGTTAACTCTTGTTTGGTCAAGAACATCGCATCGCCATAACTAAAAAAACGGTATTCTTTATCTATAGCATGTTGATAAGCTGGCATTATATGCTCATAACCAGAAAAGGCACTGACCAGCATCAATAAAGTTGACTCTGATAAATGAAAGTTGGTTACTAAAGCATCTATAAGTTGGAATTGATAACCTGGAGTTATAAAAATATCAGTATCGCCATAAAAAGCGCTTAGGGCTTCACCTTTATCTTGTGCAGCTTTAGCTGCACTTTCGAGGGAGCGTACCGAGGTGGTACCAACAGCGACAACTCTACCGCCAGCCGCTTTAGTTTTTGTTATTTGCGCAACTACTTCATCTGACACTTCCACATATTCAGCGTGCATAATATGATCGGCAATCTCGTCCACCTTAACCGGTTGAAAAGTACCTGCGCCGACATGCAAGGTAATAAATGCCAGCTCAACACCCTTGGCTTTAATTTTATCTAATAAGGCATTATCGAAATGTAAACCAGCCGTTGGTGCTGCCACCGCCCCTGGTTTTTCATTATATACCGTTTGGTAACGTTCTTTATCACTGTCTTCATCGGGGCGGTCAATATAGGGCGGCAGTGGCATATGACCTATGTCATCTAAAATAGCTAACACCGATTGCTCACCGGTAAATTTTAGCTCGAAAAGAGCACCATGACGGGCCACCATGGTGGCTTTCACTTTACCTTGCCCCTCGCCATTACCTAAGTAAATTTCACTGCCAACTTTAGGTGATTTACTGGCGCGAATGTGAGCAAGCGCGGTATTGTCATCGATAATACGCTCAACCAAGACCTCAATTTTACCACCACTGGCTTTTTGACCGAACATTCGAGCAGGGATCACTCGAGTGTTATTAAAAACCAGCAAATCACCTGGATTTAATTGCGCAACAATATCGGTAAAAACACCATCAGTTATCACACCAGTATTACCATTTAAGGACATTAAACGGCTAGCACTGCGCTCGGCTTTTGGATAACGAGCAATAAGGGCTTGGGGTAATTTGAAAGAAAAGTCTGAAACACGCATGATATTGGCTATTTTTCGGCTTAAAAAAGGCGTAATTTTAGAGCTGCGTGCCCTTGATAGCAAGTTAATTCGTACTTTTAGCTCTTTAGCGTAAACCTTAACAGCAAAGCACAGTCAGCAAAGTTATCTTTAATGACATTATTGCCCGTGATAGCCACTATTTATGAAAATAATCTCAACACTAAGGGTTTTAGTGTATGTTGGTAAATCAGCCAATATTGACTTAACACATACTTAAAACTGACTAAAGAGCTAATTGCCCTATGAGAGATGAACTCGCTTTTACTATAGCCAACACCATCATTAACGGCTTTGAACGCCATATTGCTCTTTTCATTGAAATTACTCAATCAGCCAGAGAGCGGTTTCAACAATGCCAATGGCATGATGTACATCGTTCGGCCAGAGCGAGGACCAACTTTTATGATGAACGGGTAAAGGAAACCTTCAATTGTATTAAGGCAGATTTAAAGATTAGCTCTCTTGATAACACTTTATGGCAACAGGTTAAAGTCGTCTACTCTGATTTATTAACTGAACATAACCAGCCA
Source organism: Colwellia marinimaniae (assembly GCF_002207865.1). Lineage (GTDB taxonomy): Bacteria > Pseudomonadota > Gammaproteobacteria > Enterobacterales > Alteromonadaceae > Colwellia > Colwellia marinimaniae. The sequence continues at coordinate 148,901 of NZ_BDQM01000002.1, forward strand.
GAGCTAGCGGAAACCTTCTATAATTCAGTATTTTGTCACTTATTTGAGCGTAAGTATTATCACAATAATTATATTTTTGTCGAAAGTACTGCGCACCGACTTGATGATAAAGCCATTCCTGAAATTTACACCTCTTATCAACCACAAACTCTTGGCTTAAAACAAACAATTTGTGACATTATGAATAGTCACCGAACGGTGATTCCCTTTGATAACCTCGACCGTGATGTCGACATACTTATTAATGCCTTTCGCCGCCATGCCCATAAAACTCGCGTTAAATTAGCCGACTTACAGTTTGATATACTTAACTTTACTTTTTACCGTAATAAAGGTGCTTACTTAATTGGTCGAGTATTGTCCCCCGCTGGAGAAACGCCCTTTATTGTCGCGGTACTTAACAACGAGAAAGGCGGCTTATATTTAGATGCTTTACTGACCACCAGCAAAAGTATGGCGGTAGTTTTTGGTTTTGCCCGTGCTTACTTTTTTGTCGATTGCCTACACCCCTATGCTCTGGTTAATTTCTTACAAGGGCTTATGCCCCATAAAACCAAAGCAGATTTATATTCAGCTATCGGTTTTCATAAACATGGCAAGACCCAGTTTTATCGAGATTTCCTCAATCACCTCGATAGCAGTGACGATCAATTTGAATTAGCCGCCGGCATAAAGGGCATGGTGATGTCGGTATTTACCCTACCCTCTTATCCTTACGTCTTTAAAATTATCAAAGATAAATTTTCTCCCAGTAAAAACATAACTAAAAATGATGTAAAGGGTAAATATCGCTTAGTTAAACTGCACGATAGAGTGGGTCGCATGGCTGATACCATGGAATATTCAGAAGTCGCCTTTCCCAAAGCACGTTTTAACGATGAACTGTTAGCTGAATTACAAAAAGTCGCATCGTCTATTATTCGTTATGAAGGCGAAGGAAAAGAAGCACTAATTATTATTGAACATCTTTATATAGAGCGCCGCATGGTGCCACTTAATATATATCTAATGGATGCGTTGAAAAATAAAGCCCAGGAAAAAATCAATCAAGCCATGTTTGGTTATGGTCAGGCCATTAAGCAGCTGATCTCAGCTGATATATTTCCAGGAGACATGTTACTGAAAAACTTTGGCGTAACTCGCCATGGCCGAGTGATCTTTTATGATTATGATGAAATAACGTATATGAATGAAGTCAACTTTCGGGTAAAACCTAAAGCCATTACCGAAGAACAACTCTACGCAGCAGAGCCATGGTACAGTGTTTTACCTGGGGATATGTTCCCAGAAGAGCTTGCCACTTTTGCACTGGCTAACCCGAGTTATTTAACCGCCTTTAAGATACATCATCAAGATTTATTAACGCCGGCTTATTGGCAGCAGTGTCAGCAAGATGTTGCCAATGGTATTTATAAAGATGTCTTCCCTTATCCCGATAAATACCGATTTTGTCACCAAAACTTATCACTTAATAAATAAGCGTTAACTTAGCACAAAGTAAAAAGGTAGATGAACTGGCTACTTTAGTGCCAGTTTGTTGATAAATCAGGCAAACAATCGCTATTTAATAAAAAAGTTAGCATTTGTGCTTTACCTTTTAGCACGCATCAGTATAATTCGAATCCGTTGCAGGGGTGTAGTTCCAATTGGTAGAACAGCGGTCTCCAAAACCGATGGTTGGGAGTTCGAGTCTCTCCACCCCTGCCATTTTATCTTCTGTTTGAGCTAAATAGTTCCCGTCTATGCCCGAATAAAATAGCTAATAATTTATCGAGTTATTAGCAATAAAATATCTGATAAACAGCAAAGAAACCACTACTAAAGACATTCGCTCAAGCATTAATATATCTGCTTTTCGTTAGCGAGAAATTCTGTCATTATATTCAACCTTAAATCTAACCGATAATGAGCCATCACAGATGAGCATTAATCAAGATCAATTTGAGCAACTAACTGAAATGGGTATTAGCCTATGGCAGAGCCGCTCGCGTGATAATAAGAATGATACCGCTCAGACTCATGTACAAAACTATCTTGATATTGATTTAAAAGATTTAGCTAAGCAGCAATTATTTAATGATATTTTGCTAGCTGCGGGGCTGAGTATCGGTGAAATCAAACATCAAGATGACCACTTAGATTTAGGACTCTTTAACTGGTATTTCACCTCGGAATCATTACCCGATGAAATGCACTGGTTTGAGCAGCAGTTAATCACCCCTGCTATCGCTGAAATTTCAAAGTCGCCTACGCTTAAAAAGCAACTGTGGCAAATACTAGGTAGACAAACACAATGAGTCATTCCTCAAAGCTAAACAGCAATAATTTTACTGAAATAAAGCCCGCCGATGTCGATAAGTTAATGTTGATAGAGCTTGCTTGCCACTCACATCCGTGGAGCGAAAAAACCTTTTTAAGCTGTATCGGTGGCCGTTACTTTGGTGAAAATCTTGGTGAAAAAATGGGCGAAAGTCCCTCTACAAATTTGCCCGCCGCAACTGAGCACAAAGCAAGCAATGTGATTGGCTTTTATATCGGTGAATATGTTATTGGCGAAGCCACGCTTATGGATATTTGTGTCATGCCAAGTGAGCAAGGTAAAGGCTATGGTAAAGTCTTACTTAAGCAATTTTTAGCGCAAGCAAAAAAACTCGGTGCAACAAAAATATTCTTAGAAGTACGGGCAAAAAACATCGCGGCACAAATGCTCTATATGAATGCCGGTTTTATCGAAATTAACCGCCGCACCGGTTACTACCCTAGCAGTTCAGGCTTTGGTTATGAAGATGCTATCGTGATGTCACTCACTTGCTAATGTATAGTTCTTGATCGAACAAGTAACCGCTCTAGGGTTAAATAACAATTTAGCCAAAATATTAACAAAATACCACATTTCAATACGTAAACTAGCTAGTTAATCCCGCTCTTTTAGCTAAGATAGCTAACAACTTTCTTAGCTACCTTGCCTAACTCTTAATAGGGAGAGCAACATGTTTACTAAAATAAATCCTGCCACAGATAGCCAGTTATCAAATGAAGATGTTGCCAACCTTATGGTAAATGAGGCATTAAATAACATTAGCAAATTAACCGGACTGAACCAAGAGCAGGCCTTTGCATTATTACTGAGTCAGGTGAGCCGACAGACTGAGCAAGTTAGCCTTGAAAGCACCTCAAAAGTACACTCTCCGTTATTAGAAGTGGATGAAACTCAATTCATTGCAAGTCTATTTAATTAATGCGGTGTAAGTAACCTGAACTCTGGATAAGCAGCACTTGCTCAATATTCCCCTTTATCCGATTCTCAGCGTTAACACGTCGATAAATAACCCGTTATTCATAAACGTGTTGCCTTGATAATCGAATAAATTGAAACATTGATAGTGTATATTACTACTTAATCTTGTATATTTTATTCTTAACAACCGTAAGTCGTTGTTTTTACTTAACCATCAAGCACTCATTATCCAGAGTTCAGGTTAAGTATATCAAGTACAAATACGGTTAAATTTCAAATCCTTTTTTGCCAAGTATTATTGTCTGCAATATTCAAGATGTTAATCCCGATGGGGTAATCTTAGCTACTCTGACTTTAGCTATATCCCCCAGAAAGTGCCCGTATACCTTTAAGCCCAAAATCAGCTAGATCAAAGCTAGAAACTAAGCGTTAAACTAGCTAATAGCTCAACACCTGCTGAGCTATTAGCTAGCTTCTGCCCCACCACGCTACCACTGCCACAATCAATATAAAAAGTTAGTGCTAATAACTATGCTTTTTTCAGATCAGCTCTATTTTAATGATACAATGCGTGCAATTTTCTTATCATTATGAAAAGCCCTGTACTAAACCAAGTGCTAAAGGTGCTTCTCTACTATTTACTTAACAGGTAATTTGCATGTCTGTACAGCAACAGCAAGTCGACTTACGTCGCACCTTTGCTATCATTTCTCACCCCGATGCGGGTAAAACCACCATCACCGAAAAGGTACTTTTGTTTGGTCAAGCCTTGCAAAGAGCCGGCACGGTAAAAGGTAAAAAATCAGGTCAACACGCAAAATCTGACTGGATGGAAATGGAAAAAGAGCGTGGTATCTCAATTACTACCTCGGTAATGCAATTTCCTTACAAAGACTGTTTAGTAAACTTACTTGATACCCCAGGTCATGAAGATTTTTCCGAAGATACCTACCGTACTTTGACCGCCGTTGATTCTTGTTTAATGGTCATTGATGTGGCCAAAGGTGTTGAAGCACGTACCGTTAAATTAATGGAAGTTACTCGCCTGCGCGATACTCCTATCATTACTTTTATGAACAAAATGGATCGTGATGTCCGCGATCCTATTGAAGTCATGGATGAAGTTGAAGACGTCTTAAAGATAAAATGTGCCCCGATAACTTGGCCAATAGGTATGGGTAAAGAATTCAAAGGTGTTTATCACTTATTAACCGATGAAATATTTTTATATCAATCAGGTCTAGGCCACATGATTCAAGAAAAGCGCGTCATTAAAGGCCTTGATAATCCGGCGCTTGATGAAGCTATTGGTCCGTTTGCTGAAGATTTTCGTGAAGAAATGGAGTTAGTCCTTGGCGCCTCCCATGCATTTGATTTAGAGGAGTTTCTCAAGGGTGAGTTAACACCGGTATTTTTCGGCACCGCACTCGGTAACTTTGGTGTGGATCACATGCTTGATGGTCTGATTAAATGGGCACCTAAGCCCTTACCTCGCAAAACAGATTTACGCACGGTAGCCCCGGAAGAAGAAAAATTCTCTGGTTTTATTTTTAAAATACAAGCCAATATGGATCCCAAACATAGAGACCGTATTGCTTTCATGCGTATTTGCTCAGGTAAGTATGAAAAAGGCATGAAAATGAAACAAGTGCGTATTAATAAAGATGTCAAAATTGCCGATGCGGTAACCTTTATGGCCGGTGATCGTTCACACATTGATGAAGCTTATGCCGGCGATATTATCGGTTTACACAACCATGGCAGTATCCAAATTGGTGATACTTTTACCACGGGTGAAATGATGAAATTTGGCGGTATTCCTAACTTTGCCCCGGAAATGTTCCGCCGTATTCGTCTGCGTGACCCACTTAAAGCCAAGCAGCTACAAAAAGGCTTGATACAGTTATCTGAAGAAGGTGCGGTACAAGTATTTAGACCTTTTATTAACAATGACATGATTGTTGGCGCGGTTGGGGTCTTACAGTTTGAGGTGGTTGTGCACCGATTGAAGACCGAATACAAGGTTGATGCTATTTACGAACCAATTAATGTTGCTACCGCACGCTGGTGTACTTGTGATGATGAGCGTATTTTAGAGCAATTTAAAAAGAAAGCCGGTGATAACCTAGCCTATGATGGTGGTAATAACTTAACCTATATCGCACCAACTATGGTTAATTTGTCCTTAGCGCAAGAGCGTCATCCCGATATACAATTCCATTCGACCCGTGAACACTAGTTTGGCTTCCTAGTTTGTCATTTTACGGCGTTGCTTAATCATTTTTATGCAGTCACTTAGTGTACTAAGCTCCTTTATAAAAATGACCAAGCGCCTGGTAAAATAAGCAAACCACTTTGCCAAACATGAGAAGTATAATATTATTTTTGATGCTTGCTAAAATGCAATTTAGTTTGCAAAACTGAGCAAGGCTCAACTGATTAATGTTATTTTGTTAAAAGATAAAAATTAGCAAATAATTAAAAATAAATTTCACTAACTGCGTAATAGCGTCTTTATCGCAGTTAGTTGGTTCAAGGTTAAAGAAATGACACGGAGCATGCACCGCATGTGAGTATCATTGATGCCAAGATTGAGCCAAATAACAATGATAAAGAGTCTATTAAAATGAATATTAAAGATATATTAAGTGAAAAAGTAAGTGCTGCTATGGTTGCTGCGGGATTACCTGAAGGCACTAACCCGGCGGTTAGCTTATCTAACCGTCCAAATTTTGGTGACTATCAAGCCAATGGTGTGATGGGCGCAGCAAAAAAACTAAAAACCAATCCGCGCGAATTAGCCACTAAGGTTGTTGCCGCGCTAAACCTAGACGGTATCGCTAGCAAAATTGAATTAGCCGGCCCAGGCTTTATCAATATTCACCTCGATGAAAAATGGTTAGCAACACAACTAAATATGGTTGCTCAAGATACTCACCTCGGCGTAAGACAACGTGGTGTTAATGTCGATGATAAACAGCAAACTGTCGTGGTAGATTACAGCGCACCAAACCTTGCCAAAGAAATGCACGTTGGTCACTTGCGCTCAACCATTATTGGTGATGCGGTAGTACGCGCCCTAGAATTTCGTGGTGACAAGGTTATTCGTCAAAATCACATGGGTGATTGGGGTACACAATTTGGTATGTTAATCGCGCACTTAAGCGATAAACTTGCCAGCGAGGAAGTGGCTGAAACGGCCCTTAGCGATTTAGAAAACTTTTACCGTGAAGCAAAAGTTCGCTTTGACAACGAAGAAGGTTTTGCCGATAGAGCGCGTGCTGATGTCGTTAAACTACAAAGTGGCGATGCGCATTGTGCCAAATTATGGCAACAATTTATTGATATCTCCATTGCTCACAGTGAAGAAATCTACGCTAAGTTAAATGTTTCATTACAGCGCTCAGACATTATGGGCGAAAGTGCTTATAACGACGATTTATCAAGGGTAGTTGATGAACTCATGGCGAAAGAAATTGCCGAAGAGAGTCAAGGCGCTAAAGTCGTATTCATTGATGAAATGGCCAGTAAAGATGGCGAGCCGTCGGTATTTATCGTACAAAAATCCGGTGGTGGTTTCTTATATGCCACTACCGATTTATCTGCATGTCGCTACCGTAGTGACAAGCTAGCGGCTGATCGCATCATTATTTTCACTGATGCTCGCCAAGCATTGCACTTTAAACAAGTGGAAATTGTTGCTCGTAAAGCTGGCTTCTTACCTGAAAATGTCAGTTATCAGCATTGTCCGTTTGGTATGATGATGGGCGATGATGGCAAGCCATTTAAAACCCGCACTGGCGGTACTATCAAGTTAGCTGAATTACTTGATGAAGCAGTGCTTCGTGCTAGTGATTTAATCAAGGAGAAAAATCCAGAAATTAGCGATGCTGATTTAGCTGAAATCTCTAACAAAGTAGGTATTGGCGCGGTTAAGTTTGCCGATTTATCGAAAAACCGTACCAGTGATTATATTTTCAACTGGAAAACCATGTTGAGCTTTGAAGGGGCTACCGCGCCTTATTTACAATATGCTTACTCACGTATTCAAAGCATATTCTCTAAACCAGAGGCTAAAGAAGCTCAAATAGTCACTGCCTTACTTGGTAATACGGTTATCAATATCATTGAGCCGCAAGAAAAAGCCTTAGCATTAAAGTTATTGCAACTTGAAGATGTCATTGATGCCGTTATTAGTGAATGTACACCTAACTTGTTATGTAACTACCTTTACGAATTAGCCAGTCTTTACATGAGTTTTTATGAAGCCTGCCCTATCCTTAAAGAAGGTATTAGCGACGAAGTTAAAGTGTCACGTTTGGCATTATGCCAAGTGATTGCCAACACCTTAAAACAAGGGTTAGATATATTAGGCATCGAAGTGATGGATCGCATGTAGCAGTTCTAATGCTGTGGCAATAAAGTATTGCTGAGTAAATAAGTGAGACGCATTAACCCATCTTTGGGGCTCGACATAAGCATCCATGCTTATGAAGCTCACTTATTCACACTCAGCAGCCCTTTATAATACTGTTGCCACACAGCCGTTGAATCCGCTACAAACTAAAGTACGAGTAGATAAGCAACAATTAAGGAGGCAATGATGCAGTTTACCGATAGTCATTGTCACCTTGACGACTCTGTTTTTAGTGAGCAACTGCCCGCTTTATTAGCGCAATGCGCTACATTGGCTATTAAGCGAATTATCGTACCTGCCATTGCCCCCGATAACTTTGATAAAGTACTTCACCTAGCTCAATACCACCATAATAAGCCTATTAAAATATATCCTTGTTTAGGTATTCATCCGTGGTTTTTACACGAATTAAACGATACTCATCTTGAACTGTTAAGTGAAAAAGTAACCCAGGCTAAAAATGACATTATTGCCATTGGTGAAATTGGTCTTGATGGCGCTATTATTAAACGCAGTGATGATCCCGCAGCCGAATTAGCAAAACAGCAACATTTTTTTGATTTTCAACTTAATCTCGCCAAACAGCAAAACTTACCGGTAATTGTTCATCACCGACAATCGCACGATAAAATAATGCCTTTTTTAAAACGCTACCAGCTAAACCGAGCCGGTATCATTCATGGTTTTACTGGCAGTTACCAACAAGCTAAGGGCTACCTAGATTTGGGCTTTAAACTTGGTGTTGGTAGTACCATCACCTATTCTCGGGCGAAAAAAACCATCAATACCCTCAAACGCCTGCCCTTAGACTGTTTAGTATTAGAAACCGATGCGCCATCTATGCCCTTAAGCTCTGAGGTAATGGCTGCTGATGTGACGGGTAAAGAAATACTGACGAATAGCGAACTAGCTAGACAAGAAAAACATAGGGTTTCTGCACATTCGCCAGCTAACGCCCCGGCAAACTCCCCAGTCAATTTAAGCAAGATTTTTGCCGTGTTAAGCACAATACGTGTAGAGAGTGCTGAAGAAATTGCCAGTCAACTGGAAGTTAATATTGAACGGATTTTCTTTGACTAGCGCCCTTAGTTGAAGTCTTTATTAAAACCTTTTTTTAAGGTCTGAGCTTAAGCTAGTAATTATTAACGCTTAACCGATCATTCTTTTGATACCGCGCTTTTAGATTTTGACCTGCTAGCAGACAAACGATAACCGCGTCTGCTAAAGCGGTTTAAGCCACGAGTCAGCAGAAAACCGACCACACCTGCCACTAACAGCATTAATCGCTGTAATGACTGCTGCTCTTTATCCGCTTTTGCTAATATCGCAGTTAAATAAATTGGCTCGATAGTAAAACGTAGATAGCCATGCAGCTTATCACTGGCAAAATCGCTATGACGAACTTCTGCAACAATAGGCGTTAACTTAGCGCTTAGGTTACTTTGCTGGGGTGAAATGCCATATAGATCGTTAATACTTTTGGCTTTAGGGCGAACAAGGTCATTAGCCTGCTTATCGTTTTCCAACGATGTGCTAAAGACGAATAGCCGGCCAGTGGCATCATATAAGTGTATTTGATTAACAAAATTAACCTGTACCAAACCATCAAGGTAGCGTTGTAATAAGGCTTTTTGTTGGTGTTTATCTTTATGCTCTTGCTCAAGTATCACAGTAACGCCAACAATGGCTTGTTGTAATTGCTGCTTAGCTATAAAGTTAAAATGCTTAGTTAAATTATTACTATTTTTGACCCCGCTAGCTTGTAAGATACTGATCAGCACTATGATAAGCAAAATAGCACTAGCTAATTGCAGAATTTTATTATAAATCGACGATAATTTAGGGTATAAAGGCTGTTCGGCTTGCTTCATAAAAACACAGGTGACTATTTTAGCGCATTAATAGTCTCACTATAGTTAGATTATTAACTGATGTGAAGTTTAATATTTATAACATACCCAAGCCACTTGAAGGTGCGTGTTTCAGGACGGCTGAGCGAATAATGATCAAGGCGCCTTATTTTATTAATGGTAATTCCCTTAAAAAATGAGGCAACGAATAACATGATTTGCTCAGACGACCCCACAGGGCTGGTTTAGCCACGCTTTATGCGACGTTATTGATTTCGACCAGAGCGCCGATGGTGTTCTTAAAGAATGCAGGAGCTTATTCTCCTAAACAAACATTCTCTTTAATCAATGCATTACCTAAAGGTGTTGCTAATTCAAGCTGAATGCTGCACCTTCAGGTGACTTGGCTATATACCAATACCCTAGAGAGTTAACGTGTCTTTTATCGCCAATGTTTTACCCCTGTCCCTTGCACAGTATTTAGCCCACAAGCTAGCAGATAAGCAATTACCCATTGCCTTTGACTTATCCGAGCAAGCACTTAACCTTGATAAACACCCGCTGGGCACAAGCTCAGCGCAAGATAAGATCGAGTTGGTGGTATTTCAACAACTGACTCTGGCGCAACTTTTAGCAATACAAAGCCAAGTGAAGCTTAAAATCATCGCCTTAACCACCATCAATCACCGTAATAATCAAACCAGCTGTCGTTTTCAAGTACGTTGCGCCGACTTTATCAAAGCACGTAAAGCGCTGGCTGACTTTACCTTAGCCAATAAAATTGAGGCAGCCTTATTAAGCCAAGTACCTAGCTTAAGTGAACCGGGTCTACTCGTCATGGATATGGACTCAACCACCATAGCAATAGAATGCATTGATGAAATAGCCAAACTAGCCGGTGTCGGTGAAGAAGTAGCAGCAGTAACTGAGCGCGCTATGTTAGGTGAATTGGACTTTGCACAAAGTTTACATCAACGAGTGGCGACATTAGCTGGCGCTCCGATAAGCATATTAAGTGATGTCGCCAAAGACCTGCCATTAATGGCAGGATTAAAGCCTTTGATTACCGAGCTTAAAAAGCACAACTGGCGTATAGCGATTGCTTCCGGTGGCTTTACTTATTTTGCTGACCACCTAAAAGAAACCTTGAATTTAGATGCAGCGTTTGCCAATACGTTAGAAATTATAGATGGCAAACTCACCGGTAAGGTATTAGGTGATGTGGTGGATGCACAAGTTAAAGCCGACTCTCTGGCTATATTGAGCAAAGAATATAACATTCCAAAAAGCCAAACAGTTGCCATGGGCGACGGCGCTAATGACTTAGTGATGATGGCAGCAGCCAGTTTTGGTGTTGCCTTTCATGCCAAACCGATTGTCTTAGCACAAGCTGACAGTAGCATTAACGTACAAGGTTTAGACTGCTTATTACATTGGTTAGCCTAACGAGTTAAGCCGATAAGCAAAAAGCCCCAGCACTGATTGCTATCAATGCTGGGGCTTTTTCATATGGTCAATACAAGCGAGTTAGAACTTCTCAGTGAATGAATACCTTAGCAGTGTTTCTTGGGTGACATCAATCAATTGCACTAGCCCGGCGACACTATATATCTCTTGTTCAAGTTGTTTACTGCGATGTATGGCATAAGTGCTAATATAAGTTAACTCTGGGTTTAAATATTCCATATGGGCTTCATCACTACGCGACAGATTTAATTGCAAGGCAAAAAACGCCCCTTTTTTTAACGATTGCTTAATAAAGAAATTTCGTAGTTGCGGGGTATTTAAGTCACTGTCCTGTTTTATAATGACCGATTTTTCAATATCGCTAACCGTGGTATTGATGGCAACATAGATAAGTTCACACACAGCGACATCGCTTGCCAATAACTTTTTCATATGTTGATCAAGTAAATTACTGAGCTGAATATTGCCCAGTAATGGATATAAATTATAATAGCCATGACGATCGCTTAATTGTAACATCGCTGATAATAAGTTTTTATGGCTTTGATAGGCATACTCCCCTGCCACTAGGGTTTCCATCTTATAACGACTGCCACTTGATTGCACTATAGCGGTCGGTATTGCCATATTCACCGCATATAGGGTTCTTAATGCGCCAGATAAACCTGGAGTTAACATGGCATATTCATCAGGCGTTAACTTATTTTTATTTTTATCAATTAATAATTTAAAAAACGAACGACCAATATGTTGATGTTCTTTAATCGACACCCGTAAATTTACCACGGATTTATCTTTGCTGATCCTCATGACCTTATAGGGTAATTTTTTAAGGTCAAATGCTGAGGTGATTTTTTGCAATTTAGGAAAAGTTAAATAAACGATATCACCTTTAGCAAGTACCGCAGGGTTTTCTATGTCAACTTTCAGTCCAGAAACCGAAAAATCTGCCGATTGTCCCGACCACTTTGCCCCTTCACATTCAATGATAACTGGGGTCTTATATTTAAAACGCACTTCTTGACGTTGATGACCATAAGCTAGCGCTATTTCATCAATTCGGCAGCTTTGTTTAGTACCCTGTTTATGACCAAAACTTTTCAGACGTCCAAGATCAACACCTTCAAAACCCAACGCTTGATAATCAGTGACAGCATTTGTGTTAGTGACATCGGTTACCGTGACCAGATAAGGTAATTCGGCAAGAATAGCATTGACTTCATTGGTTAGCGGCGGATTTAAATAACTTTGCTGCTTGGTCATCGCGCTAGACAAGGTAAACGGTGAATAAGCCTGTGCAGGATTCAACGCGTGGGACCTTAACGCTGTGATGACAAAAGTACTTTTACCGGCAGCAAAAGCTAAAAACTGCTGAAAAAATCTATCATCGTCCTTAAGCTGCTCTTCATCGACAGTGTAGAAGTACTTACGCCCCTTATGTTGATGAGTAAAGCTAAAAACTAATAAGCTTTTACCGGCTGGCAAGGTAACTAAACGCTGTAATCGTTCCGCATTAATAAGGTAGTGCAAGGTAGAGTGTTTTTTATCGTCTAGCCAATATTGATATAATTTCTGATTATTTCTAGTCGTTAGCGCATAGCGAGGGCTAGTATTGGCCACTGAATCTGCACCAGTGCCATGCATAAAAACAACTAATTCATTCAATTTGACTAAAGTGTACTGTTCAAGGCTTCTCGCTTGTAATGCCACTAAGCTATTATCTAAATTTATTTTATAGCGGCGTTTATTGCCTTGGATATAACCGGCTAAAAATCGCTCGAAGCTATCATTGTCAGGGATAGCTATGCGCTGACAGCCAATAAGCTGAGTGCCCGAGTCACGTAAGACATTTTTAACGTCAAAAGAAAACAAGCTATCTTTATTAAATTGAAACTCTTGCTCTAAGCCAGTAAAGGCTATGGTTAACTGATCACCTTTAAATAGCGTCACTTCATTAATAAGTTTAAATTTGATACCGGTTACACTGAGATCAATACTGGTTGTTATCAGCTGCTGCTTATTCGATAAAGTTAAGGTGATCGATATAGCAAAGTTCATCCGCTCTTCCACCCGATCAGGGTAGTTTGCAAAAAGCTGTAATTTGGCTGGATATTGCAGTTTATCTATTGAAGATTTTTTATTATTCTCAATGCTATTAGGGGTAACTTTTTCATTTTTATAAAGGTTACGAAAACTATTTTTGGCATCTTTTACCACCTCATAAACACCAAAAGTATAACCGCCATAAATCGCAACATTTTCATTGAACGTGGCGATAGCAATATTATCCAAAAAGTGACTTTGTCCTTGAAAGTCAAATAACTGGCACTCACCGTCAACCAAACCTCGTAAATCGATGGCTCGAGTACAAAGACCAGCTAAGCGTTTCAATTCCATTTTCAACAAAAACTTTTCTGTTTTAGTGAGGTGCTTGGTTACAGCACTAAAATTAATTTCAAAATTATTACTGCTCACTTCACCACGAAAATTGTTAATGATTTTATGATGTTTGCTGAAATATTTATTCATAATTTTATTATTAACTTCTCTTTACTCGCTGTTTTAATCGCAATCTATCACCTGTATGGCAGGTTAACATTTTTTATTGCACTTTTTAGCTTAACAAAAAAATCAAAATCATTATAATCTAACCGACTTTATCAAAATAAACCAAGCAATTTCTGTGCCTATCAATAAGGCGAGTTGAGCAAGGTCCTTTTTCATCCTATGGTGTTTTCCTTGATAACGCTATAGTTAGTCCAATTAACATAATACATCTGCGATGACAGATCCTTATGACAATCACTTTATCGTTTAAAAGGTAGGAATAATCTCGATGGCAAAAGCAGCAAAAATCGAACTTGTATGCTCAGATTGCGGCATGAACTTCACTCGCTGGCAAGGACAGTGCCGTTGCGGTGCCTGGAATACCTTGGTAGAAATGAGAATTCCTAAATCGACCAGTAAAACTGCGGTCACCCGTAGCGCAAAAACGGCAGGTTATGCGGGTTTAATTGGTGGTGGCTCTAAGAAAATTAACGAGATAGCCGCCTCCGATGCAGAAAAGATACCAACGGGCATAGGAGAGCTTGATCGTGTTTTATGCGGTGGTGTCACTCGCGGTTCGGTAAATCTGATTTCTGGTGATCCTGGTGCTGGTAAAACCACCTTGCTCTCAGAGCTGGTCGCTAACATGTCAAAAACGTCCGCCTCGCTCTATTGTACGGCAGAAGAGTCCCTGTCTCAGTTTAAGAACCGTGTCGACCGATTAAAACTAGATTACAACGAAGATAACTTGTATCTATTGGCTGAAACCAGTGTTGAGGCAATCATTGAAGAGTTAGATAACCACAACATTAAGTTTGCCGTTATTGACTCTATTCAAGCCGTTGTGACTGAAAATGCTAATGGCAGCCCTGGCTCACCCTCACAAGTAAAAAGCAGCGCGCAAGCACTAACCCAGTACTGTAAGCAAAATAACGTCACCATGTTTATTATCGCCCATGTCAATAAAAACAATGAGATTGCTGGTCCACAAACCTTAGTACATATAGTTGATGCACTGTTGCATATCGACACCAATGACGGACAAATACGTACCCTAAGAGCAAATAAAAACCGCTTTGGCGATATCGACACAGTCGGGATTTTCAGAATGTGTGAGCGCGGTATGCTCAGTGTGGATAATCCCAGTGAAATATTTTTATCCGGTTCGAGTACTGAATCGCCTGGTTCAACCATTACCTGTATTCGCAAAGGTAACCGAAACCTATTGTTAGAAATTCAATGTTTAACCACGGAAACCGAGGCTGAATTCCCGCAGCGGGTTTGTGTGGGCTTGAACATGAACCGAATTAAAATGTTAACGGGAATTTTACGTAAACATACCAAGACCAAGATATTTCACGATACCTTTTTCAATATTGTTGGTGGCTTAAGAATAGACGAGTCTGAAACCTGTATTGATCTCGCCTTGGTCAGTGCACTATTAAGTAGCCTTAACGATTTTATTATCCCTAGAAATACCTGCATTATGGGCGAATTAAGTTTAAACGGTGATGTTAGGCCGATAGACAGTGGTGTACCTCGCGTTAAAGAAGCGGCACAGCATGGTTTCACCGAAATAGTCATTCCTTATCGCAATTATCATAAGTCAATGGAAGGCTTAGGTGCCAATATCCACCCGGTAAAAACCATTCATGAGCTCATTAAATTAATAACATAGCAGCTAACAAAGCTAGTCTTAATCTTGGCCTTTTTTATTACTGCGCTAGTTTAACAAAGCCACGTTTGCTAAAGTGCCGAGCAAACGAGTACTGAAAGAAGTGTTGGCAAGGAAGTCTTACAGCAATCGGACTAATTAATCCGTTTACTATTAAACACAAAGCTCACAATTACCCCTTTAGCTGACTTAATTAGATAGCCTAATTTAGTCAGCTAATAAGATAACTTAATAAGATAACTTTGCTATGAAATTTACCATTAAAAAAGCACTTGTTGCCCTTGCTTGTTCATTAGCCTTCCCGCTAAGTGCCAATGCAAATAATGACAACGCAAGTGATGATACCACCCAAACACCTAGTGCTCAGCAGTTAACCATTGAGCGCATTTATAGTTCGCCGTCCCTCAATGGTCAAACACCCAAGTCATTAAAATTCTCCCCCGATGGTACTCGTGTGACCTATTTGCAAGGTAAAGCAGAAGACTTACACCGATACGATTTATGGGAATACAACCTAGCCAGTAAAGAAAATAAATTACTTGTTGATTCACAATCCCTGTTTAGTGGCCCAGAACATTTATCTGATGAAGAAAAATCGCGCCGTGAACGCCAGCGTATTTATGGTGTTGGCATTATGGAATATCACTTTTCTCAAGATGGCAGCGCGTTATTATTCCCGCTAAATGGTGATGTTTATTACTACCATTTAGCCAGTAAAACGGCTAAACGTTTAACCGAAACTACCGACTTTGAAACCGATGTGAAATTTTCACCTAAAGGCAACTTTGTTTCTTATATTCGAGAGCAGAATATTTATGTGTTAAATATCGCCTCAGGTGAAGAGCGCCAATTAACCATAGATGGTGGCGGCACCATTAAAAATGGTATGAGCGAATTTGTGGCTCAAGAAGAAATGTCACGAATGACCGGCTATTGGTGGTCACCCGATGAAAAGTACATCGCTTTTTTACGTGTCGATGAAACGCCAGTACAAACGGTTATTCGCAATGAAATATACGCGGAGAAAATTGAATTAATTGAACAACGTTACCCGGCAACAGGTACCAATAATGTCCATATTCAATTAGCGGTTACCGATATTAAAGGTAAGAAAATTCGTTTTATTGCTCTTGGTGACAACCAAGACATTTATCTCCCACGAGTAAAGTGGCTTAACGACAGTAAAAAACTATCTTACCAGCTACAAAGCCGTGACCAAAAAACCTTAATATTAAAAACCTACGACTTAAAAAAACGCCGCCAAAAAACCTTGTTAACGGAAACATCGACCCACTGGCTTAACTTACATAAAGATTTAACCTTTTTAAAAGACAATAAAACCTTTATCTGGGCATCTGAGCGTGATGGCTACAAACACCTATACCATTATAAGCTTAACGGTGAACTTATCTCACAATTAACTAAGGGCGAGTGGGTAGTCGATTCACTGACTCGTGTTGATGAAAAAAAGGGTTGGCTGTACTTTACCGGTCGTGCCGATACACCACTTGAGCGCCACTTATACAAGGTACCAATGACGGGTAAGTCGCCAGAACATGTACAGCGTATTACCAAACGTAATGGCTTTCATAACATTAACTTTAGCGCTACCGGTGAAAGTTATATAGATAGCTTCTCTAACACTAAAACCCCTAAACAAGTCAGTTTACACTCAGCCACTGGGGAACACCTTACTTGGTTAGCCCAAAATAAAGTAACAGCTGAGCACCCGGTTGCCCCTTATTATGATGATTTAGTTATGCCTGAGTTTGGCTCGCTAAAATCGGATGACGGCCAAGCGGACTTGTTTTACAAAATTTATAAGCCTAAAAACATGCAACCGGGCAAAAAATATCCGGTTATTGTTAGAGTTTATGGTGGTCCAATTGCCCAACGTGTGACTAACTCATGGCAAGGCGCAGATATGACTCAGTTTATGCTGCAACAAGGTTATATTGTTTATCAGCTAGATAATCGTGGCTCTAACTACCGTGGTACTGCTTTTGAATTTCCAATCTATGAGACCCTTGGCCAAGTTGAAGTAACAGATCAAATAACGGGCGTTAAATATTTACATACCCTACCTTATGTCGATAAAGCACGTATCGGCGTATTCGGTCACTCATACGGTGGTTATATGGCCTTAATGACTATGTTCAAAGCTGGGGACTATTTCAAAGCAGGTGTTAGTGGCGCGCCAGTTACCGATTGGATGCTTTATGATACTCATTATACTGAGCGTTATTTAAATCACCCCAAAGTGAATGCGGCAGGTTATCGACAAAGTAGTGTCTTTCCCTATGTTTCAGGTCTAACTGGGCCACTGATGATTTATCATGGTATGGCTGATGATAATGTCTTGTTCACCAATACCACTAAGTTAATTAAAGCCTTACAAGATGAAGGTAAGTTATTTGAATTAATGACCTACCCAGGCAGCAAACATAGTATGCGTGGTAAAAAAGTTAAAGTGCATTTAAATAAAACCATTATGGATTTCTTTAATAGACACTTTAAATAATACCTTTATCTTTAGGGGAAACATTGGCTCAGACATTAGCGCATAGACCTAAGCTAACAAACACTCGTGATTAAACTTTAGTTAAGATAAAAATGGCAAGTACCCCCCGTTACTTGCCATTTTTTTTCAAAAACGCCACAAAGCTCAATTACATTTAATTGCAAATAAGCCGATATTTTCTATTGCATTTTTATCACTGAAGGAGGATTATGAAATTGAAGACAATGATTACGATAACAAAAGAGGTAATATTATGAAGATTAAGATTTCTGGACACCATGTCGAAATTACTGAAGGTATCAAACAATCAATCGAAAATAAGTTTGCGAAAATCTCTAAGCATTATCCGTCAATTATGACACTCAACTCGACCATTACCGTAGAGCCACATATACAAAAACTTGAAGTCACCACCTTGTATGAAGGTGAAAAAGTAACAGTAAATGCTTCTGACAAGCAATTATATGTCGCCATTGCCAAAGTTGCTAAGAAACTACAAGTTGCCCTTGCTCGTCGCAAAGGGGTGTTATCAGCCAAATTTAACAATAAGTTTGTTGTTCAACAAACAGACTTATCACAGCTTAGCTAAGCCGGGGCTAACCATAGCCGAAGCAAGTTAAGTCATAACAAGAAAAACTTATCAAAAAAAGGCTGCATCCTTGTTTATAAATATAAACCTGGTGCAGCCTTTTTTATTTACGATAATTTAATCCGACGTCACCTTAGTGAACAATTTAATTACTCTGGTTCGTAGTCCAAATTAGCCGACAACCAACGTTCAGCTTGCTCTATGGTCATGCCTTTACGGATTGCGTAATCTAGCACCTGATCTTTAGCCAGTTTTGCCACAGCAAAGTACTTAGAGTCAGGATGAGAGAAATACCAACCACTGACCGCGGCACCTGGCCACATGGCGTAACTAGAGGTCAGATCCATACCAATATTTTCGTCGACATTCAGCAGCTGCCACAATAAACCTTTTTCAGTATGCTCTGGACAAGCAGGGTAACCTGGCGCAGGGCGAATACCTTGATAACGTTCGCGAATTAAGCAGTCATTATCGAGCGCTTCATCTGGCGCATAACCCCAATATTCTTTCCGTACTTTTTCATGTAAATATTCAGCCGTGGCTTCGGCTAATCTATCAGCCACAGCTTTGATAAGTATTGAATTATAAGCATCGTGATCGGCATCAAAAATTTTCACTAGCTCATCAACACCAAAACCTGATGACACGGCAAAGGCGCCAATATAATCCGCAATACCCGAACCTTTCGGTGCTAGGTAGTCAGATAAACAGCGGTTAAACTGCCCAGCAGGTTTTTTACTTTGCTGACGCAACTGGTGTAATTTCATGCGCAGCTCTTTACGTGATTCATCGGTATAAACGCTAATATCGTCGCCATCTCGGTTGGCCGGGAATAAACCAAATACCGCTTTCGCTTTGATCTTTTTGTTATTAATAACATCATCTAACATGTCATTAGCATCTTTTAAGAGGTTAGTTGCTTCCACGCCAATAACTTCATGCTTTAAGATCAATGGGTATTTTCCTGATAACTGCCAGGTCAGGAAAAATGGGGTCCAATCAATGTATTTTCGCACTTCATTTAAATCAATATCGTCAAGTACGGTAACACCAAGCTTGTTAGGTTTTTTCGGGGTGTAATCATCAAAGCTGATCGGTGTGGCATTAGCACGAGCCGCTTCAAGACTAATTAAACTTGAACGTGGGCCTTTTTTGTAATGACGAATACGGACTCGATCATACTCTGCTCTAGTGTCAGCAAAAAACTTGCCTTTGTGTTCCTTGGATAATAATTTACTGACCACAGAAACCGCGCGCGAGGCATTGGAGACATAAACCACGGCTTTATCATACTGGGGCTCAATTTTTACCGCGGTATGGGCTTTCGACGTTGTGGCACCACCAATCAATAATGGCAAGTCAAAGCCTTGGCGTTTCATTTCTTTAGCAACATGGACCATTTCATCAAGGGACGGGGTGATCAAACCGGAAAGACCGATAATATCTACCTTTTTTTCTTTCGCTACCCGTAAAATATCTTCACAGGAAACCATCACGCCAAGGTCAATAATTTCATAGTTATTACACTGGAGCACGACACCAACAATATTTTTACCAATATCATGAACATCGCCTTTCACCGTTGCTAATAAGATTTTTCCGTTGGTACTAATTTCAGTTTTTGCCGCTTCAATAAACGGGTTTAAATGAGCAACCGCTTGTTTCATCACTCGTGCTGATTTCACCACTTGCGGTAAAAACATTTCCCCCGCGCTAAATAAGTCGCCAACGGTATTCATGCCATCCATTAATGGCCCTTCAATTACGTCTAAGGGCCGGACAGCAACAAGGCGAGCTTCTTCGGTATCGGCAACAATAAACTCATTAATACCTTTCACTAATGAATAAGACAAACGCTCATTAATCGGTAGCTCTCGCCAGGTTAAATCCGCTTTTGAGACCTTACCACCTGCTTGACCATGGTATTCTTGGGCAATATCAAGTAAACGTTCGGTCGCGTCATCATCACTATTTTTAATAACGTCTTCTACGGCTTGTTTTAATTTTTTCGGCAACGCTGAATAAATGGCCAACTGACCGGCATTGACAATCCCCATGTCCATGCCATTTTTAATGGCATAATATAAAAATACCGCGTGAATAGCTTCACGTACCGGGTTGTTGCCTCGAAACGAAAATGATACGTTAGAAACACCACCGGATATCAGCGCATAAGGTAGGTTTTTCTTAATATCATCAACCGCCTCAATAAAATCTACCGCGTAGTTATTGTGCTCTTCAATACCGGTAGCCACAGCAAAGATATTAGGGTCAAAAATAATATCTTCCGGCGGAAAGCCAATTTCATCCACCAAAATATGATAGGCACGATGACAAATTTCATATTTACGTTGTCGGGTATCCGCTTGGCCTTTTTCATCAAACGCCATCACTATCATAGCCGCGCCATAACGGCGTACTAATTCAGCTTGCTTGCGAAAGTTGTCTTCGCCTTCTTTCAAACTGATCGAGTTAACTATGCCTTTACCTTGAATACACTTTAAGCCTGCTTCAATAATATCCCATTTAGAGGAGTCGATCATAATGGGCACTTTGGCAATATCTGGCTCGCCAGCAATCAAGTTTAAAAAGCGTACCATGGCCTCTTTTGATTCCAACATGCCTTCATCCATGTTGATATCGATAATTTGTGCGCCGTTTTCAACCTGCTGTAAGGCGACAGCAATAGCTTGTTCGTACTTGTCTTCTTTAATTAAGCGTTTAAACATAGCCGAACCCGTTACGTTGGTACGCTCACCAACGTTAACAAATAAGCTATCGCCTTTAATGGTTAATACTTCTAAACCAGACAAACGACAAGCGATTTCACGGGGTGCTACTTTACGTGGGCTAATGTTAGCAACGGTGTCAGCCATGCCTTTAATGTGCTCAGGCGTAGTACCACAACAACCACCAATGATATTTAAGAATCCTGAACTGGCCCATTCTTCAACGTGAGTATTCATATCCTTGACGGTAAAGTCATATTCACCAAAGGCATTAGGTAAACCGGCATTGGGATGAGCAGAAACAGCAACATCACAAATTCGGCTCAACTCTTCAACATATTGACGCAGTTCAACCGGGCCTAACGCACAGTTAAGGCCAAATGAAACCGGCTTGGCATGACGCAATGAATTGTAAAAGGCTTCGGTGGTTTGCCCGGATAAGGTACGTCCTGAGGCATCAGTAATGGTACCTGAGATCATCACGGGTAAACGGAGACCTAATTGTTCAAAAGTTTCTTCGACGGCAAAAATGGCCGCTTTAGCATTTAAGGTATCGAAAATAGTTTCGATTAAAATGAGATCACAACCACCGTCAATTAACGCTAAGGTTGACTCAATATAAGCCTCTTTTAATTCATCAAAAGTAACATTACGAAAGGCAGGATCATTGACATCAGGAGAAATAGAACAGGTACGATTGGTTGGCCCTAAAACACCAGCAACAAAACGCGGGCGATCAGGTGTTTTTTTAGTGTATTCATCGGCAGCGGCACGGGCAAGTTGCGCAGCAACACGGTTGATTTCGCTGCTATATGCTTCCATGTCGTAATCAGCCATGGCAATCGTGGTAGCATTAAAGGTATTAGTTTCTAGAATATCGGCGCCAGCTTCAAGGTAGTCACGATGAATAGCTGTAATGACTTCAGGCTGAGTAAGCACTAACATATCGTTATTGCCTTTAACGTCAGTATGCCAATCAGCAAAACGTTCGCCACGGAAGTCCTGCTCTTCAAACTTGTACGCTTGGATCATGGTACCCATAGCACCATCGAGAATAAGAATATTTTTAGCCAGTTGCTGTTCAAATAAAGCAAAAGATGGGTGTTTTTTCATTGTTAAATCCAGGAGTAACTATTTAAAGAATAAGGGTATTATCAGTGCGGTTCTTACTGTTTTTTTAACACTGAATTGATATTATTGGCATCTAATTGGTATGGCGTTATTTGATAAACATAATAATTTAACCAGTTAGTAAAGAGTAAACTGCCATGACTACGCCATGAGCCAGTCGGCTTATTATTAACATTATCATCTTGATAATAATTAATCGGCAATGGCGTGCTTGCCTCTTTTTTGCAGTCTCTCAGATACTCTTCATGCAAGGTAGCCGTATCATATTCAGGATGGCCGGTGAGGTACACTTGGCGCTTATTTTTACTGGCGACTAAATAAACCCCGGCATCAGCTGATTGCGCCAAAATATTGAGCTCATCAATACTTTGATAATCGGCTTGATTAATATAGCCATAGCGTGAATGTGGCACATTAAAACTCTCATCAAAACCTCTGGTCAGCTCTTCTTTACTATCAAGAGGATAATGTTGATAAACCCCAGATAGTTTTTGCTGACGTAGATGACGGTTTAAACCATAATAGTGATACAAGGCGGCATGCGCAGCCCAGCAAGAAAACATGGTGGAAGTGACATTTTTCTCGGCCCAGTCAAACACCTCACAAATTTTATCCCAAAAGCTGACCTCGGCATAATCAAGTAAGGCTAACGGCGCCCCGGTGATAATAAGGCCATCGTATTGTTTGTGCTTGATATCATCAAATAAACAATAGAAATTGTCTAAATGCTCTTTCGGAGTGTTTTTGGAGACATTTTTATGAATACGCACAAATTCGATATTAATTTGCAGTGGCGTATTGGATAACATCCGCAAAATTTGTACTTCGGTTTCAATTTTATTAGGCATTAAATTCAAGATAGCCACTTGCATCGGGCGAATTTCTTGATTGGCCGCACGGTGCTCTGACATCACAAAGATGTTTTCCTTACCTAACACAGATAAGGCGGGTAATTGACCGGGAATTTTAATGGGCATGACACTACCTAACAAAAAAAATAACATAATAAATCGATGATTCTCATATTACTTAGATTGCTAGATATGTCAACATCTAAACGTATAGACGTCTAGATGTTTTTATTGGTTGGCTTTTTTTGTGCTAATTCATAATAAATACCAGTAAACGATTGTTTGCCGGCATAGGGTTATCGGATAATAAAGCAAGACCTGCATTATGAGCTAAAGCGGCAATGTCTTCAAAATCACGTATAGCACTTTCTTCATCTCTATGCTTTAGCCATAGATCAAAATTGGCATTACTTTGACTGGTAAATTTTCCTTGGTGATTAAAGGGCCCATAAATGCATAAAGTGCCACCTTTAACTAGGCTCTGCTTTACCCCAGTGAAGAATTTGTTAACCAAAGAGTTACTAACAATATGCAAGGTATTCGCGGTAAAAATGCCGTCAATGCGCCCTTGCAATGATGATTTTTCCACGACTGCTTGCCATGGTTGATGTAAATCTAAAACAACCGGCGCTAATAGATTAGTTAAGCCACTGCTCTGTCTGCGGTAGTTTATCGCAGCATGATTCACCAGTAGATCACTTGGCTGCCAACAAAGCTGCGGTAAATGTTCTGCAAAGAATACACCATGTTGCCCTGTGCCTGAGCCAATTTCTAATACCCGCTTAGTGTTGGTAAAAGCGCTTTGTAACACCCTTAGGATTGGCTGTTTGTTATTTTCACAAGCTTGAGAAAAAGCGATATCCATTATAATTTCCTACCTTAACGTATTTATTTATCTGCCAGTAATGCTTATAAACTGTTTATACCACCACTTTAAATGGCAGTGCTTGTCGACATTGTTGCTGATAACTTTCCATATGTTGACATTCACGTTGGCAAAACTCTTTAATCGCCTCTTTAAAAGCAGCATGTTTAACCCAGTGATATGAATGGGTTAATACCGGCTCAAAACCTCGTTGAATTTTATGTTCACCTTGGGTGCCAGGGTTAAAACATTGTAAATTATGTTCGATGCAAAAGGCTATGCCTTGGTAATAACAGAGCTCAAAATGTAAGTTGTTAAAGGCTGTTTTACAGCCCCAATATCGACCATAAAGATGGCTATCATCATAAAAAAATAAAGCACAAGCCACATCTTTATCATTATGACTGGCAATAATAAGCAGAACATTAGCCGCTAAGTGAGTGAATATGTGCTTAAAAAAATCAAAGTTAAGGTGAGGCTGATGGCCTTGTTTTAAATAAGTAAGTTGGTAGGTTAAATAGAAGAAATCAATATCGCTCGCCGTAATATCTGGCCCTCGAACTTGCCTAATGTTAATGCCCTGCTGCTTTATCGATGCTCTTTCTTTACGGGTATTTTTGCGTTTACGTGAGGTGAATGTGGCAAGAAAGTCATCAAAACTTGCATAACCGCGGTTAAACCAGTGAAACTGTACCGTATGACGCAGATAAACATCTTCAGGTAATTTAGCCATGGTCGTACTTTTACCTTTTTCGGTTGGCGTTACCTCACTATCAATTTCAGGGCAATACAATATGTGCCAACTGTTTATTTCGTGCTGGTGACAATGGCTAATTAATGATGAAAAAAGATCAGCTAAATTTAGCTTATTTGACCATAGTTTGTTGCTAGTAACTGGAGTAAAAGGAATAGTGCCGACGAGTTTAGGGTAATAAGCAAGATTGTTATCCTCATATGCTTTGGCCCAATCCCAGTCAAAGACATATTCGCCCCAAGAATTTTGCTTTAGATACAAAGGCATAATGCCGTCAATTATACCATCATTTTCAATAACCATATGATGTGGTTGCCAACCGCGCGCACCAGATACCGACTGACTAGCTTCTAACGCCTTAAAAAACTCATAACTGACCAACGGGCACGAGGAAGTATTTAGCCGGTGCCAATCACTTGCGGGTATTTGTTCAAAACGTTCAAAAAAAGTTATCTGCACAGGAAAAGGTCATTTTTAGGGGCTATTTCCGTGTGAAGATAACAGTTTTAACAACAAGTTCCTATACTGAGAAACTATAATCTTGCAGCAAGGTCACCCGATAAATGTATTAGCTAGACTAAAATAGCAAGAGCCTTTTTCTTAATTTCATCTGCAATTTGCGAATCACAATTACAATATCGATGAAAAAGTGTCGTAATTTTTAACAGTTTTACTTAAGAATTTTTTATTGAGATTATAACTAATTGTATTGGTTAATATATTACAAAAAGGTGTGATAAATGCATATTTTTAAACTATTGTTCAACTAGTTCTTTGTCTGTATTAGGTTATCAATCACTCGGATATTTAAGGATGAGTATGGCTATTCTCAAAGCGAAAGAATACTTTGGTGTTATCGGACATAACAAAAACAGCCTCAACGAGGTTTGTCATAGACTAGATGATAAACTTGCCTTCAAAATCATACCTTCTCTTGAGCATATAAAAAAGCTCAATGGCTCTTTAGGTGCCATTGCTTATGTAATGGACTGCCATTCTGAACTTCACTGTTATAATATAGAAACTATCAGTCGTGATTTTTCAAAAAAATCACTTTATATTTTGTCCGCTTGCATCTCAATACCTATGCTGCATCATGCGCTGAAACTCGGTGTTAAAGATGTGTTCCATCTGCCGATGAATAACCAAGCCTTGACTAACCTGTTAGTTGAACTTAACGAAACCACTGATATTGATTGTTTTGAACAAGAGTCAATAACAAGTGATTTTATGCCCGCCATAGAAGAGCTAATAAGTCATCCTTTAGAGGGACTGTTTGAATTAATCGAGCAACATTTTTTCGATGCCCCGTCACTAAAACAAGCATCGAATAGTTTATATTTAAGCCCTAGTCGTATTAGTCATATGTTTAAAGATTTATGTGGTGTTGGTTATTGCCAATATATTTTATGTCGACGCTTGGAAGAGAGTGAGTACCTCTTACGTCAAGAAAATTCTTCTGTCACCAATGTTTCTTTTGCTGTTGGTTTCTCAAATCCATCACACTTTTGCCGCAGCTTTAAAGAGCATCTTGGTCTAACACCAACCGCATATATCAAAAAGGAACTAGGCATAGAGCTCAGCTGCTTATATCAGCGATATCAAAAATTAAGAATGGAATTATTGCCAATAACGAAAATACAGCAAGCAAAAAATCGTCGCCTTAGTGCTCTTAATTGATAGCTATCGACTTAAGTAAAAGCCAGTTGCATAACGAAAAAACCAAGGAGATAAAGTGAAATCAATCATGATTCTTTTATATTTTTTATTGTTAAGCAATACGATGGCAAAAACAGTGCAAGCTTTTGTATTTACTGAAAACTTTTTGGATAACTCCTCAGTAATGGTTTTACCAGTAGGGCTATTAGCTCAAGATAAGCAGCTTAACTATCAGCAGTTGATAGCTCATCATAGTAAAAATTATTTATGGCTTGAACATGATAAACTCAATTTATCAGGGCTGTCATTATTAAGCTTACTGAATGATCTCGGTATTCACCCGTTAGCTTTTGATGATATCAATAACTTAGCGGGTCCGCAGGGTAAAAAAATTGATCAACTGCTCACTCAGCAATTATTTACTATTGCTACTTTATTTAATGGTTATCAGTTTAAGCCGCAAGAAAAACCCCGTGCAGACATCCTTAAAGCAGTAAAAAATAATCAGCTTGCCCGTTATGTTGAGCAGTTATTACCACAATTTGATCAAGTGATACGTCTGCGCATGGCAATTACCCATTACCGTAAATTAACAGAAACGCCTTGGCCAGTAATTGATGAAAAATTATCCTTAAGGTTAGGTCAAGGACATAAAGATGTTATTAAGCTGCGCAGTATTTTAGTTGCTTTAGCCGATCTTAGCACAGCACAGTACTCCCACTATCGGCGGCATATTTTTGATCCAGAAGTCATTAGCGCCCTTAAAAAATTTCAAGCTCGACATGGTTTAACCGCCAATGGCAAGTTAACGGCGAAAACAATTAAAGCACTTAATACCAAGCCAGAGAAACGCCTTAAAATCATGCAAATCAATTTATGGCGTTGGTTATCATTACCCAGTAAACCACCATCACGTTATATACTGGTTAATATTCCCGCCTATCGTTTATACTTTATTGAAAACCAGCAAGAAACATTATCGATGAAAGTGATTGTTGGTGATAATCAGCACCCTACCCCGATAATGGTCACTAAAGTGAGCAGTGTCACCATCAATCCACAATGGACACCAACCTATAATATTATTCATAAAGAGTTATTAGTCGAGAATTCTCGCAACCCAGGCTCACTAAGACGGCAAAACTTTAAATTGGCAAAAGGCTATGGTGCTAAGCAAGTGCTTCGACCTGTTTTTAATGATTCCCGCTCAATAAAGGCCGCTTTGGGAGAGTACAAATTAATACAGGTAGCAGGAAAAAAAAATGCTTTGGGAAAATACCGTTTTAATATAAAAAACTTTCATTCAGTCTATTTACATGATACCCCAGCAAAACATCTTTTTTCGAAAAAATATCGGGCGCTAAGTCATGGTTGTGTACGTTTACAATACGCCAATTTACTGGTTGAAAAATTTATGACTAATGAGCCTAAAAACAAACAACGGCAAGTAAGAAATGCACTCGCGGTGAAAAAAACCCAGCACATCAAACTAGCGCAAAGCATTGCGGTTTACCTCACTTATCAAACTGTTTGGTTAAGCCCTACGGGTAAAATACAGTGGTTGGCCGATATTTATCAACAAGATACCGCTGTTAACGTCACCATCACCGCCAGCATATTATAATTACCCGTAGGCGGGAACTTGTTCGCTTCCTTACCCATGCGCGATTAAAATCCCGCCTACGCATTATCCATGCGCTTCTTTATCTGCAACGCAGCAGCAGAGAAGCTGCGCTGTCACCGCCAGCATATTATAATTACCCGTAGGCGGGAACTTGTTCGCGCTTCCTTACCAACTCGCAACTGGGTGCAATAGATAGCAATCTGATGTTAGCGACATCAAATAAAACCGACTAACTTTATTAGTACGCTCAATTTATATCTTAAACGGAAAGTCTTAAACGATAGTCTTAACCGATATTGATAAACCGTATTAAGTTTAATTGACTGTATTGAGTAAAACAGCAAAGGATTGCTTGCAACTGCCTTTGTCATTAACTAGTCGGTACTTACCTTCTGTTAAGTACCTGAATAGTACCTTCGTCCTAGCAGCAGCTAGAGGATAGACCAAGTGCATTTGTTAGCTCATGCTTTGCAATCAAGCATAAACATTAATGGTTTTGGAGCATCTAATGAATAAATTAACTCAATCTATGAAAAGTTTTCTTAAAGATTTTATTGCAGATGAAAGTGGTTTGACCGCGGTTGAATATGCCATTGCCGGTGGTTTAGTGGTTGGTGGTATGGTCGGCGCCTTTCTAACTTTAGGCGAGAGTGCTACCGGACAAATTAATACCCTAGCTTGTGCCGCCGAAGGGAAAAGTTATACTGCAGCAACATCCACCACTGCTAATGATGGGACTGTAACTACAACAGCTGCAAGCTGCTCCTAGAAATGCTAATGCTGTTGATAACCTTACTATTGTTGCTTAGCGCTTTATATTTTGATCTGCGCTATCAACGTATACCCAATAAGCTTTGTTTGGCTGGGCTACTAGCTGCCCTTGCCTTGCAAGCTTATAGCAACCAATGGTATGGCTTAGGGCAAGCATTACTGGGAGCAGGGTTAGCAATGGCCTTGTTATTACCGGCGTTTTATTTTCGTTATTTAGGCGCTGGTGATGTCAAGTTAATGATAGCCGTAGGTGCGTTTTCGGGGCCAACCTTATTATTTTGGTCTGTGGTCTATGGCATTATTTTTGGCATTTTTACCAGTTTTTTCTTAGCGATTTATAAGGTCGGTTGGTCAGGTCTGCTTAAGATGACCAGCCAAGCTTTTATCAACAAAAGTGAAAAACAGTCAGCGGTCTTGGTGCCCTACGCCCCCGCTTTAGCGTTAGGTTGGTTGTTCGCGTGTTACCTGAGTCCTGAGATAGGCCCAGAAATAGCCGCTGAAATAACGGCAGTAATAACGGCAGTAATAACCGCTGACATAGCACCGAAAATTGCGGTTCTGCTTAGTCGTAGCTAATAAAATGGCTAATAAGGTCAGTAACATTTACTAAGTACTTACCCTTAGCAGTAAAAACACTTAACAGGCACAGACAAGAAATAACTAAATAATGTTATAGGAATTACCATGGACTCATCACCTTTCGATCGGACTAATCAAGCGGGCAACTTAGCTAATAGTGCTGGTGATAGTGCAAGTAATAGCGCAGCTGCTAATACAGTTGAAAGTGTCTCTGGCAATGCTTCTAACACGATATCCGAAAATTTATCTGGCAAGGTCTCAGAGAGTGTCGCTAGCTCCACCCGTGACTCATTACCTCAGACACAATACCCAATTCCACCTAAACATGGTCTGTCCTTATTACTTAAAAGTGGCCGGAAAAACAGCAAAAAAAACAACCCAGAAAACAATAAAGAATGCAATAAAGAAAGCAGTCAAGGAGATAGTCCCTCCGTACTTAGCGATAATTCACCATCACTAGTTATTCCTCAAGATGAACAGGCCTTAGCGGCTATGGCAAAACGGCCAAGTACCATTGCCGAAACCGGCCTGTCCGAACAGTTACTATTACAACTATTAATTAAACATATGTTAGTTGAACATGTGGTCAGTGTACGCCTGTTAGTAGAAAAAATGGCCTTAAGTGGTGGCATTATTCAAAATTTATTAGATCATGCCAAAACGATTAACTGGTTGGAAAATCGTCAATCGAGCAAAAGTGGTCAAATGCGTTACGCGCTTAGTGAATTAGGCGCTACAGAGGCAGAAAAAGCCTTTAACCAAGGCGGTTACCTAGGTATAGCACCTGTGCCTTTATCACAATACAGTGATATTTGTCTGAAACAAACCAGCCGCAATACCATCATAGTAAAAGAGTTGTTGCAACAACGCTTTAGTAACTTGATGTTTTCAGCCGAGTTAATGGCCACCATAGGTCCAGCATTAAATTCCACTAAACCTATTTTAATTTATGGGGCTCCTGGGGTAGGTAAAAGTTACCTCTGTCGACATTTGAATCTACTCTTTGGTGATGATGTCTTAATACCAGCCGCTATAGAAGTGAATAATATTATTATTCAGCTTTACGATCCACAATTACATATATTAAGCACCAAAGGAGTAAAACAGCATAACGACGCTGCCACATTAGTATCCTTAACACAGGGTTATGATCCCCGCTGGCATTTATGCCAACGGCCGTTATTAGTCACCGGGGGCGAATTGACGGCTGATATGTTGGAAGTTAATTTTGATGCTACTAATCATACTTATAAAGCGCCACTGCAATTAAAAGCCAATAACGGTATTTTATTATTAGATGACTTAGGACGGCAAAAAATTAGCCCGATAGCGCTATTTAACCGCTGGATCATTCCGTTAGAAGAACGCCGAGATTTTTTGTCCTTACCCAACGGTTTACATTTTGAAATTCCTTTCGAACTCATTTTACTTTTTTCAACCAATCTAGCGCCACAAGACTTGGTGGATGAAGCCTTCTTACGTCGCTTAGGTTACAAAATTAAGTTTGAAGCCTTATCTGTGGAACTCTATAAAAAGTTATGGTTTAAAACCTGTGCGGACTATCAACTTACTTGCGAAAATGACATTTTCAATTACTTGGTTGAGCAGCGTCACTATGTCGATCAGAAAGATTTTTTACCCTGCTTGCCGCGTGATTTATTAAGCATAGTTTGTGATCAAATCAAATTTAATCAATTAGCACCTGTAGTTACCCAGGCGCTTATCTGTTTTGCCTGGCAACATTACTTTGTGCATAGCTCAGATAACTCGACCCCAGATAAGCCTAACCATCATAATGAGTCAAATAAATTAAGGAGTGAGTAATGAATAAAAACACTATTATTTTTATTACCATGTCATTGGTTTTTGGTGTTGGCGCTGTATTAATTGCCAAAAATTGGCTAAATGATAGCCAGAAAGAATTAACCGAAGCACAAGTCAATATTGTTATGGCCGCAGTAAGTATTCCAACCGGCACTATTTTAACCGCTAAACATCTCAGTTTAAAAGTGTTTCCAAAATCAATGGCACCAGATAAAGCGGTGCAAAGTTTAGCTGAGGCTATCGGCAAAGTCGCTAAAAACCAATTTTACCTTGGCGATATTGTTAGACAAGAACGGTTGGCAAAACAAGGTGATGGCAGTTATTTAGCCAGTTTGATCGGCGAAAATATGCGCGCGATAACCATTCGAGTGAATGATGTTGTTGGTGTTGCTGGTTTTTTATTACCGGGCAACCGAGTAGATATTCTCAATACTTACCAGCAAGATGGCAAGCCCACAACCGAAGTGATTCTTTCCAATATCAATATACTGGCGGTTGATCAACGTGCCTCAAGCGGTGAAAACAAACCGCAACTGGTACGCGCGATCACCGTTGAGGTTGATTTAACCCAAGCAGAAATACTAATGAGTGCCCGCAGAAGTGGTTATTTACAACTTGCCTTACGTAATCCAATTGATGACGAACCGGTAGTTATTGCCAGTGAAAAACCAGCAGCAGAGCCAAAAGTGGATGTTGTTGCTGATATTACACCTAAGCCTGCCCCTAAAATCCGCCAAAGGCAGAGAGTAGAGTTAATCAGAGGTGTTAGACAACAAACCGTGCAGGTAGATATTTAATCGCTATTTAAAGCTGCCGTCGCTTAGCTATTAAATCGAATATATATTGAGGCTCTTGGGCTAATAAGGATACAGTCATGAAAGGTAAAACCGTTAAACTAATTACCCTAATCAACTGCTCTATTTTATTGATAATAGTGCAATTATTCATTAGTTCGGCCGTATTAGCTGGGGGACCAACTAAACTAATAAACGATGAATTAAAAGTGCCCATTTTCAAGTCAAGAAATCTAACTATGAATCAAACAGTCAGCCGAGTTTCAATAGGTAATGATAAAATAGCGGATATCTTAATATTGCGTGCCAAAGAACTTTATATTGTCGGCAAGATGTTAGGTACCACCAATATCATGGTATGGGACGAAGAAGATAAATTGGTTGATATTATCAACCTTGAAGTGACTCATGATTTACATAGTTTGCGCCAACGCTTATATCATTATCTGCCCGGTGAAAATATTGGTGTGGAAACATCGCAAGGACAATTAGTACTCAGTGGTCAATCCTCGTCATTGGCAAAAATGAATACCGCAGTTGAGCTTGCTAGTGGTTATGCCGAAGCGGCATCGGTAGGTAACGTAAAAAGTAAAGTGCTCAATATGATTTCTATTGGTGGCGGCCATCAGGTCATGCTTGAAGTGACTGTCGCAGAAGTAAGCACTGAAATTGCGCGTAAATTTAATGCGCATATGTCGTTAACCTTTAAAGGCTCAGATGGCACCCTTGGTATGGTTAATGGCATTGGAGCAGGGGCGGCGGCCAGCCTTAGCAGTGGCTTTTTTGGCTCTTTAATTAATGGCGATATGCAGTTTAGCTTTGCCCTAGATGTTGCTAAACAAAATGGTTTAGCAAAAATACTGGCCGAGCCAAACATTACCGCCTTAAGTGGCCAGAAAGCTGAATTTTTAGCTGGTGGGGAATTTCCCGTGCCGGTACCTGGTGAAAAAGGTACCACGATACAATTTAAAAATTTCGGGGTCGGCGTAAGCTTTGTACCGACGGTATTAGATTCAGGAAAAATCAATTTAAACCTCAAGATATTAGTCAGTGAATTAAGTAATTCTCATGGCGTTGGCGTTACCCCCATAGGTTCATCATCAACCTTAATAGTCCCTTCAATTATCAAAAGATCGGCGGAAACCACAGTGGAACTTGCTGATGGCCAAACCATAGCTATCGGTGGTTTGTTAAGTGATACCTTACGCGACAGTGTGAGTAAGATACCAGGTTTGGGAGATTTGCCCATTTTAGGACAGTTGTTTCGTAGCCATGAATATATTAGTGGTCAAACGGAATTAGTCATTCTGGTAACACCCCGATTAGTCAGACCCTTTAATAAAAAAGATATTTCCTTACCTACCGATGGCTTTGTGCCCGTCTCCGATATGGAGTTTTATCTATTAGGCACAATGACCCGGCAAAACAGCCAAAAAGCAACGACATCACCGAATCAAGCAGCAAACCATAACACGCTTATTTTAACCAATGATGGCGGCACTAATCAGCGTTATGGTCATCAACTTAAAGTAACTAAAAGCGATTAATAGCCCTAAAATTTAATAAGGAGTTAGTAATGAAAAAATGTAACTTACTCAACAGTACATTGTTAGCCTTATCAAGCGTACTGATATTGGGCTGTGCCGAGCAACCTAGTTATCAGCTAGCCGTATCGAGCCAACAAATAAAACAAGTGCAAATACTCAACCCCAACGCAGCAGAGCTAAATGATGGCATTATTGCCACCTTAAATGGTAACTACGGCCAGCATGTCATTAAAAAATATCAACGCAGTGTTTACAGCATGAAAGAATCTCGTCAAATGACACAGAACACTAAGTAGGTTAAATACTTATGTTATATCTCCCGCATACACATAGGCCAACAACAGACCAAGGTTGTCAAAAAGGTAATGTACTGGTGCTTTTTGTTATCAGTTTATTAGCACTGATAACGCTGGCATCCTTGGCCTTAGATGGCGGCCATTTATTATTAAATAAAGGCCGCTTGCAAAATCTGGTAGATGCTGCCGCCTTACATGCCGCCAAAGAGCTGGATCAGGGGGCAACTAAGGCACAAGCATCGGCTGCCGCTATCAATTTATTACAAATAAATCTTGCCCATACCGATCAACAAGAATTATCCCGTGCTATCGCTTTTGATGGCGATACTAGCGCCTTGTTAACCATAGCGTATTCTGTCGAAGCGGATCCATTTAGTGCCGTCACTGACCCCAGTATTGACGCTCAATTTGTCAAGGTTTCACTAAAGAAAATAACCTTAGATAACTTTCTCGCCCATGTTTTTAGTTTTAATAAACGCGTTTCTGCTACTGCTTTGGCAGGCCCTAGTACCGCAATAAAGAATTGTTTTACTAAAGTAGTGCCAATGATGGTTTGTGGCACCCCAAATACGAAGAATTTTGGCTTAGATGAAAATAGGTTATATATGATGAAACTGGGCTCTCATACCAGCTTACCCGTTGGTCCAGGTAACTTTCAATTGCTTGCTCTAGGAGGTAGTTCCAGCGCCGATGTTATTCTCAAAGGCCTGGCTGGCGCGCCAAATCAAATTGATACTTGCTTTAATGCAACAGTAAATTATACAACTGCGTCCGGTAATAAAGTAAACGCTGTAGCTACAGGGCTTAACACTCGTTTAGGACTATGGGAGCGGAACATCCGAGGAGAAGAACTAACTTACCACAGAGATGAAAATATTTGTCAAGGGGAGATAATTACTATTGCAGACATTGAAGTGGATGGTGTAATAAATGAGGATGCTTTAGCTGCTGCATATGAGCATAAAGCATACCAAGCAGCTTGGTATATAGAGGACAATGAAATAAGTGGCTGCACCGTACCAACCATGGGGTTAAGCAATCCCCCCCCA
Source organism: Colwellia marinimaniae (assembly GCF_002207865.1). Classification (GTDB taxonomy): domain Bacteria; phylum Pseudomonadota; class Gammaproteobacteria; order Enterobacterales; family Alteromonadaceae; genus Colwellia; species Colwellia marinimaniae. The sequence continues at coordinate 183,678 of NZ_BDQM01000002.1, forward strand.
AACGAGGAAAATTTTAGTTTCGCTGATCACGCAACACACAGACGAAGAATTATGCCTCTAGTGGTTGGCGAATGTAACAGTTCGGGACAGGTTAATTTTTTAGGGGTTCGTTGCTTTTTTCTCACTCAAAAAGTCGAACATAAAGGCCTGACTTCTTATGTAATAGGGGAGTTTATTGATGATTGCCCGGGTGGCGGTAATCCGAGCTTAGCGCCTGTGGATACGCCAGGCCCTTATAAAATGGTGTTATACCATGTACCTGGCAGTACCGATTCTTAGGAGTAATGTATGATAACTATCAAAAACAAGATAACCGCAGCTAGCATAACTAATAAAAGTAAACAACAAGGTTTTGCCGCCATCGAATTTACGCTGGTATTGCCCTTTTTATTACTGTTAATTTTTGCCAGTGCTGAATTTGGCCGCTTGATGTTGCAATACAATACCCTGAATAAGTCGGTCAGAGATGCTAGTCGCTATTTAACGGCTAAGGCTAAAACTGGTACCAACGACGAAATAAGCATATCCGGTGTTACTTGGGACGAAGTAAAGAATTTAATACGCTATGGTCAACACGCTAACGCTAACTTACTGCTGCCCAATCTTAATGATGATGATATCAGCTTCAGTATTAGCGGCGATTTTATCACCATCACCGTGACTTATGATTGGCAACCGATATTTTCTGACACTTTTTTTACTTTCGGTTTAGGTGATGATATTGATTTAAGCTTTCCGCTGATATCGACCTATACCATGAGGGCTTTATAACCATGTTTAGAGGCGGTAGAGAACTTAAAAAAAACCGACAAAATGGCGTTTATACCATAGAGTTTGCCATTGTCGGTGCGGTATTTTTTTTACTGTTATTTGCAGTATTTGAAGTAGGACGGTTATTTTTTGTGTGGAATATACTCACCGAAGCCTCAAGGCGCGGCGCCAGATTAGCAACGGTTTGTCATTTCGACCATAGTTCAATGTCCGCTTTTGATCCTATGCTCGCAGCTGCCCTGTTTGACAAAATACCGATGGCGCCAAACCTAGGCATAACAAATTTACAAATAAGTTACCTAGAACTAGATGGTTCGCCAGTAACTGATATTGATAAAATAAAACTTGTTAGAGCAGAAATAATTAATTACCAACACCAGTTAATCATTCCTGGTTTATTTTTAACGCTTAACTCACCTAGTTTTGCCACCACATTACCAAGAGAAAGCTTAGGTGCAACACGAACAAAATATAGCTATTGTTTGCCAAGTGACGCCACATAGTTATAGCGTTGATAAGAATATATTGCTAAGGAACAGTTATTTAAGGAAGACTTATGAATAGTAAAAATATCAATAATGTTGTTGATTTACCTGATGGAAGGTTAACTGTGACTGATAACTTTTTCAAAAAGAAGCAAAGCCTACCAGTTCACTTAGCTGTGCTCGTTATTTGTAGCGAAGTTAATATGCAAGTTACGCTTACTAGTCAATTTAACTTAATAAGTAATTTAAACGTTGAATTCAGTGAAAAAATACCAGAGCAATTTAGTCAGTTTGAATTAGTTATCTTAGCCATTAATAAAGACAATGATACTTGCCAACAGGTTATTGAAAAATTGGCCCTTGAGCATATGCCTACATTATTGTTAGGTGATGGTATTGCCGCTGATATTATTCGAACAGCGATGCATCATCATGTACTAGATATTATTCCTTTTGACGATATTGAGCAGGAGCTTTTTAATACCTTAACCTTATCAGCCAATAATATTTTAAAAACAAAAAAAGTTGCCCCTGTTATTAGCATCATTAATGGTAAGTCAGGCTCAGGTGCTAGTTTTATTACCGCTTGTTTAGGTGAGATTAGTGCCAACCTCTGTCCAGATGAAATAGTACTTATTGATGCAGATTTACACTACGGCTCTCTCGCTGACTCCCTCAACCTTAAAGCCAATTATTTCTTGACCGATGCGCTAAATGAAATTGATAAACTGGATAACATGGCGATAAAGTCTATGATGACCAAACGCAATAATTTAAGCTTGTTAGCCAGTAAAGCCTACGCTCAACTTGATCAAGAGCAAAATAAAAACTTTAAGCACTTAGAGCAGCTTATATGGAAAATAAAACTAAATCATGATTTGATTTTAGTCGATTTATCTCGTGGTTTAGATATGCTCACCTTGCCTTTAGTCTCACTATCTAGCCAGTTTCTCATTGTTGTCCAACAAAATATTGTTAGTTTGAGAGAAGCCAAAGCCCTTATTCAACAACTAACGGAACGAATGGGTGTCAGCAAGAATATGATTCAAATAATAGTTAATCGTCATTCCAAAAAAGTCACTCATATTAGCCTTAATGATATAAAAAAAGCCTTGCTTATCGATAGTGTTTTTTATGTCAGTAATAATTATCAATTAGCTAGTTCTTGTACCGATTTAGGATCGCCTTTAGCAAAACTGACCGAGAACAAAATCATCCATAAAGAAATTTGTACCATTATAAGAAATGCTTTTCCGATTAAGTTCCCCAAAGAAAAGCCAAACTTTTTCAGTAAAATTTTCGGAGGTGCGTAATGTTACTTGATACAAAAACAGTAGATCCCTTTAGTATTTTAACTGCTGAGGATATGCAAACTAAGCAAGAAATTTTTGGCAAGATATTAACCTTGTTAGATTTGTCCGTATTGGAAACTATGGAGAATAAGATCGCGAAAGCGCAAATTACCGAGTTATGCTGTAGTTTATTAGATGAATTAACCCGACCAATAAGTTTAAACGTTCGTCAAATATTGATAAAGCTAATTATTGATGAAATTTTAGGGCTTGGTCCGTTAGAAACCCTGTTAGAAGATCCGACAATTGCCGATATTTTAGTTAACCGCTATGACAGTATTTATGTAGAACGTAAGGGGAAATTAGAAAAAGTAGCGGTGAAATTTTATGATGATAAACATCTACTTAGTATTATTGATCGCATTGTTTCTAGTGTCGGTCGCCGAGTTGATGAATCATCGCCTATGGTAGATGCCCGCCTTAAAGATGGTAGTAGAGTCAATGCCATTATTCCTCCCTTAGCCCTTGATGGTCCGGTTTTATCTATTCGCCGTTTTACTGTCGATAAACTCTCAGCCGAACAGCTCATTGACTACGGCACTATGAGCTACGAAATGGGACAACTAATCAAAGCGGTTGTTAAGGGTAAGCTTAATGTGTTGATTTCAGGGGGTACTGGTAGTGGTAAAACCACACTACTTAATATTTTATCGGGTTACATCCCTGAAGACGAACGGATTATCACCATAGAAGATTCAGCGGAATTACAATTACAGCAGCCGCACACGGTCCGTTTAGAAACACGTCCAGCCAATATCGAAGGTAAGGGCGAAATATCACAACGAGATCTGGTGAAAAATTGTTTAAGAATGCGTCCTGACCGAATTGTTATTGGTGAAGTGAGAGGAGCAGAAGCCATAGATATGTTGGCGGCGATGAATACCGGTCATGAAGGTTCACTAACTACTTTGCACGCCAACTCTCCTCGCGATGCCTTAGGTCGTTTAGAAAATATGATTTGTATGGGCGGTTTTGACATGCCTATACATAATATTAGAGCGCAAATATCTTCTGCCATTGATGTGGTGGTGCAGTTACAACGTCAAGAAGATGGTTGTCGACGCATTACCAGTATTCAAGAAGTTACTGGCATGGAAGGGGATGTGATTACCATGTCGGAAATTTTCACTTTCAAACGAGAGGATAAAGATGAACAAGGAAATATAATAGGCAGTTACCAAGCCACGGGAGTAATACCAGAATTTCATCGTCAATTAGCCCTTAAGGGGATCGACTTACCTTATAGCTTATTTGGCATTGATGAATCAACAGTGAATTTCTAATAGGAGGCATTATGAGTCCGCAACTTATATTTTTACTTTTAGTTTTTGCCGCAGTCGTTTTATTGGCACAAAGTTTGTTCGTTTCAGTCTACAGTCCTCAAAGGGCTGATACCAAGCAGCTAAAAAAACATTTACTTTCTCTGGCATTAACAGACAAAAACATTGAAAGAAATATATTACTCAATAGTAGAGTCGCGCACTTACCCCCTTTTACTCGCTGGTTAGAGACCTTACCTTTGATTGAAAATTTAACCTATAAAATGGAAATATCAGGGTCAAAACTATTAGGTCATCAATATTTAGCTATCGCCTTAGCCACGAGTAGCTTGGCCTTTATTACCGTTAGTTTCTTCAGCAAGGATTGGTTATTTAGTTTGATAATTGCCTTGCTGACTTTACTGGCGTTTCATCTCAAATTAAATCGCGATACCACGCTTCGTATGGAAAAAATTGAAGAGCAATTTCCTGAAGCCATGGACGTACTAAAAAGAGGTTTACAAGCAGGTTATGCTTTTAGTGATGCGATTAAGCTGGTTTTTGAGGAAATGGACGGTTATTTAGCCGATGAATTTAAGATAATGTTTAATCGCATTAATTTTGGTAATGACACAAAAACAGCACTACTTTATTTTGTCAAACGAGTGCCCAGCACTTCAGCAATGGCTTTTTCCAGTGCCGTTGCTATTCAAAAATCCACGGGTGGTAATCTTGCCGAAAATATTGATAAATTATCGAAAGTGATCAGGCAACGATTCACCTTCAAAAGAAAGATAAAAACCTTGTCCGCAGAAGGCCGTCTTTCCGGTTGGGTTTTAGTGTTAATGCCCTTTGTACTCTTTGCCGTTTTATACATCTCGTCGCCAAATTATGTGGCTGAATTAACCTCAACACCCGCGGGTATTAACCTGCTTAAATGGGGAGGAGCTGGCATGCTGTTAGGCATTTTTTGGATAAAAAAACTGATTCAAATAGAGGTATAAACTATGGAATATATACAAGGTTTGTTGCTAAGTTTTACTGATAACAAAGTCATGGTTGAATGGGTGATTTATATTGTCGCAGCCACCGCTGGTGTGACTTTAGCTATGGCATTTTACTATTTCTTTTCAGGAATTTATTCGCCGGTAAAGGCGCAGATAGACAAGCTTAAAAAACAGCCCTTATCAGCAACACATCAACAAGAAGATTACACCACTACGCTGGAGCATAATTTAAATAAACTTAAATACCTGCCATTAATTAATAACCGATTTTCGGGCGATAAAGCCACCAGAAAATTACTTATACATGCGGGCTATCATTCAACCAATGCTTTAAAAATATTTAATGCCCTGAAATTAATGTCGATGTTATCTGGCGTAACCCTTGCTATTGTGGTGATGAAATTTTCTGGTGGCATATCTATGTTAGTTACCTTATATATTTTCGCCTTTATTATCGGCTTAACTTATATATTGCCAGCACTAATACTGCATAAGTTGGCTGATCGGCGCATGAAAGAGCTGCGTAAGTTTTTCCCCGATGCGTTGGATTTATTAATAGTCTGTTGTGAGGCCGGTTTAGGCTTATTAGAGGCATTTCAACGCGTTAAAAATGAACTGGAATTTGTCCACCCGACCCTAGCCCATGAACTTGGTTTGGTTTGCAGTAAAGTTCGCGTCGGTTTATCAATGCAGCAAGCATTACAGGAATTTAGTGACCGAACTGGCTTAGAAGATATAAGAGGCTTAAATTCAGTTATTGTACAAAGCCTGAGGCTTGGTACTGGTGTCGCTGAAACTATTCGGGTTTATGCCGATGAGTATCGGGATAAACGCTTACAGGCGGCGGAAGAAAATGCCGCTAAACTTGGCGTAAAAATGATTTTTCCGATGATGTTTTGTATTTGGCCCTCTTTCTTTATTGTTGCCATTGGCCCCGCAGTATTGAAAGTAATGAATGTTTGGGATAAGGCGTTTTAGTGATGAAATATTTAAGTGATAAATACCTAATTAGAATTTTTTTACTGTTAAGCTTTTCTTTCGCTAGTGTCGGTTGTACTAGCACTAATAGTCTTGAACAGACAAATGCAAACAAAGACTCCGCCAATATTGTGCTATCTAAACAACAAAATATAGCACAGGCAAAACGTGAAGAGCTGAATAACAATCCCAAAAAGGCTATTTTTTATTATATTCAAGCGCTTGAATTGGATAAAAACGATGTTGATGTGTTTTGCCAAATTGGCAAAATTCAAAATAGCTTGAATAGTCCAGAATTAGCCATTAGGGCTTTTAAGCAAGCATTAACCATCAATCCTGACCATATCCCAGCCTTGGCTGAAGTAGGTATTTATTATCTAGAACAAAGAAATATGAATAAAGCCAGAACACTACTCGAGCGCAGCGTTAATTTAGATCAAAATCGATTACAAAATGGCAATATTGAAAATGGTTTGATCGAACTCGATCAAGACTCACCATTATCAGCTTACAATGTTTATGCGGTGTTAAATGATCTTGATAGCCAGCATGAATATGCCAGGGAAATATTTAAGCTACTATTAACCATCAGCGATGATTTATCCCTTATTCACACTAACTTAGGCTATTCGTATTACCTAACTCATCATTATGTTTTGGCCGAAAAACACTATAAAGAAGCCCTTAATGCCAATCCTGCTTTTGAACGGGCGAAGCTTAACTTAGGGTTGATTTATGTACGAACAGGTCAATACAACAAATCAATACAGCTTTTTAAACAAGTGATGACTACAGCTGAGGCGTATAATGATATCGGCTATTTTTTATTATTAGATGGTCGTTATCAAGAGGCAAAATATTTTTTACAACACGCCATTGATCTTTCTCCTACTTATTATAAAAAAAGTCATATTAACTTAGAAAATGTGCAGCTTTATTTGCATGAAATAGAAATATAGCCTAATACCTGGGCTTAATTTATTTAAATAAATAATGAAAACTAGTTCACTCCTAGTATTAAGTGTTACCGAGCTAATCGCTGAAATAACGCTAAGGTTAAGGCTGTGAATAAATGTTATTTGGAAAAGCCCTTAGATCGGGGGGTATTGAGTAAATGCTATGGTGGAAATACCGCTAAGCTAGGCTATAAACAGTAATAATGAATATCAATATTACTATTATCTTAGCCTTGTCCTACTACGTTCTCAGTGTAGAGTGCATCAACAATAGGACAGTCATCAACCGGTTTATTCCCAGTGGAACATTGAATAATCATTTCATTTAATGCTGATTGCAGACGCTGTAAATCAGCTATTTTCTCTTGTACAACGCTAGCTTGTTGCATTGCCATTGCTTTAACTTCGCCACAATAGTGGTTTGGCTCATCTATAAATTTAAGTAGCTCTTTAATTTGCTCAATTCTAAAGCCTAGAGCACGACTACGCCTGATAAAATTCAAGCGTTTAACATGAGGTAAGGCATAGACCCTGTGCCCTCCTTCGGTTCTCGGTGGCTCAGGCATTAAACCTATTTTTTCATAGTAATGCACCGTTTCCACCTTACACGCGGTTTTTTTTGCCAGCTGGCCAATAGAATATTTTTCATAATTCATGTCAAAAGCCCTTGAACCTATAGTAACTATAGGTTCTATACTAACATAAACAAACTAGGAAGCGCTTATGACTAAAATCACCATCGACTCAGAACTAATCTGCCCGGAATGTGGCCATAAAAAATTAGTGGAAATGCCGACGAATGCTTGCCAATGGTTCTATGAATGTACTGCTTGTCAGGTATTATTGAAACCTCTTCAAGGAGATTGTTGTGTCTTTTGTTCTTATGGTTCAGTGCCATGCCCACCGATCCAAGTATCAGGCTCATGTTCAAGCGGTAAGGGTTAACATGGCAAACTCTAATATTTTAGAAAAACCTTATTTAAAGTGGCTGACACTTTTTATTACTAGTGGCACATTGCTTTGTTGTGCCTTACCTATATTGCTCGTCACCTTGGGCTTTGGTGCGCTAGTGGCGAGTTTAAACTACAACCTTCCAGGGCTATTTTTTTTAGCTGAACATAAGATCTGGACCCTAACCCTAGCGGCATTTATTTTGCTGATTTTAGCTGGGGTTATTTGGCGTCCTAATCAACATTGCCCTGCTGAGGCTGACTTAGCCGCCTTTTGTAAAAAATCAAAACAATTGAACAAAAAAATATTTTGGCTAAGTGCAATGATCTTGTTTATTGGCTTTTTCACCAGTTACCTGTTACTACCCATGCGAAATTTACTCGACCTATAAGGAGAACTAAACAATGAAAATATTTTTATTACTAACCGCTTTAGCACTGACATTATCTTTTAGCTTTGCAGTCAAGGCTAAAACAATAGAAGTAGAAATTCACGGCATGACCTGTGCGTTATGTGTTGATAGTTTAAATCGCACCTTCAATAAAATGGCAGGGGTAGCAAAAGTACAGGTCAGTATGAAAATGAAGAAAGTGCAATTAGAAACTGAGGCAAAATCCCCCTCAATAGCAATGATTAAGCAAGCTATACTCGATGCTGGATTTACGCCAATAAAAGTCACGGTGATATCAGATGAAGAAGCTAACAACTAGCCTCTCTGCCATAGCGAATATTACCCTACTTTCGTTACTTAATGTGCCCAATGCCCATAGTATGGGCTTAAGATCATTTGTTGCTTTGCCCCTTGATAAACATGGCTATGTGGTAAGGTTTTTATATGAGCATATTACCGGTAGCAGCAGCGGTAACTTTCATACCAGTACGGCCTACGGCTTAAGCAATGATCAAGCTTTGCTATTTTCCATCCCTTACAAAATAACAGCTAACGATGAAAATCATTTTGGCGAGTTATCTGCATTATATCGTCACACGGTAATGCAAGATGACTTTTTCTCTGGCACAGCAAGATTAGCCTTGTTAGCAGGTGCTATTGTTCCTATGAATAATGTTCCTAGTGATGCTAGTGACAATGTTCGCGAGCCTGCAGTTCAAGCTGGCTTTGTTTATACATTTTTTCAAGGCAGACATGAATTCGATATTGATGCACTTTATCAAGCGGGTATTAATAGCCGTGCAGATAGTGGTCGATATGATATTTCTTGGCAATATCGTTTATCACCGTCAGTTTACCCTGATTGGGGTATAGGGTCAGAATTATATGTAGTAACTGAGCTCAATGGCCGATGGCAAGAAGCAGATGAAATAACGCACCAAGTTACCCTTGGCCTGCAATGGCTGCAGCCAACATGGGTTATTGAAGGCGGCATTGTTAAAAATTTAACTAACAATAATGACTTAACTGTCCTCTTTAGTAGCAGATTTCATTTTTGAATAGGCTAAGGTTTATTACCCCATGTCATTATAAGTCGGCTTATACCATTAGTTGCAATGAATTTAACACGGTTAAACAAACATAAAAAACCATAACAATAGTTATGGTTTTTTTTAAAACACTAATTAAGTTAGCTGTTTATCTTCCTAGTAGGAAAGAAAAACTAGTCTTTAAAGTTAGTATACTGAAAAGATTGCTCTAACTCAGCGGCTTTTAGTAAACGCATTACCGCTTGTAAATCATCACGTTTTTTACCTGTTACCCGCACTTGTTCACCTTGGATAGCCGCTTGAACTTTTAGTTTTTCACCTTTAATAAGCTTGACTACTTTTTTCGCCATATCTTGTTCAATACCTTCTTTAAAGGTGACTTGTAGACTCCAGTTCTTACCTGTGGCACTGGCATCACCAATGCTCATGGCTTTAGCATCAACATTGCGTTTAGTTAATTGGCTGCGCAATATGTCGCACATTTGCTTTAATTGAAAATCACCTTCGGCTTTCAAGGTTACATTGGGCTTTTTCCACTCAAAACTTGCCTCAACACCACGAAAGTCAAAACGTGTACTAATTTCACGATTAGCATTGTCGACAGCATTACGAACTTCTTCTAAATCAGTTTCTGATACAATATCCATTGAAGGCATAATATATTCTCTATATGGGGTAAGTTTGCACAATGCCACCATTATACCTTTGCTGCCAAAGCACGCAACTAAAGCGCTAAACTAAAGCACTTAACTAAAGCACTTAACTAAAGCACTTAACAAATATATATACGATAACTGACAGGGAAAGCCAATAAGAAATACTGGCAAAACCATGCTAGTATCGAGGCACTTACTTAATTATTAACAGGCTCGTTGTGAAAGCTCGCCAACATACTTATTTTTTTATTGCTGTGATTATCGTCACAATATTACTGCTTTTCGCTCATGAATTTTCACCTGACACCTTAAGGAAACGCATATTCCAGTTTCCCGCAATTGATACCATGGGCCACCTGATCAGTTTTTTTATTTTAACTTGGGTGAGCCACTCGGTTATAAAATTGTCTCTGCGCCTTTGTGTGCCTTTACTTATGTTTTATGGCGCGTTAACTGAAATTGGTCAATCTTTTCTCGGTTATAGAAGTGGTGAGTTTGGCGACTTTATTGCTGACGTTATTGGCATTAGTTTGTTCGTTTTAGCAACATGGCTTTACCTGATCTTTTTTCAAAAAAAAGTAACTAAGCAACGCTAACTAACCACTACTAATGAATGAAAAAGGTAAATAATTAACTTATGACAAATACGCTAGCGAATATTGTTGTCGTTGGACAAGGAGCCATGGGTTTACTTTGGTATCATCATTTAGCTCATACCAATACCAATGTTACTCTACTGGCTTCTAACCAAGAGCAACTTAGTGCCAGTGAGCTTAAGTCAGCAAAATATCAATTTACCCCCTATCAACAACTGCACGCTGAAATTCACCCTCTCACTTATAGTCAAAGTGCTGATATAAATTCCGCCGATATTATCATCCTATGCCTAAAGTCATTTCATATTGCCGATGCAATACAGCAAATGGCACAAGACATTAATCCTCATTGCCTAGTAATTCTTGCTCATAATGGCATGGGACCTTTTGCCGAGGTGGTTAACTTGCTACCGAGTCAGCAAGTTATACTAACCATGTTAACCACCCATGGCTGCTTACGAAGTATGCCCTTAGCCATAACCCATACAGGACTTGGCCAAAGTGATATTGGGCTACTTGCAGGTGAGTTAAGCTCAAACCAACAAACGCAATTGACCAACCAGCTAAACAACGCCTTAGCCCAGGTAAATTTCCATCAAGATATAGTAAAAAAACAATGGTTAAAATTGGCAATAAATTGTGTCATTAACCCAATCACGGCCATTAACAATATTGATAATGGCGAGATAAATAACCAGAAGTTTACTAGACAAATAAATTTAATATTAACTGAAATTACCGCAGTCAGCCACACGGAAGGTATAGAGTTAGCCTTTACCGACTTACAAAAAATGGTTGCTAAAGTCGCGCAAGCAACGGCGAGAAACTGCTCGTCAATGCGTAGTGATGTTTTGGGCGGCAGAGCAACAGAGATTGATTTTATTAACGGTTATATTCACCGTATAGGTAAGAAGAATAATGTTGCCACACCGGAAAATACTCGACTGTGGCAACAGGTGTTAGACCTTAAACCTGTCCATTAAAAATAAGCTTTAAAAATTAGCCCTTATAAAGACGTATTAAAGCTAAGATAGCAACATTACTCAGGTAGATAATGTTGCCATGATGACGTTAAGGAATGATAATTAAGGGCGATAGACTTTTACGTTTTTAAAACCATTATCAAGTAAATACAACGCTTGTAGTTTACTCATCACCCCGTGATCACAATAAAGTAGGTAATCTTTCGACATATCTAAGTCGCCAAACTGCGTAGCAAGCTTATAGAAAGGGATATGCTTAACTTCGATATCACCTAGCACTAATGGTTTATCTTCTTCTTCTGCTGGACTACGGATATCAACAACGACGGCATTATCAGGGATGTTCTCAACAAGATCTACCGCATGAATTTCTTCTTCGGTTTCTTTACCAATATCTCGAATATCAAAAACACGTGTCTCGCTAATAACCTTGTCTAAAATATCAAAATCAAAGTGACCTTCTTCTTCTATCACTTTAGCGAGTACCGCTTTTACCGTCGGTTTTTTAGAGATAACACCACAGTATTCAGGAATAGTCTTGGCAAAATCTTCTGTGCCTATTTTACGCGCAATATCAATAATATCTTGTTTATCGTATGCGCCTAACGGGCGTAAAATTAGCGTATCAGTGACACGGTTGATAACGTTTAAGTTGGTTAAGGTTTGACTGGAAACCTGGCCTAAACTTTCACCGGTAACAAGGGCTTGAATTTTACCTCGCTCGGCAATTTTAGTGGCAGCACGCATCATCATACGCTTTAACACCACACCCATATGGCTATTGTCAACCTTCTCTAATATCTCAGCGATCACAGGTTCAAAATCTACTGCGAAGAATTTAACTTTGTGCGAGGAGCCAAATTTATTCCATAAATAATAACTCACTTGTTTAACACCCACTTCGTGCGCTGAGCCACCAAGGTTAAAGAAACAGTAGTGGGTACGTGCACCTTTTTTAATCATTTGGTAACTGGCAACACCTGAATCGAAACCACCAGACATAAGTGATAACACATCTTCTTGGGTTGCAATCGGGAAACCGCCTAAACCTTTATGACGTTCAGTAACAATAAATAAGTCTTTATTTTTAATTTCAAGACGTACGGTTACATCAGGGTTTTTTAATTTAACCTTAGCGCTGGCAACGTGTTGGTTTAAACCACCACCAACATATTGCTCTACTTTTAAGGAGTTAAAGTCGTGATTACCGGTCCGTTTAACACGTACACAAAAGGTTTTGTTTTCAATACTTTTGGCATGAACCGCCAACGTTTTCTCATAAATATCATGAACATCAACAAAATCAGTTTGTTGAACTTCTAGAAAAATCGGTATGCCCGGAATGCATTTAAGGGCTTCAACTAAACGTTCACGGTTTTCAGGTGAGTTGTCTTTGGTATTGACTTCAATATTATCCCAGTTCATACGTGTAGTGACTTGCTCGTCAATACGACGTAAAACATTCCTAACGTTCGATTCTAAGATTTTAGTAAAACGTTTACGGACGGGGCGAGATTTAATGGTGATCTCGGCTTGAAGCTTTACGATAAATTTCATCGGTTATAACCTAAAAAAGACAAAAAAATAATGGCGCGGATTGTACACTATTTATCAGTCTTTTTTAAGGTTTTAACACTAAAAATCTGTTTGCTATTCTTTTCTGATACTTATTCGATCGGTTTCTTTGGCTTTACCTTGATTGATCGAAATTTCAACCCGACGATTACGTCGACGATTAAGGGCATTGGTATTGGGTACTAATGGTCGAGTATCGGCATAGCCAGCAACCACAAGCCGAGTAGGATCAAAACCTGGCACTTTAATCAAGACATGTGCTATGGCTACCGCACGTTTAGTCGACAGATCCCAGTTTGAGCTAAATAACTCAGAATCGACACCGCGATCATCGGTATTACCCGAGACCATGATTTCTCCTGGTATGGTATTAAGTAACGCACCTATTTCTTCAATAATGGGTCTAAATTTAGGTTGTAAAAAAGCAGAACCAGAAGGAAAAGAGCCATTTTCACGAATACGAATAATCACCTGCTGACCTAGTGACTCTAATTCGATGGCACCATCTTGAATTTGTTGCTCAAGTTGCTCAGCTATCTTCTTCACTAAGTCATTCACTTGCTCTTGTGCCGCACGCGCTATTTCTTCTTGTGCTTGTAGTATGGCTTGCGCAGACATAGCATCTTCGGTATTTTGTGCTTGACCACCACGTTCAGTGCCTCGTTGCTCTTGTCGTCCACCAGCAGAGGTTTCATCTCCGGCTTGAAACTCAAGCATTTGCTGGGTCATTTCCATGGTTTGTTGCTGAATAACTTCAATAGGCGTTGGATCAGGTTTTCCTGGGCGAAACTCTTGCGCAATAATACTGGTACCTTTAGGAATGTCTTTTACTTCAATTTTATTTTGCACACCAAAGGCAAATTTCATCGAGCCAGCAATTTGCTTAAATTTCAGCACATCCATCTCAGAGAAAGATAATAACAAAATAAAAAAACACATTAACAGTGACATAAGGTCGGCAAAGGTGCCCATCCATGCGGGTAATCCAGGAGGTGGGCACTTACATTTTTGCTTAGCCATGATTACCTCGTAACATAAGCACTCCTAACATAATCCCTCTTAACATAAGCATTCCTAACATAAGACTACTCCCGCTATTCTTCTGTAGTATCGACTTTTCGTTTACCTTCAGCTAAATAATTTTTCAATAAGCCTTCGATAACACGGGGGTTTTGCCCATCTTGAATACCTAAAACAGCATCAAGTATTAGCTCTTGATTCATTTTTTCTTCGGCCATGCGTAGTTTTAATTTAGAGGCAATAGGTATGGCAATAACATTGGCGAGAAAGGCACCATAGAGGGTTGTTAATAAAGCCACCGCCATCGCAGGTCCGATAGATTTAGGGTCATCCATATTTGATAACATAGCGACCAAACCAATTAAGGTGCCTATCATGCCCATCGCAGGAGCAACATCGGCGAGCGCCATCATCATATTGCCGCCAGTTTCATGACGTTCGGTAGTTAAATCAATATCTTTTTGTAAAGTAGCTCGTACTACATCGGCATCGTGACCATCGACCAACATATCGACACCTTTTTGCATAAAAGCATTGCTAATTTCCGCTTCTTCTAAAGCTAAAAATCCGCCTTTACGTGCAGCATCGGCCATATCAACCGCTTTTTCAATCAACTCTTCCGGTTTTTCTATTTTAAAAATAAAAGCTTTAAGTATGATTTTACCGATACCGAAAAACTGTCCCATATTATAATTAGACATCACCACAAAAAGTGAACCACCAAAAACAATGATCACTGACTGGGTATCAAGAAACATCATGATGTCACCCGCTAACACCATAGCCATGACCAATAAACCGACAGCGCCTAAAATACCAATTAACGTAGCTAAATCCACAGAGTTCCCCTAAACAACCAACACTTTATGCCAAAACCAGATTTCAATAAAAGAATAGTACATTATGTAAAAACTATTCGCTAATGGTCTTAGCGAATAAATCACTAATAATAAAAAACATATTTTAAGGCTATTATCGCCCGCAGTGTCAATAACTTAACACTAATGATAAAATATTTTATCAATAATAATTGCAGTGGGTCAATTGACCCAAGTAGCAAGCTAAGGTAAGTTTGCCGCAATTAATTCACAGCTAGCAGCTTAGAGCAATAATCATGGCTAAAAAGAAACTAGAAAATCTCTCTTTTGAAGAATCATTAAATGAACTTGACACCATAGTACAGAATTTAGAGCAAGGTGACTTGGGCTTAGAAGAATCAATGGCACTTTTTGAGCGTGGCTTAAATCTTAGCCAATTAAGTCAGGTAAAATTACAAGCTGCCGAGCAAAAAGTACAAATTTTACTCGAAAAAAACGGCACGGCCCAATTAACGGATTTTGATAGTAGTGTGAGCGAAAGTTAATGACCACACTGACTTCATATAAGCATTTCCAACAACGTATCAATGATTATCTAGCCGCCAAGCTTGATAGCCTAACCATCAATGATCCAAAGTTACTTGCAGCCATGCGTTATGGCTTGCTCAGTGGAGGGAAACGTATGCGGCCATACCTAGCCTATATCACTGGCGAGGCGTTACATGCCAATCTGCATGACATTGATGCCATATCGGGTGCCTTAGAATGTATTCATGCTTATTCACTTTTACATGATGATTTACCGGCAATGGACAATGATGATTTAAGGCGCGGTAAACCAACCTGTCATAAAGCCTTTGATGAGGCCAGCGCAATTTTAGCCGGTGACGCCTTACAAACCTTAGCTTTTGATATTTTGGCCAATCACAGTTTTTCAACAAATAACAGTCCATCAAAATTTCCGCTGCAAGTAAAACTTATACAGCAATTAGTTCGCGCTTCAGGTTACCAAGGCATGTGTGGCGGACAAGCGCTTGATCTAGCCGCAACAGATAAAGCTATTCCACTAAGTGAATTAGAAACCTTGCATTCCTTAAAAACGGGGGCATTATTGCAAGCTGCCGTATTGATGCCAGCCGAGTGCAGTGAACAAGTGACCAGTGAACACAAAAAAATATTAAGTGAATACGCCCAGCTTATTGGCTTGGCTTACCAAGTCCAAGACGATATTATCGACTTAACCTCGACAGAAGAGCAGCTTGGCAAACCAGTAGGTTCGGATCTTGCTGCCAACAAAAGTACCTACCCAGCACTGCTTGGTTTACAAGGTGCACAAGACAAAGCTGAAAACTTATTACAACAAGCGCTTCAAGCTTTGGCTAGATTACCTTACAATACCCAATCTTTAGCAGATTTTGCTACCTTTATTGTGCAGCGCAGCCATTAAGTATCTAAGCCGCGCAACTCTTTAAAATAACGTATTATTACCAATAGACAAACTATGACTACAAACCTTGCTGACTACCCACTACTTGCCCAAATTAATACACCAAAAGAGCTACGCAATTTACCGCAACAGCAATTAAAACGTGTCAGTGATGAATTGCGCAGTTTCTTACTAAATTCAGTGAGTAAAAGTAGTGGCCACTTTGCATCTGGCCTAGGCACCATTGAGCTCACTGTTGCCTTACATTATGTTTATAACACGCCATTCGATCATTTAATTTGGGATGTAGGCCATCAGGCTTATCCTCATAAGATTCTAACCGGGCGACGTGACCAATTACATACCATCAGACAAAAAGATGGCTTGCACCCTTTTCCGTGGCGTGAAGAAAGTGAGTATGACGTTTTAAGTGTTGGCCATTCTAGCACTTCAATTTCGGCGGCCTTAGGCTTAGCGGTCGCAGCAGAGAAAGAAGGTAAAAACCGTAAAACTGTAGCCGTTATCGGTGATGGCGCTATGACGGCGGGCATGGCTTTTGAAGCGTTAAATCATGCTGGCGACATTAACAAAGATATGCTGGTTATCTTAAATGATAATGAAATGTCTATTTCGCAAAATGTTGGTGCGCTAAATAATCACTTGGCAAAAATGCTCTCTGGCAGTTTTTATGCTGGTTTACGTGAGGGCAGTAAAAAGATTTTGAGCAATATTCCCCCTATTAAACAGCTTGCTAGTCGCGCTGAAGAGCACTTAAAAGGCATGATTGTGCCAAGTACCTTCTTCGAAGAACTCGGTTTTAATTATATTGGTCCAATAGATGGCCATGACGTTAATGGCTTAGTTGACACTATTAGAAACATGCGTAACCTTAAAGGTCCGCAAATACTACATATTGCCACTAAAAAAGGTAAAGGTTATCAAGCCGCTGAACAAGATCCAATCAAGTATCATGCGGTACCTAAATTTAACCCTGAAGATACCCATTTACCTAAAGCAAAACCTAGCTTACCTAGCTATTCAAAAATATTTGGCGATTGGTTATGTAAAACCGCTGAAGTGGACAGTAAATTAGTCGCTGTTACCCCAGCAATGGCTGAAGGCTCTGGTATGGTTGAATTTAGCCAACGTTTTCCTGAGCAATACTTTGATGTAGCAATAGCAGAGCAACATGCAATCACTTTTGCAGCTGGCCTTGCTATCGGTGGACAAAAGCCAGTAGTTGCCATTTACTCAACTTTCTTACAACGTGGTTATGATCAGTTTATACATGATATTGCCATCCAAAACTTACCGGTAATGTTTGCCGTTGACCGTGCTGGTATTGTCGGTGCTGACGGTGCGACTCATCAGGGTGTGTTTGATTTAAGCTTTTTACGTTGTATTCCAAATACCGTCATTATGGCGCCATCAGATGAACGTGAATGTCAGTTAATGCTTAATACTGGCTTTAGATTAAATGGTCCTAGCGTTGTCCGTTATCCTCGTGGCAATGGTACGGGGGCAACTCTGCCCAGTGTTGATGAAACGATAGAAATTGGTAAAGGGGTAACCATCCTCAATGGCACAAGTACAGAAGGTAAGGAGCAAAAAGGTCGACGCATTGCCATATTAAGCTTTGGCTCGATGTTAGTTCAAGCAAAGAAAGCCGCCATAGAGCTTAATGCCACGCTGGTAGATATGCGTTTTATCAAACCACTAGATGAAACACTGATTGATCAGCTCAATGCCAATCATGACTGTCTGGTGACTATTGAAGATAATGCCATTGCCGGTGGTGCTGGCTCAGGCGTTAATGAATACCTACTAGCACAGGGCAAGCCGGTGAGTATCCTCAATATAGGTGTTGCTGATCATTTTGTTAAACATGGTACTCAAGAAGAAGTGCACCATGATTTAGGCCTAGATGCCCAAGGAATTGTCGCTAAAATACTTAAGTTTATTGGCTAGTAACAATATATTGCTAATCTGACCAGGGTTAGCGAACATTAAAAAAGGATAATGAGTCATTCATTATCCTTTTTTAGTAGTGTTTTCATGGTCAGGCCTTACCGGTGAGCCTTACTAGTATTGACTAATTAACCATGCTACTTAGTAACTTATCAAATAATATAAAGTGCAATTATTATAAATTCTTAACATCAATTCTATTTTGCAAGTTTAGCTCAAGAGCGGCTTTTTTCTCACGCTGTTGTCGCTTTTCACACGGATTGTCACAATTACACTCTTTGCCAATACCAACGCTGGCTAAACCACCACAACTGCCCGCCAAGGTTTTATTCTGAAAAATATAACCGACTGCCATCGCAGCTCCTACCATAAGGAAAAAACCAAAGGTAATAAAGAAAATCATCATAATCTTATGCTCTCAACTTACTTAACTTATTCTAATTAATTTAACTAAAAACTGCCAATGCTCGGGACAAGAGTCATTGCTTTAAATAATATCAGTGCCCACTATTTCTAAAAACAGAAAGTGTCGCTAGTATTATACTCAACGCTATAAGAAAGCCCTTTGATTACAGAGCTCTTTATGTAGAATGGTATTATTATTTCAAATATTGACGGAATTTTACCGTAAATCGCTCCTCAAAGCCATTTTCAGTCTTAGCAATAAATAATGCCGCCAGATCATTTTCAACGGCAAAATCCATGCCCTTTTCCATGCCCATCACCATCAAGGTGGTTGATAAACCATCAGCTGTCATCGAGGAAGGATGAATTACCGTTACCGAGACTAAATTATGATTGATGGGTTTACCGGTATCTGGGTCAATAATATGTGAAAAACGTCGACCATCGACTTCAAAGTAGTTACGGTAATCACCAGACGTTGCTACGGCATTATCTTTAGGAATAATGACTTGCTGTATTGCTCGCTCTTTGCCACTTGGATCGAGAATTGGTTTTTCTATGGCAATAGCCCACAACTCACCTGTATGCTTAAAGCCTCTTAGACGCATTTCTCCACCTATTTCCACTAGGTAGTTGGTAAAGCCATGACTTTCAATTAACTCAGCCACAACATCGACGCCATAGCCTTTCGCTATGGTAGATAAATCTATATATAAATCCGGTATTTTCTTAGCAAGTTGATTGCCCACTAACGTTAAATACTGTAACCCAACCCGTTTTTTGGTCGCGGCTAATATCTCATCACTGGGTATTTTTTCAGGACGCTGCTCTGGACCAAAGCCCCACAAATTGACTAAGGGGCCAACGGTAACATCTAGCTTACCGCCACTTAACTTACCAAGACGAATTGACTCTTTTAGTACCCGAGCAAAACCTGCCGACACTTCGACAGAGTCAGTTGATTTCGATTGGTTAAAGAGAGATATTTCCGAGTTCTCTAGATAAGTCGACATTTCTTGGTTAACTTGTTGCAGTGCAGCATCAATTTTTTGCTGTAATTGCAGTGCCAGCAACTGTTCTTCTGTCGCCACTACTTTAACACTATAGGTAGTGCCCATAGTTCGGCCTTGCAGTAACACCTCTATTTTATTTGAATGATTACTAGGAAAGCAAGCGGATAAAGTTATCGCTAAAACGGTTAACAACAGCAGTTTAAGTTTATTCATAAAGATTCCAAATTATTATTTATATCGCTATATTTTTGGCTGAAAAATATAGTGATATAAATAAGCTATTTTCTTTAATCGGTTGTTAAAATAAAAAGACGACCTAAGTCGTCTTTATTTAAATGCTCTTCAACAGTATATTTAAAGTTAAGCGCTGAATAGTGGAACTAATTCAAGGCGGATGCACGGAGCCTATGACTATAGGTGAGTACATCTAACGATGAAATAGCGCCACTAGGCAAGCTTAAGTTAAAATATTAGCCACCAAAGTCATCTAGCATTATATTTTCGTCTTCTACACCAAGATCTTTAAGCATACCGATAACAGCAGCATTCATCATTGGTGGACCACACATGTAGTATTCACAATCTTCTGGCGCTTCGTGATCTTTCAAGTATTCTTCGAAAAGAACATTATGAATAAAACCAGTCATGCCATCCCAGTTATCATCTGGTTGCGGATCAGACAAGGCAACATGCCAGACAAAGTTGTCATTTTCAGCCGCTAGGCCGTTATAATCATCTTCATAAAACATCTCACGTTTAGAACGTGCACCGTACCAGAAACTAATCTTACGCTTAGTCTTAAGGCGCTTAAGTTGGTCAAAGATATGAGAACGCATCGGCGCCATACCAGCACCACCACCAATAAAGACCATTTCATTATCAGTTTCTTTAGCGAAAAACTCACCAAAAGGACCAGAAATAGTCACTTTATCACCTGGCTTAAGGCTAAAAATGTATGAAGACATTTTACCCGCTGGTAAATGTAACTTACCCGGAGGCGGCGTAGCAATACGCACGTTCAGCATAATAATGCCTTCTTCTTCTGGGTAACTTGCCATTGAGTAAGCACGTAAGGTTTCTTCATCAACTTTTGATTCAACATCGAAGAAGCCAAAGTGTTGCCAATCGCCACGGTACTGTTCATCAATGTCAAAATCACTGTATTTGACATGATGGGCTGGGGCTTCAATTTGAATGTAACCACCGGCTTTAAACGGTACAGATTCGCCATCAGGAATTTTTAATATTAATTCTTTGATGAAGGTTGCTTGGTTATCATTAGAGATAACTTCACATTCCCACTTTTGCACACCGAAGATTTCATCTTCGACTTCAATGACCATGTCTTGCTTAACAGCAACTTGACAGGCTAAACGACAACCAGCTTTGGCTTCACGCTTAGTAATATGTCCTTCTTCAGTAGGTAAAATATCACCACCACCTGAATGCACGTCAACACGACATTGACCACAAGTACCGCCACCGCCACATGCTGAAGGAATAAAAATACCTTGGTCTGCTAATACGCCTAACAATTTGCCACCCGCAGCAGCAGTCACTGACTTGCTTGGGTCGCCATTAATACTAATTGTAATGTCACCTGAAGAAACTAATTTTGATTTAGCAAATAAAATCACTAACACCAAAAGTAATACTATCGCGGTAAACATTGATATGCCGAGAATAATTTCCATCGACTTTTCCTTTAATTTTATTAAGGGTTTAACAGCAACTTTCACTGTTAAACCAACATTAACCTTGAGTTACAGGGAAATACCACCGAAAGAAAGGAAGCCAAAGGCCATCAATCCAGCAGTGATAAACGTAATGCCTAAACCTTTTAAACCGTCTGGTACGTCAGAGTATTTCATCTTTTCGCGTAAACCAGCCATCAATACGATTGCTAACATCCAACCTACACCTGAGCCAATGCCATAAACAACACTTTCGCCAAAGGTAAGGTTTTTCGCAACCATAAAGGATACCGCACCAAAGATGGCACAGTTAACGGTAATTAAAGGTAGGAAGATGCCAAGTGCTTGATACAAAGCTGGGAAATATTTATCTAAAATCATTTCCAATATTTGTACTAAGGCAGCAATTACCCCGATAAAAGTAATAAAAGACAAGAAGCTAAGGTCAATTGATTCTTTCGGATCCGTTATGCCCATTAGACTATCAAGTGCTCCAGGCGCTAAAATAGCTTGGTAGATAACTTGGTTAGCAGGAACTGCTAACCCTAATACCACGACTACTGCAACACCTAAGCCAATGGCGGTACTTATCTTCTTAGACACAGCTAAGAAGGTACACATACCTAAGAAGAAACTTAGCGCCATATTCTCAATGAAGATGGTTTTAATAAAAATACTTAAATAATGTTCCATGGGTTTAATCCTTCTCTACTTGTTCAGGTTTCCACTGGCGAATTGCCCAGATGATTAAACCAATAATGAAGAATGAACTAAATGGTAATACCAATAAGCCGTTACCTTGATACCAGCCACCGTTTTGTGTTAACTGAAATATCTCAACACCGAACAGAGTACCAAAACCGAATAATTCACGGAAAAAAGCAACAACCATTAATACTGCGCCGTAACCTAAACCATTACCTATACCGTCTAAGAAACTCACACCTGGCTTTTCTTTCATTGCAAAAGCTTCAGCGCGACCCATAACAATACAGTTAGTGATGATCAGACCAATAAATACTGATAGCTCTTTCGATAATTGATATGAAAAGGCTTTCAAAACTTGGTCAACCACAATGACTAGTGAGGCAATAATTGCCATTTGCACAATAATCCGCACACTTGATGGTATTTGCTTACGAATAATCGAAATAAACAAGTTAGAGAAAGCCGTAACTAACATTACCGCCAATGACATTACTAGCGCATTAGCCATAGAACTGGTAACAGCAAGCGCAGAACAAACCCCTAATACTTGTAAAGCAATAGGATTGTTATCAACAACAGGTCCAAAGAGGACTTTTTTAGTATCTGAAGACATTAATCAAGCCCTCCGTCTTTAAATTTGTTGATGAAAGGACCATAGCCCTCATCACCTAACCAAAAATGTAAAGTATGCTCAACACCATTACTGGTTAATGTCGCACCAGATAAAGCATCAACACCGTGAATGTCACCTTTTTTAGCGCCACCTTTAACGATTTTAATGGCAATATCACCTTGCTCGTTAAACATTTTTTTACCTGGCCATAAGGCTTTCCACTTAGGGTTCAGCACTTCAGCGCCTAATCCAGGAGTTTCCTTAAGGTCAGAGTAAATGACACTGCTAACGGTATTTAAATCCGCTTCTAAGCCAACAAAGCCATACATTAAATCCCATAAGCCCATACCTAAAATAGGTAAGACGATAGTGGTTAATTGGCCTTGTTCGTTGTTAACTAAATAAACAACCGCACTATTAGCACGACGGTTAATACCAGCGATATCATTTTTAGGTTTAATACTTTGAGTCACATCACGCGCCGCGCTACGTTCATCAAAAGCATTAACATCACCGTCAATAAATGCCCCTGAATCAAGGTCAATCATTTTAGCAACAACATATTTGTTGTAAGTACTTACGATACTTTTATCTTCGCTACCCGCATTTTTTATATTTTCTGGCTTTAAAGCAATAGCTAATATATTTGATGCTTCAAGAATTTTAGTTTGCTTATCCAGTAATTTGTTAGCCGTTTGTAATGGTTTCAAGCCCACTGCCGCCACTGATACCAGAGCAGCACACACTAAACAAATAATTAAAACAAAGATCAGCGTACCGGCAACCGTTTCGGGTTTTTTAGTATTAGACATTGCGTGCAAGCCTCCGTTTGATATTGCCTTGTACTACAAAGTAGTCAAACAATGGTGCGAACAAGTTAGCGAATAAAATAGCTAACATCATACCTTCTGGGAATGCAGGGTTAACAACACGAACCAATACCACCATCACGCCAACTAAAGCGCCAAACCAGTATTTACCGGTATTGGTAAATGAAGCAGACACTGGGTCTGTTGCCATAAACATCATACCAAAGGCAAAACCACCAATAACTAGATGCCAGTGCCAAGGCATAGCAAACATAGCATTAGACTCACTACCGATTAAATTGAATAGTAATGAAGTCGCAACCATGCCACCAAAGACACCTAAAACGATGCGCCATGAAGCAAGGCCTTTATAAAGGATATATGCACCACCTAAAAGGATAGCAAATGTTGATACTTCACCAACAGAGCCTGGGATAAAGCCCCAAAAAGCGCTCCACCAATCAGCGTTAACTGAGTAATCAACTAAACTTGGAGTAGCAGCGTTGAAAGCACTTAACATAGTTGCACCAGAGAAACCGTCAACTGCAACCCATACTGCATCACCCGAGATTTGTGCTGGGTAAGCGAAGAATAAGAATGCACGACCTGCTAATGCTGGGTTTAAGAAGTTTTTACCTGTGCCACCAAAGATTTCTTTAGCGATAACTATACCAAAAGTAATACCAATGGCTACTTGCCATAATGGAATACTCGCTGGCAAGATAAGGGCGAATAAAATAGAAGAAACGAAGAAACCTTCATTAACTTCATGTTTACGCACTGCAGCAAAAAGCACTTCCCAGAAACCACCAACGGCAAACGTTACCGCGTAGATAGGTAGGAAGAAACAGGCACCATAGAGCATCATGCTAAAGGTATCAGCACTGGCCGTTAGTGTACCACCAAGCAAGGTAAATAAATCAACTTGCCAAGATTGTGGTAAAGCATAACCCGCCGCTAATGCGTCAACAGCTTGATAACCAATGTTATACATACCAAAGAACATGGCTGGGAAAACCGCAAGCCATACTGTGATCATGATACGTTTTAAATCGATGCTATCACGAACATGGGTTTTACCTTTGTTCACATAACCAGGAGTAAATAAACCGGTAGCAACGGCTTCGTAAAGTGCAAACCATTTCTCATGTTTGCCGCCTTTTTCAAAATGCGGTTCAATATCTTCAATAAACTTTTTCAAGCCCATGACTAACCTTCCTTTTCGATTGTGGTTAGGCAATCACGAAGAATAACACCGTAATCTGTTTTGCCAGGGCAAACAAATGTACACAGTGCTAAATCTTCTTCGTCTAGCTCTAAGGCACCTAGTTGTTGCGCGCCGTCGGTATCACCAGAGCAAATATCGCGTAAAAACAAGGTAGTTAAAATATCTAATGGCATAACACGCTCAAAGTTGCCAATTGGCACCATAGCGCGTGGGCTACCGTTAGTCGTAGTGGTCATGTTAAATAATTTACTTGGGAACAAG
This sequence comes from Colwellia marinimaniae, assembly GCF_002207865.1. Taxonomy (GTDB): domain Bacteria; phylum Pseudomonadota; class Gammaproteobacteria; order Enterobacterales; family Alteromonadaceae; genus Colwellia; species Colwellia marinimaniae. The sequence continues at coordinate 208,650 of NZ_BDQM01000002.1, forward strand.
TGCGACAAATATGCGCGTGTTACCGAGAATTTATTTGCACCTGGGTACATGTAACCGATAAACTCTTTTTCACGACCTTCAAGAATTAATGATACTTGTACGTTATAACGACCTAAGTAACCGTGAACAGCTGTCGCGGTAGAGCCCATTAGCAATGAACCAGAAACAACACGTAGTTCACCGTCAATGACTTCACCCGCTGATAATTCAGCAGTACTTGCACCTAACACCGTACGTACTAGACGTGGGTTAGTGGCGGCTGGGCCAGCAAGTGAAATAACACGATTATTGTCAAGTTCACCGGTAGTGAATAATTTGGCAAAGGCGATAACATCTTGATAACCAAGATGCCAAACAAATCTGTCGGCACTCGCTGATTTTAAGAAGTGAATATGTGTACCGACAAGACCTGCAGGGTGCTTGCCAGCAAATTCAGTCACTGTGGCATTGTCATCTACTGGGATATTTGCCCCAGGTGCTTTGCTAACAAATACTTTACCTGTCGTTAAACGAGATAAAATGGTTAAACCATTTTTAAACGCTTCACTTTGTTCATTAATGATGACTTCAGGATTTGCCGCTAATGGATTAGTATCCATGGCGCTAACAAAAATCGCAGCTGGCTCACTATCAATGGCAGGAATTTTGCTGAATGGGCGAGTTCGTAACGCAGTCCACAAACCTGAATCGACTAGGTTTTTCACTACGTCTGCACGAGCGATAGTACCTAATTTATTGGCTGAGTAACTGGTAAACGTTTCTTGATCATAGCCATCAACATCGATAACAACTGATTGTAAAACACGTTTTTCACCACGGTTAATTTCTTTAACAACACCGGCAGCTTGAGCTGTGAATTTAACGCCAGGATTTTTTTTATCTTCAAAAATCACTTGACCTTTTTTAACACGATCACCCACTTTAACAAACATGGTTGGACGCATACCCACAAACTCTTCACCGAGTGTTGCAACGGTTTTGATGGACGGACCATCATGGATTACCTGCTGGGGAGCGCCTTTTACCGGAACATCCAAGCCTTTTTTTATTGTAATCATAAACACTTGCACTACTTTTGATGGGAGTATAAAAATCAGTTCGTTAGTTTATCTAATGAATATCGGCGCTTAAACCATATAAATGGAGTAAATGCATAAATATCAATTAGATAAATTTAATTCACCAATTTCAGTGTATTTCAGTGAAGAATTAATTTTTAGCGTTACCACCAAAGAAAAAAACCCACTGGCTCTAAGTTAAAATTTTCTGGCGCGATATTAGCACAAAATGGCCTTTTTGTTCTACGACCATTCGCTATTTTTCATTACAATTTAGTCTATTAATATACTTTTTGCCTAGTTTTTGCTGATAACTAAACCTAGATAGAAAAATATTCGCGTTACTGGGGTTTTATTGCTCGGAATTTAAGCTGTTATGCTTACGTTTTACTGCTGGAATTAAGCTTTGATAATTACGTGATATTTTTATATATCAGCTAATAATCCGTTGATATGAGCGTCGTAAATTAACCACTAATTTTATCTTCATTCGCGGTGAAGTAACTTACTCACTAAGATAATCTCGCCACTATCCACTTTATCAATTAGATTAAAATCACCAATATGTTCAAAATTTCTCAAGTCAAAATTTTCACCTGCTGAAATACCTGCCCAACCATCTCGGCCATTATCTTTAACATGATAAAGCGCTTTATCTGCTACCTCAATGAGTTGTGAACAACTTAAGCGACAAGTTGCCGCGCGATCAAAGGGGATGGTGGTAAAACCAATGGACACTGTTTTAGTGATTTTTTCACCATTGGCTATTTCAAAAGACTTATTACTCACTTTAGTTCGTAAACGCTCGGCCATCTCTTGGGCTTTATTCGCTTGAGTAAAACGTGAAACGATTAAGAACTCTTCTCCCCCCCAGCGAATAATATGATCAGAAGAGCGAAAAACATCTTGTAGTAAAGTGGCAAATTGTTTCAACACCATATCACCAGATTCATGGCCGTATTTATCATTTACCTCTTTAAAAAAATCAATGTCCGCGAAAAAGAAAGTCACATCAGCATTGGGGGTATTATCTTTTTTCAAGCGCATCGATTGAGAAATATCTTGATCGATGGTACTTTCTAAAAAGCGCCTATTCTTCAAACCCGTTAATGAATCGGTTAAGGCCGCTTGCTCATAAGCGATAAAAAGAATTCTATGTTTATGTAAGTTATAGCTAATTTTAAGTAACAATAATGCGATAAATGCATATATTAATTTCGCCCACCATGCCCACCAAAGAGGTGGTAATATCGTGATAGCTAAGTCAGTGCTTTCGCCCCATATTGGCTTAAAGCTATAGGCTCCCCGAATTGATAAAGTGTACTGCCCCGGGTTTAAATTGGTATACGTTATACGCCTATTTTTAGCGGAGCTTTCTACCCAAGCCTCATCAAAACCAAGTAACCTATGTTGATAAATAATCTTATTCGCTTGCCTATAATCCAAGGCAGAGATATCAAATGAAATTATATTTTCATTATGCTGAAGTGTTAAATGTTGAGTTTGATAAATAGGTTTAGTGAGAATATTACTATTTTCCTTAGCCTGTACTGACTTATTGGCTAGTAGCAGATCAACAATGGTGACTTTAACTGGATGGTTTTTTACTTCAATTTTCGTAGGGTCAAATGATAGTAGCCCATAGTTTGAACCAAAATATAAGTAGTTATTGCTCGCTAGCGCATGAGCCGCAATATTAAAACTGCCCTTTATGCCATTTAATAGACTAAAAGTCTCAAGTTGGTAGCTAATTGGTGAAAATCGATATAAATTATGATTACTTGCTAACCAAAACATGCCGGCGTTATCTTTTTGCAGTCCAGCTAAGGTAGTTGATAAATGCTGGTGTAGTACTAATACTGTATAGCCATGGGTATTCTTTTCAATTTGATCAATTTTCCATAAGCCGGTATTGGTGGCGAACCAAATATTCTGCCGATCATCTTCGGCTATTTTGCTTACAGTAGAGAAACGAACACTGCGCGCTGGCAGCTGCTCGTTAAAGCTAAAGACAAGTTCAAATGGCCTATCACTTGTTTTTAAATATATCCCTTCAGTCGTCGCTAACCACAATCTTAAACGGCTATCGAGAAAAATCGCATCAACAGAGCCATTACTCGAGTCGGTTTGTCTCCTGCCAACTAAATTTACATGGGTTACTTCTTTTTTCGATAAATTAAATTCATATAAGCCTTTAGCAGTACCAATAAGTAGCTTGTCATTAAATTCAAATATTTCACTGATATAATTGCTTGAGCTACTACCGCCATGTTTATTAATTAGGGTAAAAGTAATAAAATCATCTGATTCTTTTTGGTATTTATTTAGGCCACCATTGCTAGTGCCAATCCAAATATCACCATTTTTTTGCTGCTTAATAGTGGTTATTGCATTATCCGAGAGAGAATTTTTTTCAGTTTTGTGGTGTTGAAAATGCTTAATCAGTTGCATATTCGCATCTAGATGGAGCACGCCGCTTGCTTCGGTGCCCAGCCATATATCACCTGAGTTGTCAGTAAGAATCGATGATATCGATTTCTCATGCCTGCTGCCGGGAAAGTATGGCGTTAAATTTTCCAAATGAAAGTTATGGTCGTCTAAAGCAAGAAAATGCAATTTACCACGCCAACTACCTAACCAGATACTACCATATTCATCGCACATCAAAGCATAATAAGCCGCATGCCCCAGCGTAGAAAAATCTGGGTACTCGTCTTTCAAATAAGAAAACTTTTCTGCCGTCAGATCAAAATAAACAACGCCATTAAGTGTACCTAACCATAAAATATTTTCTCTGTCCCTCATCATAGTAACAATAGTTTGTGGTCCAACTTTTCTTTTATCGCCGCTGTCGAGGTAGAGTCGTCTCACCTTACCAGTATTTATATCCAGTAAATTTAAGCCGCCACCCCAGGTACCAACCCATAATTTATGGTTGCTGTCATCAAATGACAAAGATTGAATCATATTACTCGACAGCGTACTGCTATCTGTGGCACTCGTTTGATAATAAGTTACCTTGCCTGTGCGCTTATGCAATTTTATTACCCCGAAATCTCGAGTGGCTATCCATAGATCACCCTGGTTACTTTCGACCAAATCACGTAAATATAATGTTGAATAATTTTGGCTATCCCCTAAAGGTATTCGCTGAAAATTATCTTTATCGGCATTGAATTTATTTAGACCGCCACCCGAGGTGGCAATATAGAGTTCCCCTTGTTTGGAAAGTAACAGTTTGCGAATATTATTATGACTCAAACTATGGGGATTATTTTTATCATGCTGAAATAGTGTTATTTTTTGATTGCTACTGGCCAGTTTTACTAGGCCTTTATTACGGGTGCCAAACCATAGATCTTTATTATCGTCTTGGATGATAGACCGAACCTCTAACTGCTCAAAGTCTTTACTGGTACTTTTAAACTCATAGCCATCATAGCGTAATACCCCGTCAGATGTGCCCAACCAAATAAAACCCTGATGGTCTTGAAACATGGTGAAGATGGTCAGGTTTTCAATCTGCAAAGATCCCAACGGGCTTTGCACATGATATTGGGGGGATAAAAAGCTGCTATAGGCTAAATTAGCATGAGCAGTTTGCCACACTAAAAGTAGCATAAGCATAAAGTAATACATGAAAGGTTTGACTAACTTAAAGCTCAACTCACACCTCTAATTGATCACTTTTTATACTAGGTCAATTAAGTAAAGTATAAGAGCTGAATTTTTGCAATAAGTACCGGTACATATGCGATTTAATAAACAAAAAAGCAGCAATGAATATTGCTGCTTTAAACGTCTTGCTGCTATTGTTAGGCTTCGGCTATGTTAACTACTTAACTACCACTATGATTTTACTTAGGCCTGAAAAATAGCTTCGATTGATAAATTTTGCTGTGATAAAATATCACGTAATCGTTTTAATGCTTCTACTTGAATTTGGCGAACACGCTCACGAGTTAAGCCTATTTCACAACCTACATCTTCTAAGGTTGCGGCTTCATAGCCAAGTAAACCAAAACGCCTTGCTAACACTTCTCTTTGCTTAGTATTAAGCTCATTTAGCCAATGAATAATATTATTACTCATATCTTCAGACTGCAGGTCACCTTCTGGACCAGCGCTTTTTTCATCCGCAATCACATCAAGTAGTGCTTTATCAGAGTCCCCAGCAAAAGGTGTATCGACAGAGGCAATACGCTCATTTAACCGCAACATTTTATTGACATCAGCAACCGGTTTATCAAGGTGAGTGGCTATGTCTTCTGCGGTGGGATCATGATCAAGCTTTTGAATTAATTCACGTGATGCACGCAAATAAATATTAAGTTCTTTAACAACATGTATGGGTAATCGAATGGTCCGGGTTTGATTCATTATTGCCCGTTCAATGGTTTGGCGTATCCACCATGTGGCATAGGTTGAGAAGCGAAAGCCTCGTTCCGGGTCAAATTTTTCCACCGCCCTAATTAAACCCAAATTACCTTCCTCGATTAAGTCTAATAAGGGCAGTCCCCGATTATTATAACGTCTGGCAATTTTAACCACTAAACGTAGATTACTTTCTATCATACGTTTTCGTGATGGCTCATCCCCTTTAAGGGCTAAACGTGAGAAATATACTTCTTCTTCAGCGGTTAACAATGGTGAAAAACCAATTTCGCTTAAATAAATCTGCGTCGCATCTAAATTAGATGATACGTCTTCCTTTGATTCTACAGTACTTTGTTCTTCTTGTAATTTGACCATGCTATTCTCCCAGATTGGCAAAGCTTGTTTTAATATTTAAATATTCACGGTAACTCCAGTTTTTTTTAGTATTTATCTTAAGACTTATTATTTATTGCTATTATTTTATAACATTATTTTTTTGGTAAATATTTTAAAGGATTGACCGACTTTCCTCGAAAGCGTATTTCAAAATGAAGCATTACTTTGTTGGTATCCGTATCTCCCATGGTGGCAATAACATCTCCTATGTTAATGCGTTGTTGCTCTTTAACGAGAATACGGTCGTTGTGGGCATAAGCACTCAGGTAGTCATCGTTATGTTTTATAATAATGAGTTTACCGTAGCCCCGAAGAGCGTTCCCTGCGTATACCACTTTACCTTGTGCCGAAGATTTAATTATAGTGCCTCGGCGGCCAGTAATATCAATGCCTTTATTACCTTGAGCACTATTAGAAAACAACTTAACAACTTTGCCTTTAACGGGCCATTGCCAACGACTGATTTTTTGTGAAAAATCAACCCTTGGTAAAGTACTGTTTTGGTATGATTTCCGAGTGCTTACATTTTCACCATACGCCTGCTTTTTGGTAGATGCAAGCGTATTTTTTTGACTATATTCCTGCTTAGCGGTAGAGCTTTTAGTCCATTTTTTATTCGGCACCTTACCCTTGCTTACTTTCGTTGTTTTTTTAAGGTTTTGTGCCACTAAAAATAATTTTTGTCCTGGGTAGATTCGATAGGGTGAATATATATTATTTAGCTGAGCTATTCTTCTCACATCAGAGTCTGCTCGCCAAGCGATGGAGTAAAGAGTTTCGCCTTTCTTTACAGTGTATTGCGTAGATTTTATCGTAGCTCTGTTACGTTCACCTAAGATATTAGTACTGTGTATATTTGAGACTGGCGCAGGTGTATTCCTGCTACTACAAGAAAAAATTGTCATAGCAAATATAAAGTAAGCAAATGTGTATTTTACTGTACGAAAAACACTCACAAATACTCCCATTGACGAAGTTCCCTTTGCTTTAGCAACCGGATCAGCTGATTATTCATATACATATTATGGAATAAAAACCCACTTTAGCGTAAAGCAAAATAGCCAACGACTATGGCACCGACAAAGCCCCAACCTAGGACATCAACCCATTGACGTATTTTCTGCTCCATGGCATTGCCGCCCCACTTTATTAGACCAGCAACCATGAAAAAACGTAAGCCTCGTCCTATTGCTGAAGCAATAAAGAAAGGTAAAAAAGCCATATGTAAAAAGCCAGCACTGACGGTGAATAGTTTATAAGGTATAGGCGAGAAGCCGGCAATAAATACCACCCAAACACCCCATTCACTAAACCAATTAATAGCGGTATTAAACCTGTCTTGGTAACCAAACTCTGTTACTAGCGGTTGGATCCAAGGTTCAAACATTAAATAGCCAAGCCAATAGCCAACAGCGCCGCCCAAAATAGACGCGATGGTGGTTAAACTGGCAAAATACCAAGCCTTGTGCGGCTTAGCTAAAACCATAGGAGCAAGTAACACATCCGGTGGGATAGGGAAAAAGATGGACTCTGCAAAGGTAAGTACAGCTAAGACTCGTGGTGCAAACTTGTGTTCAGCCCAACGTAAAGTCCACTGATAAAGACTAGAAAATATTTTCACTACAATAAATCTCCGGGTACTAAAGGTACGAAGCGCACTGCTTCTACTTGCTCTTCGTTGAAAGTATCACCATCTCGGGTGATTATTTTTAAAATTTGACTTTGTTCGCCTACAGGGATTATTAAGCGTCCACCATCAGCAAGTTGACTTAGTAATGCTGGTGGTACACTCGCAGGAGCCGCCGTCACTATAATCGCCTCAAATGGCCCCTTACTCTGCCAGCCTTGCCAGCCATCACCATGCTTCATCGCGACATTATGTAAATCCATTGCCCGCAAGCACTGCTTAGCTTGCCACTGTAAGGCTTTAATTCGCTCAACTGAAAAAACCTTATCCGTTAGCTGAGCTAAAATAGAGGTTTGATAACCCGAGCCTGTACCTATTTCCAATATAGATTTCGGTCGTCCTGCTGCCAGTAATAACTCAGACATTTTAGCAACGATATAAGGTTGTGAGATAGTTTGCCCTTGACCAATAGGTAGGGCGGTATTGTCATAGGCTTTATGTGCCAATATCTCAGGCACAAAAATATGCCGCGGTGATTGAGCAATAGCCTGTAAAACGGCAGTATTACTGATGCCTTCACTTTGTAACTTTTTCGCCAGCAATTCACCGCTGCGTTTTGATTTTCCGCCTATACGACTAGACATCATAAAAATACATCTCGATTTAAGCTGATAAGTTAAGCTCAGTGAGCCAACTTTTAATATTTTCAATACTGGCGTAAGCAGTCATATCTACGGTGAGCGGCGTCACCGAAGCATAACCATTAGCTACCGCATGAAAATCTGTTCCCTCGCCACCGTCTAACTCCTCGCCTAACAAGCCATACCAATAAATATCTCGCTGCCATGGGTCTTGCATTTTTTGCATACCTTCAGCTTTGTGTCGGTGCCCCAAACGTGTTACCTGTATACCTTTAAGCTCAGTCAAAGGAATGTCAGGCACATTGATATTTAAAATTTGGTCTGCTGGTAATGGATGGGTACGCAGACGTTGGATTATTTTCGCGGTAACAATCGCCGCCGTTTGGTAATACTGCTCGTTTTTACCGGCTAAGGATACTGCAATAGCCGGCATGCCCATATGACGCCCTTCAGTTGCTGCCGCCACAGTGCCGGAATACAGAGTATCATCACCTAAGTTGGCGCCTTTATTGATGCCGGCAACCACTAAATCACAATCGGTATAAAGCTGACTAAGCCCTAAGTGCACTGAATCTGTTGGTGTGCCATTTACCGAGGTAAAACCATTGTCTAACTGCTGGGTTCGTAAAGGGTTCAGTAATGTTAAAGAATTGCTGGCACCGCTACAGTTTCTATCTGGGGCAACCACATTAACGATAAAGTGCTTAGCCAGTTCCTCATAAAGCACCTTGATGCCTAAGGCATGTACACCATCATCATTACTCAATAATATTTTCATCTTACTCCTATCCATTACTTATTATCTGGCGTTGCAGCTACCGGCTTAGCACTATTTTCTCTTTTATCAATGCGCGCGGTCATATCTTGGTAGTTCAATAGCTCACGTAAAATGGTGGTAGCATAACAGCCAGCAGGTAAAAAGAAGCTAATTTTTACTGTGCTCGTTGCCTCTTCTGCTGACAACAATTCAATCGCTGTTTCACTGACAGTTAAGCGAATACGTCGACGTTCTTGTTTTAAACCAAAACGTGGCAGTCCTTGGCATAACTCATCATTTTCTTGGGCTATTTTTTGCTCAAGGAGCAGCGGCTCATTGCTAGTCATCAGTTCACCAGCGCCCCACATAGGTGCGGTGATATCAATATCTTTATCAACAAAACGCTGTTTTATCGTGTTATCCAGCTCATCAAGATGAAAAACTGATTGAGTACCGGCTAACATTAATACGTCACCAACCGCCACTTTATCAAAACATTGTTGCTCTATACGCTCATTCAGCACAGCATTAAATATATGAGAGCGGGCTGCTGACAAATACATACCACGCTTTTTTTTATCTTTTACTTTTTGACCTGAAAATAAAGCTAAAGCACGCTCTATATTACCGCCACCAATACCAAAACGTTGTTCGCCAAAATAATTTGGCACACCCTGTTCAACAATTTTTTGCCATCGTTTTGTCAAGGCTTTGATAGCGCTCACCTCACGTAAAATCAATTCAAAGCGATTGCCTGTTAATGCACCTGTGCGTAATTTCTTATTGTGTCGCTGGTAGGACAGGATCTCAACGCCTTCAATACGTAAGTCGTCTAAATTATAGGATTTTTTACCCGGAACATGCACACCAAACCACTGCTCTGTAACCGCAAAACGATCTTTTAAGCCCGCATAGGAAACAAGTTGCTCTTTCACTTGAAAATATTTAGCGAGTTCTCGAGCGACAAATAAGGTATTAGCCCCTGTTTTTCGAAGATGAACAAATAAATGTTCCCCTTCACCACAGGGTAAAAAAGGTAATTGTTCAAAAACTTTAAAGTCTGTTATTTGGCTACGCAATAAACCTCTCGATTCTGGTTTTCCGTACAAGTAGGCGTGTTCTGTCAACATGTTATCAATCTTCTTCTAATGTGGTAATGAGTTCGCTGAAAAGGCATAAAGCCAACTAAATATCTTGTTCGTTCTCAACAGGAGGCTGTGCTTGCTCTATTGGCATCAATAAAACCACAGCATGTACTGAAATACCTTCTTTTCGTCCGGTATAGCCCAACTTTTCTGTCGTGGTCGCTTTAACATTAACTTGTCCAATACTTGTTTGTAGGTCTTCACTTAAACAGGTACGCATAGCGAATAAATGAGGCGCCATTTTGGGTGCTTGAGCAACAATGGTAATATCGGCATTACCTAGTTGAAAACCCTTAGCTGTCATTAACGCCACCACATGACGTAAGAGAATTCTGCTGGAAATATTTTTATACTGGCCATCGGTGTCCGGAAAGTGATTGCCAATATCAGCCAAGCATAATGCCCCTAAGATGGCATCACACAGAGCATGAATAGCGACATCGCCATCTGAGTGAGCAATAAAGCCCTGTTCAAAGGGAATTTTCACCCCACCGAGCACTAGAGGCCCTTGACCGCCAAATTTATGTACATCAAAACCATGACCTATTCGCATTGTGTCGTCCTTTATCTAGCTCTTTGCTTATTTAAATAAAATTCAGCTAATGCTAAATCATTAGGGTGAGTTATTTTTATATTTTCACTACTGCCAACAACGATTAGGCTTTTATGATGTGCATGTTCCATTGCTGAGGCTTCATCGGTGATTGGCAGACCAAGTGCCATTGCTTGCTCTATGGCATGAGTTAATTCTTCTGTTTTATAAAGTTGTGGTGTTAAAGCATGCCATAATTGCTCTCTATCGACGGTGTTTTCAATCGTACACATACCACCTGCTGTAGCAATACCTCGTTTCATGGTATCTCGAACAGCTGTCGCCAAAATCCCACCACAATCATTTTTTTGACATTCATTGATGAGTTTATCAATATCCTGGTGACTAACACAGGGACGCGCTGCATCATGGACCAACACCCAAGGATATTTTTGTCCATCAACCGCTTGTAAACCACTGAGCACAGAATCTACCCGCTCAGCGCCACCTTTGACCCGAATAATATCTTTATGGTCAGCTAAATCGGATTCACTAAAATATTCATCGTTTTCACTTAAAGCAATAATAACCTGGGTGATCAACGGATGGCTTAACAGCCGCATCACAGTATGGCTAAGAATTGTTTTATTATTTATACGTAGATATTGTTTGGGGCAATTGGCTTGCATTCGTTTACCTACACCAGCTGCAGGGACAATGACAACAAACTGTTGTATTTTTACCATTAATGAATCACCTTGTCATTGATATTATTACTTACATGACGACTGCCACTTTCTGTCGGTATTAGCCGGAAAAAAGTTTCATTTACTTTGATCATACCCAAGTCGTTTCGAGCTCGCTCTTCTATGGCCTCAAGCCCTAACTTCAAATCGTCAGTATCGGCATAAAGTAATTTATTGCGTTGCTGTAGCTTTTCATTAGCACTTTGCTGGCGGACTAGATTTTCTTTCAAGAGCAGATAATCAGGCACACTATTTTTACCGAACCAAAGTCGGTATTGCAGTAAAACTAATATTATCAGTAAAATAGCGGTAAATACGCGCATAACAACCTAAAATAAGATATAAAAAGTAGAGAATTTTACCGTTATTATACCTAACTAAGGGCAGAGTTAAATAGCCAAGGGTTTTTTGAAGTTTTTCCAGTTAATAGAGCAAGATAATAGTAATTCTCGCAAGCTAGGAATAATAGGAACTTGCCTGCTATTTCTTTGCCAATAATGACCTGCGCAAGCGGAGACCATTATTTTTTTATTCGGCTTAAGTAGCTGTTTACCGACGCCCTTGTCTTCATTCGCGCTATTGAAAGCGGTTAACGAAAACCAGCCAGCAACATTGGTACGTAACCTTTGCTTATCGACATCGATGCGATCAATGCAATCAATAATAATATGATCAACCAGCAACACCGGCACAGCTAGCCCAACACTAATATCTTCTTGTAAGTACCAGGTAAAAACCTTAGCACGCTCTTGCGGCGTTTCTTGACCAGATAAAGGTATTTTTGTATTTTGTTTTGCCGACCAAGTAGCATTTTGACTGTCCAGTTGCAATGGCGACAGCCCTTGATAGATAACTTCTATCATGGCATGTGCAGTTCTATTAATGTAATAAGGCAAACTTTGTAAACGCGCCTGCACAGCCTGAGCATTGGCATAATCACCCTTAGCAATAAGGCCGATTTCTCGCTGATAAAGACCATTGCATAATTCAGCAAAGTCTCCGGTCTCAGTGTGTTTTTGCCAAAAGCTAGACTGTGTCATAAGGCGCAGATACTAATTATTTATAGATATTCCAGTATTAAGCAACAGGCAGAATAACCCGCACCAAAGGAACATAATATACTCTTATCTCCGGCGACCAAGCCTTGCTTGTTTTTGTGCAAAGCTATGATACAGCCAGCTGAGCTAGTATTGGCGTATTCATCCAAAATAATAGGCGCTTCACTGCTAAGGGCTTCTCGACCAAGGACTTTTTTAACAATAAAATTATTCATATTAATATTCGCTTGGTGCAAATAAAGCCGCTTAATATCATCCGAGCCAAGGTTAAGCTTTTCCATTTCACTAATTATTAAGTTAGATACCATAGGTAAAACTTCTTTAAAAACCTTACGCCCTTGTTGGATAAAATACTTATCAACATCATCAACCTTATCAGGACTGCAGTGATTCATATAACCAATATTACTGCGGATATTATTGGAAAAATTGGTGATGGGTTTTTCACTCAATATTTTAAAAACGTGCTCACCATTGGCGGTACTTTCGTCTTCAATAATAGACGCTGTAGCCACATCACCAAAGATAAAATGACTATCACGATCACGATAATTAATTTGTGGTGATAAGATCTCAGGGTTGATCACCAACACTGTTTTTGCTGTGCCGCTACGAATGGCATTGGCCGCATTGATAATGCCAAACGTTGCGGCAGAGCATGCCACTAACATATCAAAACCCCAACCACCACAACCAAGAGCTTTTTGTATTTCAATGGCCATCGCCGGATATGAGCGTTGGGTGTATGCACAGGCAACGATTATCAGGTCAATATCTGCCGGTGTTTTATTGGCTGCCTGCATAGCATCTTTAGCCGCGGCAACTCCTATTTCAGCCTGCATGGAAAGCTGGTCATTACTGCGTTCAGTAAAGCGCGGCGCCATAACATCAACATTTAAAATATCTTCTTTCGCCATGACATAACGACTTTTAATGCCCGAGGCTTTTTCAATAAAGCTACTGTCTGAAGGAGATAACGCGGTGACCTTGCCATCTTCGATATCTTGACTATGGCTAAGGTTAAATTTCTCTACATATTGGTTAAAACAGTGTACTAACTCATCATTTGAGATACTCTGTGTTGGAGTGAACAACCCGGTTCCACTAATCACTACTGCCATAATAGGTCTCTTAAAATAAGGGGATAAATGCCATTGTAGTTACTATTACAACGATATAATTCAATGCAAGTATACTGGTTTGATAAGTACTCAGCCAATGGTTCTCTTTGGCTTAAGCTACCAAACGGATTTACGCTACTTGCTTGTTTATTCAATAATACTACACAACAACAGCATCAGTTCAATTTTTATTTAAAAATGAATTAGCCGACTCAAGCGCTACTCTTAAGGTTCCATAATTTAACGTTCAGTATTCCAACTAAATAAATATGCCCCGAGCAGTAAAAATACACTAGTCATCGCCAGTAAGGCATTAACATGAAAACTAATATCACTGAGCGATGCTCCTTCGGTAATTACCGCTCTGGCGCCAGCAACTAAATGGGTCAGTGGCAGAAAGTCAGCTAAGGTCTTCAGCGCATCAGGCGCCCCTTCTAAACTGAACCAAACGCCAGAAAGCATCATCATAGGCCAAGACGTTAAATTCAATAAGCCACCAATAAGCTCTTCACTTTTACTACGACTTGCCACCAGTAGTCCGAGACTAATTAAGCACAAAGCGCCTAATACGCCAATAATAAATAAATCGATATAACTGCCCAGCATATAAAAATCAAAAAAGACATTACAGCCACTATAGACCACCGTTGACATAAACATCACGATAAATAAACGTGACAACAATTGTGCGGATACAAATTCAAAAGCCGATAGCGGCGTTGCTTTCAACCGTTTTAATACTGAGTTTTTCCGATAGCGCACAATGACAAAACCAACACCAAATAGGCAGCTAAACATCATATTCATCGCTAAAACACCCGGTAAGACCCAATCAATATAACGAATACTTATGCCGCTACTTGCTAAGCGAGTAAAACCTGATTGCTGGCCAAGGAATATTTTTTCAACTAAATAGCTTTTTGATGACTCTTCATTTACCCAATAACGCTGAGTGTTATAGTCTATTAACAAATCAAGACTATGGCGGCTAAGTTTTTCTTTCGCTAAAGCCACATCGCTATAGTCAATAAAATCAATATAACGTAATTGAGTCAGTGCTGATTGAGCCGAGTTTTGTCTTTGCTCTGGTTGAATAAGCAAACCCACTTTATAGGCTGGTCGACCGTCACCCGAAAAAATAAATGAAAAGCCTACTAATAATAAAACCGGGAATAACAAGTTCCAGCCAAGTGATGACTTATCACGGAAAAACTCAATATTCCGCGCTTTAAAAACAGCAAAAAAACGATTAAAATTCATAAGCTTTCCTAAAGTGTAATAGTGCTCTATTAGCTAGGCCTGTAGTGAGTGACCGGTAAGTTTCAAAAACAAATCATCGAGGTTAGCTGACTTAACATGCAAGCCATCAAGAGAAACCCCCTGTGCCATCAACAGCCTTAGCGTTTTTTCAACGTTTTTACTGGTAATTTCAATGCGATCAGCTAATTTAGTCCAGCCATACTCGCTTACCAGTTCATGAGGGACCTGTGCTTGGGGAAGGTAGATAAAAATATCGTCGAAGTGTTTGGCAAGTAATTGATGTGGAGTACCTGCAGCAATTATCTTGCCTTTATCCATGATAACGATATCGTCACAAAGCTGTTCAGCTTCGTCCATATAATGAGTCGTCAAAATAATGGTTTTATTTTGCGCTTTAATATTTGTGATCAATTGCCAAAAGTTACGTCTGGCATGAGGATCTAAACCGGTCGTTGGCTCATCAAGAAAGATAATTTTAGGATCGTTGATCAAGGCTAACGCCAGTAGTAATCGTTGCCTCTGCCCCCCCGACAACAAGCGATTATCGCGATCGATAAAATCTTTTAAATCACACAATTCGATTAATTGCTCTTGCGCGACAGTATTTTGATAAAAAGCAGCAAATAAATTAAGGGTTTCTTTAACGGTTAAAAAGTCTTGTAAGGCGGTATTTTGAAATTGAATACCTATTTGTTGAGATATTTGGCTATCAACCAGCTGACCTTGATAAAGCACTTGCCCTGAAGAGGCACTAATAATGCCTTCCATAATTTCAATAGTCGTGGTTTTACCCGCACCATTGGGCCCTAAAAGACCAAAACAGTGTCCTTGTAATACGTCAAAACTCACCTTATCAACGGCGCAAACATCTTTATAATATTTACTAAGTGACTGTACGCTTACCGCGGCGATCATAACTGCTCCCTATTGCTCAATTTCTACCCATATTGTACTGACTAAGGGGCGTTAGTAAAACTAAATAACATTTACTTTCAATCAGTTTAAGCAAAACCGATAAATGATAATGATTATCATTTGCATTGATTGGTTTCTTTGTTTATGCTTAATATAAACATGGGGGGATAGATATGAACACTATAGCTGTTAATAATGCCGATAAAGTACAAGTAGAGATATCAACTAATCTACTTACTCATTTACTCGATTCAGGTTTACTACACTGCGGTGACTGCAAATGTTTAAATGCTAATGCCAAGGCTGTTATTTGGCATACCTTACTAGCAAGTAGTACCAACAGTGATGTGCTCTAGGGAGAACATAATTATGTGCCTAGCCACATCAAAAGAGGTTACTTAACCTGAATTCTGGATAATGAGTATTTGATGGTTAAGTAAAAACAACGACTTACGGTTGTTAACAACAAAATATACAAGATTAAGTAGCAATATACACTATCAATGTTTCAATTTATTCGATTATCAAGGCAACACGTTTATGAATAACGGGTTATTTATCGACGTGTTAACGCTGAGAATCGGATAAAGGGGAATATTGAGCAAGTGCTGCTTATCCAGAGTTCAGGTTACTTATATGGAAAATTGGTTAGTTATGCTACTGACCGTTTATCAAAGTAATGCCAGTAACGGTTTAGCTCAAACGATTAGCTTTTATTTGGACAAGTTACTGCAGCATGAGGATATCCACTTTTGTGGTGACAAACGCTGTGACTATATATACCCATGTTACTTCAAGATGCAGGATTCAGCTGGAATTAGCAATGCCTTTAGGTAAGGCATTGATTGAAGAAAATAGTTATTCTATTGTCGAAATCAATAACGTAACATAAAGCGTTGCTAAACCGGCCCTACGGGGATGCCTGAACAAATAATGCTCATCGTTGACTCTATTTTTAAGGGAATAACCCTTAATAAAAAGAGGCGCCTTG